>NZ_JBWKUX010000002.1:142519-569199 GCF_059421065.1 Pseudomonas sp. GW821-FHT03A09 | reverse complement strand
CTAAAACCTGCTATCACGTTTTATCTGACACAACGCGGCGGTCGTATTGGGGCGGCTTCGCCCCCCAGCGCGGGGCAAGCCCGCTCACTACTCTTGTGGTGCGGCTCTTATAACCTCTCCTCCGGCGAAAACTCGCAACACATCGCAATGATGGCGTAATGCCTCATGTCTTCCCTTCTTCTGCCGACACACTGGCGGTGACTGAACCCCTCAAGGGTCCTGCGTCGGTTGTCACCGGCACCCTGGAGGCGCGTCACCGCAACCCACAAGGAAGAAGCAAATGATCAAGCTGTTCTGTAAAGCTGCTGTTGTGCTGTCCCTGGCCACACTGTTTGGTTGTTCCTCGACACCATCGGTCGAGAAGATGCAGGCGGATGTGGCGAATTATTCGCTGCCCAAGGCTGCCGTCGCCGATAAAGGCCTGGTGTATGTCGTTCGCCCTAGCAACGTCGGGATGATGGTGCGCTTCAACGTGTTTCTGGATGACAAGGAAGCGGACTCGGAGATGGGTTACAACCGCGGCAACCAGTACATCTATTTCTTCGTGACGCCGGGCCAACACGTGATCAGCTCCAAGGCCGAAAACTGGGCAGACATGCCGATCAACGTCAAGGCGGGTGAGGTGGTGTACCTCAAGCAGGAAGTCGAAGTAGGCTTCGCCATCGCGCGTAACAGCCTCAAAGTGCTGAGCGATGTGGAAGGCCGTTATCTGGTCAAGGATGCGTCCTTGGGCACCGTGGCAAAAGAAAGCAAGTGAGTTGAATCGCTTGAAGCCTGCCGAGTCCCGGCTCGGCAGGCTGCCACCTCTGAAGCGGTCACGCCGTTCAATGGCCAGAACGTCTACGGCCAAACAAAGGGTTAACCCGAATCGTTGATAACTTGCGTCTGAGCATGTGAACGGATCATTCATTCACGAGGTTCAGCCCATGTCCCGTCCTCTGCTTTTCTTGCGTCCTGCTGCCCAAGGCTTTGCCGTTACCGTGCTGGTGGCGCTGGTCGGATGCGGAGTACCGTCGTCCCCAGAGCCGGTTGAGTCGGGGCCGGTTTCTGTGTTGGAAAGCGAACCGGTCCAAGGGGCTTTGGTGAAACACGCGATGGCGCCTGCGCCGATGACCGCACGCTTGATGGTGCAGGCATCGGCGACGATGGACTATCGCAGCGAACCCCGCGAGCAATACGAAAACCTGCCGGAAAACCCGGTGCATCGTGTCGCTGAAACACCGGTCTCCACCTTCAGCGTGGACGTCGACACCGGCAGCTATGCCAACGTACGACGTTTCCTCAACCAGGGTCGCCTGCCGCCTGAAGGCGCGGTGCGATTGGAGGAAATGGTCAATTACTTCCCCTATGACTATGCGCTGCCCACCGATGGCTCGCCCTTTGGCGTGACCACTGAAGTCGCCGCCACCCCGTGGAACCCGCGCACGAAGCTACTGCGTATCGGCATCAAGGCGTCCGACCGTGCCGTGGCGCAGCTGGCGCCGGCCAACCTGGTGTTTCTGGTGGATGTGTCTGGCTCCATGGACCGTCGCGAAGGGTTGCCATTGGTGAAAAGCACCCTGAAATTATTGGTCGATCAGCTACGCGAGCAGGACCGCGTGTCTCTGGTGGTCTACGCCGGTGAGTCCCGTGTGGTGCTCAAACCGACTGCCGGACGCGACAAGGTGAAGATCCGCAATGCCATCGACCAGCTCACTGCCGGTGGCTCCACCGCAGGCGCCTCCGGCATCGAGATGGCCTACCAGATGGCCCGCGAAGGCTTTATCGACAAGGGCATCAACCGCATCCTGCTGGCCACCGACGGCGACTTCAATGTGGGCGTCAGCGACTTCGACAGCCTCAAGCAGATGGCGGTCGAACAGCGTAAAAGCGGAGTCTCGCTCACCACTCTTGGTTTTGGTGTGGATAACTACAACGAACACCTGATGGAACAACTGGCCGACGCAGGCGACGGTAACTACGCCTATATCGACAACCTGCGCGAAGCACGCAAAGTATTGGTGGATCAGCTCAGCTCAACCCTGGCGGTGGTGGCGAGGGATGTGAAGCTGCAAGTGGAATTCAACCCGGCCCAGGTCAGCGAGTACCGGCTGCTCGGCTATGAAAACCGCGCCCTGAAGCGTGAGGATTTCAACAATGACAAGGTGGATGCAGGCGAAATTGGCGCAGGGCATACCGTAACCGCGCTGTATGAAATCGTACCGAAGGGCGAGAAAGGGTGGTTGGAACCGTTGCGTTACGCTGCTGCGCCAGCGGCTGAGAGTCAATCCAATGAATTGGCCATGCTGCGGGTGCGCTATAAGACAGCTGTGGGCGGTGATAGCCAACTGATCGAGCGGCCCATCGGCAACGTGTCCACTAAAGCCAGCGGCGATCTGCGCTTCTCGGCAGCCGTCGCCGCCTTCGCCCAACAGCTCAAGGGTGATGGCCGCTACACTGGCAACATGACCTTGCAGGACACCGCCGCACTGGCCCGCTCGGCCCGGGGTGATGACCCCTTCGGGTTGCGCAATGAGTTCGTGCAACTGGTGGAATTGGCCCAAAGCCTCAAACACTGATATCGACCACGACAATGATCAAATGTGGGAGGGGGCTTGCCCCCGATAGTGGTGATTCTGTTACAGATGAGCTGACTGACACCCTGCCATCGGGGGCAAGCCCCTCCCACACTTAGCCCTGCCTCGGCAGGAAGAAGGAGTTCGCCTACGACATGGCCGTTCCAGACGCATCACCCAGCGATGAATCGCTGTTGGCCCGCTACCGAACCGGTGACGGTGCTGCGTTCGAAGCCTTGTACGCACGGCACCGCCAAGGGCTGTATCGATTCCTCGTGTCCCTGAGCAACAAGGCCGAATTGGCCGAGGAAATTTACCAGGAGACCTGGCTCAGCCTGATCCGCAGCAGTACCCAGCCACAGGGCCGAGCGAGTTTTCGTACGTGGTTGTTCCAGATCGCCCGCAACCGCTTGATCGATTACTGGCGCAAGCACGGCATCCATAACCCGTTGCACGATAGCTACGATGAACAACTGCACGCCCAGGCCGACGACAGCGCCAGCCCCGAGCAGCAACTGAGCCTGAGCCGCGACCAGGCACGTCTTGATACCGCGTTGCAAGGCCTACCCGAAGACCAACGCGAAGTCTTCCTGCTGCGTCTGCACGGCGACCTCGACGTGCCGCAAATCGCCGCCCTCACCGGCGTCCCGTTGGAAACCGTAAAAAGCCGCTTGCGCTACGCCCAGCAGAAACTGCGCCGCCTGCTGGCCGAGGAGATACCCGTATGATCGACCCTCGACACACTCCCGATTCTGACGACATGCTGGTCCAGCATTTGCGTCAACACAGTACGGGCGAGCCGCCCGCATCCCTCGACGCCTTCATCCTCAACACCGCCCGCCGCGAAGCCCCGGTGCCCCAACCGAGCCTGTGGCAACGCTGGTTGCAAGCCTACCAACGCCCGCGCTGGCAAATGGCATTCGCCACCGTCGCAGGTGTGGCGCTGATGATCGGTGTGGTAATGCGCGCTCCTGTGCCGCAGCCGGAGATATCCACAGCCACTTTTACCGCGCTCCATGAACAAGCTCCCCATCCGGCGCCGCAGGCATTCTCGGTCTCTGCGCCCATGGCCCGCTTGGCTGTCGCCCCCCACGCTGAAAGTGCGCCGGCTCAAGCCGAAATCGCCGGCTCCCTGGCGGATGCGCCCGTCGCGAAGATGAGCAAGCGGACATCGATGGCGTTGCCGTCGCTGGAAGAGGGGTTGCAGGAGATTGTGAATCTGCGCGCGTCGGGGGAGGCCAGGGCGGCGGATGAGAAGTTACTGGCCTTGCATCAGCGTTTTCCGGAGGAGGACTTGCCGAGACTCTTGGAGGCGCTGCAAAAGCCTTGATTGGCCGCTCATAAAAAGCCCCAGGTCTTTCGGCCTGGGGCTTTTTCATTAAGCAGTTAGTCCTCGTCCACCTCTCGTTCATGAGCAGGCTGTGGGGGGCGATGATTGTCGGGCAGCAATTTTTGGAACGTGTGGATTTGAGCCCTTGATAGCTCGATGGGCTGCTCAAACACTACCCATTGAACACCTTCTGTGCAGGGAGGGGTGGTCAGTGAGCCTTTGTAAAACACATGATGGCCTGTCGAAGGAACCAGCGCGCCGAGATTTGGCGCGTCCTGGGCATTCAGGTTCACCTGCGCGTCTTTAGTTTCAGGAAGCTGGCTCCACAACGTTGCGAGTTCTTTATTCTTCTTGCCTTCTTTGATCAGAAGTCCAATGACGAGTAAGCGGCCGTCCTTGTCCTGGTTTACTAAATGCATCTCCATGGGGTAAGGCTTGTGGTTAACCTGATGTTCACTGGGCGTATGAAAGTGAAATTGCACTAAGCGATATTCATCGTTCTTGAAAACCACGGTTTCCTGATCGGTTACGTTACCTTGCAGGGTATGGCCATTGTTGATGAGTTTGACTGGCGACGTACCGTAGTTGATTTTCAAGTCAGAGGCATGGTCTTTGAGCGGTCGAACTTCTTTTGTTTCGATATTGATTGGAGACTGTTGGGCGCCCTGCGTGCACAGCTCGCTGCCAAACTCCCCCCAGTGTGTGGGGCCGTGATCGCCATCGTAAGTCCAGTGAGCCTCGGCTGCGTGCAGACTGGGGGCAGCAAAAAGCAGTGGAACGAGCAGATAAAAAGTACGCACAAAGAATTTCATAGAATCGTGATCCCACGCAAAAAATCGAACATCTGCGCCACTCCCAAGGATGACCCTGGCGCCCTCTTCAAGAGCCTTGATCCAACAAGGAGTTGATCGACGAAAATAAAAAAGAAGTCAGTGACCGTGATACAAGTGGGCGGGGCCGATCTGGCCCCGCCCTGTTGATTAGAACGCCCAGCGAGCACCCAGCACGAATTCGCTGGAGACCAGGTTGGCCTTCATTTTCTCGTCCTGCAGACCGCGAGCGTTGGGGAAGTTGTTCCAACCGCTTTCGGTATCGCCCATATCAATGTAGCGATAGCCAAGGTCTACGCTCAAGCGCTCGGTGACGTCATAGACAACGCCCGCACCCAGCGACCACGCCAGGTTGGTTTGAGTCGCGGAGCCGTACTGGCGAGACTCATTGCCCTGCCAGCCTTTCGATTCGAGACGGGCAAGGCCCAGCCCGGCGGAACCATAAATGGATACCTTGTCCGCAACGCGAAAGTCGCGGTAGGCATTGAGCATCACACGCTGCGAGTCAATGTGGTGGTTATTGAGGCTGGTGGGAAAAGTGGTCGAGCCACTGGTGAAGGTATCTTTTTGAGGCAGCGAAACCTCACCCTCTACCCGCCAACCATTACCAAATTTGTAACCCACCCCCACAGACCCAGTCACATCCTTTTGACTGTCATCGCCAGACACAAACGCACCAATGCCAGGACGTGCACTGGAGTCCATATTGCGGGCTTTGCGCTCGGCACTGATCACGCGTGCGACCCCGTAGTAGCCCTCATCCTCGGCCGATGCAGCTACCGCCAGCGACGTATGGATGGCAGAAGTTGCAAGCAGCAACACAGGAACAGCTTTCAGCATTTTCATTCTTTTTTATCTCTTGCGTCTTATAGGAAAGGCAGCAGCCCTTTAGTTAGCCAAACGGTGCCTGACAACGTTATCCGCGGCCTTCAACCACCTCAGAACCGTTGGAAATGATCACCTCGACACGACGATTCAACTGGCGCGATTGCGCGCTCGTATCGTCGGCCACTGGGTATTCCTTGCCGTAGCCCTGGGTCATCATGCGGCTCATGTCGACACCCAAGCGTTCCAGCGCAAAGGCAACGCTTTGCGCGCGGCGTTCGGACAGGCGCTGGTTGAAGGCATCCGCGCCGACGCTGTCGGTGAACCCTTCAATACGCACCTTGCGCTCGGGGTTGTTGATCAAGAAGTCGGCCAGTTGCTGGACATTGTGTTGGTTGCCCGGTTTGAGGCTGGCCTTACCGGTATCGAACAACACATCACCGAAGGTGATCACCTCGCCACGGGGAGTCTGCTGGGCTTTCATCGACTGCAGGGCTTTGAGCTGCTGGGTTCGCACATCCAGCTGCACCTGAGTGCGCTGCACGTCGATGGTGCTCAGGCCGGCTTCGGCCTTACGCCCCAGAATCGTCTGTTCAGCCAGGGCGATTTTCTGCTTGGCGATGTACGCGTACTGATCGATTTGCGGGTCGCGGCGGTTCTGTATGGACAGCAGGTCCGCCTTACCCAACGCCTTAAAGGCATCCTGGGTATCCAGCGCGGCGAGCGTACTCGACTCAGGTTTGCTCTGAAGCGCAGAAAACAGCGTGCGCGCCTCAATCAATTGTGGGTTTTCGGGTGTGGCAGCACACCCCGTCAGTACCAACGCAACGGCGCAAACGCTCGGAAACAACAAAGAAAAACGCATGGCAAACTCCTCAGTTGGACAGTGTCGAGACGGGCTTCACCGCCGCATCGGGGGCCCGCAGCATTTCTTGCTTGAGGACCTGAATACCGTGCTGGGCCGCTTGCAGCTCTTTTTGCGACTTCTCGGTGCGGGCCATGCGCTCAGCCAGTGCCGAGTCGACTTCGATCTGCTCAGCAAGGCCCTTGGCCTGTGCAAAGTTTTTCTCGCCGAGTGCGCGCTCCATCAGAACGGTCTTGTCCTGGGCTGTCTTCATTTGCAGCGGGGCGTACTCAGTCGCACCCGCCGATACCGCTCGACTCAGGGCATTTCTTGCCAGGGAAACCTGTTCATCCGGCGGTGGGGTGCTGGCACAGGCGCTGACGAACAACGTCGCGGTAAGCAGCGCGGACCAGATAACGGTTCTATTCATTACATTCTCCAAACGGTCTAAACACAGTCATGCTCGAAGCCCTCGTCGCTCAAAAGCGCGAGGCAATAGGCATCCACAAGCGCATTGCCCACTGGCAATGCACCGCGTCTTACTGACGGCTCATTGGGTATCTCTCAGATGGGTGACGCTCGACTCGAAGCGCTCAGCCATGGCAGGAACTTCAGGTTGGCCCACTGAGAGGGGGGATCAATCATGTTCATCAGGGCACCCAGCGAACGGGCGTCTGGCGGGTTGGCGATTGACACGCGAGCAGGCGGCGTCGCAGCGGCCAGTGCGAATTCAAGCGAGACGTCTGGGCTTTCGTAAAACAGCACATGGCGAATGTGCGGTCGCGCTCGACAGAATGCGTGCAGGTCAACGCCGCAAGGCAACGCCAGGGCTTTGTTGACGATGAGCAAATCAAATGATCCGCAAGGGCTGTTGGTCAGCGATTCCAGTTCATCAAAGGAGCGCAGCGGAGCGACACGGTAGTAACCAAAACCATTGAGCAGATTTTCGATACGCAGCATCTGATCGAGGTGTTGATCCGCGATGAGGATTCGCAGGGCTTTGTTGATCATGCGCGCTGGCTACGTATTTGGGTGCTATCGAGCGACTGGACGAGGTCATCGCCACTCATGGGTTGGGCGTACCAATAACCTTGCCCCTGGATACAGCCCATACTCCGCAGGTGCTCGCGCTGCTCATCGGTCTCGATGCCCTCCACAACGACAGACATCCCCAGGGTTTCACCCAGCGCCAGCGTGCTGCTCACCACCGCCTGGCAACGGGGCTCATGCGCTAGTGCCTGGACGAACCCGGCATCCAGTTTGATTTCATTAAAAGGCAACTGGAACAGACGCTGGAGGGAAGAAAAACCTGTCCCGAAGTCATCGATCGATAACCTGCAACCCATCATGCGCAAACGAAACAGACACTCCAGGCTGGCCTCTGGGGCTTCGAGCAGGCCACTTTCGGTCAACTCAAACGTCAGGCTTGAGCCGCGCGCGCCATATTCGGTCAGCAACTGGCGAACCTGTGACGCGAGCGTGCCGTTGGACAATTGGGCCGCGTGCAGATTGAAGGCAAAATTGAGGTCGTGCCCGAGTGCCTTCAAGCGTTTTTGCAGCGCGAGGCTCTGATGCAGTTGCTGAAGCAGAAGCTCATCCAACAGATCACAGCGCTCCAGGACAGGCATGAACGACGCCGGTGGCAACACCGCGCCGGATGCTTGTGGCCAACGCGCCAACACCTCAACGCCGATGGTTTCCCCAGTCACCAGGTTAAATTTCGGTTGAAAGAACGCACATAGCTCCCGCGCCCTCAGGGCCTCGCACACACGCGTCTCATCCGGAAATATTTCGGGTAGCTCAGCCAACGTTGCGGTAGGCGGCACACTGGAATGCTTTTTTAGCAAACGCTCCAGTGTTTCGTAGTGCAGCGGTTTACCGATGTCCCCGAGCAACTCAAGATTCAACAGGGAAATGATTTGGCGCACCGTGCGGCGCAAATCAGAGGAAATCGAACTGCTGATAATCACCGAACGCACCAGGCCCGCATGCCCGACAGCCTGTAGAAATGCCAGGCCATCCATGCCATCCATTTGCAAATCACACAAGGCGATATCGACCGGGCCGACCTCATTCAGAACCGCCAGTGCTTCTGCCCCGTCGGCGGCCTGGAACACGTCCGTGCAACCCAGCTGCTGCAACATGGCAACGGCAATGGCGCGCTGAAACGAATGATCTTCAAGGACAATAACGCGCAAAGGAGTAGTAAGCATTGGGCTCATCCACGAGAAATGATGTCCCTCATCTTGCGTTCCCTGTTCAAAGAACAACCTAGGCAACGGCCTCAAGTCGTGTACGAAATTTCCTAGCGTCTGTAGGGCTGATCAGCACCAGGCAAAAAAAACCCAGCAAATGCTGGGCAAAGGGGGAGCAACTGCTTACCAGAGGTAGCGATAACCGACCGGGTCATGGCCCTTGGCGAGTTTGGCATCAGGGGAAACCTTGCTCTGCGATTCAACGAGCCTCAAGCGTCTCGGTGTAGTGCTTCAACGCTGTCGACAACGCTGACATCTCTTGTCTTAGGGAAGCGCTGGCCTGCCTGAGGGTCGGTTCATCGTTTATTTCGTCACAGGCAGACTCCAGTTGCTCACAAGCCCGGATCAACCGGTGGGCCTTGATAATGCGTGCGCCCCCTTTGACCTTGTGTGCCAGATCCGCCAACCGCTGCCAATCCTGCTGGAGATCGTAGTCGGCGAGTTGGTCCATATCCTCCTGATTGCTGAGTGTCAGATCGTTCATCAAGACCTTCATCGCCACAGGATCACCGCGGACCAGCTTTTCCAACGAGGCAAAGTTGATTTCGCCATCGTCCGCAGAGTCCGGTTGATCTGCCTGATCTGTCAGTGGTTGCACGGTCCCCGACTCGAACTGATCCAGGCGCTGCTTGAGCAGCTTCAGGCTGATGGGCTTGAACAGGCAGTCGTCCATTCCCGCTTCCAGGCAACGGGCCTTTTCATCGGGCTGTGCGTTGGCGGTAAAACCGATGATCAGGCAGCGCCCCAAACCACGCTCGTCTTCCTCGGCACGAATGGCCCGCGCCAAGGCATAGCCGTTCATGATCGGCATATTGCAGTCAGTGATAACCACGTCAAAAGCCTGTTTGCGCCAGGCGCGCAGACCATGGGCGCCGTCTTGTGCCTCGACCATCTCGTGGCCCAGATAACCCAACTGCTTGGACAGCAGCGAGCGGTTGGCGGGGTAGTCGTCGACCACCAGTATGTTCAGTGCCCGTTGTTGCGACTCTTCCACCTCCGAGGGCTCTTCAGCCGGTAGCGGCTCAAGCACAGTCACCTGCAGCAACACTTCGATCTGCGTGCCTTCTCCCAGCACGCTACTCAGCCGTAGCTGCCCACCCATCATGTCGCAGAGTGTGCGGCTGATCGTTAGTCCCAAGCCCGAGCCACTGCGGCCCGACTGGTTATTGTTGCTGGCCTGAGTGAAGGGGCTGAACAGGCGCTGCTGGTCTTCGGCGGAAATGCCCTGGCCGGTGTCGGTAACCAACAGGCGGATCGACAAGGGTTCACCCGGGGTGTCCGAGAGCACTTCGAGCTGCAGGTGCACCTCGCCTTCGGAGGTGAACTTGATCGCATTGCTGACCAGGTTGGAAACCACTTGCTTGAAACGCAACGGGTCGATCGATACGTCGCAATTGGCGCGCTCATCAATCTCCAGCTGTAGCCTCAGGTTTTTCTGTTCGGCCAGGCCATCAAAGATCCGTGCCACGGACCGGACCAGTTCGCCCAGGTTGGCTCGGCCAGGCGTCAGCGATAATTTGCCCGACTCGATTCTGGCGATGTCCAGAATATCCCCGATCAGGTCCAGCAGACCGTGGGCGGCGCCCGAGGCGACCTCAATCGCAAAACGATCAAGCACCCCCTGTTCCGATTTTTTCAGGGCGATTTCGAGCATGCCAATCACGGCATTCAATGGCGTGCGGATTTCATGACTCATGGTCGCCAGGAACGTGGTTTTCGCCCGGTTGGCATCTTGGACCATGTCCATCAGGCGCTCACGCTCACTGATGTCGATCCAGCCGGCAATGATGCCGCTGACTTTCCCTTCGCTGTCTTTGTAAGGCAGCATCCAGTGATAGATCCTCAGCACGCGGCCATCGAGCAGCAGTTCACGGTCCTGGATTTGTGGAACCCCGGCCCTCAAGACTTGCAGATACTCAGCCTCGTAGGCCGCTGCCGGCGCATTGTTAACGAATGCGCCTTCTGTGATGCGTTTACCCACGACCTCGTCATGGCTCAGGCCAAACACCTCAAGGTAGCTGGTGTTGCAGACCACCATGCGTCCTTCAAGGTCTCGGACGTAGATCGGGTGCGGTGTGCCATCGATCAACACCCGCTTGAATTCGAGCTGGTTGCTGAGTGCGCGCTCGGCCACTTTGCGTCGATGAATCAAGCGACGCAGATAAGCGATCCAGGTGATGGCGAGCAACAGCAGCACGCCCGCGATAACGAATCCCTGAATGATCGCGCCTCGATTGCGCAGCCAGAAATTGTCATCGATCACCACTTCGCTGCGCCAGCGACTGATGATTTCAGCCATTTCTTCAGGTGAGATACTCAGCAGCGCTTTGTCCAGGATCGAGTAAAGCTCCAGGTCGCCGCGATTGGTGACGAGGGAAAATCGGGCCGGTTCAATGCCCACGGTGCTGGTGACGTGCAAGCGATTCCGGTACTGGCGCGAAATCATGTAACGCGCGCTCAACAATGAGTTGACCCCAGCCTCGACCTCGCCGTTTGCCACCATCGCCATGACCTGTGCGGCGTTGTCGGCATACACGACCTGAATGCGTGGAAAGTTGCTGAGGATGTAGTCGGTCAGGAACATGCCACGAATGATCGCCAGGCGTTTGCCCGCCATCTCATCGAGGGTCGCTGGACTCTCGCCACCACGGTTGATCAGCACATAAGGCGTCGACACATAAGGTCGGGTGAAGCGCACTTGCCCTTCACGCTCGGTACTGGGTGCCAAGGCTGCCAGCAAATCCACCTTGCCGGCCTGCAGGTTCTGAATTTGCGTCGCCATCGAGGTGCCGCGTATCGCATCGAATTTCAAACCGGTACGCAAACTGATCTTGGCCAGCACGTCTGCGCTGACGCCTCGCAGCGCGCCGTTTTTGTCAAAAAACGAGAGCGGCAGGAAGTTCTCCATGGCCGCGACCGTGACCCGAGGGTGTTGTTCCAGCCAGCGCTGTTCCTTGGCCGTCAGATGCAGGCGGTGCTGCCCTGGGATATTCATCTCAGAGGAGCCCCAGCGGCGCAGGATGTCCATGCGCTCGCCAATCGGAATCGCTGCAAGCGCAACATTGATGATGTTCAGCAGCTGAGTGTTGGCGGCGTACAAGGCAAAGGCAAAGTAGCCGCCCTCTGCCCGGGAAAAGTCGGTGAGATGGACGTTGTTAAGGTAATTCATGCCGATCAGGTAGTTGGCACTGATCGCATCCCCCAGGTAAGCGTCTGCTTTACCAAACGCCACCGCTCCGATTGCGCTCAATGTTGAGGGGTACAATTGCAGGTCTGCATCGGGGTAGGCGTTACTGACGCTCTCGGGCGGCAGATAGTGATAGAGCATGGCAATCTTTTTTCCTGCCATGTCCCCCACCAATGGAGACCCGTCATTGCTGCGGGTCACGATCATTGCTTGATCGTCTGCATAAGGCGCCGACATGACCAGATCGGGGTCTGCCCTTTCAAAGCCATTGGCTGTGCCCAGCAGGTCAACCTCACCCTCTTTCAAGGCGCGAATCACGTCCGCCCGGGAGTTGAAACGACGCACCTGCACCTGGACGTGCAGCAACTCCGCCAACAGTCCCGCATAGTCGGCGGTCAGCCCTTCATAATCGCGGCCATTGGAGGTTAAGTCGAAAGGCGGGTAATCCGGTGACGACACCCCAAGGTACAGCGTGCCTTTATTGCGTAACCAACTCCAATCGGACTCGGCCAACCCGACTTGATAGTCGCCTACCCGAGAGCGCCCCAGCAGATGCAGGGTTTCCACCTCCGACTCATCAGGGGTGGCGGCCCAGACGGCGCCGAATATCGACGACAGCAGCAAGAGCACGGCAAGGCACAACCGCAGTGAATGCCTCATCAGATCAGGTTGTTACGTTTAGCCAGTTGAGACAAGTGCACCAACGAACTCACATTAAGCTTCTCGATCAGTCGGGCCTTATAGGTGCTGATGGTCTTGTTGCTCAGGAGCATATCGTCACCGATCTGTTTGTTGCTCAAGCCTTTGGCAAGCTGTTGCAGGATCGCCAACTCCCGATCGGAGAGTTTTTTTATCAACTCATGCTCCGTGCTTTCCGCGTCATCTCGACGTACCGAATTAACGGTCAAGTCAGGAAAAAACGTGTAGCCCGACTTGATGGCGTTGATGGCTTTTACCAACTCATCCAGCTCATCGGACTTCGACACGTAGCCGGCTGCCCCGGCCTTCATACAACGCATGGCGAAAAACTCGGCGGATAATGACGTCAGGACAAGAACCTTTATGGGCAACTTCAATGCCGTGATTCTGTTGAGCGCATCCAGGCCGTCGACACCCGGCATGGAAATGTCCAAGACAACGAGGTTAGGCTGGTGCTCACGCGTCAACTGTACTGCTGTCGCGCCATCTTTCGCTTCCGCTACAACCTCATAGTTTTCCTGCTTCAAGATCATTCTGACAGTCGAGAGAATGAAGGAGTGATCATCCGCAATCACGGCTTTAAGCATAGTTAACCTCGGGTAATAGGAGTGATGACGCTGAGTCGAAAAGAGTGCAGCCCTATACTCAAAAACGCTTGGCACCGATCTACGGTGGTTAGCATATATGAGCTTGTGCAAGACTGCGCGGGTACTGATTTACTTGGGACTAAAGATCATTAGTCATCTTTCTGGCCCGCCATGAAGGGCGCCTGGAGCCACGACAGCAGTTCATGCGACGACATCGGCTGCGCACAGTAAAAACCTTGCCCCTGTTCGCACCCCATCCTGATCAGCGCCTGACATTCTTTCTGATCACTGACCCCTTCAATCACCAGCGCCATGTTTAATGAGCGGGCCAACGCGATGGTGCTGGTGATAACGGCTTGGCTGCCAGGCTCTTGAATCTTTCGAACAAACTCACCGTCGAGTTTGATCTCCGTGAAGGGCAAATGGCAGAGCTGTTTGAGCGAGGAAAACCCCACGCCAAAGTCATCGATCGACAGGCCGCAACCCATGACCCGCAGCCGCAACAAACTTTCCTGGATTTTTGGTCCGATCTCCAACAACTCGTTCTCAGCCAGCTCAAACGTCAGGTCCGTACCTGACAGCTGATACTGACCCAATGCGCGACGAATATGGTCGATCAGCCCTGCCTCCAGCAATTGCGAGGCATGCAGGTTAAACGACAGTTCCAGCGAATGACCCTCTCGACGCAACATGCCCAACAGGCTCAGGCCCTGCACGAGCAGTTGCTTGAACATCTCATCGATCAAATCGTACGCCAGCACCGCCGCCAAAAAATCCTTGGGGAGCAGCAACCCCTTTGAAGGGTGCTGCCATCGTGCCAAGACTTCCGCCCCGTCGACTTGACCGCTCGCCAACAAGAATTTGGGCTGAAAAAACGCACGAAACTCACCCAGGGCGAGCCCGCGACGAAGGTCTTGCTCATCGGGCAGGGTACTCGTCACCAGCGGATAAGCCGTCGTGACCGGAGCGCGGCGCTGGTAGCGCTGCAAGAGCGCGTGCAACGCTTTTACCTCTATGGGTGTACTCAAGGTACCCAACAGCTCAAGGCCCGAAAACGAGACCATTTGCTCAATCGCCCGCTGCAGCTGCGGTTGGAAGTCACAATAAAGAATGACCGCCTGGATAATTGACAGCTGGCCTGCATAATTCAAAAAATCAAGGCAATCCATTCCATGATGCGCCAGATCACACAGGGCGATATCGATCCCGCCCTGTCGTTGCATCAAGGCCAAGGCCTGCTCGCCACTGCTGGCCTGCAAGACTTCAGCAACTCCCAGTTGCTGTAAAGCCGAGACCACCGCACTACGCTGAACAGCCTGTTGTTCTAAAACCAGAATACGCAGTGAGATCATTGTTCGCCTGCCACTACCATGGAGCTAAGAGGCGATAGTGTGCAGGCTAATATCCGATTGATGAGTCGGGCCGTTCTCAGGGGTTTGTAGGGAATTTCCCACGAACCTGTACCTCGCCACGGTATCGAGCAAGGTCAGAGGCGGTGAGGGGGGCAGCGATGCGTGTCGCCAGCGGAGGGTGTGTGAGCGCTTCCAGGCGTTTTATTTCCGGACGCGTGCCCAGGCTTGGGCGTCGGATTGGGTTTCGAAGGTTTGCGCGGGGCTGGATAGCCCTTTCGACCATGTTCGCCACGTTCGAGTGCGGCAAATAGGCGGAAAAAACGACTTTCAGAACTAGGACAGGTTTCTGTCAGGAGTGCTATTCCCTTGTAATACAAGGGAAAGAAGATGGTGCACCCGGCGGGATTCGAACCCACGACCCCTGCCTTCGGAGGGCAGTACTCTATCCAGCTGAGCTACGGATGCTTGTGCGGGCGACATCATACCCATGTCGGCCAGATGCGTCCATTCCGGCGTTTTCACTGGCGATAGTAGGCTGCGTTACCGGGAAAAGCGGCTATTTGCCATTATCTTTCACAACTCATCGTACCGTACGTCCCTTTGTTTGCTTTGCTCTTGTGGCTTCCGTACTGCGGTCGCGCCGCAATTCTCTTCCCCTGGCCAGGTGAACGCATGCATTCCAAAGGAACCGTGATGCTCGATCTCCCGCTGAGACAAACCCTGCTTGCTCGCTCCGATTTATTTCGAGGTTTACCGGAGCCGCTCTTGTGCTACGTCGCCACTCATATGGTGGAGCGCACCCTGGATGATCGTGAACTGCTCTATTTCAAGGACGACACCCTCGAGTTCATTGCGCTGGTGGTGGAGGGGCGGATCTATTCGGTGGTCCACGGCCCCGACGGTCGAGAACAGATCATCGGCAGTATGGGGGCCGGGCAGGTGGTGGGTGAGACGGCGTTGATCAAGGACCATGGCCGTGAATCTTCGACCTTTGCCAGCGGCCCGACCCGCTTGCTGCAACTGAGCCGTCGGCATTTTGCGCTGCTGTTTGAGGAGCCGGTGTTTCTGCGGCGCTTGTTGATGCTGATGATGGTGCGTCTGCTGCATGCCATCGAATTGCTCGAATTGGTGTGCCTGCATCGGCTGGAGTCGCGGCTGGCGCGGTTCCTGTTGGCCAATATGCGCGATATCGACTTGGCCCTCGCCCTGCCCAGCGTGTCACTGCCCGCCAGCCAGGGTGTGTTGGCGTCCATGCTCAACACCAGTCGCCCCAAGCTCAATGTCCAACTGCAATTGTGGCGCCGCAGCGGTTTGATCAGCGGCAGTCTGGAGCGGATGGTGATCAACGATCTTGAGCATTTGCGGCGCAAGGCATTTGCCTTGAATTAGTCGTCACGGTGTTCCCCAGGTAACAGCGCGCCCCTGTTGATGCCTCGCAAACTGGCCCTTCATCAAGGATGCACAGGAGTGCTTGCGATGGGGATGACTGTTCAGTTCAAGGATCAATGGGTCGCTGATGACCGTTTGTTTGAAGCGAGTTGGCGCGCAGTCCAGGGCGAGCTGAAGCGTCGCGCACTGCGGCGTGCCAAGGGGAATCAGGATCAGGGCCAGGAGTGGTTATCGGCTACGGCGATAAAGGCGCTGCTGTTTTTTCGGCGTTCGCCGGAGCGTATTCGCGACCCACAGGGGTTTCTTTTTCTGGTGCTCGATCATGTGTTTCTCGACAGCCTGCGGCGAAGCAAGCGCGAGGGGTTGCTGTTCGATCATCTGATCGACCTTGAGCACGACCACTTGGCCGTGCTCGCCGCGCCCTGCGCCTCGGTGCTGGACCGGGTGGAGTGTTATGAGCGCCTGGAACAGGTCGAGGCGCATGTGGCGCAGTTACCGATTGCGCAGCAACGCTTGTTTGAGATGCGTTTTGTCGATGACTTGCCGTACCCGCAAATCGCCGCCGCCCTTCAAGTCAAGCTGCCGCTGGTGCGTAAGCGCGTGCAACTGCTGCGCAGCGTCTTGCGCTGAACTTCATTCACAGACGTCGGCGTGAGGCGTTCTAGTTTATGAGCACGTCACGCCACCACCCCTGACGGGTGAATTCCATCAAGGAGAGATGTATGACAGAGGTCAACAGCCAGATCACCGACGCGGTAACCCAAACCAACGTCAAGGTGGTGGCGGAGGCGCCGGCCCAGGCCATTGCGTCGCTTTACCAGGTGGCCAGCAGTGCGGCGGGCCTGTCGTTGCAGAACGCGGTCAACAGCCAGCAGGCGATGAACCAGATTTCCAATGCGGTGATCTCCAAGGCGGTGGCGCTGATCATGCAGATTGGTGAGAAGGGCTGAGCCCTGGGGAGATCGATCATGTCGTGGTTCAGTCGAAAGAAACCCGCCGCCCCGCAAGCAACGCCCGCCGCCGATCCACCTGCGCCAACGCCTGCCGCGCCGGCTTCGCGCTCCATCATGGCGCGGATGAACGAGCATCTGCTCAAGCAGGCGAGCACGCCGTCGTCCGACAGCACGGCGGCCCTCAACAGTCAGATTGTGCAGGCGGTGCAGTTCACTAACTCGCAGAACTTTGCCTATGCACCGGCGCAGATCGCGGTGCCGGCCGACATGATGATCAGCCAGGCGGCCGGGTTGGTGGCGCAAGCGGGCGCGGGGTATTTCGATGGGGTCAGCAAGATCGCGTTGGCGGCCCAGGCCGTGCTGCTGCAAAAAATGACCGAGAACATCCTCCAGGAGAATGTGAAAGGCGCCGCCGAGGACGCACTGGGCGCGCTAGCTACTGACTTGCTGGTGGGCGCCGCTGCCGCCGTGGCCGCCGCCGCCGGTGCGATGGAGGCCGAGGCCGCCAGCGTGGCCATCGACAAGATCGACCAGAGTATCGCCAAGTACGCCGACACCCTGGCCAACCGGGCTGCGCCAGCAGCCTGAGACGAGCACGACGTTCCGGAGTTCTTCCGCAACGGTGCAACAGCAACTTGAAAGCAACTTTTCTTAAGTGAGGAGCGACATCATGGACGTTGGAGATCTTATTTTTTCGGTGAAGCAAGAAGATGACAGTACGACTCGGGCATTTATCAAAGCCGGTCAGTTAGTCAAAGCCAAAGTGTTCTCTCAGGACACGACGTATCTGAATGTGGTCCACCCTGCGATTGCGGTGAGCAAGACCATGGTGATCGAAAGCGTTGGCAGTGGCTTGACCTTGACTGACGTGAGCCTGGAAAAGCCACCTCGTACCGCCATGGTGTTTTCCTGTCGTGACACTGAGCTGGGGTTTGCGGCGGCTGTGGCGGCTAAGCAGTTCTATTTCGACAAGCTCGGTGGCGAAATTGATGGTCGTTATAGCATGTGGAACGCAATGCTTTCGGCGTTCAAGTCTTGGGAGTCCAACACTTTCCTGGAGGATCGAATCAATGAATCGATAGCGATTGGCAGCAGTTCCTTTTGTTCACAATTTGCGGCTAACGCTTATGAGGTAGGCAACCTCTACAACGCTGCCAACGTGGTTCCGCCACCGCCCGCCATCTTCAATCGGCAGCCTTCCGCGATTACGCCCGCAGAACTTGCGACGTTCTGTGATGCGTCGCCGAGGTTTTACTTTGCGGGCTTCTGGGAGGACGGTAAGGAGGTGCGGCTTTAGCGGGCCTGCCGCCATTCCTACATTGCCCAAGGAGACCGAAATGGCCCCCTTACCCAAACCCTCCGTCCTATCCAGCGATGATCGCCAACGGCTCGAAGCGATGCTGCGTAACCCGCAGGTCTTCGCCGGAGCGCCCCAAGCCATCGTTGACGAGACCCTCAAGCGCGCCACCCAGGTGCTTGAGCAGTCGAAGGCCAATGAGCAAGCGCTCACAGCTGCTGCGGAGCAACGTGAGGCTGCGATACGTCAAGTGTTGGACGGCGCTTCCCCGGACAGGGATGCGCAACGCAAGGAAGTGCAGGCACTGATCCAGGGTTTGATCACGCAGATTGAAGCGGCCTTGGCCGCTGCTGCGAAACCTTGAACCCACACGCTTCACAGCGCCTGATTCGCAACGTTCATTCATGAACACGGAATGCACCGTGTACTAAATAAGGAAATTGATCATGGCAACTGTAAACGACCAAATCACCGACGCGGTCACCCAGACCAACGTCAAAGTGGTGGCCGAATCGCCAGCGATGGCGATGAGCACCATCTACCAATCGATGGCGCAGGCCACGGCGATTCTGTTCCAGAACGCTGTGTCAGCCCAACAGCAACAAAATACCCTGGCCCAGGCGGCTACCAACCAGGGCGTGATGCAGATCTACAGCGTCGATACCACGGCCGGTGCGGCGGCTACCGAAAAAGTCGCCCAAGGCGGCGTGTCGGATAACCTCACCAGCCTGTTGACCGTGCTCAAGTCCTTCCAGGCTTAAGCACTGAGCGATAACGGATGTTGTTCTTTCTCAAACCAGGAGTTCCACCCATGAGCACAGTCAGCCCGCAAATCACCGATGCCGTCACCCAGACCAACGTCAAGGTCGTTGCCGAGTCGCCAGCGATGGCCATGAGCACGATTTACCAATCCATGGGCCAGGCCACGGCGATCCTGTTCCAGAACTCGGTTTCGGCCCAGCAGCAGCAAAACACCCTGGCCCAGGCCGCCACCAACCAAGGCGTGATGCAGATCTACAGCGTCGACACCACCGCTGGCGCCGCAGCCACCGAAAAAGTTGCCCAGGGCGGCGTAGCCGACAACCTGACCAGCTTGTTGACCATCCTCAAATCGTTCCAATCCTAAACAGCCACCGCTCCCCCGACACCCCCGTCGCCCGAAAGGCGCCGGGGGTGTCGTCGTTTGTACGCTTGATCCGAAAGGTGGGCGAAATACGCGGTTTTCGTTCTTTTTTTCGAACAGACTATTGCCCTGTACCCCCATTGATCCTAGGATTCGTTTGAGATTTCAAACGCTCTGTCTCCCGTGCGCTCTTCATTCCTCTTGCGCGCTGGGGCTGATTTCCCTGACGGCAGCCCACAAGGCGCCTTTCAACAACTCTAATTCGCTCCGCGTGCGCGCGGTGCTGTTAAGGAAAGCCGACATGCAGCTTAAAGATGCCCAGTTGTTCCGCCAGCAAGCCTTTATCGATGGCGCTTGGGTCGATGCGGACAATGGTCAGACCATCAAGGTCAACAACCCGGCCACGGGCGAAATTCTCGGTACTGTGCCGAAGATGGGCGCCGCTGAAACCCGCCGCGCGATCGAAGCCGCCGACAAGGCCCTGCCGGCCTGGCGTGCACTGACTGCCAAGGAGCGCGCCAACAAGCTGCGCCGTTGGTTCGAACTGCTGATCGAAAACCAGGAAGACCTCGGTCGCCTGATGACGCTCGAACAAGGCAAGCCGCTGGCCGAAGCCAAGGGCGAAATCGTCTACGCCGCGTCCTTTATCGAGTGGTTCGCCGAAGAGGCCAAGCGCATCTACGGCGACGTGATCCCCGGCCACCAACCCGACAAGCGCCTGATTGTGATCAAGCAGCCTATCGGCGTGACCGCAGCCATCACTCCGTGGAACTTCCCGGCCGCGATGATCACCCGTAAAGCCGGCCCGGCCCTGGCCGCTGGCTGCACCATGGTGATCAAGCCCGCCTCGCAAACCCCGTTCTCGGCCCTGGCCCTGGTTGAACTGGCACACCGTGCCGGTATCCCGAAAGGCGTGCTGAGCGTGGTCACCGGCAGCGCCGGCGACATCGGCGGCGAGCTGACCAGCAACCCGATCGTGCGTAAATTGTCCTTCACCGGCTCCACCGAAATCGGTCGCCAGCTGATGGCTGAATGCGCCAAGGACATCAAGAAAGTCTCCCTGGAACTGGGCGGTAACGCGCCATTCATCGTGTTCGACGACGCTGACCTGGATAAGGCCGTCGAAGGCGCGATCATCTCCAAGTACCGCAACAACGGCCAGACCTGCGTCTGCGCCAACCGCCTGTACATCCAGGATTCGGTGTACGACGCGTTCGCGGAAAAACTCAAGGTGGCCGTGACCAAGCTGAAGATTGGCAACGGTCTGGAAGAAGGCACCACCACTGGCCCGCTGATCGATGAAAAAGCCGTGGCCAAGGTGCAGGAACACATTGCCGACGCCCTGAAAAAAGGCGCCACGCTGCTGGCCGGTGGCAAGGTGATGGAAGGCAACTTCTTCGAGCCGACCATCCTCACCAACGTGCCGAAAGACGCCGCCGTCGCCAAGGAAGAAACCTTTGGCCCATTGGCGCCGCTGTTCCGCTTCAAAGACGAAGCTGAAGTGATCGCGATGTCCAACGACACCGAGTTCGGCCTGGCTTCCTACTTCTACGCCCGCGACCTGGGCCGTGTGTTCCGCGTGGCCGAAGCCCTGGAGTACGGCATGGTCGGCGTCAACACCGGGTTGATCTCCAACGAAGTGGCGCCGTTCGGCGGCATCAAGGCTTCGGGCCTGGGCCGTGAAGGCTCCAAGTACGGGATCGAGGACTACCTGGAAATCAAATACCTCTGCCTGGGCATCTAACGTCCGGCAAGGCATTGCAGCAAACGCAGAGGGCACGAGAGCGCTGACCCTTTGCGTGTTTCACCCCGTAATTCGTAGTGGCCGGGAAAGCTGTGGCAGTCGATCATCGCATGCTGCCGTAGTTGCCTCCCCGCCACGTATTCCTTGGACCACGCCACCCGATGAGTGGCGAATGAGGACTTTATGAGCAAGACCAACGCATCCCTGATGAAACGCCGCGAAGCCGCTGTACCACGCGGTGTTGGCCAGATTCACCCGATCTTCGCCGAATCCGCGAAGAACGCCACCGTGACCGACGTTGAAGGTCGCGAGTTCATCGACTTCGCCGGTGGTATCGCCGTGCTGAACACCGGCCACGTGCACCCGAAAATCATCGCGGCCGTGACCGAGCAACTGAACAAGCTGACTCACACTTGCTTCCAGGTTCTGGCCTACGAGCCTTACGTGGAACTGTGCGAAAAAGTGAACGCCAAGGTGCCAGGTGATTTCGCCAAGAAAACCCTGCTGGTCACCACCGGTTCCGAAGCCGTTGAGAACGCCGTGAAAATCGCTCGTGCCGCCACTGGCCGTGCCGGCGTGATCGCGTTCACCGGCGCTTACCACGGCCGCACCATGATGACCCTGGGCCTGACCGGTAAAGTCGTGCCTTACTCGGCCGGCATGGGCCTGATGCCAGGCGGCATCTTCCGTGCGCTGTACCCGAACGAACTGCACGGTGTGAGCATCGACGATTCGATCGCCAGCATCGAACGCATCTTCAAGAACGATGCCGAGCCGCGCGATATCGCTGCCATCATCATCGAGCCGGTCCAGGGCGAAGGCGGTTTCTACGTCGCGCCGAAAGCCTTCATGAAGCGCCTGCGTGAACTGTGCGACAAGCACGGCATCCTGCTGATCGCCGACGAAGTGCAAACCGGTGCCGGCCGTACCGGTACGTTCTTTGCGATGGAGCAGATGGGTGTTGCCGCCGACCTGACCACTTTCGCCAAGTCCATCGCGGGTGGCTTCCCGCTGGCGGGTGTGTGCGGCAAGGCCGAATACATGGACGCCATCGCGCCAGGCGGCCTGGGCGGCACCTACGCGGGTAGCCCGATCGCTTGCGCCGCGGCCCTGGCCGTGATGGAAGTGTTCGAAGAAGAGCACCTGCTGGACCGCTGCAAGGCTGTCGGCGAGCGCCTGGTAACCGGTCTGAAAGCTATCCAGGCCAAGTACCCGGTGATCGGCGAAGTGCGTGCCTTGGGCGCGATGATCGCGCTCGAGCTGTTTGAAGACGGCGACAGCCACAAGCCGAACGCCGCCGCCGTGGCTGCCGTGGTGGCCAAGGCGCGTGACAAGGGCCTGATCCTGCTGTCCTGCGGCACCTACGGCAACGTATTGCGCGTACTGGTACCGCTGACCTCGCCGGACGAGCAATTGGACAAAGGCTTGGCAATCATCGAAGAGTGCTTCTCCGAGCTGTAAGCGGACGCTGCACTGTTTGACGAAAAAACCCGCTTCGGCGGGTTTTTTATGCCGGTTTCCCCATATTCAGGCGCGGTTCATTGTACGTGGGCGGCTCGATTGACTAAGGTGCAAGCATTGCCGATGGAGCGTGCTGCATGACTGCTGTTGATTTACCCGCTGTACCCCGTGTGTTGATTGCCGAGGCGGACCCTTGGTCGCGGGATCTGCTCAAGCAAGTGTTGTTGAACGTGCGCTGTGACGCACGGCTGGATGTGTGTGCCGATGGACAGCAAGCGGCCACGCTGTTGCGCGACAAAACCTACGACCTGATCCTGGCGGATTGGGAGCTACCGGGCATCGATGGCCTGAGCCTGCTGCGCAGCGTGCGTCAAAAACACCGCTCGCTGCCGTTCATTCTGTTGAGCACTCGCAATGACAGCGCCAGCGTGCGGGAAGCCTTGCCCCTGGCGCCCACGGCGTACCTGACCAAGCCCCTGAACATGGAAGGCCTCACCCAGCGCCTGCAGGACCTGCTGCTCAATGAAGGCGAAACGGTGTATTGCGAGATTCCACCGTTGGCGCCCGGCATGACGTTGCCGGTGTTTCTGGAACGTCGTCGCGAAGCGTCGGATGGCGCACCGCTGTGGGTTGACGTGAAGGCCGCCGTGCAACACAGCCTCGCGCCTGAGGGCCTGGACCTCAAGCACCTGGAAGAACAGGTGCGCATGGACCCGCAAATCACTGCCGTGCTGATCGCTGCCGCCAACAGCGCCGGCCATCACGGTACGCCGGTGCAGACCCTGCCGACCGCGCTGCACAAGCTGGCCGCCGGGCAGAGCATGAACCTGATCCTGGGTCTGGCCCTCAAGCACAACGTGGTGCTGGGCGATCCGGCGCTGGTGGCCTACGCCGAGCGCTATTGGCAGTTGTCCCAGGACACCGCCGACTACGCCCGTCGCTTGGCGCGCCTGCTGGAGCTGGACCAGGAGCGCTGCTACAGCGCGGGTATCCTGCACCGGTTGGGTGACCTGGCGCTGTTACGTTGCCTGGAAGACTGGCGCCAGGGTGGTGGTGAACTGGATGACGAAGCGATTGGCGAGTCCCTCCACGAATTCGGTGCAGCTTATGGTTCGGCGCTGCGTGCGCGTTGGCGTTTGCCGTTGGAGTTGCGCCAGTTGATCGCGGCGATCTATTCACTGGAAGGCGGCGTGTATTCACGGGATGCGCTGGTGATGAACCTGGCGGCGCAGATGGCACGGTTGACCGAGCATGAAGGGTTGGAGGAACTGGCCCGCAGCAAGACGGCACGGCTGCTCAAGATGGGCTTGTCGGAGCTGACCCGCGTGCGTAAAGCCTAGAGGGTGACGAGACTCACGTGTGGGAGCGGGCTTGCTCGCGAAAGCTATCTTTCAGTGACGGATGTGTTGGCTGACCCACCGCTTTCGCGGGCAAGCCCGCTCCCACATTTGATCTATGGTGTTTTCTAGCCCACGACCACGCGATTCTTGCCTTGGCGCTTGGCGTCGTACATAGCGGCATCGGCCCGGGCGAACAGGTTGTCCAGGGTCGAGTCGTCTTCGCGCAGGCTGGCCAGGCCCTGGCTGACGGTCACGGTGAATTCCCGGCCCTCATAGCTGAAACTCAACGCCTGGATCTCCTTGCCCAGCCGCTCTGCCACTTGTATCGCCATTTCCGGCGCACAACCGGGCAGCACTGCGGCGAATTCTTCGCCGCCAATGCGCCCGAACAGGTCGCCACGACGCAATACCCCTCGACCGCTCTCGGCGATACGCCGCAACACCTGATCGCCCTCCAGATGGCCGTAGGAGTCGTTGATGTCCTTGAAATCATCGATGTCCAGCAACAGGAAGGCCAGTGGTGTGCCTTGGGCGCAGGCGCTGTCGAACGCCTGGTTGGCGCACTCGAAGAAATGCCGGCGGTTGCTGCTCTGGGTCAGCACGTCGGTGGTAGCCAGGCGGTGCAGCTCCAGTTCCAGCTGCTTCTTTTCGGTGATGTCCTCGGCGATGCCGACCACGATGACCGGCTCGCCGGGCTCGACTTGTTGGCTGATGTAGCACTTGTCGCTGAGCCAGCGGATCTGTCCGTCGGCGGTGATGATGCGGTACTCGCGGTCCTCCACGGCACCTTGTTCCAGCACGCGGGCCAGGCTGTGTTCGGCGTAGTCAAGGTCTTCGGGGTGGACGCTGTTGCGCCATTCACGGTGGTCGGCCAGCAGCAGCCCGGCCGAACGGCCAAATATCCGCTCATAGGCCGGGCTTACGTACAGCACGCGGCGGGTTTCCCAATCGATGGCCCACAGCACGGCATTCACGCTGACCAGCAACGAACTGAGCAACTGCTCGCGCTCACTCAAGCGCTCGACTTCTCCCTGGGCATGCATCAGCGCCAACAGGGTTGCCGCTGCAGCCGGGCGGGGGAGTTCGGCCGTCGGCAGGTCAGGTGGGAAGGGCTTTTCGTGAACCATCGGCACAACTCTCTCTGGGCGCGCTGCAAGGGTGGGGCAGCGGTCACTACAAGGGCCACCATGATGGCGAAGTGTTCATTGAGAGAGGGGAATTGCGGTGAAGTTCCGTCAACGGGACGGATTGGCGGTGCCCGGAAAATGGCGCCAGAAAAGAAGGGGTGTGGGAGGGCTGGCCCTCCCACAGGTCCATCAGGCTGCGGCTGGGCGTAGCGAATAGGTCTTCAGTTGGTGAGCAAAATCACGCAGGGACTGGATACCGCTGGCCTCGGCCTCGTGCACCCATTCCTTGATCGCGGCCAGCATGTCGTGGCCATTGGAACTGGTCTTCAGCCAGATCTGCTGCAGCGCCAGGCGCTTCTCGTAGATCACGGTCAGGGCGTGGCTGTGTTCCAACATGTTCTTGATGCGCAAGTGGTGACGGTCATCCAGCAAGCTGGTTTCCCGCGACAGCAAGCGCTTGGCGCGGTGGAACTGGTGGCGCACCGAGTGATCGACCTTCTCCAGCTCCTGCTTGACCAGCGGGCCGATCACCAACTTGCGGTACTGGGCCATGATCTGGAAGCGGTTGTTGAGGATCGCCATGGCGGTGTCCATGTCCAGGTGGCCCTTGCCCTCGACGCGATGCGCGATAGGCGCAACGCGCTGCACCTTGGCCAGGCGCAGGAAGCTGAACACCTTGATCCACGCCCAACCCAGGTCGAACTCCCACTTCTTCACCGACAGCTTGGCCGAGTTGGGGTAGGTATGGTGGTTGTTGTGCAGCTCTTCGCCGCCGACGATGATGCCCCACGGCACCAGGTTGGTGGCTGCGTCACGGCATTCGAAGTTGCGATAACCCACGGCATGCCCCAAGCCGTTGATGACGCCGGCAGCCCAGAATGGAATCCACATCATCTGGATCGCCCAGATGGTGATACCGATGGTGCCGAACAACAGCAGGTCGATCACGCCCATGATCGCCACGCCCAGCAGTGGGTAGGGCGTGTAGATTTTGCGTTCGATCCAGTCGTCCGGGCAGTTCTTGCCATAGATGCGCAGGGTCTCGGGGTTTTCGGCTTCGGCGCGGTACAGCTCGGCACCTTTGCGCAACACCGTCGACAGGCCCTTGATGACCGGGCTGTGCGGATCGTCGACGGTTTCGCATTTGGCGTGGTGTTTGCGGTGGATGGCGGTCCACTCGCGGGTGTTCTGCGCCGTGGTCAGCCACAGCCAGAAGCGGAAGAAGTGTTTCAGGCCGGCATTGAGCTCCAGGGAGCGATGGGCTGAATAACGGTGCAGATAGACGGTGACCCCAACAATGGTCACGTGGGTCATCAACAGCGTGACTGCCACCAGTTGCCAGGCTGACAGGTCAAGAAAACCGTTGTACCACATAGGCTGTATGGCCCTCAGATAAAGAAAAAAACAGCTGACGCATTATCACTAAGCCAACGGAGAAAACCAGCCGCCCTTTCAGATAGGAGTGACTGGATGTTTCTTATTCTATAATCCGCAGCCTTTGTAGGGCGATTCTGTTTTTTTGGTAAGGATTACTGAACATATGCTGTTTTCATACCGAGGTGCCCTACGTGCGGGGCTGGTATACCTGTTGGTGTCCATTGTGTGGCTCCAGCTCAGCAACCATTTATTGATCAACTTTCTTGATGACCCACGGGAGTTGGGGCGCTGGTTGCAGGCACGCAATTATGTGTGGGTGGCGCTCAGTGCGCTGGCGATTTACCTCATTTGCGCGCGTTTTGCTCGCACTCATCAGCTACAGCAACCCCTGAAAGAAAACCACGAGCGCCTGCAACAGGCCGCCGCCGTGTTCGATTGCACCCGTGAAGGGGTGCTGGTGACCGACGCCCAGGGGTTGATCGTGCACGTCAACCGGGCCTTCATGGAGATCACCGGCTACAGCCGCGAAGACGTCATGGGCCAGCGGCCAAGCCTGTTCAAATCGGGGCGCCATTCGTCGAATTTCTACCAGCAGATGTTCCAGACCCTGGCGCGCACCGACGAATGGAGCGGCGAAATCTGGAACCGCCGCAAAAGTGGTGAGATTTATCCACAGTGGCAAACCATCCGGGTGATCCACGATGACCAAGGCAAGGCCAGTCATTACGTGGCGGTGTTTTCCGATATCAGCGCCATCAAGGACTCCGAACACGAGCTGGCCCACTTGGCCCATCACGACCCACTGACCGACCTGCCCAACCGCCTGCTCTTCACCGACCGCGCCGAACAGGCCCTGGCCTCGGCGCAAGTGCACAAACGCGGCTGTGCCTTGCTGTTGATGGATCTGGACCACTTCAAGATCATCAACGACAGCCTCGGCCACAACACTGGCGACCAGTTGCTCAAGGCGGTGGGCGAACGGTTAAAAGGACTGTTCGGCCCCGGTGTGACCTTGGCGCGCCTCGGTGGGGACGAGTTCGCCGTGCTGGCGGAAAGTTGTCCACAGGTGATGCAGGCGGCGGCATTGGCCCAACGGATGCTCGATGCGATGAAAGAGCCGTTCGTGTTTGACGGCAACCAGTTGTTTATCAGCGCGAGCATCGGCATCAGCCTGTTTCCCAGCGACGCCCTCAGCGCCGGGCAACTGCTGCGCAACGCCGACTCGGCGCTGTTCAAGGCCAAGAGCGCTGGGCGTGAAGGTTACGCGCTGTACACCGAAGAGCTCACCGCCCACGCTCAGCACCGTGTGGAAATCGCCAGCGAACTGCGCCGCGCCCTGGATCAGCAAGAGCTGCGTGTCTACTACCAACCGGTGCATGACCTCCACGACAGCCGCCTGATCGGCATCGAAGCCCTGGTGCGTTGGCAGCATCCGGAGCGCGGCCTCGTGCCGCCTGGGGAATTTATCCCCATCGCCGAACGCACCGGGCTGATTGCCGATATCGACGCCTGGGTCATGGACCAGGCTTGCCGCCAGATGTGCCAATGGCTGGCTGAGGGTGCGCCGCTGAGTTTCATTGCGGTCAACGTGTCCAGCCGTTTGTTCGCCCGCCGTGAGCTGTACGAGCAAGTTGCGCAGGTTTTGCATGCGACGGGCCTGGACCCGGCGTTCCTTGAGCTGGAAGTCACGGAAAGCGCAGTGATGGACGACCCCGAGGTTGCCCTGGAGCAACTGCACCGCCTGCGCGAGCTGGGCTTGCGCCTGGCCATCGATGATTTCGGCACCGGCTACTCCTCATTGTTACGCCTCAAGCGCCTGCCGGTGCAGAAGCTCAAGATCGACCAGGGCTTTGTCGCCGGGTTGCCGTGGGATGAGGACGACGCGGCGATTGTGCGCGTGGTGATCGCCCTGGCGAAAAGCATGGGCATGCAGGTGCACGCCGAGGGCATCGAGCAGGTGGAGCAGGCCAGGTTCTTGTTGGAGCAGGAATGCGATATGGGGCAGGGGTATTGGTTTGGGCGGCCGATGCCGGCAGGTGAAATTGATTGGGACAGGGCACCCCCGATCCGACAGGCATAACACGGTCAATGTGGGAGCCGGGCTTGCCCGCGATGGCGGCCTTACATTCGAAATATTGGGTGCCTGACACTCCGTCATCGCGGGCAAGCCCGGCTCCCACAGGGTTCAGTAGCGCCCTTGCGGCAGTATTTTCAAGCTGAAACCCTTCGCAACTCCACGCCCTGTCAGAAAATTCTTTCTGGTTATATAAACATTCTTAAATAGTATTTTTAAGAATATCCGCGCTTATCTACTATCGCTCTCACGCCGCAAGCAGTGCCGCCACTGCCAGGCACTATTCATTTCAGGAGCGAGACCATGAGCGCATCTCTACGTAGCGTCGACGGCCAGGACGAAGCAGCCATTTTGCGTGAGATCCAGAGCGCCCTGCGCGATCTGCGGTTTGGCGCGGTGGAAATCACGGTGCACAACGCCCAAGTGGTGCAGATCGAACGCAAGGAAAAATTCCGTTTGCAGAACCCGGGTAACAAACCGAGCTAAGCCAAAACGGCGATAGACCCCGCAACTATAAGAAAAAGCCAACACCCCAGAATTTCAGGAGCTTCTATGTCGTCGATTCGCCGTTATGCCCTGGCTGCGCTCGCCAGTGCCGTGTTTGCCGGTTCCGCTGTTGCCAAGGACTACGAGTTGCTCAACGTCTCGTACGACCCTACCCGTGAGCTGTACCAGGACTACAACGCTGAGTTCACCAGCTACTGGAAACAGAGCCACCCGGGTGACAACGTCAAGATCCAGCAATCCCATGGTGGTTCGGGCAAGCAAGGCCGCGCCGTGATCGACGGCCTGCGCGCCGACGTAGTGACCCTGGCCCTGGCCGGTGACATCGACGAAATCGCCAAGCTCGGCAAAACCCTGCCGGAAAACTGGCAGACCCGCCTGCCGGACGCCAGCACCCCCTACACCTCGACCATCGTGTTCCTGGTGCGCAAGGGCAACCCTAAAGGCATCAAGGACTGGGGCGACCTGATCAAGAAAGACGTCTCGGTGATCACCCCGAACCCGAAAACCTCGGGTGGTGCTCGCTGGAACTTCCTCGCCGCCTGGGCCTATGGCCTCAAGGCCGGTGGCAGCGAAGCCAAGGCCCAGGAATACGTGAAGGAGCTGTTCAAGCACGTACCGGTGTTGGATACCGGCGCACGCGGCTCGACCATCACCTTCGTCAACAACGGTCAGGGTGACGTGTTGCTGGCTTGGGAAAACGAAGCCTTCCTGGCCCTGAAAGAAGACGGCGGCGCCGACAAGTTCGATATCGTCGTGCCGTCCCTGTCGATCCTCGCGGAACCGCCGGTGGCCGTGGTCGACAAGAACGCTGAGAAAAAGGGCAACACCGAGATCGCCACCGAATACCTCAAGCACCTGTACAGCCCGGCTGGCCAGGAGATTGCGGCGAAGAACTTCTACCGCCCACGCGATGCAAAAGTGGCCGCCAAATACGCCCAGCAGTTCCCGAAACTGGACCTGGTGACTATCGACAAAGATTTCGGCGGCTGGAAAACTGCCCAACCGAAATTCTTTAACGACGGTGGCGTGTTTGACCAGATCTACACTGCGCAGTAAGCCAAAGTACCTGTAGGAGCGCTGCTTTTCTGTGGGAGTCGGGCTTGCCCGCGATAGCCTCACCGCGGTGTCACTGAGACACCGCAGTGCCCGCATCGCAGGCAAGCCAGCTCCCACAGAGGAACGCGCTCCTACAGTGGTTTCTACCTTTAACCAAGGACTCTTATGTCGCGTCGTATCTCCCCCGTCATACCCGGCTTCGGGCTGACGCTGGGCTACACCGTGGTGTACCTCAGCCTGATCGTACTCATCCCTCTCGCGGCGATGTTTGTACATGCCGCTCAACTCACCTGGGATCAGTTCTGGAACATCATTTCGGCACCGCGGGTGTTGGCGGCGTTGAAACTCAGCTTCAGTACCGCGCTGTATGCCGCCCTGATCAACGGCGTGATCGGTACGCTGCTGGCCTGGGTGCTGGTGCGCTACACCTTCCCCGGCCGCAAGGTCATCGACGCGATGATCGACCTGCCGTTCGCCCTGCCCACCGCCGTAGCCGGCATCGCATTGACCGCGCTGTACACGCCTAACGGCCTGGTTGGCCAGTTCGCTGCAGACTTGGGTTTCAAGATCGCCTACACCCCGTTGGGTATCACCCTGGCGCTGACTTTCGTCACCCTGCCGTTCGTGGTGCGTACGGTTCAGCCGGTGTTGGCCGACATCCCCCGGGAAGTCGAAGAAGCCGCCGCCTGCCTGGGCGCCAAGCCGTTGCAGGTGTTCCGTCACATCCTGGTACCCGCACTGCTGCCCGCCTGGTTGACCGGTTTCGCGCTGGCGTTTGCCCGTGGTGTCGGTGAGTACGGTTCGGTGATCTTCATCGCCGGCAATATGCCGATGAAAACCGAAATCCTGCCGCTGCTGATCATGGTCAAGCTCGACCAATACGACTATCGCGGCGCCACGTCCATCGGCGTGTTGATGCTGGTGGTTTCCTTTGTCCTGCTGCTGCTGATCAACCTGTTGCAGCGGCGCATCGAACGTCCATAAGGAGGCGCGGAACATGTCCCAATCGTCTATTTCCGCCGCGTCCTCGGCCAACGCTGCCCGGCGTGGCAGTGCGGTGTCGCGACGTATCCTGATCGGCCTTGGCTGGTTGGTGTTTGTGCTGTTTTTGCTGTTGCCGCTGTTGATCGTGGTGACCCAGGGCCTGAAGAACGGCCTGGGTTCGTTTTTCACCGCGATCCTTGAACCCGACGCGCTGTCGGCGTTGAAGCTCACGGTGATCGCGGTGGTGATCTCGGTGCCGCTCAACCTGGTGTTCGGCGTCAGTGCGGCGTGGTGCGTGAGCAAGTACTCGTTCCGTGGCAAAAGCATCCTGGTGACGCTGATTGACCTGCCGTTCTCGGTGTCGCCGGTGATCGCCGGTCTGGTCTATGTGCTGATGTTCGGCGCCCAGGGTTTCTTTGGCCCGTGGTTGCAGGACCATGACATCCAGATCGTATTCGCCTTGCCGGGCATTGTGCTTGCCACCATTTTCGTCACCGTGCCTTTCGTGGCACGTGAACTGATCCCGCTGATGCAGGAGCAGGGCACCCAGGAAGAGGAGGCCGCGCGCCTGCTCGGCGCCAATGGCTGGCAGATGTTCTGGCATGTCACCGTGCCGAACATCAAGTGGGGTCTGATCTACGGCGTGGTGCTGTGTACCGCACGGGCCATGGGTGAATTCGGCGCGGTGTCGGTGGTGTCCGGCCACATTCGTGGCGTGACCAACACCTTGCCGCTGCATGTCGAGATTCTCTACAACGAATACAACCATGTTGCCGCGTTTGCGGTGGCCAGCCTGTTGCTGATCCTGGCGCTCTTCATCCTGCTGCTCAAGCAGTGGAGCGAGAACCGTATCAACCGCCTGCGCAAAAGCGCCGGTGAGGAATAAGTCATGTCGATCGAAGTCCGTAATGTCAGCAAGAACTTCAACGCCTTCAAGGCCCTGAACAGCATCAATCTGGACATCCAGAGTGGCGAGCTGGTGGCGTTGCTGGGGCCGTCCGGCTGCGGCAAGACGACCTTGTTGCGCATCATCGCCGGCCTGGAAACTCCAGATGCCGGCAACATCGTGTTTCATGGTGAAGACGTGTCCGGCCACGACGTGCGCGATCGCAACGTCGGTTTCGTGTTCCAGCACTACGCGCTGTTCCGCCATATGACCGTGTTCGACAACGTCGCCTTTGGCCTGCGCATGAAACCGAAAAACCAGCGCCCGAGCGAAAGCCAGATCGCCAGTAAAGTGCACGAACTGCTGAACATGGTGCAGCTGGATTGGCTGTCTGATCGCTACCCGGAACAACTGTCCGGTGGCCAGCGCCAACGGATCGCCCTGGCCCGTGCCCTGGCGGTGGAGCCCAAGGTGTTGCTGCTGGACGAACCCTTCGGCGCCCTGGACGCCAAAGTGCGTAAAGAACTGCGCCGCTGGCTGGCGCGTCTGCACGAAGACATCAATTTGACCTCGGTGTTCGTGACCCACGACCAGGAAGAGGCCATGGAAGTCGCTGACCGTATCGTGGTGATGAACAAGGGTGTGATCGAGCAGATCGGCTCACCAGGTGATGTCTACGAAAACCCGGCCAGCGACTTTGTGTACCACTTCCTGGGCGACTCGAACCGCTTGCACTTGGGAGAGGACAAGCATGTGCTGTTCCGTCCCCATGAAGTGTCGCTGTCGCGGCATGAGCTGGAAGATCACCACGCGGCTGAAGTGCGGGATATCCGCCCGCTCGGCGCAACGACGCGGGTCACGCTGAAAGTGGAAGGCCAGAGCGAGTTGATCGAAGCCGAAGTGGTGAAGGACCATGACAGCCTGATCGGCCTGGCCCGTGGCGAAACCCTGTTCTTCAAACCCAAGGTTTGGCAAAAGGCCTGAACCTACAAACACCGCAAAACCCTTATGTGAGCCAGGCTTGTGTGGGAGCTGGCTTGCCTGCGATAGCATCACCATGGTGTGACTGACACACTGAGGTGTCTGCATCGCGGGCAAGCCCGGCTCCCACATTTGACCTCCAGTGCTTGTTAGACCGTGGCGTTTTTTGCACGCACCGCCACTGGCCCCGACCGCTCTTCAATCTGCTGCTTCAAGTCATGCCGCAACCCCAGCAAAAAGGCCAATTCCGCTACCACAAACAGCGGCCCGACGATCAGCCCTGACACGTCATCCACAAACGCCGGCTTTCTGCCCTCGTAGTAGTGGCCAACAAACTGAATCACCCAACCCACCACAAACATGCCGATGCCGCTGCCCAGCCACACCAGCGTACTCTGCGCCGCCAGCACATGCCCGGCCCATACCGACAAGCCCAGCAGCACCGTCATCAACACGCCCAGCGCCCGTTCCAGGCGCAGGTAAAACCACGCCGAAAACAATGCCAGCAACACGGCGGGTGATAGCCACAGCCCGGCGACTGTCCACTCGGGGCGTGAGAGCAGCACGGCAACCGCCACCACAATCAATGGGATGCCGATAAAGTGGCTGGCGATATTGCGTGGGTCGCGATGGTAGGCGGCATATTGACTGAGGTGGTCGACGAGGCTTTTCATTGTTGTTCCTCCTGTAGGATGTTTGATCATGCCCTGTCAGCCAGTGACTGACTGTCAGTTGGCCGACAATCTTCGGAGTTCTCATGGACACAGAGCAATGGCGCCTACGACTGGCCACCGGGCATTGGTTCAGCCACCTGCCTGCGCCTTTTCAGCATAGCCTGCTGGCCCACGCCCGGCAGCGGCAGCTGGAGGCCGGGCAATACCTGTTCAAGCGCGGCGACCCGCCTTGTGGCCTGTACGCGGTGCTCAACGGCAGCCTGCGCGTCAGCGCGGTGAACGCGCAGGGCAAGGAAGCCATCTTGAGCCTGGTGGAGTCGCCCTACTGGTTCGGCGAAATCTGCTTGTTCGACGGCTTGCCGCGCACCCACGACGCCTGCGCCGTCGGGCCGTGCACGCTGCTGCAGGTGCCGCAGCAGGCGCTGCTGGGCATCCTGGATGAACACCCCCGGTACTGGCGCGACCTGGCCTTGCTGATGAGCCAGAAGTTGCGCCTGAGTTTCATCGGCCTCGAACAACTGAGCCTGATGCCGGCACCGGTCCGATTGGCCCATCGCTTGTTGATGATCGTCGAGGGGTATGGCGACATCGAGCACTCACGCCGTGTGTTGCAACTGCCCCAGGAAGACCTGGCGGCGATGCTGAGCCTGTCGCGCCAGACCACCAACGCCTTGCTCAAGGACCTGCAAGCCCAAGGCATCGTGCGCCTGGGCTATGGTGAGATCGAAATCCTCGACGCCCAGCGCTTGCGTGAGGCCGCACACACTTGATCAATCGCCGCTTTCGCGGGCAAGCCCGCCCCCACATTTTGATGGGTGAACACAGTCAAATGTGGGAGGGGCTTGCCCCCGAAGAGGCCCTAAAGCTCAGTACAGATGAGCCTAGCGCAACCCATCCCGAAACTGCCCCGGCGTCATCCCCGTCCAGCGCTTGAACGCCCGATTGAAACTGCTGGTATCGGCAAACCCCAGTAAGTGGCTGATCTCGGCCAATGAGCATTGCGGGTCGCGCAGGTGCAACAACGCCAAGTTCTCGCGGCATTCATTGAGCAAGGTGTCGAACCGACAGCCTTCATCCGCCAGATGGCGCTGCAAGCTGCGCAGGCTCAGGTGCAGCGCCTGGGCGATACGTTCGGCGCTCGGTTCGCCGTCGGGTAGTTGCGCCTCGATGGACGCACGCACCTTGCGCTCCCAGGTCAACGGTTGCAGTTGGGCGAGGGTGCGTTTGAGCACGGTTTCGTTGTGTTCGGCCAATTCAGGGTTGGCATCGTCCAGGTGGCTGTCGAAATCCTGGGCGGCGAATTCCAGGCGGTCTTCTTCGGCGCCGAAAAACACCGGTGCACGAAACACCGTGTGCCACGGTTTGGGGTCGATCGGTTCGGGCCGTCTCAGGTACACCGCCAGCGGGGCGTAATCACGACCCAGGCGATTGCGGCAGGTGCGCACATAGATCGCCGCGAATGCATCAATGGCCTCGAGTGCCGGCGCCGGGCTGCCCGGCGGTTGCAACAGGCGGAAGCGATAGCGCTCGCCATCGCCGCTCAGTTCCAGGCTCAAGGCATCGCTGACCACTTGGTGGTAACGCACGATGCGCTCGAACACTTCGCGCAAGCTGCCGCTGGCCACCAAGGCATAACCCAGGGCATGAAACGTGGTGGGGCTGACAAACCGCGACACGCGCAAGCCAATCGCCGGGTCGCCGCTGGCCTGTACCGCCAGCGCCCACAGACGTGTGGTGGCCGACAGCGGGTAGCGTGCGTTGGGGTCGTCCATCTGTTGTGGGTCGAGCCCGGCCTCCGCGCACAGCGCGGCACTGTCGAGGCCCAGGGCGTCGAGCTGCTTGCGCAGGGCGCGGGTCCAGCTGGCGAGTGAGGTGGGTTCGGTCATGGCGATTGGCACTTGCGGTCAATAGGTTGGCGTCTGGGGCTAGCGTCCTGCGTGATCGCTTGGGGCAGGATAGACGCATCCATAAACAAGAGGATGGGAGCATGGACGGTACTTCTGCAAGTCCCCAACAGATGAATGCACAACAACGTTCGGCGCATATCCGTGACGTGGTGCTGGCCGAAGGTGTGCGACTGCGCCAGCGGCACCCCTGGCTGCTGCATCAGGATGCGCTGGGCGCGGGCATCCTGGCGTTTGCGTTGCTCGGTATGCTCGGCTCGGCGACGCTCTATATCGCCGGGTACATGGCTTGGTGGGTGTGCCTGCTGCTCAATGCCTTCCTCGCCTCACTGACCCATGAGTTGGAACACGACCTGATCCACAGCATGTACTTTCGCAAGCAGCGCCTGCCCCACAACCTGATGATGGGCCTGGTGTGGCTGGCACGGCCCAGCACGATCAACCCATGGATACGTCGGCATCTGCACCTCAATCACCACAAGGTTTCCGGCACCGAGACCGATATGGAGGAGCGCGCCATCACCAACGGCGAGCCGTGGGGCCTGGCGCGGTTGCTGATGGTCGGCGATAACCTGATGTCGGCCTTCATCCGCATGCTGCGCGCCAAGACCTGGCAGCACAAATTCAGCATCCTCAAGCGTTCGCTGCTGGTGTACGCACCGCTGGCGCTGTTGCATTGGGGGGCGTGGTATGTGTTCCTGGGGTTTCATGCCGCCAACGGCATTGCCGGCCTGATGGGCACACCGATTGATTGGTCCGGCGGGACTTTGCAGATGATGCAAGTGATCGATATCGCCGCCGTAGTGATCATCGGCCCCAACGTGCTGCGCACCTTCTGCCTGCACTTTGTCAGCTCCAACATGCACTACTACGGCGATGTGGAGCTGGGCAATGTGATCCAGCAGACCCAAGTGTTGAACCCATGGTGGCTGTGGCCGTTGCAGGCGTTCTGCTTTAACTTCGGCAGTACCCATGGCATCCACCATTTTGTGGTGAAAGAGCCGTTTTATATCCGCCAGATGACGGCCAAGGTGGCACACAAAGTCATGGCTGAAATGGGCGTGCGCTTCAATGATTTCGGCACCTTCGCCCGGGCCAATCGCCTTGAGCGCCAAGAGCAACCGGACGCCCGGTTGTCTTTCAGCAAGCAATGAAGGCCAGTGGCAGGTCGCGGATCTGTTCGCGCACGGGCGGTTGGTAATGGCCATCGCTGATCAGCTCGTGCAATAGCTCTTCGCGCAGTTGGTGGAATTCGAAGCTGCTGCGCTGGCGGGGGTGGGGCAGGGCGATGTCCACCACCTGCTTGATCCGCCCCGGCCTGGGCTCCATCACCACCACGCGGTCAGCGAGGAAAATCGCTTCTTCCACATCGTGGGTCACCAGCACCGTGGTGATTTTGGCCCGCGCACGGATCGCCAATAATTCGTCCTGCATCTGCTGGCGGGTCAACGCATCGAGGGCACCGAAGGGTTCGTCCAATAACAGGATGCGCGGGCTGGCCACCAGGCCGCGGGCGATGGCGACCCGTTGCGCCATGCCACCGGACAGCTGGTGGGGGTAGGCGCGGGTGAAGTCTGTCAGGCCGACCAGCGCGATAAAGTCGTTGATACGCCGGTTGCGCTCGGCGTCGCTCAGCGCTTCGTTGACCAGGCCCAGGCCGATGTTTTGCGCCACCGTCAGCCACGGGAACAGGCGATGTTCCTGGAACACGATGCCGCGTTCGCCGCCGATGCCGCTCACGGCCTTGCCGTCGACTTGGATCTCGCCGCGAAACTGCGTGTCGAGCCCCACCAGCAAGCGCAGCAGGGTGGACTTGCCGCACCCGCTGGAACCTACGATCGCCACGAACTCGCCTTCGGCGATGTCCAGGTTGAATTCGCGAATGGCTTCCAGTTCGAAGCCGTCGACGTCAAAACTCTTGCCCACATGGTTGAAACTGACGATAGGTGCGTTCATGCGTGTCTCCAGCGGGTTGCGCGGGTTTCGATGCGTTGGCCGATCAGGTTGAGGGTGGCGCCGGTGAGGCCGACCAAGAGCATGCCGCTCATGATCAGATCCATGCGCAGCAGTTGTTGGGCACCGATCATCAGGCTGCCGATGCCGCCGTTGGAGGGCATGAAGTATTCCGCGCCGATGGTACCCAGCCAGGCGTAGATCAGGCTCAGGCGCAGGCCGGCGAAGATCCCTGCCGCCGCGCCGGGCAAAACCAGGCGGCGCAGGCGCTGGAACAGGCTCAGGCGCAACACCTGCGCCGCTTCGCGCAGTTGCGGTGACAGGTTCAAGACGCTGCGTTGGGTGGCGATAAACAGCGGGAAAAACGCCGCCAGGGCGATGAACACCGATTTGGCCAGTTCACCCAGGCCGAACCAGGCGGTGAGCAGTGGCACCCAGGCGAAAATCGCGATCTGGCGCAACGCGGCCAAGGTCGGGCCGAGTACCCGTTCACTGCGCCGCGACAAGCCCAGCCACAGGCCCATGGCAAAGCCCAATCCACCACCCAGCAGCAGGCCGCCCAAGGTGCGCCCCAGGCTTTTGCCCAGCGCGCCACTCAAGCTGCCATCCAGCACGCCCGCGATGGCGGTGTGCAGCACGGCCCCCGGACTGACCAGAATGTTCGGGTCCACCCACGCGTGTTGCGTTGCCACTTGCCATAACGCCAACAGCAGCAGTGGCAACAGCCACGGTTGCAGGCGTTGCCATCCTTCATAGCGTGGTCCGCGCCGGATCTGTGCCGTGGCCGGATGGGGCCAGTGCACCCACTGGCGGTCCAGCCAGCCGACGCCACGGTCCATCGTCACCCCCAGCACGCCGATGACCACGATGCACACGAAGACAATATCGAGCATGAACAACTGGCGTGCCCACACCATCAGGTAGCCGATGCCTTCGCTGGAGGCCAGCAGCTCCACCGCCAACAATGATGTCCAGCCGGCGGCCAGCGCCAGGCGCACGCCGGCCATGAAGGCCGGCAGCGCGGCGGGCAGGATCAAGCGACGGATCAACACGTGAGTGGGCAGGCGCAGCACACGCGCGGCTTCGCGCAGCGTGGGCTGGGCGTCGCGCACGCCGACCAGGGTGTGCAGGGTGACGGGCACCACGATGGCCTTCACCAACACCACCAGTTTCAGGGTTTCGCCGATGCCGAAAAACACCATGAACAAGGGAATCCAGGCCAGGGTCGGTACTTGCGACAGCGCGCTGAAGGTGGGGAACACCAGGCGCTCGGCCCGGGCACTGAAACCCAGTAGGGCACCCAGTAAAGCCCCGGCGCCGATACCCGCCAGCAACCCCCAGAACAAGCGCTGCAAACTGATCGCCAGGTGGCTCCACAACTCGCCACCGGCCAGTTCCACTGCGCTGCTCCACACCAGTGAAGGCGGCGGCAGAATCTGCTCGCTCATCCAGTGATTGCGGCTGGCCCACCACCACAATGTGAACAGCGCCAGCGGCAACAGCCACGGCAACAGGCGCTCGCCCAGGTTGGGCCAACGCGGTGTGGTGCCTTGGGCGGGGGCTGCCAGAGGTAGGCTCAACAGTGATATTCGGGCCATGGAGGACCTCCGTTGTCGCCGAGGGCGTTATGTGATTTTGATCTTATAAAAATCCAATCAAGATGATTGAGGGATAAGAAAAGTCATTTAAAGCCGCCCTCCGATACGCATCCAATGCATTCGAAGAATATTTTCGATGCTGTTGATGCATAACCCTCTGGGGCCGGCGTTTTAGTACGCATAGTTCTTAAAGTTATTAAATTGTGAATTTATAGTATTTAAAGTTTTGGTCGGCTTGTGCCTACTTTCTGCTCCCCAGGCGACCGTCGCCCACCAGGAGCTGCGCTTATGAAACTGCCGTTCAAACGACTGATCACATTGTTCGCGGGCACCGCGCTGGCCGGCCTGGTGCATGCCGCCGACCTCAAGGAGATCCGCATCGCCGTGCCCGACCTGAGTGCCGGCAGCCAACACAGCGGCGGTGGCATCACCGATGTGCTGCATAGCCAGCAAATTTTCGAAAAGGCCTTTGCCGACCAAGGCATTACCATTCAGTGGAACTACTTCAAGGGCGCCGGGCCGGTGATCAATGAAGCGTTCGCCAACGGTCAGGTCGACCTGGCTTATCTGGGCGACCTGGCCGCGATCATCGGCCGTTCCAATGGCTTGGATACCCGCCTGCTCAGCGCCTCGGCACGCGGTGTGAAGCATTACCTTGGCGTGGTGCCGGGCTCGGGCATCAAGACCCTGCAAGACCTCAAGGGCAAGCGCGTTGCGGTATTCCGTGGCACGGCCAGCCAGCTGTCGTTCGACAGCGCATTGGCCAGCCAAGGCCTGAGTGAGAAAGACCTGAAGGTCATCAACCTGGATTTCAACGCCGCCGTGGCTGCGCTGGCAGCCAAGCAGATCGATGCCACTTGGGGCAGTTCGGGCCTGAGTGCGTTGCAGGCCAAGGGGTTGGCCGAGATTCCGTTGACCACCAAGGACCTGGGCGGCGCGGGTAGCATCCAGGCGGTGTTGGTGGGCAGCGGCAAATTTGTCGACGAACACCCGCAGATCGTGGCGAAGCTGCTCAAGGCCCAGCAACAGGCCGTGCAATGGTTGACCGATGACAACCATAAGCAGGCCTACATCGAGCTGGTGTCGGGACGCGCCAGTTACCCCTCGGTGATCCTCACCAACGATCTGAAGGATCAGAAACTCAGCGAGATTTTCCCCTCGACCCTGGACCCGGTCTTCCTTGGCAAATTGCAGGATGCGGTGGACTTGGCGTCGAAGGAGAAGTTGATTCGCAAGTCGTTCCAGGTGAGTGATTGGGTGGCGCCGAATCTGGCCGCTGCCGGGCTCTGAGTAGGTGGCGTCTGGGCTGCCGTATTCGCGAGCAAGCCCGCTCCCACATTTAAAATGCATTCCAACTTGTGGGAGGGGGCTTGCCCCCGATGAGGCCCTTCAAACCGCCACACTCACCTCCTGCCTGTCGACCTCCACCAACGTCTCGATCATCGCCTTCGCTGCCGGTGACAAGCGCGAACCGGTGCGGCTGACCACGCCACACCGCGCACTCAGGGTTTCCATGTTCTGCGGCAGGTTGCGCCAGTGCAGGAGCACCAGCGAACCCTGGGCAATGTCTTCGGCAAACGCTTCCTCGGTGCCTACACCGATGGCATTGGATTGCAGCACGATCTTCACCAGTGCCGGAAAATGCTCGGTCTGGATGCTCGGTGAAAAATCCATGCGCCCACTGAGGTTCGCCAGCAGTTTGCGGATGCCCTGGGAGATCAGCGGCGAGGCCAGCGGGTAATCGAACATATCGTTGGTCGACAAACTGTCCTTGGCCAGCAGCGGATGACCCGGACGACAGAAAAACACACCGCGTTTTGGGGTCAGTGCGCGGGTCTGGAAGTTCGGGTCGGCTTCGAACTGGCGGATATCGGCGATAAAGAATTCGATCTCCTCACGGCTCAGTGCGCGGCTGAGTTTTTCCCAGTTATCCACTTGGAAACTGGTGCGGATTTTCGGGTGGACAGTGATAAAGCGCGCCACCGCATCGGGCACCAGTTTCACTGCCGGCGCCGGGCCGCAACCGAAGCGCAGGTCGCCCGCGTCGAGCTTGGTCATGCGCGTGACTTCACTGCTCAACAGGGCAGCGCCGTGCACCAGGCTCAGGGCATGTTGCAGCACGACCTGGCCTTCCGGTGTGGGGCGCAGATCCTTGTGGCCACGGTCCACCAACACGCAGCCGAACTCGTGCTCCAGCCCCTGGATGCTTCGGCTGAACGCCGGCTGGGTGATGCCCATGGCGTCTGCCGCGCGCACGAAACTGCGGTGTTCGTTGAGGGCGATGAAGTACCGAAGTTGGCGAAGATCCATATGCTTTCCCGGCATCTGAAAAATAGGTCGAAGGCATTTGCGACCCTGGGAGCTGAGGTTTTAAATGCAAGCTCTTATTCCGTCAACGAAGCATCTATTAATTTGCTAGATCTAAATTGCATATGAATAGAGCGCACCAGAGGGGCATCACCATGAGCAACGCCGCATTCGCTGTTCAACCCGTCGTCCAGGCGCTGGACATCCACCCGGTCGCCGGTCGCATCGGTGCCGAGATCCGTGGCATCAAACTGTCCGGTGATCTGGATGCCGCGACAGTCGAGGCCATCCAGCAAGCGCTGGTGCAGTACAAGGTGATCTTCTTTCGCGAGCAGACCCACCTCGACGATCAAGGCCAGGAAGCCTTCGCCCACTTGCTCGGCGAGCCAATCGCCCACCCGACGGTGCCGGTGCGTGACGGCACGCGCTTCCTGTTGGAACTGGACGGCACACGCGGTCAGCGCGCCAATTCCTGGCACACCGACGTGACCTTCGTTGACGCCTACCCTAAAGCCTCGATCCTGCGTTCGGTGCTGGCGCCCAAATCGGGCGGTGACACGGTCTGGGCAAATACCGCCAGCGCTTACAACGACCTCAGCGTCGAACTGCGCGCGCTCGCCGACAATCTGTGGGCGGTGCACAGCAACGAATACGACTACGCCGGGCGCAAGCCGGACGTGTCGGTTGAGAAGCTTGAGGAATACCGCAAGGTGTTCACCTCCACGGTGTATGAAACTGAGCACCCGGTGGTGCGTGTGCACCCGGTCAGCGGCGAGAAAACCCTGCTGTTGGGGCACTTCGTCAAACGCCTGAAAGGTTATGCCCAGGCGGATTCGACGCAGTTGTTCAATCTGCTGCAAAGCCACGTCACCCGCCTGGAAAACACCGTGCGCTGGCGCTGGAACACCGGCGACGTGGCGATCTGGGACAACCGCGCCACCCAGCATTACGCGGTGGACGACTACGGCACCCAAGAACGCATCGTGCGCCGGGTGACGCTCAAGGGCGACGTGCCGGTGGGTGTGCAGGGGCAGCGCAGCCAGACCACCAAGGGGATTTGAGTCAGGTTGGAGATCAAATGTGGGAGGGGGCTTGCCCCCGATGACGGAGTGTCAGTCGATGTCACGTTGACTGAACCACCGCCATCGGGGGCAAGCCCCCTCCCACATTGGTTTTTTGGTGCTTACCAGACGCCTATCTGAACTACTTTTTCCGCCTCCGGCTCACCGTATCGAAATTGTTTACCACGCAGATCGATCTCTGTGTGGCTGATGGTGGTGCGCCGCTTCAAGCCGCGCAGCCATTCGAACAGATAACCCAAGTGGGTCTCGCGCACCGCCGCATAGGCCGGGTCGGCGCCCAGGTCGTGCAATTCGTGCGGATCGTTTTCCAGGTCGAACAGTTGTGGGCGAAAGCCGTCGTACGCCAAGTACTTCCAGCGTTCGCTGCGCACCATGGTCATGCGGCAACGGTCGATGGGCTGCGCCAGGCGCTCGCGGGCGGGTGCTTGGAACGCGTAGTCGTATTCGGCGATGGCGTAGTGGCGCCAGGTCGTGGGGGCGCCGTGCAGCAGTGGGATCAGTGAGCGTCCCTCGAGGCGGTGATCGGCTGCTGGCAGGCCCAGGGCGTCGAGGAAGGTCGGCAGTGCGTCGATGGTTTCCACCAGGCGCTCGTCCACTGAACCCCGGCTGATGTCGGCACTGGCGCGTGGGTCGCGCACGATCAAGGGTATGCCCACCGCGGGTTCCAGCAAGAACTCTTTTTCGCCGAGAAAATGGTCGCCGAGGAAATCACCATGGTCGCTGGTGAACACTATCAAGGTGTCGTCCCAGCGGCCATTGCTCTGCAAGTAATCGAACAGCCGACCGAGTTGATCGTCGATCTGCTTGATCAAACCCATGTACGTCGGAATCACCGTAAGCCGAACTTCATCGCGGGAGAAATTCAGGCTCTCCTGATGCTGACGAAACGCCTGGTATACCGGGTGATCGCTGGCGTTGTCGGGCTGAATCGGTGCCTGGATATGCTCAGCGCCATACAGCGCGTGATACGGCGCCGGGGCGATGTAGGGCCAGTGCGGCTTGATATAGGACAGGTGCAGGCACCACGGCTGCTCGGCTTGCTCACGGATAAAATCGATGGCGCGGTCGGTGGTGTAGACAGTTTCCGAATGCTCTTCGGCGACCCGCGCAGGCAATCCGGCGTTGCGCATATGCCAGCCGCTGAGGACCTCGCCGTTTTCGCCGGCGGCGGCATTGGCCCATTCGTGCCAGGGATTGGTGCCGCTGTAGCCCTTCTCGCGAAGGTAGTGGGTGTAAGGCGCGGACTCGCGTTTGTCGTCGAACAGCGGGCTGTCGGGGTAGATGCCATCGTGGCGAAAATAGGTGTCGAAGCCGACTTCATTCAGCGCTTCGGCCAGGGCGCTGTCGGGGTCGATCTGCAGGCGCTGCAAGGCTTCCAGGTTTGGCGTGGCGTGGGTCTTGCCCACCAGTGCGGTGCGGATGCCGTGGGGGCGCAAATAGTCGCCAATCGTCAGTTCTTCCAGCGGCAGCGGCACCGCGTTCCACGCCACCTGGTGGCTGCTGACATAGCGTCCGGTGTACGCCGACATTCGCGATGGCCCACAAATGGTGCCCTGGGTGTAGGCGCGGCTGAAACGCACACCGGCCGCGGCGAGGCGGTCGATGTTCGGTGTGTGCAAATGGGCATGGCCGTAGCACGACAGGTAATCGCGACGCAGTTGGTCGCACATGATGTAGAGCACGTTGCGCAGGGGCTTGGCTTGAGACATGGGGTTTCACCGAACGGAGGACAGGTGGTTTTTTTCGCCGTTCGGGTGGGGGGCTGGCAAGTGCATTTGGGGACTGGGTTTGATGCAGTGAATGCATGGGTGTTACGGGTGGCCTCATCGCAGGCAAGCCAGCTCCCACATTTGAAATGCATTCCCCTGTAGGAGCTGGCTTGCCTGCGATGGCGTCCGTTCAGACAGCGAAATTTTCCAGTGCACACACATCCTCATCCAGCGCATCAACCTCCTTGATCTGCTCGATCATCGCCTCCGCCAGCGGCGACAACCGATACCCCGCGCGGCTGACAATTCCATAACGGGTGTAACGCTCCTCCAGGTCCTCAGCCAACCCGTCAATCGTCAAACACACCAACTCACCCCGGGCCATGTGCAGCACATCGCTGTTGGCACTGACGATGCCGATGGCGTCGGAACGCAACACCACGCCCATCAGGCTGTAGCCGTTTTCACATTCCACATTGGGCTGGTAGTCCGGCCGGCCGCTGAGGTCGACGATGACCTTACGCAGGTTCGGCGGGCGAATCGTCACGGCCAACGGGTAACTCATCAGCTCGCCGGCGCTGACGCTGTTACGTTCGGCCAGAGGGTGTCCGGCGCGGCAGCAAAAGTACCAGCGGCGTGGGCGCAGGCGGTGGGTGTGGTAGTCCGGGTTGGCTTCGAAGTGGCGGGTGTCGGCGACGAAGAACTCGAACTCTTCGCTGAGCAGGCGCTTGCTCAGGCTTTGCCAGTCATCCACCTGGAATTGCACGCGGGCCTTGGGGTAGCGCCCGATAAAACTGCCGATGGCGCGTGGGACCAACCCGCCAGCCGGTGCCGGCCCGCAACCGAAGCGCAGCTCACCGGCCTCCAGGCCATTGAACTGGCTGATCTCGTTGGCCAACTGCTGCGCGCCGCTGACCAGGCGACGCGCATGTTCCAGCAGGACCTGGCCTTGTTTGGTCGGCGCCAGGTCCTTGCGGCCACGGTCTACCAATTGGCAGCCGGCGCTGTGTTCCAGGGCCTGGATGCTGCGACTGAACGCCGACTGCGACAAGTTCACGGCCAACGCCGCGGCGACAAAACTGCGTTGTTCGGCGAGGGCAATGAAGTGGCGAAGTTGGCGTAGGTCGATATGCATTTTTCACATCAAAAATATCGGGGAAATGCATTGGCTATGCATCCGGTCGACTCCTTATAAAGGCAATCTCTTATGCAGTAAATGTTCGTAAAAACATAAATAAATAACCTTTAGGAATATTCATTGAAGGATATTGCTGGGTTCCGGAGCCGCTTATGAGTCTGTTGAAGTCCTTGCCCATGGCCATGTTATTGGCCGGCAGCACCAGTTGGTCGCCGACCCAGGCCGCCGAAACACCCGCGCCGGCAGGCAAGGGCGAGAGCGCCAGCGGCCAATTGGAGACCGTCACCGTGACAGCTCGGCGGCGTACCGAAAGCGCCCAGGAAGTGCCGACGCCCATGAGCGTGATCGGCGGCCAGGCCCTGGAGAGTCAGCGGGTGTACCGGATTCAGGATCTGCAGCAACTGGTGCCCAGCGTCAACGTCGCTTATATGCACGCGCGCCAGTCCAGCGTGTCGATCCGTGGGTTGGGCAACAACCCGGCCAGCGACGGTCTGGAAGGCAGCGTGGGGTTGTACATCGACAACGTGTATCTGGGGCGGCCAGGTATGGCGGTGTTCGATCTGATGGACATCGAGCAGCTTGAAGTGTTGCGCGGCCCTCAGGGCACTTTGTTCGGCAAGAACACCACGGCGGGGGTGATCAACATCAGCACCCGCGCGCCGAGCTTCACCCCGGAGCGCAGTATCGAAACCTCGTTGGGCGAGGATGGTTACTTCCAGACCAAGGGCACGATCTCTGGCCCGCTGAGCGATGATCTGGCCGGGCGCTTTTCGGCTTACCGCACGCGCAGCGACGGCGATATCAAAAACGAATACGACGGCCACGACCTCAATGGGGGGGCACGCCAGGGCTTTCGCGGGCAGTTGCTGTACAAGCCTAGCGACACGTTCAACCTGCGCTGGATCGGCGATTACAACGAGGAAGACTCCAGTGCCGGCACCCGTGTGCTGTACAACACCGGGCCGACCATCAATGGCACCAACCTCTACCAATCCAGGGCCGCTGCGGCGGGCGCGACACTGGTGGATGGCACCCATCGCAAGGTCAACCTGGACAGTGACCAGCACGTCACTGTGTTCCAGGGCGGCACGTCGCTGGAGGCCAACTGGACGTTGCCGAGTGACTTCACGCTGACATCGGTCAGCGCCTATCGCTGGTGGAATTTCACCCCGCGCAACGATGACGGGCTCAACGTGCCGGCCGCGTACAACGCCGGTGTGTCGGTGGAAGATAAACAGTGGTCCCAGGAGTTCCGCCTGGCCTCGCCCACGGGTGGTTTCTTCGACTATGTGCTGGGCGCTTACTACTTTGGGTCTGACCTGGATAACAAATCCTTCGCCTATTACGGGCCCAAGGCGGATATCTGGAATGGTACGCCCACCGGCGCCTTGAACAATGTCAGCAGCGTCGGCAACGGGCATATCCGTACCGACAGTTTCGCGTTGTTCGCCCAGGGCACCTGGCATCTGACGGAGCGCCTGGATTTCACCGCCGGTTTGCGCGGCACCTATGAGGAGAAAAGCGCCTGGGTCACGCGCAATGCACCCCTGGGTGGCGCTGCGGTGACGGGCGCGGCTGCCACGGCGCGGCGCGGGCGCACGGGGGCGTATGACTCGGGCGACCTTAACCAGTACAGCGCCACGCCGTCGGGGCTGTTGAACCTCAGTTACCACTTCAATGAAAACCTGTTGGGCTACGCGACGCTGTCCCATGGCGAGAAGTCCGGTGGGGTCAACCTGGCCGTGGGCTCTGCGCCAACGGCCGGGGCCGACTCCCTGCTGATCGGCACCGAGCGCGCCAACAACGCCGAGCTGGGTTTCAAGAGCACGCTGTGGGATCGCCGCCTGCAACTCAACGCCAACCTGTTCTGGACTCAGGTCAACGGCTATCAGACCAACGCCTACGATCAGGACAACCGCGTGCAGTACCTGACCAACGCCGGTTCCGTGCGCTCGCGAGGCGTCGAGGTGGAAAGCACCCTGGTGCCGATCAAGGGCTTGACGCTGAACCTCAACGGCTCGTTCAACGATGTGAGTTACCTGTCTTACAAGGACGCGCCGTGCCCGCCGGAAGTCAGCTTGCGCCCTGGTGCACCGGCGTCCTGCGACCTCACGGGGCATCAAGTGGTCGGGGCGTCGAAGTGGATTGCCAACGCCAACGGCGAGTACAAGTGGAACCTGGCTAACGGCTTCGAACCCTACGTGACCGCCAGCTATGCGTTCCGCTCCAAGGCGGTGGGCACTGTGGAAGACTCCGACTATGGGCAGATTCCGGCTTATGCCGTGGTCAACCTGTCCACTGGCCTGCGCGGTAACTACCAGCAGGGGCAGTGGGACGTGTCGTTGTGGCTGAAAAACGCCTTCGACAAAACCTACTACACCACGCTGTGGACGGGCGGTAACGGTGGCTATGAAGGCTTGCTGGGCACACCGCGCACCTTAGGCGTGACCGGGCGCTACGACTTCTGACCCCGTGCGATAGGTGGCCGGGCTGAATACCCGCGTCACCACCAGCATCGTCAGCACCATGACGACCAGCACCACCCAGGCGCTGATAAAGGTGCCGGTGAGCTCACGCAGCCAGCCGGTCAGCCAGGGCGAAATTGCGTTGATCAAAAAGCCCACGCCTTGTACGAACGCCGCCAGTTGCCCGGCCTGGCGTGGGTCGCGGTGGTGGTCGAGGGTCAGCAGCAGGCTCAAGGCGAAGCAGGCACCCAGGCCGAAGCCGATCAGCGCCATCCACACATGGGGGAACTGTTGCGGCGCCATCAGCAAGCCAAGGTAGCCCACGGTCTGCGCCAGCAGGCTGATACCGAGCAGGGGGCGACGGTCAATACCACGCTGTGCCAATACCGGCATCAGCAGCGCGGCGATCACTTGGAAGATGGTCATGAATGCCAGCAACGAACCGCTGGGCAACACGCCCCAGCCCAGTTGCTGGTAGTACGCCGGCAGCCACGCCACCATGCTCATGTAGCCGCAATTGACCAAGCCGAAATACAGCGCCAACAACCATGCTCGGCGATTGCGCAGGCCTTTGAAGGCGGGGATCACCTTGGCGCTTCTGGCCGCACCCAACGGCGCAAATGCCCACAGCAATAGCGCCGCCATGGCGGGCAGCAACCAGATTCCAAGGCCTGCCTGCCACTGTTGAAAGTGCGTGGCCACCACCGGGCTCAGCAGGGCAGCCAACCCGCCTCCGGCCATCAGCGACGCTGAATACACGCCCATCGCCACCGGCACACGGTGGTGGAACTCGCGCTTGATCATCGCCGGCACCAACGCCTGGATCAGCGCCACTCCGGCCCCCCCCAGCAACGCCGTGACCAGCAGCGCCGACGCCTGGCCCATCAGCCAGCGCACCAGGCAGGCCAGCAGAATCATCATCAAGCCCAGGGCTATGCCGCGCCGTTCACCCAGGCGTGCTTCCACGCGCACGCCTACCAGCGCCACCAGGCCCATGCAGATCACCGGCAGGCTGGTGAGCAAAGCGCTGCTCTGGAAGCTCAAGCCGGTGGCCTGGCGAATCTCCCCGAGCAACGGGCTGATAGAACTGAGGAGTGGCCGCAGGTTCAGGCCCAGCACGACCAGCAGGCCCCAACCGGCGAGGGATTTATTCAGGGGCATGCAGGGTTTTCCAGTGTTGGTACAGCGCGATCATGGCGGCATTGGGCAGGTGTTGGATCGGCAGGCGCTGCTCGTCCAGGGGCAAGCCGACCTGTTGCCCAATGGCCGCCGTCGATAAACCGAACGGTTCGGCCATGGCGTTACTGGCGGCGAACACCACGCGCTCGACGCCGCACAGGTACATGGCGCTCAGGCACATCGGGCAGGGCTGGCCGCTGGCGTAGATCACGCAGCCTTGCAGGCGTGTGCCGAGTTGGCGGCTGGCAGCGCGGATCGCCAGCAGTTCTGCGTGGGCGGTGGGGTCCTGGGTCAGGTGGATTTCATTCACGGCCTCCACCAGGACTTCACCGTTGTACGTCAGCACGGCACCAAACGGGCGGCCGCCTTGGGCCACATTGGCCTGGGCCAAGGTGACAGCGCGTTGCAGGTGGTGTTGATCGGTGCTCATGAACGTCCCTCTGGGCAGGATGGAGGGTGAAGTATGGTCAGCCATCTTGGTATTCTGAAATTAAATATAACCATGCCAATCAGTGGCAAATGGAATGGTGACGCCCATGTTCGATCCTGTGTTGTTGCGCAGTTTTGTCGCCGTGGTGGATTGCGGCAATTTCACCCGCGCCGCCGAGCGCCTGCATTTGACCCAATCCACCGTGAGCCAGCAAATCCGCCGTCTGGAAGAGGCCGTGGCGTGCCAGTTGCTCGACCGCGACCAGCGCCGAGTGGTCGCCACCGCCGAGGGTGAGCGGCTGCTGGCGTATGCGCGGCGCATTCTCGCCTTGCATGAAGAAGCCGCTGATGTGCTGGTCAACCAGCAAAGCGACGGCGTGTTGCGCCTTGGGGTGCCGGAGGATTTTGCCGCCGAACGCTTGATGCCGCTGCTCTCGGCCTTTGTGGTGGCTTATCCCCGGGTGCGCTTGGAAGTCACCAGCGGCCTCGGTCCCGAATTGCAGCGCCAGTACCGGGGTGGTGAGTTTGATGTGCTGTTGGTCAAGCAGATGGGCGACAGTGATGACTGCCTGGTGTCATGGCCGGAGCCCTTGTGCTGGGTCGACAGCCGCAGCACCCCGTCCCTGGGACGCGACCCACTGCCACTGGTGGCGTTTCCAGTGGGTGGGTTGTATCGCAATGAAATGCTCCAGCACCTGGAAGTGGGCGGCTGGCGCTGGCGCATCGGCTATTCCAGCGCGAGCTTGGCCAGCGTGTGCTCCGCAGTGGCGGCGGGGTTGGGGATCAGCCTGTTGCCGCGCCGGGTGGTGCAGCCTGGGCATGTGGTGCTCGGCGAAGACAGCGGTTTACCGGCGGTACAGGGCGTGCGACTGGCGCTGTATGGTCGCAGTGGCTTGGGGGCGGCAGGGCAGACACTGCAGCGCCAATTGCTCGATTTATGCGCAAACAGCCCCGTCTGAAGCATGCCTTTGTTGAATATTTTGTATGCCTGAAAAGCATTGAAAAACAGCGGCCTCAGCCCAGGCCACGGCGGGCGCGGCTTTGGCGTTTCAGGATGCTTCGTTTATTCAATTTAGATCTATGTATAACTTCAAAGATTACTTTAAGAGATAAGCGTCTGGCCCCGATGATTCAGCCCTCGACGGCCGCTCAGGCAGGCCTGTCGGTTTTTTTGTGTGAAAACCGTAGGGAGTGAATCAATGGGCAATGTCCAGACCGCCGCCAGTGCACACGAGGCGCAATGGCGCCAGGCACCGGGTGGTGAGTTGGTCGACCTTGGCCGGCCGCACCGCGCGCCGTTGGGGCAACTGCGGTTGCAGAAGACTCCGAAGCGTTTTTCGAGTCGCCGCGAAGGGGTTTTGCTGGGGCTGCTGGTGTTGGCCTTGCACGGTGCGGTGATTTACTGGGTAAGCCAGAAGCCCACGCCGGTGTTGCCGATCGTGCCGCCGGAAATCCCGCCGATGACCATCGAATTTTCCCAGCCGGCACCGCCGGTGGTTGAACCGCCACCGCCTGTGCCGCCACCCCCACCGCCGCCTGTGGTCGAGCCACCACCACCGGTGGTGGATGAGTTGGCGGCCAAGCCCGCGCCGCCAAAACCGATCCCAAAGCCCAAGCCGAAGCCCGCGCCGAAAGCGGTCGAGCAACCACCTGCACCGCCGACGCCTGCGCCACCGGCTCCGGCCGCACCGGTTGCAGCGCCGTCGCCAGCACCGGTTACACCGGCCTCGGCGAACGCCGCGTACTTGAAGAATCCGGCGCCGGAGTATCCGTCACTGGCCCAGCGTCGTGGTTGGGAAGGCACGGTGTTGTTGCGGGTGCATGTGCTGGCCAGCGGCAAGCCGGGTGAGATTCAGATCCAGAAAAGCAGCGGTCGCCAGCAACTCGATGACGCCGCACTGGCGGCGGTGAAGCGTTGGAGCTTTGTACCGGCCAAGCAGGGCGATGTGGCCCAGGACGGCTGGGTCAGCGTACCGATCGATTTCAAGATTCACTAACTATTCGGCAGCGGTGTGTTGGACACGCCGCAACCTGTACAGAGGGAAAACATCATGGCATTAGCATCTCCACTTGAATCCATCGAAAGCGCGGTGATCTGGCTGCTGGTGGTCTTTTCGGTCGCTACTTGGGGGCTGGCGTTGCTGAAGGGCGTGCAGTTCGGTCGCCTCAAGGCCCAGGATCGCAAGTTCCACAAGCAGTTCTGGGCGGCGTCGAGTCTCGATTCCGCCGCTGAACTGGCCGAAACCCAGCCCGGCGCGACGGCCCGTGTGGCCCAGGCCGGTTATGCGGCGATTCAGGTCGGCGAAGCACCCCATGCGGCCGACCTGAGCCAGGCGATCAATCATCAAGACCGCCTTGAACGCGCCCTACGCCAACAGATCGTACGTGAGCGGCGCTCCCTGGAAACCGGCCTGGCCGTGGTTGCCAGTATCGGCAGCACCTCGCCGTTCATCGGCCTGTTCGGCACCGTATGGGGGATCATGGAAGCGCTCAAAGGCATCAGCGCGGCTGGTTCCGCCAGCCTGGAAACCGTGGCCGGCCCGATTGGTGCGGCGCTGGTCGCCACGGGGGTGGGGATCGCTGTCGCCGTGCCGGCCGTGCTGGTCTACAACTACTTCCTGCGCCGCCTGAAGCTGACGGCTGCCGACCTGGATGACTTTGCCCACGACTTCTACAGCCTGGCCCAGAAGAATTCTTTCCGCGTACTGCTGCATCCGACGCTGACCAAAAGCGCAGCCGGCAACCCGCAAAAAGTGAAGGAGGCGTCCTGAGATGGCTTTCTCCACGCAAGACAGTGATGAGGTGCTGAGCGAGATTAACGTCACGCCGTTGGTGGACGTGATGCTGGTTCTACTGGTGGTGTTTATCGTCACCGCACCGCTTTTGACCAACTCGATTCCGATCAACCTGCCCAAGACCCAGGCCGTGGCCCCGGTGGAACAGAGAGACCCGCTGGTGGTGAGCATCGACGGCGCGGGCAAGTTGTTTATCAACAAGGACGAAATCCAGCCGGACCTGCTGGAATTCAACCTGCAGGCGGCCAAGGCCAAGGACCCCGATGTGCGGGTGCAACTGCAGGCTGATGATGGTGTGAACTACGGCGAAGTGGCGCGAGCCATGGCGTCTATCGAGCGTGCGGGGATTACCAAGCTGTCGGTGATTACTGCCCGTTAGTTGCAAAAGCCTCGACAATTTTTTGGCCGTTTCCTTGGCAGGGTGCGGCCTTTTTTTTGCGATTCAAATCCCAACCTGGAATGCGATCAATGTGGGAGGGAGCTTGCCCCCGATTGCGGTCTATCAGTCAGCACACTTGTGGCTGACCCACCGCCATCGGGGGCAAGCCCAGCTCCCACATTAGATCTTTGTGAGGTTTGGTTTTTTGGTTATTAATAAATAGCTTCTTATTCCTTAACGAATATAAACCCCATCCCTATACTGTTCAGCAACGTTAAACGCTGCAGGAGGGCGCACCCATGCACAGCGAGTCGATTCGTTATCTGATCGTGCCGGGCTGGCAAGGATCGCCAGAAGATCATTGGCAGAGTCATTGGCAGAACAGCCTGCCCAACAGTGCACGGGTGGAGCAGGCCGATTGGCTGACACCCCGTCGCGAAGACTGGGTGGCGGCGCTGGCCGAGGCGATCGCCGCCGACAGCACGCCGGTGATTCTCATCGCCCATAGCCTGGGTTGCATCACCGTCGCCCATTGGGCTGCCACGGCACCCTTGCATTTTCTACGTCAGGTGCGCGGTGCCTTGCTGGTGGCTCCGGCCGATGTCGAACGCCCGGCCTGTGCCCCCGCACTGCGCAACTTTGCACCGATACCCACTGACCTGCTGCCGTTTCCCAGCCAAGTGGTCAGCTCCGACAACGACAGCGCCGTCAGCGCCCCTCGGGCCTTGGAGCTGGCACGCAATTGGGGCGCCGAAGCCGGCATTTTGTCGGGGGCCGGCCATATCAATGTGAAGTCCGGCCACCAGCGGTGGGAGCAGGGTTTTGCCTACCTCTATCGCCTGCAAAGTCGCCTCGAACATCACGCCCGGCGCACTGCCTGATATTTTTTCAACGCCCCGTCCCTGAGCGGATTGGGGGCGGGAGCCTGCCATGAGTCATGAAACCTTCGGCCAGCCATTGCTGACCTTCCCCGATTCCGAAAAAAGCCCGCTGAGCATCCGCGCCAAGGCGCTGGTGTTTGTCGACCCGCGTTCGCGACAACTGCGCGAAGAGCTGGAAAGCCTCGCGCCGCGTGCCTTGCCCGTGTTGATTCGCGGCGAGACCGGCAGTGGTAAGGAGCTGCTGGCGCGGCATATCCACCGTGGTAGTGATCGCACCGGGTTGTTCGTCTCGGTCAATTGCGGCGCCATCAGCCCCACCTACGCCGATGCCGAGCTGTTCGGCTACGCTGCCGGCAGTCACAGTGGCGCGGCCAGCAGCCGCGCCGGCTGGTTTGGTTCGGCCAATGGCGGCACTTTATACCTGGATGAAATCGGCGACTTGCCGTTGCCGATCCAGGTGAAACTGCTCGCTGCTCTGGAAAACCACGAAGTCACTCGCGTCGGTGCCCATCAGCCCAGCCCGGTGGATGTACGCCTGGTGGCCGCGACGAGCATCGACCTGGCCCAGGCCGTGGCGGCCGGCAAGTTCCACGAGCGCCTGTTCCATTACTTGAGCGAAGGCCAACTCGACTTGCCGGCCTTGCGCGAGCGTGTCGGTGACATCCTGCCCCTGGCTGAATATTTCCTGGGCATCTACAGCCAGCGTCTGGATCTGCCAGTGCCGTTGATCAGCGACGCGGCTCAGCGGGTGCTGGAACACCACAGCTGGCCGGGCAATACCCGTGAGCTGGAAAACGTCATTCACTTCGCGCTGCTGGTGAGCAGTGGAGATGAGATCTTGCCCGAGCATTTGAACCTGCCGCTGGTGGGCTCGCCGCTGGAACAGGTGCAACGAATTTTCAAGAGCGCCACACCGGCCGAGCGGGAAAGCTTGCGTCTATTCCTGTATGAACAAAATGGAATATCAACGTGAATAAAAGATATTGTTCGGGAATAAAAAATCTAGGTATTGTCCATCCCACGCCGCGATAGCACTTCGCTGGCACACCATATAAAAACGGTCGTCAGAGACGCCCCGGAATTTCGATAAGGACACTGCATGAAAAAGGTTCTGTTGTTTACCGCACTGGCGGCTGCCCTGACTGCAAGCTTGGCCCAGGCCAACGAGAAACTGGTGGTCGCTGCGACCCCGATCCCGCACGCCGAAATCCTTGAGCTGGTCAAACCGACCTTGGCCAAAGAAGGCGTGGACCTGGACATCAAAGTCTTCACCGACTACGTACAACCGAACGTGCAGGTGGCCGAGAAGCGTCTCGACGCCAACTACTTCCAGACCCTGCCGTACCTGGAAAACTTCAACAAGGGTAAGGGCACCAACCTGATTACCGTGGTCGGCGTGCACGTTGAACCCTTCGGCGGCTACTCGAAGAAGATCACCAAGATTGAAGACCTGAAAGACGGTGCCACCGTGGCCATCCCGAACGAAGGCTCCAACAGTGGCCGCGCCCTCTTGCTGTTGCAGAAGGCCGGTGTGATCACCCTGAAAGACCCGAACAACGCCCTGGCCACGCCAAAAGACATCGCCAGCAACCCGAAACACCTGAAGTTCAAAGAGCTGGAGTCGGCCCTGCTGCCACGCGTACTGGACCAGGTTGACCTGGACCTGATCAACACCAACTACGCCCTGGAAGCTGGCCTGAACCCAGCCAAGGACGCGCTGATCATCGAAGACGCCAAGTCGCCGTACGTGAACTTCCTGGTCGCGCGCCCGGACAACAAGGACAGCGATGCCATCCAGAAACTGGCCAAGGCCTTGACCAGCCCGGAAGTCAAAGCCTTCATCGAGAAGAAATACAACGGCGCTGTAGTGCCTGCGTTCTGATGTAAGCCAAACCCCCTTCAAGGTTTGAACACAATCAAAATGTGGGAGGGGGCAAGCCCCTCCCACATTTGATCTTCATCTCACACTGAATTTGCAGTGTTTCAGAGATCGCGGCTGTCAATAGCCCTGCGCAACGCCACCAACCACTTCACCAACTCTTGCGGATCCATCGGTTTCGCTTCGTTCATGGTTCGATCCCTCGAATCTTTCGACCCCAAGACCATAGCTGCCACTGGCTGAACCCGCGAACCCGGCGGTTATCTTTTTGGGTGATATCAATATGCTATTTGAGTATTTAAATTTTACTTTTTATACCTTTAAAGTTCGCGCTACCCGACGTTACCCACGTCGATATGGATTGCGCTTGCCGCATTACCCTTGCGGCGTCATGGACTCACGATGACCTTCGATTTCGCTTTTATCCTCAGCACCTTGCCGGCGTTTCTGAAAGCCGTGGGGGTGACGCTGCAAGTGGGCTTGATCGCCATTGCCACCTCCCTGCTGGTGGCGCTGATCAATGCGGCGCTGCTGGTGTTTCGCACGCCGTACCTATCGCGCCTGGTAGCGTTGTATGTGGAGCTGGCGCGTAATACGCCGTTGTTGATCCAACTGTTTTTCGTCTACTTCGCGCTGCCGGCCCTGGGCTTCAACATCTCCGGGTTCTGGGCGGCAATTATCACCATGACTTTCCTCGGCGGCGCCTACCTCACCGAAGTACTGCGTGCGGGTGTGGAAGCGGTGCCGCTGGCGCAGATCGAGTCGGGCAAGTCCATCGGCTTGTCCGACTGGCAACTGCTGCGCCATGTGATTCTGCCCCAGGCCGGCATCCTCAGCCTGCCGGCGTTGTTCGCCAATTTCATCTTCCTGCTCAAGGAGACCACGGTGGTGTCCGCCGTGGCGGTGCCGGAGATTCTCTACACCACCAAGAGCTACATCGCGCTCTACTACAAGACCTACGAAATGCTCGCCGTGCTCACGCTGATCTGCGTGCTGTTGTTCTTGCCACTGTCGCTGCTGCTCAGCCGCCTGGAAAGGAGGCTCCAGCATGGCCAGTTCGGGTCTTGAGTTGTTGTGGGTGTCGTTGCCGCAACTGGGCCAGGGCGCTGCGCAAACTTTGTCGATTTCCTTCTTGAGCATCGCGTTCAGCACTGTCGGCGGCGTGCTGTATGGCGTGCTGCGCACGTTGAATAACACAGTGGTCAACACCGTGTTGCGGGTTTACCTGGAGCTGTTTCGGGCGATTCCAGTGTTGGTGTGGCTTTACCTGCTGTTCTTTGGCCTGCCGATTTTCTTTGGTTTGAGTATTCCAAGCTTTTGGTGCGCGGTGCTGGTGCTGTCGTTGTGGGGCGCCAGTGAAGTGGGTGAAGTGGTACGCGGCGCACTGCATTCGCTGCCCCGTGGCCAGCGTGAGGCGGGGTTGTCGATTGGCCTGTCCGATCCGCAGTTGTACGGCTACGTGCTGCTGCCCCAGGCACTCAAGCGTATGACACCGCCGACGATCAACGTCTACACGCGGATCATCAAGACCAGTTCCCTGGCGGTGCTGATCGGCGTGGTGGACGTGATCAAGGTCGGCCAGCAAATCATCGAACGCACCTACGAGTCAGTGCTGATCTACGGCGTGCTGTTCCTGTTTTTCTTCTTTATCTGCTACCCGTTGTCGGCCGCCTCCAAGGTGCTGGAACGGCGCTGGGCCCAAGCATGAGTGCATTGATCGAGTTCCAGGGTTTCAACAAATTCTTCGGCGAACAGCAGGTGCTCAAGGGCATCGACCTGAGCGTGCAAAGCGGCGAAGTGGTGGTGATCCTCGGCCCCAGCGGCTGTGGCAAAAGCACCTTGCTGCGGTGCCTGAACGGCTTGGAAGTGGCCCAAGGTGGCAGCCTGCGTTTTGCCGGCAAGGAGTTGCTGGATAAATCGACCGACTGGCGTCAGGTACGTCAAGAGATCGGCATGGTCTTCCAGAGCTACCACCTGTTCCCGCACATGAACGTGCTCGACAACATCCTGCTCGGACCGCTGAAGGTGCAAAAGCGCGAGCCCCGCGAAGCCCGCGACCAGGCGGAAAAACTGCTGGAGCGAGTGGGCCTGGCTGACAAGCGCGATGCCTTCCCGCGCCAGCTCTCTGGTGGCCAGCAGCAACGCATCGCCATCGTCCGCTCGTTGTGCATGAACCCCCAGGTCATGTTGTTTGATGAGGTCACCGCCGCCCTCGACCCGGAAATGGTCAAGGAAGTGCTGGAAGTGATCCAGGGCTTGGCCCGCGATGGCATGACCCTGCTGATCGTCACCCACGAAATGGCCTTCGCCCGCGCCGTCGCCGACCGCGTGGTGTTCATGGAGGCCGGTCGCATCCTCGAACACAACACCCCCGAGGCATTCTTTACGAACCCGCAGACCGCACGCGCGCAGCAGTTCCTGGAGAAGTTCTCCTTTGTTTCAACACTGCCCAAGAAAACCAAGGAACTGGAGCTGATATGAAAAAATTACTGCTTCCACTGTTTGCCGTCGCACTGCTGGCCGGTTGCGATAAAAAGGCCGAAGAGCCTGCAAAACCTGTCGCGGTTGCTGCGAGCGCTATCGACAAGATCAAGGCGCGGGACAAGCTGATCGTCGGCGTGTTCACCGACAAGCCGCCGTTCGGCTTTGTGAATGAGGCCGGTCGCTACGTCGGTTTCGATACCGACATCGGCCGTCAATTCGCCAAGGATCTGCTGGGCGATGAAAACAAAGTCGAATTCGTCGCCGTGGAGCCGGCCAGCCGTATTCCGTTCCTGCAAAGCGACAAGGTCGACCTGATCCTCGCCAACATGACCGTGACGCCGGAGCGCAAGGAAGCGGTGGACTTCACCAACCCCAACCTGAAAGTCGCCGTGCAGGCGCTGGTGCCTAACGACAGTTCCGTAAAAAGCCTGAATGACCTGGCCACCCGCACCACCATTGTCACCACCGGCACGACCGCCGATATCTGGCTGACCAAGAATCACCCGGATTGGAAACTGCTCAAGTTCGAGAAAAACTCCGAGTCGCTGCAAGCGCTGTCCGCTGGCCGTGGCGATGCCTATGCCCAGGACAACCTGGTGCTGTTCAGCTGGGCCAAGCAGAACCCGGGCTACCGCGTGCTGGAAGAAAAATTGGGCGATGAAGCACCGATTGCACCTGCGGTGAAAAAGGGCAATACCGAGCTGCGCGATTGGGTGAATGCCGAGTTGGCGAAGCTGGGGGAAGAGAAGTTTTTGCTCAAGCTGTACGACCAATATGTGCGTAAAGAGCTGAGCGACGACACCAAGCCTGAGAGCGTCATTGTTGAAGGCGGCAAGTGGCAGGGTTGATTTTGCGCTGACTGATCTACCGCTATCGCAGGCAAGCCAGCTCCCACATTTGAATGTATTCACAGATCAAAATGTGGGAGGGGGCTTCCAGTCACAACCTATTCGGGCCAATGCCAAGCCGGTGCATCCAAAATCCCCTGCCCGACGATTCGGGTCTCCCCCAACACCTTCTCCAACACAATCGAATTGCACCCCTCATCCTGCTGCAACGCCGCAATCAAACGGCTGGCATGGGACACCACCCACACCTGGCACTTCTGGGACGCCTGGGTAATCAGGCGCGCCAACGCCGGCAGCAAGTCCGGGTGCAGGCTGGTTTCCGGTTCGTTCAATACCATCATGGTCGGCGGCCGTGGCGTGAGCAGCGCCGCGATCAGCAGTAAGTAACGCAAAGTCCCGTCCGATAGCTCCGCCGCCGACAATGGCCGCAGCAAACCTTCCTGATAAAACTCGATTGCAAAGCGCCCGCCTTGCAACGGCTGGATGTTCAGGCGCGCCCCGGGAAACGCATCGCTGACTGCGCGCTGCAACGCTTCGGGGTCGCCGATTTCGCGGATGGTCTGCAACGCCGCCGCCAGATCCCGCCCATCGTGGTGCAGCACCGGCGTGCGCGTACCCAGTTGGGGCTGGCGTACGGGGGCATCCATGTCGCTGCGGAAGTGATCATAAAAACGCCAGCCACGAATGCTTTCGCGCAACAGCAACACCTCTGGCGAGCCGCGCAGGCTGCCGACCTGATCGAAGAGGCTGTGGTAGTTCGGCGTGTGCTGGGCCAGCACATCCCAGGCGCGGCCCTCGCGCGCCCGCACCATCGGCCCGGAACGCTGCACCAGCAGGCTGGCCGGACGGTAGATGTGGCCGGCCCAGATGCATTCCTTCTTGACCTCGGGGTCGAGGGAGAAAAAAGACTCGCTCGGTTCAGGCAACCCCAGGGAGATGGCATAGCTGAAATCCTCCCCGGCAAACCCCAGGCGCAAGCGTTTCACGCCTTGGCGCACAGTGGACTCGATCGGCACCTCGCCGTTGTGCATGCGTCGGCTGATGCTTTCCGGCCCGGCCCAAAAAGTCGAGTCCAACCCGCCCTCACGGGCCAGTGCGTTGATCACCCCGCCCTGGGCTGTTTCGGCTAGCAGGCGCAGGGCGCGGTACAAATTGGACTTGCCGCTGCCATTGGGGCCGGTGACCAGGTTGAGCCGGTCCAGGGGCACCACCAATTTGTTGATCGAGCGGTAATTGGCTACCGCGAGGGTCTTGAGCATAGGGATTCGGTCGGTATGGGAACCATTGGAGTATGGGAGCCTCCATGCAGATAAGGAACCCTCAACTAAGCTCACAGTCGCATACACACTGGCAAGTCGGCATCACGCACAAGGAGCCTGCATGGGCGGTCGTATTTCCACCTGTATATTCGGACTTGGCTTACTGACGCTGCTGAGCGGCTGTGGTCAGGAAAAGGCCGAACCCAAGCAACATTCCAGGGTATTTGTGCAGACCGTGCAGCCGACGGGTTTTGCCGCAGCGGTCACGCTCACGGGCGATATCCAGGCCCGGGTGCAAACCGACCTGTCCTTTCGCGTGGGGGGCAAGATCATCCAGCGCATGGTGGATGTGGGCGACCGCGTGAGCGCCAAGCAAGTGCTGGCCAAACTCGACCCCAAGGACTTGCAGACCAACGTTGACTCCGCCCAGGCCCAAGTCGTGGCCGAGCAGGCGCGGGTCAAGCAAACCGCCGCGGCCTTTGTGCGCCAGGAAAAGCTGCTGCCCAAGGGTTACACCAGCCGCAGCGAGTACGACGCTGCCCAGGCTGCCTTGCGCAGCAGCCAAAGCGCGCTGACCGCCGCCCAGGCCCAACTGGCCAATGCCCGCGAGCAACTGGGCTACACCGCGTTGATCGCCGAAGCGCCGGGCGTGATTACCGCGCGCCAGGCCGAAGTGGGCCAGGTGGTGCAGGCCACCGTGCCGATTTTCAGCCTGGCCCGCGATGGTGAACGGGATGCGGTGTTCAACGTGTATGAATCGCTGCTGGTGGAGCCGCCACCCGATGCGCCGATCACCGTCAGCCTTTTGGACAACCCCAGCATCAAGGCCGTGGGCAAAGTGCGCGAAGTCACGCCTGCCGTGGCCGCCAACACCGGCACCGTTCAAGTGAAAATTGCCCTGCAAGCGCTGCCCAAAGGCATGGAGCTGGGCTCGGTGGTCAGTGCCACCGCCAATGGCCCGGCCAAACCCAGCATCGAGCTGCCCTGGGCGGCGCTCACCAAAGACCTCAACGAGCCCGCCGTGTGGTTGATCGACGGCGATGGCAAGGCGCAATTGCACAAGGTCACGGTGGCGCGTTACCTCACCGGCAAAGTGATCATCGGCGAGGGCCTCAAAGGCGGCGAAAAAGTCGTGGTGGCCGGTGGGCAACTGCTGCACCCCGGCATGTTGGTCGAGATCGCCCAGCAAGGAGCCCAGCCATGAAGCGCCTGACGGTATTACTCGCCGCCAGCCTGTTGCTGGCGGCGTGCTCCAAGGAAGAGCCCGCGCCCGAGCCCGTACGCCCGGTGCTGTCTATGGAAGTGACGTCCGAAGATCAGGAAAACCTCGGCCGTTTCGCCGGTACCATCCAGGCCCGTTATGAAAGCAACCTGGGTTTTCGCGTGTCCGGCCGCATCGCTCGGCGTGCCGTGGATGTGGGGGCCGAAGTGGGGCAGGGCGCATTGCTCGCCGTGCTCGACCCTACCGACCAACAAAACCAATTGCGCGCCGCCCAAGGCGACTTGGCTCGGGTGCAGGCACAGTTCATCAACGCCCAGGCCAGTGCCCGCCGCCAGCAGGAGTTGTTCAACCGGGGTGTCGGCGCCCAGGCCCAGCTCGATGTGGCCCAGACCGACCTGAAAACCACCCAGGCCACCCTCGACCAGGCCCGGGCCTCGGTCCAGCAGGCCAAGGACCAACTCAACTACGCCGAACTGCGCACCGACCACGCCGGGATCGTCACCGCCTGGAATGCCGAGGCCGGCCAGGTGGTAAGCGCCGGCCAACAAGTGGTGACCCTGGCCCGCCCGGATATCAAGGAAGCTGTGATCGACCTGCCGGCCGGCCTTGCCGAGCGTCTGCCAGCGGATGTGGTGTTCCTGGTCGCCGGGCAACTCGACCCCAGCGTGCACACCACTGCCATCGTGCGTGAGATCGAACCCCAGGCCCAAAGCGCCACGCGCACTCGGCGTGCGCGCTTGACCTTGGCCGAGACGCCCCCTGCGTTTCGCCTCGGCACGGCGATCAGCGTGACCTTGAGCACCGCCATTGCGCCGCGCATTGAGGTGCCGTTGAGCGCCTTGCAGGAAGTCGATGGCAAGACCTGTATCTGGCTGCTCGACACCCAGAGCCTGACCGTGCAACCGCGTGACGTCACGCTGCTCAGCCGTGGCGCCGACAGCGCCTTGCTCAACGGTGGCGTCAAACCCGGCGAGCGCATTGTCACCGCGGGTGTGAACAGCCTGAAACCTGGACAAAAAGTCAAAATCGACGAGGGCAGCCCGCGATGAAAGGGAGCTTCAACTTATCCGACTGGGCTCTCAAGCATCAGTCCTTCGTCTGGTACCTGATGTTCGTCGCGCTGCTGATGGGCGTGTTTTCGTACATGAACCTGGGCCGCGAGGAAGACCCTTCGTTCACCATCAAGACCATGGTGATCCAGACCCGCTGGCCGGGCGCGACCCAGGAGGAAACCCTCAAGCAGGTCACCGACCGCATCGAGAAAAAGCTCGAAGAACTCGACTCCCTCGACTACGTGAAAAGCTACACCCGCCCAGGCGAATCCACAGTGTTCGTGTTCCTCAAGGACACCACCAGCGCCAAGGCCATCCCCGAGATCTGGTATCAGGTTCGCAAGAAGATCGACGATATTCGCGGCACCTTTCCCCAGGGCTTGCAGGGACCGGCGTTCAACGACGAGTTCGGCGACGTATTTGGCTCGGTGTACGCCTTTACCGGTGACGGCTTGTCGATGCGCCAGCTGCGCGATTACGTAGAGCAGGTGCGCGCCGAGATCCGAGCGGTGCCGGGCCTGGGTAAGGTCGAGATGATCGGCCAGCAGGACGAAGTGATTTACCTGAACTTCTCTACGCGCAAACTCGCCGCCTTGGGCATTGACCAGCGCCAAGTCGTGCAAAGCCTGCAATCGCAGAACGCGGTGACGCCGGCCGGGGTGATCGAGGCCGGGCCGGAGCGGATTTCGGTGCGCACCTCGGGGCAGTTCGCCTCGGAGAAGGACCTGGCCAACGTCAATCTGCGGCTCAACGACCGCTTCTATCGCTTGGCGGATATTGCCGACATCAGCCGTGGCTACGTCGATCCGGCGCGGCCGTTGTTCCGCTTCAACGGCAAGCCGGCTATTGGCTTGGCGATTGCGATGCAGAAGGGCGGCAATATCCAGTCTTTCGGCAAGGCCCTGCATGAGCGCATGGACGAGCTGACCGCCGACCTGCCGGTGGGCGTCGGTGTGCACAAAGTCTCCGATCAGGCCGAAGTGGTGGAGGCGGCCGTAGGCGGCTTCACAAGTGCGCTGTTTGAAGCGGTGATCATCGTGTTGGTGGTGAGCTTTATCAGCCTCGGCATGCGCGCCGGGTTGGTGGTGGCGTGCTCGATCCCCTTGGTGTTGGCGCTGGTGTTTGTGTTCATGGAATACAGCGGCATCACCATGCAGCGGGTGTCGCTGGGCGCCCTGATCATCGCCCTCGGCTTGCTGGTGGACGATGCGATGATCACCGTGGAGATGATGATCACGCGCCTGGAAAAGGGCGAAACCAAGGAGCAGGCCGCCACCTACGCCTACACCTCCACGGCGTTCCCGATGCTCACCGGCACGCTGGTGACGGTCGCGGGCTTCGTGCCGATTGGTCTCAACGCCAGTTCGGCGGGTGAGTACACCTTCACCCTGTTTGCGGTGATTGCCGTGGCGATGCTGGTGTCGTGGGTGGTGGCGGTGCTGTTTGCGCCGGTGATCGGCGTGCATATCCTCAGCGCCAATGTGAAACCCCACGACGCCGAGCCTGGGCGGATTGGCCGAGCCTTCAATGGCGGCATGCTGTGGGCCATGCGCAATCGCTGGTGGGCCATCGGCATCACGGTGGCGCTGTTCGTGGCCTCGGTGTTTTCCATGCAGTTTGTGCAGAACCAGTTCTTTCCGTCATCGGATCGTCCGGAAATCCTCGTCGACCTCAACCTGCCGCAAAACGCTTCGATCAACGAGACGCGCAAGGCCGTCGACCGCCTTGAAGCGATCATCAAGGATGACCCGGACATTGCCCGTTGGAGCACCTACATCGGGCAGGGCGCGATTCGTTTCTACCTGCCCCTCGACCAGCAATTGGAAAACCCCTACTACGCACAGTTGGTGATCGTGAGTAAGGGCCTGAAAGAGCGCGGCGCCTTGATTGCGCGCCTGCAAAAGCATCTTCGCGATGATTTTGTCGGCATCGGCAGCTTTGTGCAGCCGCTGGAAATGGGCCCGCCGGTCGGCCGGCCGATTCAATATCGCGTGTCGGGCAAAGATATCGACCAAGTGCGCAAGCACGCCATCGAATTGGCGACCCTGCTCGATCAGAACACCCACCTGGGCGGGATCATTTACGACTGGAACGAGCCGGGCAAAGTGCTGCGCGTGGACATCGCCCAAGACAAGGCGCGGCAACTGGGGCTGTCGTCGGAAGACGTGGCGCAGTTGATGAACAGTGTGGTCAGTGGCGCCTCGGTGACCCAGGTACACGACGATATCTACCTGATCAATGTGGTCGGTCGCGCCGAGGATGCCGAGCGTGGCACCCCGGAAACCTTGCAGAACCTGCAGATCGTCACGCCCAACGGCACGTCGATTCCGCTGCTGGCGTTCGCCACCGTGCGCTATGAGCTGGAGCAGCCGCTGGTATGGCGCCGGGACCGCAAGCCAACCATCACTATCAAGGCATCGGTACGCGATGAGATGCAGCCCACGGACTTGGTGAGGCAGTTGGCACCGACCATCGAGAAATTCGGCGCGGGCTTGCCGGTGGGCTACAAGGTCGCCACTGGCGGTACCGTGGAAGAAAGCGGCAAGGCCCAAGGCCCGATTGCAAAGGTGGTGCCGCTGATGCTGTTCCTGATGGCGACCTTCCTGATGATCCAGCTGCACAGCGTGCAGAAGATGTTCCTGGTGGCGAGTGTCGCGCCGCTCGGGCTGATCGGTGTGGTGCTGGCGCTGATTCCCACGGGCACGCCCATGGGCTTCGTGGCGATCCTGGGGATCTTGGCGCTGATCGGCATCATCATCCGCAACTCGGTGATCCTGGTGACGCAGATCGATGAGTATGAGCTTGCGGGCTACACGCCGTGGGATGCGGTGGTGGAAGCCACCGAGCACCGGCGTCGGCCGATCCTGCTGACAGCCGCCGCAGCGAGCCTGGGCATGATCCCGATTGCGCGGGAGGTATTCTGGGGGCCGATGGCCTACGCGATGATTGGCGGGATCATCATCGCGACCTTGCTGACATTGTTGTTCCTGCCGGCGCTGTATGTGGCCTGGTACAAGATTCGTGAACCAAAACAAGACCAACGCGGTTAACCAGAAGAAATACAGATCAAAAGTGTGGGAGCGGGCTTGCCCGCGAATGCGGTGTATCAGTCAGCACACCAGTCACTGACAGACTGCCATCGGGGGCAAGCCCCCTCCCACATTTGAATCTTCCTCTACCTTGCGACTTGTGGGAAATCTCTTGAAGTGCTTCCAGCGTCCGTTTCAGGCAACCGAGTGTTTTATCCTCTCGACCTCTACCCCCCACCGGTCGAGCACCATGAACTGGCAACGTCATCTTTTACTGGTCTGCACGTTTCTCATCGCGCCGTTGGCCTCTGCCGCCACCCTCCTGGAAAACCCACAGTGGCGCATCGAGCTCGACCCCGCCACCCTCGCCATCCGCGCCACGCCCAGCGGGCAGGCGCCGGTGCAGGCCTCCAGCGGCGTCGCGGCCCGCGCTGTCAGCCAGTTGTCACAGACCCCCCAACAAGCCCGTTGGCAGTGGGGAGCATTTCTCGTGACAGCCAGCCTTGCGCAACGCGACCTGACGCTCGCCATCACTGCACGCGAACCTGGTGAGCTGACGATTCTTCAACAACCCGTCAGCGCCCTCGGCAAGGGCCTGATGTGGCCGTTGGCCGAAGGGCATTACGTCCCCGCCGGCAATCCTGTGTGGACGGCGTTTTTGCGTGAGCAGGGCGACATCAATACCACCCAGGACCTCAGCCTGCCGCTGTGGGGCACGGACCATGGCGCCTTCACCCTGAACTGGTTGTTGACCAACCCCTACAACAACCGCCTGCGTTGGCAGGAGGGGTTGGCGTTGTCGGTGGCCCATGAATTCACCGCGCTGGACCCCACTGCGCCGATGACCTTGGTGTTGCACCTGGGCGATGCCGACCCGTTGGCCGGTGCCAAGCGTTATCGCCAGTGGCTGGTGGAACAGGGCCGTTATGAACCATTGGCGGACAAGTTGCAGCAAACGCCCGAAGCACAAAAACTGCTGGGCGCCAGCCATGTCTATCTGTGGGGCAATGATCTGTTGGCAGCAGAGGATGTGCGTGATTGGCCGATGCTGCTCAAGCGCCTGCGTGGTCATGAGCTCAAAGGATTATTGGACAAAGAGTGCGCAAAGGTTCTGGCGCAGACCACCGCGTTGAATCGCTATGAACAGACGGTGTTGTTGCGCGGCCTCAATGCAGCGATCAACAAGAAAGCCCGGCAGAGCTGGCAGGTAGATGAACCCGACATGACCCGGCTCGCCGCCCGCTACGCTGAACTGCGCGGCGAGTTGGCCATGGCGTTTGCCGGCGCCCTGCGCGATCACCCTGAAACCTGGGGTAGCCAGGCTATTCGGTCGTTGCGCGACGCCGGACTGCAACGGCTGTTACTGACCCTCGGTGAAGGCTGGGAAGGCGGCCTTTGGCATCCCGAAGCGATCCGTGCCGGGGTCGAGGCCGGTTATCTGATGGCGCCGTACGACTCCTATGAAACCGCGCTGTCGGCGACGGAAAACCCGGACTGGACCACCGCCCATCTGGGCAGCAAGGCCTATCGCGACTGTGCGATTGTGTTGAAGGACGGCAAATTGAAAACCGGCTTCCAGCAATCCGGACATTACACTGACCCCCGCTGCGTACGCCCTTTGCTGGAGGCCCGGGTGAAGGCCATCCAGGCCAAGGCCGGCTTCAACGCCTGGTTCCTTGACGCCTACGCCACCAGCATGGTCTTCGACAGCTACCGTGACGGCATCACGATGACCCAGGCACAAAATGCCGAAGGCAATATCGATGCCTCGCGCTGGCTCAATACCGAACTCAAGCTGCCCACAGGTTCCGAGGACGGCAACGCCATCACCGCCCAGGGCATCCTGTTCGCCCACGGCATGCAGACGCCGGTGATCGGTTGGGGTGATCGCCAGATGACGCAGGACAAGCAGTCACCCTATTACGTGGGCAACTGGTACCCGCCGGAGCAGCCGACAGTGTTCTTCAAGCCGGTGCCGCTGAACGAGCCGTTCCGTACGGTGTATTTCGAGCCAACGATGCGTTTGCCGCTGTACCAGGCGGTGTTCCATGGCTCGGTGATCACCACCCATCACTGGCTGTTCGACAGCCTGAAACTAAGCAATGTGCAGGCTGAGAACGAGCTGACCCAACTGCTCTACAACGTGCCGCCGCTGTATCACCTGAGTGCCGCGACGGTGAAGCAACGGCTGCCGGTGATTGAGCGTCAGGACCGGTTTTTCCGACCGTTGCATCAGCGTCTGGCGACACAGGCCATGACTGATTTTCGATGGCTCACACCCGATAAGCAGGTGCAGCAGACCACCTTCGTCGATGGTACGCGGTTGGTGGCGAATTTCTCTGCCGAGGAAAAACTAGGGTATGCGGGGCGCAGTGTGACGGCGCTGGCGGCAGGTGAAAAACCAGTGGTGTATCAGGTGGATTAGGGGGCCTTTGAGAACATCGGGGGCAAGCCCCCTCCCACATTTGAAATGCATTCCAAGTGTGGGAGGGGGCCTGCCCCCGATGGCGTCAGATCAGTCAGCAAAAATTTATAATTTGCGCCACACACTCGCCAGCCAGGGTTGCTGTTCCCTCGGCAACCCCGCTGGCCGGTAATAGTGTTCCAACTCCACAAAACCGGCCTCGCTCAGCAACGTCTGCCATGCTTCCAAGTCGTGATAAGACCCATACCGCGGCCCATTCCACCCTTCCTGATTCTCGCCCCGTGGATTGGAACTGAACAACACGCCCCCAGGCTTCAACGCTCCATGCAGTTGCGTGAGCACACGCGGCAGCTCCTGCTTGGGAATATGAAACAGCACCGCATTGGCGAAGATTCCGTCGAAGCGCTCGGCAGGCAGGTCCAGCTTTAGGAAGTCCTGCTGCAACACCTCGCAGCCGCTGTCTTCGCGCGCCATCTGCGCAAAACGCTCGGAGCCATCGAGCCCCACTGCGATATGGCCCCTGCGTGTAAATGCCTGCAAGTCCCGCCCTGGCCCGCAGCCGAAATCCAGCACGGTAAACGGCGCTGTGCCCTGGATATGTCGCAGCAGGGCGTCGATATTCTGGCTTACATCGTGATCGCGGGTGCCTTCACGGAAGTCCTCGGCTACCTTGTTGTAGTGGCCGAGTGTGGTGGAGGTGATCTGGTCGAGGTCGTCGGGCTTGAGGGTCATGACGGCAATACCGAGTGTTGAGATGACCCGACTATACCTCAGCGCTTGTTCAGCACCCGCGCCAGGCGATCGCCGCCCAACTGAATCACGGCCACCAGCACCACCAGCAACACGATCACCGTCAGCATGATCTGCGTATCAAAGCGCTGGTAGCCGTAGCGGTAGGCAATATCGCCCAGGCCGCCTGCGCCAATCGCCCCGGCCATGGCCGATGAGTTGATCATCGTCACCAACGTAATGGTGAACCCGCCGACAATCCCCGGCAGCGCTTCCGGCAACAGCACATTCCAGATGATGTGCCAGCGACGGCAACCCATGGCCTGTGCGGCTTCGATCAGCCCATGGTCGACTTCCCGCAGGCTCACTTCGGCAATCCGCGCGAAAAACGGCGTGGCGGCGATGGTCAGTGGTACGACGGCTGCCCAGACACCGTAGGTGGTGCCGACGATCAAGCGGGTGAACGGGATCAGCGCCACCATCAGAATCAAAAAGGGGATGGAGCGGAACAGATTGACGAACGCGCCCAGGACACGGTTCAACGCCGGTGCCTGATAGATCCCGCCCTTGTCGCTGGTGACCAGGAACACCGCCAGCGGAATCCCTACCAGCAAGGCGATCAGCGACGACACGCCGACCATCAGCAAGGTGTCGATGGCGCCCTGCAACAAACGATCAAACCACATAACCCAGCACCTCCACCTGTTGCGCCCAATTCCCTGCGCGCTTGCGCAGCTCGACGGCGCTGTGGGGCGAACCATTCACCGCCAACAGCAATTGCCCCAGGGCGTGCCCCTGAATCCGCTCCACACCGCCTTGCAGCAAGCGCACACGTCCGCCCAGGGCGCCGAACAGGGCGGCCAGGTCGGGTTCATCGTGAGTGCTGCCGGTGAACTGCAAGCGCAACACCAGCGCGGCGTCGCTCGAGGCCTGAGTGGGTTGCAGGCGGCTTTGCAGTTCTTCCGGCAGCCCGTGTTGCAAGGGCGCCAACAGGGTCTTGCTGACCTCATGCTGCGGGTTGCCGAACACTTGCCACACGGGGCCTTGCTCGACGATACGTCCGTGTTCCAGAACCACTACGCGGTCACAGATATCGCGAATCACCGCCATCTCATGGGTGATCAACACAATGGTCAGCCCCAGGCGTTGGTTGATCTCGCGCAGCAGGCCGAGGATCGACTGGGTGGTTTCCGGGTCGAGGGCCGAGGTGGCTTCGTCGCACAGCAGAATCTCGGGGTCGTGCACCAGCGAACGGGCGATGCCCACGCGCTGCTTTTGCCCACCAGACAGTTGCGCCGGGTAAGCGTTGTGCTTGTCCTTGAGGCCCACTAGTTCCAGCAGTTCGCGGACCTTTTGCTCACGCTGCGGTTTGGGTACGCCGGCGACTCTGAGTGGCAACTCGACGTTCTGCCACACGGTCTTGGCCGACATCAGGTTGAAGTGCTGGAAGATCATGCCGATGCGCCGACGTAGCGCCACCAAGTGGTCTTCATCGAAGTCGCCAATGTCGACCTGATCGATCAATACCCGCCCGCTGCTGGGTTGCTCCAGGCGGTTGATGGTGCGGATCAGCGACGACTTGCCGGCGCCGCTGCGGCCGATGATGCCAAACACTTCGCCGCGCTGGATCGCCAGGTCAATGCCTTGCAGGGCATGCACCGTACCGTCGTAGGTTTTGCCCAGGTTGATAAAGCGCACATGAGCACGGTTCAGGTCTGGGTGCAGTTCTGTCTGCTCGGCGTCCCTGGGCGGCAAGCCCAGGTCGCGCAGTTGGGTATTGGCGGCGGTCATTTTTTATCTTCCCAGCCCACTTGGTAGAGCTTACCCAGGGACTTATCCAGGGCTGCGCGCACCACTGGCGAGTGCTGGTAGATATCGACGAACTTGATCACCCGTGGATCGGTTTTGCTTTTCGGCTGGATCACGAACTGGATCACGTATTCCGGGTGGTCGAGGCCGTCGAACAGCAGCGCCGATTCGGCATCGAAGGTCTTGGACAGGCGGATATACGCCGGGTAGCCCTGCACCAGGTCGGCATCGTCATAAGCGCGTACCAGTTGCACCGCTTCCACTTGCAGGATCTTGATCTTTTTCGGGTTGGCAACGATGTCTTCTTCGGTGGCCTTGTAACCCACGCCTGGCTTGAGGGTGATCAAGCCCGCTTTGGCCAGCAGTTGCAGGCCGCGCCCGCTGTTGATCGGGTCGTTGGCGATGGCCACGCTGGCACCCTGGGGCAGGTCATTGATGCTTTTGTACTTCTTCGAGTAGAGGCCGACGTTGTTGATGATGCCCGGCGCGTACGGCACCAGGTCAAAGCCAGCGGCGGCCTTGGCGTTTTCCAGGAACGGAATGTGCTGGAAGTAGTTCACATCGATATCACCGGCAGCCAGGCTGACGTTGGGCGCGATCCAGTCGGTGAACTCCACCAGCTCGACTTTCAGGCCTTGCTTGCCTGCTTCAGTCACGGCGGCTTCCAAGGGAATCGCGAAGGCGGCGGTGGTGCCGATTTTCAGCGGTGCGTCGGCGGCGAATACCGTAGCGCTGAACAAGCTGAAGGCTAAGGCCAGTGCTTTGACTGGGTGGGAGAGTCGTGTCTTTTTCATAGTGTTTATCCAGTCATGTTGGGAGCCATGAAGATCCAGTGTGGGAGGGGGCTTGCCCCCGATTGCAGTGGTTCAGTAGGTAAATCTGGTGACTGACACACCGCTATCGGGGGCAAGCCCCCTCTCACACTTTTTGGTTCACATTTTTAGTTCAGTGGCGGTAGGTAGATCCGGTGTGTTGTTCGGGTAAGCGAGCGGTACCGTGGAAGACTTTTTCCCTTAGCGTCCCGGTCTCGTAGGCGGTCTTGTACGACCCGCGCTTCTGCAACTCCGGCACCACCAAATCGATAAAGTCCACGTAGCTTTCCGGCGTGACAATTCGCGTCAGGTTGAAGCCATCCAGCCCGGTTTCGCCGATCCAGGACTCCAGCTCATCGGCCACGTGTTCAGGTGAGCCGACCAAGGTGATGTAGCGACCGCCCAGGGCGTGCTGTTCGAGCAATTTGCGGCGGGTCCAGTCGTTGTTCTGCAGGTTCTTGGTCGCCGACTGGATCGCGTTGCTTTTCACGTACTGGATCGGTTCGTCCAGTTCATATTGGGCAAAATCAATCGCCGTGGAGGCCGAGAAATGCGCCACGCCGGCTTCCGCGCTGGCGTAGCTCAGGTATTCGGCGTGCTTTTTCCAGGCCAGCTCCTCCGTGGCGCCGACGATCACGTTGAGGCCCATGAACACCTTGATGTCATCCGGGTTGCGCCCGGCCTCGACTGCGCTGGCGCGTACCTTATCCACCTGTACCTTGGTCGACGCCTTGTTCTGCCCGCTGATGAATACGCACTCGGCATGCCGTCCGGCGAACAGCAAGCCACGGTCGGAACTGCCGGCCTGGAACAGCACCGGCGTGCGCTGCGGCGAGGGTTCGCACAAGTGATAACCCTCTACCTGATAGAACTCGCCGTGGTGCTCGACCTTGTGCACTTTGCCCGGCTGCGCATAGACCCGCGCATGGGGATCGTTGAGCACGGCATCGTCTTCCCAACTGCCTTCCCAGAGTTTGTAGAGCACCTCCAGGTACTCATCGGCCTGGTCGTAGCGGCGGTCATGCTCGACCTGCTCGGTAAGGCCCATGGCCTTGGCGGCGCTGTCGAGGTAGCCGGTGACGATGTTCCAACCGACCCGGCCACGGCTCAGGTGGTCGAGGGTGGACATGCGTCGGGCGAACAGATACGGCGGCTCGTAGGTGAGGTTGGCGGTCAGACCGAAACCGAGGTTTTCAGTCACTGCCGCCATCGCTGACACCAGCAGCAATGGGTCGTTGACCGGCAGCTGGATCGACTCCTTGAGCGGCACGTCTATGGAGTTTTGATAGACGTCATACACACCGACGATATCGGCAATGAACAAGCCGTCGAACAGGCCGCGTTCCAGTGTCTTGGCCAGTTCGGTCCAATACTCGATGGTTTTGTACTGGGTCGAAGTGTCCCGTGGATGGGTCCACAGGCCGTGGTTGATATGCCCGATGCAGTTCATGTTGAAGGCATTGAGCAGGATTTTTTTCTTGGCCATTCAGATGGTCCCCCGCAGTGGCGGGTTTTCATCGTTGAGGTAGTAATTGCCCACTGCGTGGTACTTCCAGCGCACGGGGTCGTGCAGGGTGTGCACGCGGGCGTTGCGCCAGTGGCGGTCGAGGCCATGCTCGGCCAGTGTGGCCTGGCTGCCGGCCAGTTCGAACAGGGTGCTGCCGGCGGCGAGGGAAATCTCGGTGCTCAGGGCGCGGACCTCGGCGACGGCGATTGACGCTGCCGCCACCGTCTCGGCATTGGTCTGGGCCTGGGCGCGGTCGAGGAACTCGCCGGAGCGCTCCAGCAGCGCTTCAGTGGCGTGCAGGCGGACGCTCAGGTGGCCGAAACTTTTCAGGGTCAGCGGGTCTTCGGTGGCCTTGTCGTTGCCGGAATCGATCCACGGGCGGGTCTTGGTGCGCACGAAGTGCAACGCGTCTTCAAAGGCCGCACGGGCAATGCCGGTGTCGATGGCCGCGTGAAGGATCTGCGCCAGTGGGCCGACGGTGGTCGGGCGTTCGAAGGAGCTCTGGAACGGGATCACGTCCTGCGCCGCGACCCACACGTTATCGAACACCACCGAACCGCTGCCGGTAGTGCGTTGGCCGAAGCCACTCCAGTCGTCGATCACGCTCAGACCTTCGCTGTCGCGAGGGACAAAGGCGAGCTGCTGCACGCCATGCTCATCGACCACCGACGTGGGGATGCGTTGGGCGTAGATCGCACCGGTTGAATAGAACTTGCGGCCGCTGATGCGAAAACCGTCGCCGTCGCGGGTGAGGGCGGTGACGCGGTCATGGGCGGTCTTGGTGCCCAGTTCCGCCAGGGCGTTGCCAAAGCGCTGGCCGGCCAGCACCTCGGCGTACAGGCGTTTTTGCTGCGCCGGGCTGCCGTTCACGCGTAGCACTTCAAGTGCATAGAAATGGTTCTGCGGGATCTGGCCCAGGGAGGCGTCCGCTTGGGCAATCAGCGCGATGACCTTGGCCAGCGTGACGTTGGATACGCCCGCGCCGCCGTATTCCTTGGGGACGCTGATGCCCCACAAACCGGAACGCGAGAATACATCCAGCTCAGGCAGGGGCAGGCGGCGCTCGCGGTCGCGCTGGGCGCTGTCGCGACGGAAGTCTTCGGCCAGGTCGCTGGCGACAATAAGGGCTTGTTCGTCGCTGGTGATAACCGCGACGTTTGCAGAGAAAGTCATGTGTGTTCTCCAGAAGCTCGTGGAAAAAGTGTTCTGGTCGGTTAAATCCAGGAATGACGAGCAGGCAAAGTGCCGTTCAAGCGGTAGGCGCCGACGGCGTGATATTTCCAGCGCACCGGGTCGTGCAGGGTGTGCACCCGGGCGTTGCGCCAATGACGATCAAGGTTGAATTCGGCGAGAGTGGCGCGACTGCCGGCCAGTTCGAAGAGCTTCTCGCTGACCAGCAGCGACACTTCGGTGGTCAGCACTTTCGCCTCGGCCACGGCAATCGACGCCCGGGCGGCGGATTGCGCGGTGATCGGCGCCGCGCTGACTTCGTCCAGCACCTTGCCAGCCTTGCGCAGCAGCGCTTCGGCGGCGTGCAGTTCGATTTTCAGCTTGCCGATGTCGGCGATCACGTACAGGTCGTCGCTGGCCCGTTCGACCTTGGCGTCGATCCACGGGCGCGAGCGTTCACGCACGAAAGCGATGGTGTCATCCAGCGCACCACGGGCAATGCCGGCGTCGATGGCGGCCTGGATCAATTGCGAGACGGCGCCCTGGATGTTCGGGCTTTCACCGATGCGCCAGTTGTCCACCACCAGCTCCGCGTCCACCGACACGCGGTCCAGCAGCACGGTTCCGCTGGCGGTGGTGCGTTGGCCGAAGCCTGACCAGTCGTCAACGATGCGTAGCCCTTCGGTGCCACGGCGCACGAACGCCATGACTTGCTTGCCGTCGTCGTTCAACGCCTTGATCGCTACCCAGTGAGCGAACAACGCGCCGGTGGAGTAGAACTTCTGGCCGCTGATGACGTAACCATCGCCCTCGGCAGTGAGGCGTGCCTTGAGCTCCAGGGTGTTCTTGGTGCCGCGCTCCGGGCCGCCATTGCCGATGCGCCAACCGTCGAGCACGCTTTGGAACAACTGCTTTTTCTGGCGCTCGGTGGCGGTGCCCTGCAACAGATACAGGATGCCGAAGTGGTTCTGCGGGATCTGCCCCAGGGCCGGGTCTGCCGCGCTGATGATCGCGAACACTTCGGCCAGGGTCACGAATGACACTTGCGGGCCGCCGTATTCGCGGGGAATGGAAATACTGCCCAGCCCACTGCGCGTGAACTGTTCGATCTGCGCCCACGGCAACTGGCGCTGCCGATCGCGTTTGGCCGCTTGCAGGCGCGCGGCCTGGGCCAACTCGTGAGCCGCGTCCAGCGCCTGGGCGTCGTTATGCAGCACGGTGGCTGGTAGTAACAGGGGGGCTACGTCCAGATCACTCTGGGGGGGTGTCACAGCCAAATTAGACATCAGCGCCGCTCCTTGGCTGCACGTAATGCCCTGGCGTTATGCACCGGGGTAATTCTGACCATACCGACCTCGCATTCAATGAAATAAAAACAGAAAAATCAGAGATGTCCGGTGGTCCGGTGCATATACCCTAAGCGCGTTAAATTTTTAAATAAACTAACTTCTAGGAATATGCATAGAAGGGTAATCACCCAGGTTCACAAGGTGAGCCGGGGTGGCGTGGTTGGTAGATCGATGCGGCCCTGGCCGGGCGGGCCGGTGTCTGTGGCGCAGAGGCGGCGATGCTCAAGGTGCGAGGTGGTGCCCAGCGTGAATTATTGCCGACACGATCGAGAATGCAGTAGGTCACGTCCACGCGGCAGTCGTCGCCTGCTTCGACAATCACCGTCGAGGGCACCCATATCCGTACCGTTGACCCGACGTCCTTGGCTTGGATCTTCGGCAAGTCCAGGCGTACATCTCCCCAACGCAACGTGATGGCGTCTCCGGTTGCCATGTTCAGGTAGGGATCAATGCATAGCGGAATACCGCGCCGCACCTGGCGGCAGTTGACGCCGTAACGACGGATGGTTTCAGGCAGGTGGACAGGGGCGAGGTTCTGGTTTTCATCGCCGAACAAGGCTGAATGCTGACCGCCCGGGCAGTTGGTCTTGACCCGTACCGTGGTCACTGCCGAACGCGCAGGGCCATGGCCGATCTGCAGGACTTGGTAGTGCACCCGTGCAGGGCCGTCCAGCACAAAGCTTTCCGGCACCCGAAGGCGGGTCGGGGTACCGATCTTGCACGCAGTCACCCGCCGTGACGCGGTAAAGCAGTCGTTCCAGAACAGTTCGATCAGGTCACCTTCATCCATGCCCGGGTAGGGTGCAATGTCGACCTGCAGGTGTGCAGCGGCCAGGGCGTTGATGCCGTTTCGAATGGCCTGGGGCAATGTCGGGGCGGTGAGCAGGGGGCGCGTCATAAGTCATCTCCTTGATGCAGCCAGCAGCGATCGTTCCGGCCTCGTAGGAGGTTCGGAAGGAACGATTCAGTAAGTAGCCGGGATAGGATCCAATCCTCTGGACGCTAGATAAGAGGGTTGGCCAAGGAGCGTCAATGGCGGCACAGGGCTAAACGGCGGGTTGGAGCAGATTCAGAAGGGTCTGACGAGGAGGGGGATTTCTGGAGAGGCGTGGAGGGGTGTTTTACCGGTTGGGATGCAGATGTGCTGTAGGCACGGAACCCTGTGGGAGCTGGCTTGCCTGCGATGCGAACACTCCGGTATATCAGTCACACCGTGGTGATGCTATCGCAGGCAAGCCAGCTCCCACACAAGGCAGTTCCCACAAACCCATGGAACTCAGTGGGCGAGGAACTTGCTCAGGAACTGCTTGGTGCGTTCTTCCTTGGGGTTGGCAAACAGTGCCTTGGCTTCGCCCTGTTCGACGATCACACCCTTGTCGAAGAAGATCACCCGGTTGGCCACGTCACGGGCAAAACTCATTTCGTGGGTGACGATCACCATGGTGCGATTTTCTTCAGCGAGGCTGCGGATGGTCGCCAGGACTTCGCCCACCAGTTCCGGGTCGAGGGCCGAGGTGGGCTCATCGAACAGGATCACCTCGGGTTCCATGGCCAGCGCACGGGCAATCGCCACGCGCTGTTGCTGGCCACCGGACAAACGCCGGGGGTACGACGCTTCCTTGCCCGCCAGGCCGACCCTGGCCAACAGCTTGCGACCCAGTTCGATGGCGGCGTCCCGTGGCATCTTCTTGACCACGATCGGCCCTTCGATGACGTTTTCCAGTGCGGTACGGTGAGGGAACAGGTTGAAGTTCTGGAACACAAAACCCACGTGCTGGCGTAAGCGCCGCACCAAGCCCTGTTGCTGATTGAGCGGCTTGCTGCTGTCGATCTCGATATCACCCACCTTGATACGACCGCTGGTGGGTTCTTCGAGGAAATTCAGGCAGCGCAGGAAGGTGGTCTTGCCAGAGCCGCTGGGACCGATGATGGCGACGACTTCGCCTTCCTTGACCTCAAGGTCGATGCCGTTGAGCACCACTTGGCCCTTGAATTGTTTGGTCAGTTTTTCAACCACGATCATGCTTCAAGACTCCAGGTCGTGCCGGTTGACCCGGTCTTCCAGGCGGTTCTGAAAATGCGCCAGGATGCTTGCCAGGATCCAGTAGATCAGGGCTGCGGACAGGTACATGGTGAAAATTTCGAAGGTGCGCGCCGACACCAGTTGGGCCTGGCGAAACAGTTCGGGCACCTGGATAGTGGCGGCCAGTGCCGTGTCCTTGACCAGCGAAATAAAGCTGTTGCCCAACGGCGGCAACGCCGTGCGCATGGCCTGCGGCAGGATGGCCCGGCGCAGGGTTTGCGCACGGGTCATGCCGATGCTGGCGGCAGCTTCCCATTGGCCGCGTTCGATGGAGGCGATGGCGGCCCGCAGGATTTCACAGGCATACGCGGCCATGTTCAGCGAAAAGCCGATCAGCGCCGCTGGGATCGGGTCCAGCTCGATGCCCACTTGCGGCAGGCCGTAGTAGATCAAAAACAGCTGCACCAGCAATGGTGTGCCACGAAAGAACGACACATAGACCCGGGCGGTCCAGCTCAGCAACTTGAAGCGCGACAGGCGCATCAAGGCCAGGCCGAAGCCCAGCAGCAAGCCGAAAAACATTCCGCCGAGGCTGAGAATCACCGTGTAGTACGCGCCCTTGAGCAGAAAGGGCGCGGAGTCTAGTGCGAGTTGGAAACCTGCTTCCATTATTCAGTGACGTCAGCGTTGAAGTATTTCTCTGACAGCTTCTTCAACGTGCCATCGGCGCGCAGCTTGTCGAGGGCCTTGTTCACCGCGTCGAGCAGTTCAGGCTCGCCTTTGCGCAGGGCAATACCGGCTTCCTGGCGGGAGAAGGCGTCGCCGGCAGCGGCGGTGTCCGGGGCTTTCTTGGCGTATTCCAGAGCCGCCAGGCGGTCGATCAGGATGGCGTCGATACGGCCGATGCGCAGGTCCTGGAACTTGGTCGGGTCATCGTTGTAGGTCTTGATGATGGCTTTAGGCTGGTTGTCTTTGAGCCATTGTTCGTAGTTGGTGCCCAGGCCCACGCCGACTTTCTTGCCGGCCAGGTCGTTGGCGGTCTTGATGCTGTCGACGTTCTTTTTCAGGACCAGTGCCTGGATACCGGAAACGGTGTAGGGCTTGGAGAAGTCATACTTCTTCTTGCGCTCTTCAGAGATGGTCACTTGGTTGACCACAGCGTCCAGGCGCTTGGATTCCAGGGCCGCAAGAATGCCGTCCCATGGGGTGGCTTGCAGCTTGACCTTGACGCCCAGCTCCTTGGCCAGGGCTTCGGACAGCTCGACTTCGAAGCCGCTCAGCTTGCCGCCTTCATCAACGAAGCTGAACGGTGGGTAGGTGCCTTCGAGACCGATCTTGATCTCGCCGGCTTTCTTGATGGTATCCAACTGCTCGCCGGCAATCGCCTGGCCCATCCAGCCTGCGCCCAGTGCCAGCCCCAAAGTGCCAACCAACAACGTACGACGGAATACGGAAATAGTCATAAGAGCCCCTGTGTTTTTATGTTGAGCGAAGCAGGTGACGCGGTAGTCGTATCCTGCCTTAAAGCGCACTGCGCGTCTTCGCCTACGGCGCGACTATAAAGTCTGTTTTTAAGACTTGAAAATAATATAAATATAATTTTATATTCAGTTATGGAATATGCAAGGGCTCTTATGTGGGAGGGGGCTTGCCCCCGATGGCAGAGTGTCAGTCAGTACATCTGTTGCTGATACACCACTATCGGGGGCAAGCCCCCTCCCACATTCGGCCCGCGTTTATTCAGTTGAATACGGCGTTGTAGGCGAACAGTGCCGGTGCCCCACCGGTATGCAGGAAAATGATTGGCCCGTCCTCGAACCGTTGACGCCCGATGCCATCCAGCAAGCCGGCCATGGCCTTGCCAGTGTAGACCGGGTCTAGCAGCAGCCCTTCCTGACTGGCCAGCAGCTTGACCGCCGCCAGGGTGCCGGCATTCGGTTCGCCGTAGCGCGGGCCGAAGTATTCGTCCCATAAAATTACGTTGAAGGCTTTGGGGATATCGACACTCAACAATTGCGCGGTGCGTTCGGCCAGGCCTTGCACCTTGGGACGCTGGGCCTCATCGGTACGTGAAACCGTGACACCCACCACCGGCAGATCCGGCAGCACTTCACTCAAGGCCAGCGCCAAGCCGCTGTGGGTCCCCGCACTGCCGGATGCGAGGACAACGGCGGCGAACTTGAGACCACTGTCTTTAATCTGCGCCGCCAGTTCCAGCCCGGCGCGCACGTAACCCAATGCGCCGAGGGCATTGGAACCGCCGATGGGCACCAGGTACGGTTTTTTGCCGTTGCTGCGCAGGCGGTCGGCGAGGGCGTTGAGCTGCTCGTCGGCATTGTCGAGGTTCTCGACCAACTCGACCTTGGCGTCGAACAGGTCCAGCAACAGGCGGTTGCCGTTGCCCAGGTAATTGGGGTCTTCGGTGCCGGTGGGGTTTTCCAGCAAGGCCACGCAACCCAGGCCCAGCTTGGCGGCCAGGGCAGCGGTCTGGCGGACGTGGTTGGACTGGATGGCTCCGGCGGTCACCAAGGTATCGGCGCCTTGGGCAATGGCATCGGCCGCCAGATATTCAAGCTTGCGCAGCTTGTTGCCGCCCATGGCCAGTGGTGTGGTGTCGTCGCGTTTGACGTAGATGTCCCTGCCCAGCCAGGCCGACAGCCGCTCGAGTTTTTCCAGGGCAGTGGCTCCGCCCAGCAGTTCCAGACGGTTAAAACGGTCGAGCTGTTGTTTGATCATGGCGACGTACAGTGGCTAAGTGATGGGGGGACTATAGGCAGGCACTTTTCATCGGGCAACCGCCAATCACTTATACCGGATGGTTCTTAGCATCACACCATTGGTTCTTAAGGGTGGCCAGGGTGCATACCGTAAAGTGGGCGCCATTACGTCAGGAGTGAATACCGTGAGTGAGCGTTCCAGCCATTGGCAATTGCAAACCATCGTCAGCCAACTGCGCAGCGCCCGGGACCAGTGGCGCACGCGCAATGGGCGGCTGAGCGGCGAGCATGGCGGCCGTGAGTTGCCTTCCCGCGAAGCCGTGGCGCAGATCCTCGAAGCGCTGTGCGGTGCGCTGTTCCCCATGCGCCTGGGACCGGTGGATCTGCGTGAAGAAAGTGAAGATTTTTACGTCGGCCACACGTTGGACGTTGCGCTGAACGCACTGCTCGCCCAGGCCCGCCTGGAGTTGCGCTACGCCGCGCGCCAAGGCGGCCAGGATGACAGCGAAGTCGACGCCCAGGCCATCCGGCTGATCCAGGATTTCGCCCTGGCCTTGCCCTCCCTGCGTAGCCTGTTGGACACCGATGTGCTGGCGGCTTACCACGGCGACCCGGCTGCCCGCAGCGTGGACGAAGTGCTGCTGTGCTATCCAGGCATCCTGGCGGTGATTCACCACCGCCTAGCGCACCACCTGTACCGCGCCGGTTTGCCGCTGTTGGCGCGGATCAGCGCCGAGATTGCCCACTCGGCCACCGGCATCGACATCCACCCGGGCGCGCAGATCGGCCCGAGTTTCTTTATCGACCACGGCACCGGTGTGGTGATTGGAGAAACGGCGATCATCGGCGAGCGTGTGCGTATCTACCAAGCCGTGACACTGGGCGCCAAGCGCTTCCCGGCGGACGAGGATGGGCAGTTGCAGAAAGGCCACCCGCGCCATCCGATTGTCGAGGACGATGTGGTGATCTATGCCGGGGCGACGATCCTGGGGCGCATCACCATCGGCCAGGGCTCGACCATTGGCGGCAATGTGTGGCTGACGCGCAGTGTGCCGGCAGGGGCGAACATCACCCAGGCGAATTTGCAGCATGATGACGGTACGCAGAAGTAAGTGTTTTGAGTCAGTCGTCGAGCCGACCCAGTGACAGGCGGGTCTGCTCGCGCAGCCATTCCTTGCGGCGCTCTGCCAGGTCGTTGTAGACCTGGCTGTAAAGCGCTTCGGACATGACCTGGTCGGGGATGACCCGGTCCTCTATCTGCAACTCTTCGACTATTTTGTTCAGTGCCTGGCGCTTTTGTGCTTTTTGGTCGTCGCTCAGATCCTGGGCTTGGGCAAACGCTTTTTGCTCGCTGTCCAAGTCGTCGAAGAGTATCAACTGTTGCCCGGTGCTTTCTTCATTGGTCGCGTAGTCTTGCGGGTAGCGATCCTTGAGAAGGTTTTCCCAGTAGGGCTCTTTCAGCATCTGGTCCACTAACCCGTCGCCTTCACTCAGTGTCTGTACGGCCGTGAGCGCATTGGTGATACTTTCTTCAGGCACGTTGGCTGTGTCGCGATACACCATATTGTCGCTGATCCAGGGTAGCTTGAGCCTGCGAGACAAGCTCGTCTGGTAGGCCAGGTAAACGCCCACTTCATCAACCGTGCCGGGTTGGCCGTCGACCATCTGGCTGTTAAACCGCAGACCTTGCCCGCCTTGATTGACGGGTTTGATACGGTCGGCAATGTCCGAGCGGATAACGTCGTTCAACAGTTTGAGCCTTGCGGCGCCCCTGGCCAGTACCACCAGCTCGCCTTCCCGTTCGGCGGGCGTTTTGCTGTAACGCTCAGCGCCACGGGCGGCCACCTTGATCCCCATCTCGGTGAAAATCTGACTACCCGCATCAGGGCACAGTCCTGGAAAAGTGGACATGCGAAACAGTGTGTCACGCAGCGCTTGGTCCTCATGCATGCTCGACAACATGTACCGCACCTGGGAAGTCAAAATGGGGGTGTTCTGTGCGTAGCGCAGTTCATCCTCCGGGTCTTCGAAAAACTCCGGTGGTTCCAACTTTTTGATGACTTCGAAAAAGCCCTGCGAGCCGTGTTCGTCCTCCAGGTCGTCCCATATTTCGTCGTACTTCTCTCGGTTTTCGTCGTCCAACTCGTCAATCCAGAAGTCGGAGTTTCCCTGAGGGGGGTAGGTGCGATGAGGGTCAAACCCGACAGAGCGTTTATGTTCTTCCATCAGCAATTTGGATTCAGCGCTCAAGGTTGAGTAGTCCAGCTGAGTCGTCGCGAGGATAAAAGACTCGTCGCTACCCGTGGCGACATCCGGAATGCTGGTAATAGGGTTGCCTCGAAGCAGCAGGTTAAACGTCGCGTCTCGATCCTGCGCAAACAAGCCTGTCGGCCATTCGCTAATCCCGGTACGGGACAAATCAAGGTCCAGCAGGTCAGACATCACGCTGATGTCCGGCACCTGGCCCAGCGGGTTGTTTGACAGGTATATTCCTTGTAGAGACCGCAGATTACGCAGATGTGCGACGGCATCGCTGTCCAAGGCAATCTGGTTATTGCTTAGATCAAGTGCGGTGAGTGAACGCATCTGCGCAATGGCCGTGGGCAGTTTTTCCAGGTTGTTATCTGATAAAACCAGCACTCGCAGATTGGGAAAGTGCTGCAGAAAATCGGCATGCTTCATGGCAAATTCACAGTCGCTCATCATAAGGCGTGTGACCAGCTCGAAATTGATGGGCAGCGTTGGCAAATCATCCGGCCAGAGCGTTTCATCCAGGTCCAGTGTGATCAATCTATTCTTTTGGGCGTATTTGTCATGCAGCTGTGTGTAGCCCTCCTGCCAGGCTTTTTTCAGTGACTCTGCAAAGTCGGTTCTGAATTTTCTAGTGACGGCGCTCAGGCGACTGCCTGATGCCCCCTTGGTAGGGCGGTTGATATAAGCTTCCATCGCCGTTTCAAGGGCTTGTCCTTCGGTTTCCACCTGCACCAACTGACTGAGTCCCTCTGCACTTTCAGCGAGTTCAGCAAAGTGCTTCACCCCTTGTTCGGACATTTCCGGGAGCCAACGTTTTATGCGCCCCTGTAGAGCTTCTGCTCCCAGCAGGGTGCTGGTACTGCCCCCATCACCGAGCATCATGAGTACTACGTATTCTGCCTGGACACCGATTGGCGGATCAGACAGGGTCAGGCGTCGCTCGGCCCGAGACGTGTTTTTTTCGATCAGCCATGAGCGCAGTTGATCGCCGTCGGTGAAGGATTTGTCGACGGGTAGGGCTTGGAAGATCGAGTTATAAAAGTCGGTTGGGCCGTGCTTCAGGTTGCCTTGATCATCGAAAACCCGGTATTGCTTTTTACGGTTGCGCACCAGAATCCGAACATTTTCGGCGTCTTCTGCACCGACCTGGTTTCGCAAGTCGCCCGATGGGGTTCTTTCCCGCACTTGAATGCGCAGGTTCGCCAGCCCTTCGGCGTGGCGGTTCAGTGTATTGAGTGCCAATTTTTCAGTTTGAAGCGACGGCGCTTTGCCTTGAAGGATTTGTTCGAACATGCGAGCGCTGGTGACCTCGAAATTCAGCTCCCGTGCTTGGTTTTTCACGTACAGAGGCAGGCGTTTTTCTTCCTCCATTATGCGCAGGTGGCGGCGACGGGTATGGCTGACCAAGCGCTGAGCGATGCTCAGGGGTAGATCGGGGTATTGCTTGCGAAGCAATTGGATATGGGGCTCGTCGCTGGTTTCCTGTCGGGCGTAGAGGTTTTCGGCCAGCGTTTCACTCTGCTCCTCGACATAAGCGGCCAGTTGCTCACGCAGTGTTTGTGCTCGCTCCTCCTCAGGCACCTCCTTGCCAAGCAAATGAGAAAGTTGCTGTTCATCAAGGAACGCAACGACTTTTTCCGGCAGTTGGCCTGAGAGCACCTCGGCGGTGCTCAGGGACAGGGCATCCTTGCCTTGCGCCGTCGTGCTGCCATAACGACGAGGAACACCTGACAAGTCGGATCGCTGATACACCAGCAAAGCTTTGTCCTGGGGCCAGCCTTCAAGCTCGGTGACCATTTGTTCGAACCAATCGGACGAGGGATCAAGCGGCCGTTCTGTGCGAATGCTTTCAACGGTGACCCTAATCTGTTTTTCGCTGTTGAAGCGTTTGAGCGTGTCAGCAAGTAGGGGAGGAGTTTGCTCATTGTTGACATACATCCGGCGCAATGCACCGAACTCAACGCCGCTGATGAGCCGAACCTGCTCTAATTCGCCAGTACTCAATCCTTGTGTTTGCGGGCCAAGCCTGCGTAGCAGACGGGCATTGCCCCATTTACGCGGCTGCTCCCCGTGGATCACACAAGCGCCACTGCCGTTAAGCTTCACGGTTGGTCGGTAGGCGTCGGCGCGTTTGGGATGGGCGATGTGGAACGTCTGGGTAGTGGGATCCTGCTTGATCTCGTAACGACTGTTTTCTATATGGGCAATCTGCTTGCCTTGATGGTGGTAAAGGCCATTTTCGGCAGGTTCATGCCCGCTCGGCAGGCGCAGGTTCCTATGCTGGTAGGGTGTAAGTTCGGGGTTCCATAAGCGTTTCTCATTGGAAGGCAGTTGCACCTGGTGAAGGTTGTCCACGAATGGCGACAGTTTCACCTTGGCAATTTCTGTGATGGCTCCACCGCCAGCGAACAATGCGAGTTGAAGTGCATTTTCGGCGACCGATAAGAGATTTTCCCAACCCTCACGTTGCAAGCCCTCTGCCCAGTCGACGATGCCTTCGAAAACGTTATCGAGCATTTGGTAGGCGGTATACGCCAGCATCAGTTCGCCTAAAAAAGGTACGAATGGGGTGATCACCAGAAGCGCGGCATTGAGAATGTCCGAAAGCATTTTTTCCAGGTTGTCCCACCACGCCCAGCGCGCCATGCGGTCGGCGTAGGCGGTGGAGATAGCGATTTCCTGGGCATCGTTGACCATCTTGTTCAGCTTGACCCGGTAGAGGTAGTGCCAAAGATTATTCTGCTGTGGGTCGCTGATACGGTTTTGTGTGTCATCGCGCATGGCCAGGGTGTGAAAGCGCAGGTTGGGTACCTCCACTGGATCAGGGCGCCAGTTCGGTCGGCTGTCACCTCGCTCTCGGGGGTGCCAGCGTACGGTCGAGAGCAGATTGTTGAGCTCGTGGAAAAAACGGCCGCGTTGCTCATGGGCCACGAACTGGCTGAAGAACTGCTGATAGCTGGGGCGGGAAGAATCAGATGCCGGAGCCCGGTCACGTAGCTGGCTGGTCAGCTCTTTGATGAATGCCTGTGGCGAGACGTAATCCTTGAGAGGGTGCGCGGGATCGTCGGGGATGTAGACCAGTATCCTGCTGGTATTTGAGACCTGCAACGTGGGGGCGATAACCAGGATGCCTGTCATGCGTGTATCAAGCAGGTCCAACGCGTATAGGTCTACCGGTTGCTCACCCAATTGGAGAGGGCCATCTCTTTGCAACAGCGTCTGAACAAGGGTGAAGCTGTCGTCTGCGATGTCTTTTCTGGCCAGCGCCAAATGAGCTGCGTTGTTCAAGCCAGCCCTCAGTTGGTTGAGGACTTTCTGCCGTAGGGTATTGGCGACCGAAGCATTATCGAATCCAAGTTCCGTTTTGATGTGTTGCTGATAGCGGGCGCCGATATCCAGGTTTCGGCATAGGGTCTTGAAGAGGTCGGCTGTCAATGCCTGGCCGTTCACAGTGTGGGTGATCCTCAATATTTCTCGCTGACCCTGAGCGTCTTCTGGTGAGAGAAAAGCATAATCGGCAAAGGCTTCCGAGGCTGAAAAGTTGTGCAGGGCGGCTTCCAGCAAGGTGGTGGTTCGGGCGGTGATGCCTGGCTGTACATTGATCGCCCACCAAGGCAATTTGGCAGGCGCATACAGGCGAATTGAAGTGTTCAATACGTCGATATTTCCGTAAGCGTGCAGCGCATTTTTCAACAGGGGCTCGGCAAATGCTCTGATGTCGCTCAACTTCGCAAGCTGTTTGTCTACGGCATTCTGGCTGAGCCAATGGTTGTCGAGGGCCTGCTTGAATGACTGGCGATGTGCTTGGGCGGGCGCGGTGCGATGGAGTTCGGCGAAATCTGGTCGGGGTTGTTTCAACTCCGCCAGGCGTTGTTGCGACGTGTCCGGCAGCCAGCCCGGTAGCTGTTGCTTGATGAAGTCCAAATGCGTCGGGATTGGTTTGGTGATCGCACGTGAATGGTTTGTTAGCGGTATCGGCATGGTGGAATGACCTAATGACGGTGTCTGGATCATTCGATTGTGTTTGTCCCGTGCGCCCGCAGACGCCAAATATTGCTTGGGTTTGTATGAGGTTTCCCAAATTTTGTGCTGAACGTTTTGCCATCCGCACACGTCATACTTTTCCTTGAGCTAGTGTAGGAAGTACCTACCACTCAGCCCTGCGATTAGTCCCGGACCGCCTATCCATGTTTAACTTGAATGCTCGTTCAAGTTAAATCCGGTGGTCCGCTGCCCGCTCACAACAGGAGGCTTACCTTTGCTGAGTCCGTTATTTACAGCCATATCCCATACCCTCGGGGTGCATCGTTCATGAGTGCATCGTCCACCCCATCCAGCGGCCTGGTGCGCATGAATGCGCCCGTCTTCTACTTTGCCGCAACTGCGATCCTGCTATTTGGCATCACTGTCATCGCTATCCCGCAACAGGCCGGTGCCTGGCTGCTGGCAGCGCAAAACTGGGCGGCCAACACGGTCGGCTGGTACTACATGCTGGCGATGACGCTGTATCTGGTCTTCGTGGTGGTCACCGCGCTATCGGGCTACGGCAAGATAAAACTCGGTGCCGACCACGACGAGCCCGAGTTCAGCTACCTGTCCTGGGCCGGCATGCTGTTCGCCGCCGGGATCAGCATCACGCTGTTTTTCTTCTGCGTCTCCGAGCCGCTGACACACCTGGTGCAACCGCCCCAAGGCGCACCGATGAATGCCGATGCTGCGCGTCAGGCCATGCAGATCCTGTTTCTGCACTGGGGCCTGCACGGCTGGGGGGTGTTCGCTTTTGTCGGCATGGCCCTGGCGTATTTCGCCTACCGGCATAACCTGCCGCTGGCGCTGCGCTCGGCGCTGTACCCGCTGATCGGCAAACGTATCAACGGCCCCATCGGCTACGCGGTGGATGGTTTTGGCATCATCGCTACGGTGTTCGGCCTGGGGGCCGACATGGGCTTTGGTGTGTTGCACCTCAACTCCGGGCTGGACTACCTGTTCGGCATTGCTCATACCCAATGGATTCAAGTCGGCCTGATCACCCTGATGATGGGCGCTGCGATCATCGTCGCGGTGGCAGGTGTCGACAAAGGTGTACGGGTGATGTCCGACATCAACATGCTGCTGGCCTGCGCGCTGCTGCTGTTCGTGTTGTTCGCCGGGCCTACCCAGCACTTGCTCAACACCCTGATCCAGAACCTCGGTGACTATCTGGGCGCCTTGCCCACCAAGAGTTTCGACGTGTACGCCTACGACAAACCCAGCGACTGGCTGGGCGGTTGGACGGTGTTCTATTGGGCCTGGTGGATCGCATGGTCGCCGTTCGTGGGCCTGTTCATCGCGCGGATTTCCCGTGGCCGGACCATCCGTGAATTCGTGTTCGGCGTGCTGCTGATCCCGTTGGGCTTCACCCTGGCGTGGATGTCGATCTTTGGTAACAGCGCCATCGACCAAGTGCTTAACCATGGCATGGCGGCGCTCGGTCAGTCCGCCATCGATGATCCGTCGATGAGCCTTTACCTGTTGCTGGAAACCTACCCGTGGAGCAAAACCGTCATTGCGGTCACGGTGTTTATCAGCTTCGTGTTCTTCGTGACCTCCGCCGACTCGGGTACCGTGGTGCTGTCCACACTGTCGTCCAAAGGTGGCAATGCCGATGAAGACGGGCCGAAATGGCTGCGGGTGTTCTGGGGCGCGATGACCGCGCTGGTCACCAGTGCCTTGTTGTTTGCCGGCAGTATCGACTCGCTGAAATCAGCGGTGGTGCTGACCTCGTTGCCGTTCTCGCTGATCCTGCTACTGATGATGTGGGGACTGCACAAAGCCTTCTACCTCGAATCCCAGAAGCAGATCGCCCAGCTGCATTCGCTGGCTCCAGTGTCGGCTGCACGCAAGGGCCGTGGCGGTTGGCGTCAGCGCTTGAGCCAGGCCGTGCACTTCCCATCGCGCGATGAGGTGTACCGCTTCCTTGAATCGACGGTGCGCCCGGCGATCGAAGAAGTGACGGCAGTGTTTGCCGAGAAAGGCTTGAATGTGGTCACGCAGCCGGACCCGGCCAATGACAGCGTCAGCCTGGAAATCGGTCATGGCGAGGAGCGCCCGTTTGTCTACCAAGTGCAGATGCGCGGCTATTTCACGCCGTCGTTTGCCCGGGGCGGCATGGGCAAGAAAGAGATCAACAACCGTCGCTATTACCGGGCGGAAGTGCACTTGAGTGAGGGCAGCCAGGACTACGACCTGGTGGGTTACACCAAGGAGCAGATCATCAACGACATCCTCGATCAGTACGAGCGCCACCTGCAGTTCCTGCACTTGGTGCGTTAGACTAAAAACATAGAAAAACCCCGCAAAGCCCCGTTCTACGGGGCTTTCTTAAATTTAATTTCATTCGTCAAAGCCACGTTTTGACTCCGAACTGTCATCTGTCCACTGCGTAATTGTGTGAAGCGTTTGACGCTTTCATTTCAGAACAGTGACGGAGACCGGTAACAATGAAGACGTTGATAAGCCCTATGGTGGGTGCCGCCATGGCGAGCTTTATGCTGTCCGCCCATGCCGACTTTATTGATGACAGCCACGCCGATGTGACCCTGCTCAACCGCTATCTCAACCAGCAGGGGCGTGATGTGGTGAACAGCACGGCCAAGGCTCACAGCGTGCGTGATTGGGGGCAGGGCTTCGAGTTCAACTTCAAGTCGGGCTACACCGAAGGCCCGGTAGGTTTTGGCCTGGATCTGCAAGCGTTCTACGGCTTGAAACTGGATTCCGGTGGTGACCTCAACGACAAGGACCACCAGGGCCGTTACCCCGGCAGTATGTTCCCATTGGATAACGGCAAATCCGCCGACCAATTCGGCGTATTGAGCCCGACCTTCAAGATGCGTTTCGCCAAGGATGAACTGCGCGTCGGCACGCTCTTTGGCAACAACCCGGTGCTGGCCAACACCGACGGTCGCCTGTACCAGCAGACCAACACCGGTGTGCAACTGGTGTCCAAGGACCTTACCGACTTCACCTTCACCGGCGGCGATATCTTCAAGACCAAGATTCGTAACGAAACCGGTGACCAGGGCATGATCACCGCAGGCGGCACCAAAGAGAGCGATCGCTTCCTGTTCGGCGGTGCGGACTACACCGGCATACAGAACACCACTGTCAGCCTGTGGTATTCCAACCTTGAGGATTACTACCAGCAGTTCTTCCTGGGCGCCAAGCGTCATGACGCGTTGTCGGTCGGTGCGATCGATACAGATGTGCGCGTCTTCCGTAGCCTGGGCGTCGGCGCCAATGCCGATGGCGACAAAGACTTTGCCGGTGCCGGCCTCTACGGTGACGGCACCGGCAAAGGCCGCATCAACCAGACCACCGCCAGCCTGCTCGAGAGCTACACGCTGGACGGCCACACCGTTGGCCTGGGCATCCAGAAAAACAGCGGCAACAGCGACTTCCCGTACCTCGACTCCGGCCTCAACAGCGGTGACGCACGCCAGGGCCCTGGTTCAGGCGCTGATACCCCAGCGCTGACCAACATGCAGCTGAACAAATTCCAGCACGCGGGTGAACGCACTTGGCTGGCGCAGTACAAGTACGACTTCGGCAAGCTGGGCCTTACCGGCCTGACGTTCTCTGCCGCCTACGCACACGGTGATGACATCCGCACCGCGCAAGGCACCACCAGTGAGTGGGAACGCAACATTGCCGTGGCCTATCAAGTACCGACCGGCACCCTCAAAGGCCTGGGCGTGACCTGGAAAAATGCTCACGCCAGCCCGGACATTAGCGGTGCCACCGTACAAGATGAAAACCGCTTCTACGTCAGTTATGTCGTTCCACTCTGGTAGGAAATTGCTGTAAAACGGAAGGGCAGACTTAAGCGATTCAGCTGCTTAAAAGGCCTGGGAATAGGCTTATTCCCGGGCCTTATTTGTCCCAAGTTCAAGAGAGGATTCGATGACTTATATTGCTGCCGAAAACCGCTATGAATCTATCCCGTACCGCCGCGTAGGCCGCAGTGGGTTGGTGCTGCCGGCCCTGTCCCTGGGGCTGTGGCACAACTTTGGCGACAGCACCCCGATCGACACCCAGCGCGCCCTGCTGCGCACCGCGTTCGACCTGGGGATCAACCACTTCGATCTGGCCAACAACTATGGCCCACCCTACGGCAGCGCCGAGATCAATTTCGGTCGTTTGCTGCGCGAAGACTTCAAGCACTACCGCGACGAACTGATCATCTCTAGCAAAGCTGGCTGGGATATGTGGCCCGGTCCTTACGGCCAGGGTGGCGGTTCGCGCAAATATATCCTGGCGAGCCTGGACCAGAGCCTGCAACGCCTGGGTGTCGACTACGTGGATATCTTCTATTCCCACCGTTTTGATGCCGACACTCCGCTGGAAGAAACCGCCAGCGCCCTTGCCACCGCCGTGCAACAAGGCAAGGCGTTGTACATCGGCATCTCGTCTTATTCCGGCGTGAAAACCCGCGAAATCGCGGCCCTGCTCAAAGAGTGGAAAGTACCGTTGCTGATTCACCAACCGGCGTACAACCTGCTCAACCGCTGGGTGGAAAAGGACCTGTTGGACACCACCGACGAACTCGGCGCCGGCGTCATCGCGTTCACGCCGCTGGCCCAGGGGCTGCTGACCGACAAGTACCTCAATGGCGTGCCGGCCGACGCGCGGGTGAATCGTCCGGGGGGCGGTTCGTTGCAGGCCAAGCACCTGTCCGAAGCCAACATTGCCCATGTGCGGGCATTGAATGAAATCGCTAAGCGTCGTGGCCAAAGCCTGGCGCAACTGGCCCTGGCGTGGACCTTGCGTGATCCTCGGGTGACCAGTGCGCTGATCGGTGCGAGCCGCCCGGAGCAGATCATCGAGAACGTCGGCGCGTTGAAGAACTTGAGCTTCAGCGCGGAAGAACTGGCGGAGATCGATCGGTTTGCGCAGGAAGGCGGGATCAACCTGTGGGAAAAACCATCCACCGCTGAATAACCCGGCACGACCCGGTCACTGTGGGAGCCGGGCTTGCCCGCGATGGCGGTAGGTCAGTTGATGAAGGTGCTGACTGGAACACCGCTATCGCAGGCAAGCCAGCTCCCACATTTGATCTTCACCCGACTCTAGAAGGGTACGTCACCCAAGATCGTCGCCCGATGCATCACCCGCCGCTGCGGCCGGTAGTCATCCACGGCGTAATGCTGGGTCACGCGGTTGTCCCAGAACGCCACATCGTTTTCCTGCCAGCGCCAGCGAATGGTGAACTCAGGCCGCGTTGCGTGGGCGAACAGCAGCTTCAAAATCGCTTCGCTTTCCGCCGGTTCCAGTTCATTGATCTTGGTGGTGAAGCCATCACTGACAAACAGCGACTTGCGCCCGCTCACCGGATGCGTGCGCACCACTGGGTGCGACAGCGGCGGGTTTTTCTTGCGGGTTTCTTCCCAGCGCGCCAGGTCTTCAGCGGTGTTGCCGAAGCGCTCCAGCGGGAACGATTTGGTGAAGTCGTGGGTGGCGGTGAGGCCGTCGAGCAAACGCTTCAACGGCTCGGACAGCGCCTCATACGCCGCAATGCCACTGGCCCACAACGTATCGCCGCCAAACGCAGGCAGCAGCTTGGCACTGAGCACCGCGCCGAGGGCCGGGGTGGGCAGGAACGTCACGTCGGTGTGCCATACGGCGTTGTCGCGCACGTCGGTGACGGCAGTGTCGAGAATCAGCACTTCGGGCTGTTCCGGCACGTTGGGGTAGATCGGGTGAATGTGCAGGTCGCCAAAATTCGCCGCAAACCGCGCCTGTTGTTGCGGGTTAATCAGTTGGTCACGGAAGAACAATACCGAGTGCGTGAGCAGCGCCTGTTCAATGGCGTCACGTTCTTCGGCGTTCAACGGCTGGGTGATATCGACGCCACTGATCAAGGCGCCCAGGGCGGTGCTGATTGGCGTAACGGTCAGGCTGCTCATGCGGTTCTCACTCAATGTGCCTGGCCATGCCAAGGCACTAATTTACGCTGCAGGGCACGCAGGCCCATTTCCATGGCGAAGGCGATCAGGGCGATCACCAAAATCCCCAGTACCACCACGTCGGTGACGAGGAATTGCGCGGCTGACTGCACCATGAAGCCCAGGCCGCTGGTGGCGGCGATCAGCTCGGCGGCGACCAGGGTCGACCAGCCCACGCCCAGGCCAATGCGCACGCCGGTGAGGATGTCGGGCAGGGCGCTCGGCAGGATCACATGCCTGATCAACTGTGCACGGGTCGCCCCCAACGACTGCGCCGCCCGCAGTTTTGCCGGGTCGACGGTACGCACGCCAGTCGCGGTGGCGATGGCGATGGGGGCAAAGATCGCCAGGTAAATCAGCAGCACCTTGGACAGTTCGCCGATACCGCACCAGATCACGATCAATGGCAGGTAAGCCAACGGCGGGATGGGCCGGTAGAACTCGATCAGCGGGTCGAGAATGCCTCGCGCGATGCGGTTGGCGCCGATGGCAATCCCTACCGGCACGGCGGTCAGCACGGCAAAACCCAGGCCCAGGCCGATGCGGCTGAGGCTCGCGCCCAGGTGTTGCCACAAGGTGGAGTCCATATAGCCCGTGGTCGCCAGCAGCCAGCCTTTTTGCAGCACGGCGGACGGCGGCGGCAGGAACAGGGGTTCGATCCAACCGCTGGCCGTCACGCCCCACCAGATCGCCAGCAAGGCGACCAGGGTCATCGTGCTGATCCAACGGGTGCTCAGGCTACGGCGTACCGGAACAACGGCAGGTGCCACTGGCTTGGCGGCGGTGGCGGGAAGTTCGTAACTGCTCATGCGGACACCTGCCGTTGGGAGAACACTTTGCCCAGCACGTGTTCACGGGTTTCGATAAAACGCGGGTCGGACTTGATCGCCCGTGCTGATTCACCGGCGGCGTAACGCTGGCCGAAGTCCAGGTGCAGGCGCTCGACGATCTGGCCTGGGTTCGGTGCCAGCAGGATCAAATCGGTGGCGAGGAACACGGCCTCTTCGATGTCGTGGGTAATCAGGAACACCGGCTTGGCCGTGCGCTTCCAGACTTGCAGCAACAGTTCCTGCATCTGTTCGCGGGTAAAGGCATCCAGGGCGCCGAAGGGCTCATCCATCAGCAGCACACGTGGGTCTGCTGCCAGCGCACGTGCAAGGCCGACGCGTTGTTTCTGGCCACCGGAGAGCTGCCAGATGCGACGGTTGTCGAAACCGGCCAGGTCGACCAAGGCGAGCATTTCCCGAGCGCGTGCATCACGCTGCGCCTTGGGCACACCGGCCAGTTCCAGGCCAAAGCCGACATTGGCCAATACATCTTGCCAGGGCAGCAGGGCATCGTCCTGGAACACCACGCCGCGCTCGGCGCTGGGGCCTTTGACTGGCACGCCATCGAGGGTGATACGCCCGGCAGAGGGTTCGACGAAACCGGCAATCAGGTTCAACAGCGAGGTCTTGCCACTGCCGGACGGACCGAGGGCCACCAGCAGTTGCTGGGGCCCCAGGTCGAGTGAAATGTCAGCCAGTACCGGTTCTGTGGCGCCTGGGTACTGTGCGCTGATGCGCTCCAGTTGTAGCAAGGCCATCGCGATGGACTCCCGATCAGTTGGTAATGAATTTGGCGCTGACGTAAGGGGCGTAATCCGGCAGCACGGCGTCAACCTTGCCTTGTTCCTTGAGGAACGCCGCAGTGTCGGTCACGGCCTTGGTGGTTGGTGCGCCCAGCAGACTGACTTGGTCAGCTGCCAACGGGTAGACATTGCCTTGCAGCAACAGCGGGATATCACTGGCCTTGGCGCCGGAGAGCTTCACCAGTTTGTCGACGTTGCCTTTGTCGGCTAGCCAGGCCTGTGGGTCTTTGCGGTAGGTGGCGTAGGCATCCAATGTCACCTTGGCAAAAGCAGTGACGATTTCCGGGTGCTTCTCGGCGAAATCCTTACGCACGATCCAGGCATCGAAGGTCGGCGCACCGAGCTTGGCCAGTTCGCCGGAGGTGATCAGTACCTTGCCGTTTTCCTTGGCCACGCCCAAGGCCGGGTCCCACACGTAAGTGGCGTCGATGTCACCGCGCTTCCAGGCGGCGATGATCGCCGGTGGCGCGAGGTTGAGGATGGTTACTTTCGACGGGTCGATATTCCAGTGCTTCAGCGCGGCCAGCAGGCTGTAATGCCCGGTGGACACGAACGGCACGGCGATCTTTTTGCCGACGAGATCCTGTGGGTTGCTGATCCCCGAACCGTTGCGCGCTATCAGGGCTTCGGCACCGCCGATCTGGGTGGCGACGAGGAAAGTCTCCACCGGTACTTTGCGAGTCACCGCAGCGGTCAGTGGGCTGGAACCGAGGTAGCCGATCTGCACATCGCCGGACGCGATGGCAGCGATGATGTCGGCACCATTGTCGAATTTGCGCCAGCTGATGTTGGCATGGGTGGCTTTTTCGTAAGCGCCGTCGGCCTGGGCGACTTTGGCCGGGTCTACGGTGGTCTGGTAAGCGACCGTCACATCCGCCGCCTGGGCAAACAGGCTCGCACCGGCCAAGGACAACGCCGCCAGGAGGCGCAGTGGGGTTAACAGTTTCAAGGGGAAGCTCCTCAATCAGGCGGCCGAGGGTCGGCGTGTGAGGAGACTAAATGATCTAAGAATTCGAAAATAAATAACATTTTCGAATTAGCTTATTAGAAGAAGCGCTGTGGTGGATCTTGAATTCAATGCAGGGCAAATGTGGGAGGGGGCTTGCCCCCTCCCACATTTGAACCTATTCCAAATAGAGGGTTTATCAGTTGCTGATGGCGAGGATGCTGGCCTGGTACGACCCGACAAACACATCGAAATCGCCCACTTCGTTCTGTTCCAGCTCCGCCTGTTGGGCCAGTGACGTGCGCGCCATTTCTTCAAAACGTGCCTGTTCCTCGGCCGTTAGCGGCTCCTTGCGGAAGTGCTCGGCATGCAGCCGGCTCTGGTGCAGGGAGAATTGCGCAAAACTCTCTTTACGCTCGGCCATTGCTGCCAGCACCTGGGCCGACGGGGTCAGGGACGAATCCTTGACCTTCGCCAGTTGGGCGTCCAGCGCCTGGCTGTGCTCGGTGATACCGTGGCTCTCATCCAGCAGCGCGGCCAACGGAGCAATCTTCTCCAGCAACTCGGTGGCCCATTCCTTCATGTCCACCGATGCGCCCTCACGTTGCAACTGCAGGCCCGGACGGCGACCTTCCTTGACCACGCTGAGGAAGTTGGACGTGGCGTTGCCGCACTCGTTGTTAGCGAACAGCGGGCTGTCGTTCAGGGCGCAGTACAGCAAGAACGCGTCGAGGAAGCGCGACTCCGGCAGGTCAATCCCCATCGGCAGGAACGGGTTGATATCCAGGCAACGCACTTCGATGTACTGAATGCCACGGGCCATCAGCGCCTGGATCGGGCGTTCGCCGGTGTAGGTCACACGCTTGGGGCGAATGTTGGAGTAGTACTCGTTTTCGATCTGCAGGATGTTGGTGTTGAGCTGCACCCACTCACCGTCCTTGTGCGTGCCGACTTCGACGTAAGGCGCGTAGGGCGTTGCCACCGCTTCGCGCAGGCTATCGGTGTAGCTGGCCAGGTCGTTGTAGCACGGCGTAAGACCGGCCTGGGCGTTGCTCTGGTAACCCAGGTCGCTCATGCGCAGGCTGGTCGCATACGGCAGGTACAGCGTGTCGGCATCCAGTACTTCGAGCTGGTGCGAGCGACCGCGCAGGAAACCGGCATCCAGGGCTGGCGAGGCGCCGAACAGGTACATCAGCAGCCAGCTGTAGCGGCGGAAGTTACGGATCAGCGCGATGTAGGCATTGGACTGGTAATCGCGGTCGGTGCCGACAAACCCTTCAGTCTCCTTGAGCAGCGGCCACAACTGTTCCGGCAGGGAAAAGTTGTAGTGGATGCCGGCAATGCACTGCATGGTCTTGCCGTAACGCAGGGCCAGGCCCTTGCGGTACACGTACTTGAGCTGTCCGATATTGGAGGTGCCGTAGTAGGCAATCGGAATGTCTTCCTCGGCCGGCAACGGGCACGGCATCGAGGGGCTCCACAGGTATTCGCTGCCGAGCTTGGTGTAGGCAAACCGATGAATCTTGTCCAGGCTGCTCAGGGTATCGGCCGGGTTGGGCAGGGCGGGAGTGATGAACTCCAGCAGCGATTCCGAGTAGTCGGTGGTGATCTGTTCGTGGGTCAGCGCGGCGCCCAGGGCTTCAGGGTGCGGCGTTTGTGCCAGGCGACCTTCATCGGTGACGCGTAGGCATTCACGCTCGATGCCGTGCAAGCACTGCTCTAGCAGGGAGAGGTGTTCGCGCTTGCCGAGCAAGGCCAGGCGGCGGTTGAGAAGTTCGCTCAAGTTGGATTCCTTCACGCGTCAGTCGCCCCAATATGGGGGTGGGCAGGACGGTCTACAAGGGTGAAGTTAAAACTGGCGTGATCGCCTGGTTTAGAGTCGATCTGACTCGATCTGTAAAAGCCGACTTCACTCCATGAATTGGGCTATAGCGCAGCAAGAAAATTCCGACGCTGTTATCGCAGCGCCGAAATTAACTCAAATCGAGGGTGGGGAGCTATAGGGCAGCGAACGTGCCTTGTGCTTTTGCGACTAATCTTTCGTCTTGATACACATCGGCTTCGACCACCAGTGTGCGGCGACCCGCGTGGATCACCCGGGCGGTACACAGCACGTCACCGTCAGACACGGCGCGGATGTAGTTGATTTTGCACTCGATGGTCGCGCTCTGCTGGTCGAAACCATGGGAGCTGGAACAGGCCAGCCCCATCGTAATGTCCACCAGGCTGAAGATCGCCCCGCCATGGAGCTTGCCCGCGCGGTTGCGCAGCTGCGGCTCCAGGGTCAGGGCCACCTCGGCAACGCCCTCGTCCAGGCGTTGCAGGCGGCAGCCGATCAGTTCGCTGAATGCGCTCTGGGTCAAACCGGCCGGGATCTCCATCAGCGTTTCTTCAACTGTTTGGCGTTAGCGAACAGCGAGGCCATGGCGTTGTTGCTCGGGGCGGCGGTGGCGGTTTCCTTGCGCGGCGCGTTGTTCTGCGATTGGCGCGGTGCCGAACCCGGACGAGCACCACGGGCGCCGTCGATCTTCTCGCCTGGGGTGTCACTCATGCGCATCGACAGGCCAACGCGTTTGCGAGGGATGTCGACTTCCATGACCTTGACCTTGACCACATCACCGGCTTTCACCGCTTCGCGCGGATCTTTGATGAATTTCTCCGAAAGCGCAGAAATATGCACCAAACCGTCCTGATGCACGCCGATGTCCACAAAAGCGCCGAAGTTGGTCACGTTGGTGACCACGCCTTCGAGGATCATGCCCAGCTCCAGATCCTTGAGGTCTTCGACGCCGTCTTGGAACTCGGCAGTCTTGAACTCGGGGCGTGGGTCACGACCCGGTTTTTCCAGTTCTTGCAGGATGTCGGTGATGGTCGGCACGCCGAAGGTTTCATCGGTGTACTTCTTCGGGTCCAGGCGCTTGAGGAACGCGGCATCGCCGATCAGCGAGCGAATGTCGCGGTCGGTCTCGGCGGCGATGCGTTGTACCAGCGGGTAGGCTTCCGGGTGAACCGCGGAGGCGTCCAGTGGGTTGTCGCCGTTCATCACGCGCAGGAAGCCGGCGGCTTGTTCGAAGGTTTTTTCGCCCAGGCGTGCGACTTTTTTCAGCGCGGCGCGGGTTTTGAACGCGCCGTTTTCATCGCGGTGGGTGACGATGTTCTGCGCCAGGGTGGCGTTGAGGCCGGAGATACGCGCCAACAGCGCCACGGAGGCGGTGTTCACGTCCACGCCCACGGCGTTCACGCAGTCTTCCACTACGGCATCCAGGCCGCGTGCCAGTTTCAGCTGCGACACGTCGTGCTGGTACTGGCCGACACCGATGGATTTAGGGTCGATTTTCACCAGTTCGGCCAAGGGGTCTTGCAGGCGACGGGCGATGGACACTGCGCCACGGATCGACACGTCGAGGTCCGGGAACTCCTTGGAAGCCAGTTCCGACGCCGAGTACACCGAAGCGCCGGCCTCGGAGACCATGACCTTGGTCATTTTCATGGCTGGGTATTTCTTGATCAGCTCGGCGGCCAACTTGTCGGTTTCACGGCTGGCGGTGCCGTTGCCGATGGCGATCAGGTCCACGGCGTGCTTGGCGCATAGCGCGGCCAGGATCGCCAGGGTCTGGTCCCACTTGTTGTGCGGCACATGTGGGTAAACGGTGGCGTGGTCCAGCAGCTTGCCGGTGGAGTCGACCACGGCGACCTTGCAACCGGTGCGCAGGCCCGGGTCGAGGCCCAGGGTGGCGCGCGGGCCGGCCGGTGCGGCCAGCAGCAGGTCATGCAGGTTGTGGGCGAATACGTTGATCGCCTCGGTCTCGGCGCCGTCGCGCAACTCACCCAGCAGGTCGGTTTCCAGGTGAGTGTAAAGCTTGACCTTCCAGGTCCAGCGCACCACTTCACCCAGCCACTTATCCGCAGGACGATTCTGATTCTGGATGCCGAATTGTTGACCGATCATGCCTTCGCATGGGTGCATGGTGCCCGGCAGCTCGTCGCCGACTTTCAGCGCCGAGCTGAGAATGCCTTCGTTGCGGCCACGGAAAATGGCGAGTGCGCGGTGGGACGGCATGCTCTTGAGCGGTTCGTCGTGTTCGAAGTAGTCGCGGAACTTGGCGCCTTCTTCCTCTTTGCCGGCGATGACGCGGGCGCTGAGCGTGGCTTCCTGCTTGAGGTAGGTGCGTAGTTTTTCCAGCAGGCTGGCGTCTTCGGCGAAGCGCTCCATGAGGATGTACTTGGCGCCTTCGAGGGCGGCCTTGACGTCGGCGACGCCTTTTTCGGCGTTGATGAAGCGGGCCGCCTCGGTGTCCGGTGTCAGCGACGCGTTGTTGAACAGGCCGTCGGCCAGCTCGCCCAGGCCGGCTTCCAGGGCGATCTGGCCCTTGGTGCGGCGCTTCTGCTTGTAGGGTAGGTAGAGGTCTTCGAGGCGGGTCTTGGTGTCGGCGAGCTTGATATCGCGCTCCAGTTGCGGAGTCAGCTTGCCCTGTTCCTCGATGCTGGCGAGGATGCTGATACGCCGTTCGTCGAGTTCTCGCAGGTAGCGCAGGCGCTCTTCCAGGTGACGCAATTGGGTGTCGTCGAGGCTGCCGGTCACTTCTTTTCGGTAACGGGCGATGAAAGGCACCGTAGAACCTTCATCCAGTAGAGCGACGGCCGCTTCGACCTGCTGTGGGCGTACACCGAGTTCCTCGGCGATGCGGCTGTTGATGCTGTCCATAAAACCACCTGAAATTCTTGAAAGCAGCCCGCAGGCCCGGAAAACAAGGCCCTGGGAGGCTGGTTGAGCGGCCCGACTGGCGCCGCTGCCTGGGTCAAGAGGCAGCCTATTGACCCTCGAAATTGAAAAAATCACGACAAGCGGGTGAAAAAAGATCCCGGCAGCAAACGGTAACGATCTGACGTTGCTCTGCACGAAGGCGCCGCATTATAACCAGCGTTCCGGCTTGGGGGGGTACTGCGCCGGTGGTCGCCGCACGCGGGTTCGCTGGCGGCAGAGGAAAAATCTGCTAACAATGCACACGGTGCGTATAACGGCACCTAAGCCATAATGCGCGCCGAGATAAGAGGAGCATCCAATGAGCAGCACTGTACAAACTGCTGAAGGCGAAAAAATTCTCATCGTTGATGACGATCCAGGGCTTAGCAGCCTGTTGGAGCGCTTCTTCAACTCCAAAGGCTACCGCGCTCGCGCGGTGCCGAACACCGAACAGATGGACCGCCTGCTGGGGCGCGAGGTGTTCAACCTGGTCGTACTCGACCTGATGCTGCCCGGCGAAGACGGCCTTACCGCCTGCAAGCGCCTGCGCGGTGCGAACAACCAGATTCCAATCATCATGCTGACCGCCAAGGGCGATGAGCTGAGCCGCATCAAGGGCCTTGAACTTGGCGCTGATGACTACCTGGCCAAGCCGTTCAACCCGGATGAGTTGATGGCTCGGGTCAAGGCTGTATTGCGTCGTCAGGCTCCGCCGGTGCCGGGCGCGCCAGGCAGTGAAGACGAAAGCGTCACCTTTGGCGACTACGAATTGTCGCTGGCTACCCGTGAGCTCAAGCGCGGTGAAGAAGTGCACATGCTGACCACCGGCGAATTCGCGGTGCTCAAGGCGCTGGTGATGAACGCGCGCCAGCCGTTGACCCGCGACAAGTTGATGAACCTGGCCCGTGGCCGGGAGTGGGATGCCCTGGAGCGTTCCATCGACGTGCAGATCTCCCGTCTGCGCCGGATGATCGAGCCTGATCCGTCCAAGCCGCGGTATATCCAGACGGTGTGGGGCGTGGGTTATGTGTTCGTGCCGGATGGCAATAAAACCAGTTGACCGATGATTTGCAGGGACGGGTATTCCGGCGTTTGGCTCCATGAGCGTCAGCGGGATACCCGGCATCTGCAATTCTGCGAGCGCCCCTCGTCCCTGCAAGGTATCTAGCTGTCTTCTATGAAAACCCCGCTGTGGTTCCCGCAAAGTTTCTTTTCCCGCACGCTTTGGCTGGTGCTGATCGTTGTTCTGTTTTCCAAGGCACTCACACTGGTTTATCTGTTGATGAACGAGGATGTGCTGGTGGATCGGCAGTACAGTCACGGCGTCGCTCTTACACTGCGTGCCTATTGGGCGGCTGATCCGGAAAACCGCGAGAAGATTGCCAAGGCTGCGACACTGGTTCGCGTGGCGGGTGCGGGTGTGCCGGAGGGCGAGCAGCACTGGCCCTACAGTGAGATTTACCAGCGACAGATGCAGGCCGAACTGGGTGACGACACCGAGGTGCGGCTGCGCATGCACGTGTCGCCCGCCCTCTGGGTGCGGGCGCCCAGCCTGGGTCAGGATTGGCTGAAAGTACCGCTGTACCCCCACCCGCTGCGGGGGCAGAAGATCTGGAACGTGCTGGGTTGGTTCCTGGCCATTGGTTTGCTTTCTACCGCATCCGCCTGGATTTTCGTCCGCCAGCTAAACCAGCCCCTCAAGCGTCTGGTGTTCGCCGCCCGCCAACTGGGGCAGGGGCGCAGTGTGCGACTGCCGGTCAGCGACACGCCCAGTGAGATGACCGAGGTGTACAGCGCGTTCAATCAGATGGCGGAAGATGTCGAGCAGGCGGGTCGTGAGCGCGAGCTGATGCTGGCGGGCGTATCCCATGACCTGCGCACGCCGTTGACGCGCTTGCGGCTATCCCTGGAATTGATGGGCAACCATAACGACCTGACGGATGACATGGTCCGCGACATCGAGGACATGGATGCGATTCTCGACCAGTTCCTGGCGTTTATCCGTGATGGTCGGGATGAAGTGGTTGAAGAGGTCGACCTTACGGACTTGGTGCGAGAGGTAGTGGCCCCGTATAACCAGAACGGTGAGCAAGTGCGCATGCGTTTGGAGCCGATCCAGCCATTCGCGTTGCGTCGGGTGTCGATGAAGCGCCTGTTGAACAACCTCATCGGCAACGCCTTGCATCACGCAGGTTCCGATGTGGAAGTCGCAGCCTATGTGTCGGGCGATAGCACTGCGCCGTATGTGGTGCTGAGTGTGATGGACCGGGGCGCGGGTATCGACCCGGACGAGTTGGAAGGGATTTTCAACCCGTTCACCCGTGGCGACCGTGCCCGGGGTGGCAAGGGTACTGGCCTGGGTTTGGCGATTGTGCGGCGGATTGCCTCGATGCATGGTGGCAATGTCGAGCTGCGTAATCGCGAAGAAGGTGGCCTGGAGGCGCGGGTGCGTTTGCCGCTGGGGCTGATGTTGCCTAGAGATGCGGTCTGACAAACGGCAAGTAACCAAATGTGGGAGCTGGCTTGCCTGCGATAGCGGTGGAGAATTCACTATAGCTATCGCAGGCAAGCCAGCTCCCACACTTTTTGTGGTGTCTAATTCAGCCCTTGCCTTTGGTCCGAGTCATATTTGGCCCGCCGTTCTTCTCCAGATGCTGAATGATGATCCCCGCCACGTCCTTGCCAGTGGTGGTCTCGATCCCTTCCAGGCCCGGCGATGAGTTCACCTCCATCACCAGTGGCCCATGGTTGGAGCGAAGGATATCCACGCCGGCCACGCTCAAGCCCATTACCTTGGCTGCCCGCAGCGCGGTCATGCGTTCTTCCGGGGTGATCTTGATCAGGCTGGCACTACCACCACGGTGCAGGTTGGAGCGGAACTCCCCTGGCTTGGCCTGGCGCTTCATCGCTGCAATCACTTTGTCGCCCACTACGAAGCAACGGATATCTGCGCCACCGGCTTCCTTGATGTACTCCTGCACCATGATGTTCTGCTTGAGGCCCATGAATGCCTCGATCACCGATTCGGCTGCTGTCGCGGTTTCACACAGCACCACGCCGATACCCTGGGTGCCTTCCAGCACCTTGATCACCAGCGGCGCGCCGTTGACCATGTCGATGAGGTCGGGGATGTCATCCGGTGAGTGGGCAAAACCGGTGACCGGCAGGCCAATGCCCCGGCGCGACAGCAACTGCAGCGAGCGCAGCTTGTCCCGCGAGCGCGCGATGGCTACCGATTCGTTAAGGGGGAACACGCCCATCATTTCAAACTGGCGCAACACCGCGCAGCCGTAGAAAGTGACTGAGGCGCCAATACGCGGGATCACCGCATCAAAACCCTCCAGCGGCTTGCCCCGGTAGTGGATCTGCGGTTTGTGGCTGGCAATGTTCATGTAGGCCCGCAACGTGTCGATCACCACCATTTCATGGCCACGTTCGGTGCCGGCCTCAACCAGGCGGCGGGTGGAATACAGACGCGGGTTTCGCGACAGCACAGCAATCTTCATGCAGCACCTGGGACAGAAAGAGTAGAGACCGGGAACACCGGCTTGTCTTGAACGTACTTGACGCCGGGATTGACCACCAACTGGCCGTCAATCAGCGCCTTGGAACCGAGCAACAGGCGGTAACGCATGGCCTTGCGGCAGGCCAGGGTGAATTCCACACGCCATACCCGGTCACCCAGTGCCAACGTTGTGCTGATCACGTAGCGCACCTGCGCATGCCCGTTGGAGCTCTTGATGGTTTTCATCGTCACCAGGGGCGCTTCGCAGCGACGGTGACGCAGTTGCACGACGCTGCCAAGGTGCGCGGTGAAGCGCACCCACTTCTCACCCTCGCGCTCGAAAGGCTCGATATCGGTGGCGTGCAGGCTGGAGGTGCTGGCGCCGGTGTCGATCTTGGCGCGCAGGCCGGCCACTCCCAACTCGGGAAGGGCCACCCACTCACGCAGACCCACAACGGTCAAATGGTCAAATGTCTTCAATATGAGTAACCGGCAATTCAGAAATGTTTCGTAGTCGTCGAGGACAGTAACGTCCAACTGCGCATGGATTGTGACAATCCCCAAACCCTCATCGAGGGTTTGGCGCCGATTTCGCGGTATTCACGCAGAATATTCGACAAATGGCGACAGATATCTCTCAGGCTGCAGTAATCAGTGGCTGTTAGGGAAAGGCACGCAAAACTCGCGTTCCCTGGCGTATCTTAGGTGAGCCTTGGGGTTTATGCGTCGAAGGGTTTCAACGGTAAAGTTGCGACATTTTTCAGAGCGAGGAATTCAAGTGGCTCAGAAGCAGGAAGAGGAAGAAAAAGTCCGTTTGGATAAGTGGCTGTGGGCGGCACGTTTCTACAAGACACGTGCCCTGGCCAAGGCCGCCATCGAGAGTGGCAAGGTGCATCACCGTGGCGAACGCTGCAAACCGGGCAAGGAGCCGCGCGTGGGCGACGAGTTCCAGATTCGTACCGGCTTTGATGAAAAGACTGTTGTGGTTCAGGCACTTTCCATCGTCCGGCGTGGCGCGCCCGAAGCGCAGACACTCTATGCCGAGACAGAGGCGAGCATCGCCAAGCGTGAGAAAGCGGCGGCGATGCGCAAGGCGGGGGCACTGGGGGTGAGTACCGATGGGAAGCCGAGCAAGAAGCAGCGCCGCGATCTGTTCAAGTTCCGTGGCAGTGGCAACGACGATTGAAGTCGCCGGTAATCGCCTGGGGCTTCACTTGGCTTGGAACAAACCCGGATTGTTCATAAACTGCGTCATCTTCGCGTCAATATTATTCAACTCAGATACCCAGACCTATGACTGATCTACCGGATACCGACTTCACCCAACGCTTCATCTTCGACGAGTCGGACGCCCGCGGCGAACTGGTTTCGTTGGAGCGCAGCTATGCCGAAGTCCTCGCCAAGCACCCCTATCCGGAGCCGGTCGCGCAACTGCTCGGTGAGCTGATGGCGGCGGCGGCGCTGCTGGTGGGCACCATGAAATTCGACGGTTTGCTGATTTTGCAGGCGCGCTCCGAAGGCCCGGTCCCGATGCTGATGATCGAGTGTTCCAGCGAGCGCGAAATCCGTGGCCTGGCCCGGTACGAGGCCGACTTGATCGCCGCGGACGCCACCCTGTCCGACCTGATGCCCGATGGCGTGCTGGCGATTACCGTCGACCCGACCGAAGGCCAGCGCTATCAGGGTATCGTCGATCTGGACGGTGAAACCCTGTCGGATTGCTTCACCAACTATTTCGTGATGTCCCAGCAAGTGGGCACCAAGTTCTGGCTCAACGCTGACGCCAAGCGTGCCCGTGGCCTGCTGGTACAACAACTGCCGGCCGACCGCATCAAGGACGAAGATGATCGTGCTGAAAGCTGGCAGCACATCATCGCCCTGGCCAACACAGTGAAAGCCGAAGAACTGCTGAGCCTGGACAACGAAACCATCCTGCACCGTCTTTATCATGAAGAGGCTGTGCGTCTGTTCGATACGCAAGCCTTGCACTTCCATTGCAGTTGTTCCCGCGAGCGCTCAGGCAATGCCCTGGTCAGCCTGGGCCTGGAAGATGCGCAGAATCTGGTGGTGGAGCATGGCGGCAATATCGAGATCGACTGCCAGTTCTGCAACCAGCGCTACCTGTTCGATGCTGCTGATGTAGCCCAGTTGTTCGCCGGAGCAGGCATCGATACCCCTTCCGACACCCGCCACTAAAACGTTTAAGCACAGGTAAATCACCTGACAAACGCCGGATTAGCGCAGTTCTGACGGGAGGGCCCTACTCTTTTTGGGCTTTTCTGGCATAATCCGGCCCACTTTTTTCGCGGTAGTAGTGCGCAACTTTCTACTACAAAACGTTTGGAGCACTCGGCCATAGGCCGACGGGGAACCTTATGACGCAAGCCAATAACGCCGTATACACCGATCTGAGTGTTGACGATCTGGTCAAAGAAGCCCTGCAGCGCGGTGAAGGCGTGCTTGCCGATACTGGCGCACTGGTCGTCGAAACCGGTCACCGTACCGGCCGTTCGCCAGTTGACCGTTTCATCGTTGAAGAGCCTTCTACCCAGGACGCCATCGCCTGGGGCCCGATCAACCGCAAGTTCCCGGCCGACAAGTTCGATGCCCTGTGGGCTCGCGTCGAGGCTTTCAACAACGCGCAAGAGCATTTCGTTTCCCACGTCCACGTAGGTGCTGCCGAAGACCACTACCTGGCCGTGAAAATGACCACCCAGACTGCCTGGCAGAACCTGTTCGGTCGTTGCCTGTTCATCAACCCGGCCCAGTACAACCCGGCCGGTCGTGAAGAGTGGCAAGTGCTTAACGTCGCCAATTTCGAGTGCGTGCCAGAGCGTGACGGCACCAACTCCGATGGTTGCGTGATCCTCAACTTCGCCCAGAAGAAAGTGCTGATCGCCGGTATGCGTTATGCCGGTGAGATGAAGAAAGCCATGTTCTCGGTACAGAACTTCCTGCTGCCGGCCTCCGACGTACTGCCGATGCACTGCGCCGCCAACATCGGCGAAGCTGGCGACGTGACCCTGTTCTTCGGTCTGTCGGGCACCGGTAAAACCACCCTGTCCGCCGACGAAAGCCGTTACCTGATCGGTGACGATGAACACGGTTGGGGCGAGGGTGTGGTGTTCAACATCGAAGGCGGTTGCTATGCCAAGTGCATCGACCTGTCCGAGAAGAATGAGCCGGTGATCTGGAAAGCCATCAAGCATGGCGCTGTGCTGGAAAACGTCGTGATCGACGAGGCCAAGCATGCCGACTACGCCGATGTCAGCCTGACCCAGAACAGCCGCGCTGCTTACCCACTGGAGCACGTTGCCAAGCGTTCCGAGAAGAACCTGGGCGGCGAGCCAAACGCGGTAATCTTCCTGACCTGTGACCTGACCGGTGTTCTGCCGCCAGTGTCCATCCTCAGCGAAGAGCAAGCGGCCTACCACTTCCTGTCTGGCTACACCGCTCTGGTGGGCTCGACCGAAATGGGTTCCGGCAGCGGCATCAAGTCGACCTTCTCCACCTGCTTCGGCGCGCCATTCTTCCCACGCCCGGCGGGTGAATACGCAGAGCTGCTGATCAAGCGCATCCGCGGCTTCGGCTCCAAGGTCTACCTGGTCAACACTGGCTGGACCGGCGGTGGCTACGGCGTCGGCAAGCGCTTCAACATCCCGACCACTCGCGGCGTGATCGCAGCGATCCAGAGCGGCGCGTTGATCGGTGCAAAAACAGAACACCTCGACACGATCAACCTCGACGTGCCATTGACTGTACCGGGCGTTGAAACCGGCCTGTTGAACCCACGTAATACCTGGGCTGACAAAGCTGCGTACGACGAAGCGGCGAAGGCGCTGGCGGGTCTGTTCATCGAGAACTTCAAGAAGTTTGAAGTGAGCGATGCGATCAAGGCTGCCGGGCCTAAGTTGTAAGATTCGAACGTTGTGAAAAAGCCGCCTCTTGTAGGCGGCTTTTTTGTGCGGGCAAGGTCAGTTGGCGATGTGCAATACCACTGCTCCGATCAGCACCAACACCACACCCAGCACTTGAACCACCGACAGCCGCTCCTTGAAAAACACAAACCCCAGAATTGCCGCAATCCCGCCCGACAATGTACTGATCACGGTCACTACCGAAACCGACCCCGCCATCGCGCCCCATGAAAACGCCGAGAACCCGCCCAGGTTCATTAAGCTTGCACCGGTCAGGGTTGCACAGTTCTTCAACGGCGGAATCTTCAGCCCGTCCTGGATCTTCAGCACCATCACCACCAGTACGCACAGACCCACCAGATAACCCAGCCAAAGCATGGTGACGGGTCCCAATGTGGGTAGTGTGTAGCGGCCTTGCAGCCAGAAGCTGGTGCCATACAGCAGCGCTGCAAGCATGGCGTAGGCGATGGACAGGCGCGGGTTGTTGTGGGGGATGTCGTTGTCCTTATGAATGCTGGAGAGGATGACGCCAATCACGCACAGGCCGATGCAACTCAGTTGGGTCAGGCTGATGTGTTCGCCGCTGGCCCAAGACAGCAATGTGGTGACTACGCCGTAGGACGTCACCAACGGCGCGACGATGGCGGCCTTGCCCATGGCGAAGGCCTTGGACAGCGCAAGTGCGCCAGAGACGGTGAGCAGAGCGGCAGCAATGCCGAGCAGCCACACGCTCATTGGGGCATCAAGGGACTTGAAGAGAAAGGCCGGGAAAATGACCAGCAACAAGGTCATGATCAAAAAGCCGAGGGCTTGGCCGAAGTACACGGCGCGCTTCACGCCGACGGCGCGGGCGTTGAGGCCCACGAGAAAATCCGTACCACCCCAGAGCAGGGCGGCCAGCAGGCCCATTGCTACGTCCATGTAAGGTCCTTGTTGTTTTATTCGCGCCAATTAAATGTGGGAGCCGGGCTTGCCCGCGATGCAGGCGCCTCGGTGAGTCAGTCTTATCGAGGTGATGCTATCGCAGGCAAGCCAGCTCCCACATTGGTTCTCTGTGTTCTTGAGGTCAGCTCAGGTTTTCCAGGGTTTGCGTGTCCCAGCTATGGGTCTTGATGGCCAGGTAGAGCATGCCGATAGTCAGTGGAACTTTGTCTCCACGGCCCTTGGCGCGGCGTTTGAGGAACACATCGAACACAGGCGGTTGGAAGTAACGATAAGCGTCGTAGTCGTCCAGGTCGACCGCAAAATCTTGTTCCAGCGCTTCCATGAATTGCTTGGCTTCGGTGCCGTCGCAACCGAGGTCGAAGTTGATCGAGGTTTCGAGACGAAGGGTCTTGTGTTCCGGCAGGCCGATTTCTTCGTGCAGCAGTTGCAGGAGCTGCTGCATGGCGCGGTCTTCGGGGAAGTTGGGAGCCAGGTTCATGGTGGGGGCACGCAGGAGTGGGTGAGGGGGATGGTTGTGGTGGGGGCGGCGGATCTTGTGATGATGATCCTGTTTTTGCTCAAGCGTCAGTTCGGTCATCGCAGCATGCTCCCTGGGTAGCAAGGCTTGATTGTGGCGCAATGTTTCAACGGGCGGGTGGGATAAAAACCATGTCACATTCTGTACAAAAATTGCGCCTACGCTCTGAATTAAGCGTATGTTTCACCGCAAAATCTTGTAGGGCAATTCTGCCCGCTACTTAAAGGGAGTTGAGCATGGGTTTGCTTCGTGTCGCCTCGGCGATGTCATTGTGTGCGGTGGCTTTTTCAATCCAGGCTGAGCAACTGCCGATTGAAGTACTCAGCGCGGTGGTCAAGGACCAGAAAATTGCTGACGCGGAAGTGCTGCTGCAACGCAACGGTGCACAAAACGTGGTGGGCCGCACCAATGCCCAGGGCCAGGTGACGCTGACCAGCGAAGCTGCCGACGATGCGTCCAATCTGCTGATCATCAAGAAACCTGGCTACTCCAACCTGGTGGTGAAGTGCCCGTGCAAGGGCATGACTTATGCCGTTAGCCCAGTCATGGAAAACCTCGACGGCCTGCGCGTCGTGCTGACCTGGGGTAAGACCCCGGCAGACCTCGATTCCCACATGATTTTCCCTGGAAACAATATCTACTTCGATAACCAGAAGGGTACCGACGCTGAATTGGATGTGGATGACACCGACAGCTATGGCCCGGAAACCATCACCCTGCAGAAAAAACACTACGGCGAAAGCTACGTCTATGCCGTGCATGACTACACCAACGGTGGCCATCTAGGTTCGAACCAGCTGTCCAATAGCGAAGCCAAGGTGTTTGTGTACATGGGGCAGTCTCTGGTGCGTACCTACTACGTACCGAAAAACCGTACCGGCAACTTATGGACCGTGTTTCGTATGACCGGCAGCGGCGACTTCCAGGACATCAACAATTTTAGCGATGTGACGGTTGATGCGCCGAATGTGCTCAACGAAGTCAAACCGTTGCTGGATGACAGCGTGGCAGTTGCTGCGGTAGCCGTCAGTTCTTCTGCACAAACCGATGCGAAGCGTCTTAACCTACAGGGCGAAGCGGCCTACCAGGCAGGCAATCTGGATCAGGCCATCGACCTGTTCCGTCAGGCCATTGACTTGGACAATGGCTTCGGCAAAGCCTACGGCAACCTGGGCCTGGCGTATCAGAAAGCCGGCAACACCGCCGAGTCGATCTGGGCCAACCGCAAGGCCATCGCCCTGGCAACCGGTGCGAATGCTGCGACGGTGCGCGCTGGCGCTTACTACAACATTGCGCGGATCTATGAAGCGGCGGGACAGTTTTCGGATGCGTTGCGTCACTATCAGTTGGCCAAGGAGCAGAAGGCCAACCCGGTGTACGACACGGCGATTGAGCGGGTGCAGAACCGCTAATCGATAGCGAAACATGGTTTACCGACAACGCGCCCCAGTGGCGCGTTGTTTTTTGCGCAATGGCTACTGGCGTGAGGCTGCGTCCAGGTCCATCAGCCCTCGCCCATAGGCTTCGCTATTGGCATAGATACCCGTTCGATTCGCTGTACTGAGCAGCCGCTCACGCACTTGTTGCGGTGTCATTTCGGGAAAGCGGCTTTGCAATGCCGCCAAGGCACCACTGACCAACGCAGCGGCCGGCGAGGTGCCGGCGGTTGGTCCATAACTGCCATCCTTGTTGGTGGTCAGTAACCCAGCGCCACCGTCTCCCCCTGGCACCGCGATGCACCAGCGTGCCGCGAGGCCGCAATAATTGGATTTGAGATTGATGGCGCTACCGTCGCTTTTAAGGGCCATGACGGCAATCCAGCCTTTCTCCAGTTCGGGCGCCAGCGCGGGCAGGCCAGGTTCGGCGAGCGGCTCACGCTTGACCTCGTTACCTGTTGAAAAAACGAATACGGCTCCTTCAGCCACCAGTTTTCTCGCCACGCCTAACGAGTCACCCATCAGGCGCTCATAGACGGGAACCTCGTTGGTGTTGGCTTCAATGGGATTCGCCCATGAGTTACTGAAAATGCGTGCCCCCTTGGTATAGGCGAGCTCCCAGGCCTGGGCGATTTCACTGTCGAAGTAGAACGGCTCCTTGTCATCACCGAAACGCATAGGGATCAACTGGGCGTTGAAGGCGATGCCATGGATGCCCTGATCGTTCTTGTTCGCGGCGAGAATACCGGCCATCTGGGTGCCGTGGCCCTTGATATCGAGGGTGCCTGGATGCTGTCTTACGAAGTCGTAGCCCGGGTCGACTACACGCCCATGAAACTCGGGTAGTGCTTGGTTGAGCCCTGAGTCGATCAGCGCAACCTTGACGCCCTGGCCGGTGCCGCCCCGCGCGTAGAGGGAGGATGCGTTGACGATAGGCAGGGCTTTTTGCGCTAGGTATTCGGGCGTTTCGAAACGCTGTGTGTCCGGCTCCGCAGGCATTGGGGCGGGGGAGCTTGCACAACCCAGCAGCAGCAACGGCAGTGTGAACATAGCGAGATGTGGCAGTGAAAACGGTGAGCATCGGGACATTCACGACTCCTTGTCGGGGCAGATTATCTAGCGTGTTACTGTCTTCGTTTTTGCGCGGGCTTGCTGGTTTTCTCTGTATCAGTTTGTAGCGTTTATCCCCGACCTTTTCTTGATCGCTGATCTATGTTTTTGATTCCTTCAGCGGTCAACGGAGTGACAGCCTATGCACGACACCCTCCAGCAGGTTTTTGGTTATCCACAGTTTCGTCTGGGCCAGGAAGAAACGGTCAGCGCTGTACTGGCCGGCCGTTCGGCAGCGGCTATTTTTCCAACGGGGTCGGGTAAGTCCCTGTGCTATCAGCTGTCGGCGGTATTGCTGCCGCACCTGACGCTGGTGGTGTCGCCGCTGTTGGCGCTGATGCAGGACCAACTGGGCTTCTTGCAGCGCCATGGCATTTCAGCGGGCAGTATCGACTCTGCCCAGAGCCGCGATGATGCCAATGATGTAATGACTCGTGCCCGTTCGGGCGAGTTGAAGATCCTGATGATTTCCGTCGAGCGCCTGAAGAACGAGCGCTTTCGTAACTTCCTGCAAAGTGTGCGGATTTCACTGCTGGTGGTGGACGAGGCTCACTGTATTTCGGAGTGGGGCCACAACTTTCGTCCGGACTACTTGAAGCTGCCGGACTACCAGCGTCAGTTCAATATCCCACAGGCGCTTCTGCTGACGGCTACAGCGACGCCCAAGGTGATTGCCGATATGCAGGTCAAGTTCGCCATTGCTCCGGAGGACGTGGTCACCACGGGCTTCTACCGGCCTAACCTCAACCTGCTGGTGGAGCCGGTGGGTGGCCACGACAAACGTCGGCGCCTCGTGGAGTGGATGAGTGAACGAGTCAATCAGCCGAGCATCGTCTATGTCACCTTGCAGAAAACTGCCGAACAGATTGCTGAATACCTGAATCGCAATGGTATCCAGGCTGAGGCCTATCACGCCGGTTTGCCCCACGATAAACGCGAAGGCATCCAACAACGCTTCATGGGCGGGCGTTCCAATTGCATCGTCGCTACCATCGCATTTGGTATGGGCATCGACAAAAGTGATATCCGCAATGTGGTGCACTTCGACCTGCCCAAATCCATCGAGAACTACAGCCAGGAAATCGGCCGTGCCGGGCGCGACGGTCAGCCTTCCGATTGCCTGGTGCTGGCTAACCGCGACAGCCTCAATGTGCTGGAGAATTTCGTCTACGGTGATACGCCGGAGCAAGAGGGCATCTGCCGTGTGCTGGAGGAGTTGCAGGCAGCGCGGGCAGAGGGGCAGTGGGAGTTTCTGCTGAGATCATTATCGGACCACAGCAATATCCGCGAACTGCCGCTCAAGACGCTGTTGGTACAACTGGAGCTCAAGGGCGTGATTGCACCGCGCTACGCGTTTTATGCCGAATACCGTTTCAAATACCTTATCGAACCCGAGGCTTTGTTGGCACGGTTCAGTGGTGAGCGGCAACAGTTTGTCGCGGCGATCATCGACGTGTGTAAGCGTGCGAGAACATGGGCGACGGTGGATTTTGACGCGTTGTATCAGCAGCACAATGCCGAACGTAATCGAGTGGTGAAAGCACTGGATTACTTTCAGGAGCAGGGCTTGATCGAATTGGAAAGCAAGCAGATGACTGAGGTCTACAGCCTGCTGGACACCGACTTTGATCCACAGGTGTTGAGCGCCGAGTTATACACAGGCTTCAAGCAGCATGAGGTCGGCGAAGTGGAGCGGATTCACGCCATGCTCGATCTTTTTTCCACCGAGTATTGCCTCGGGCAGCGTTTGGCCGGTTATTTCGGTGATGAAAATGCGCCCCAGCATTGTGGACATTGCTCGGTGTGCCATGGTCATGTTGCGCATCTGCCGGCACCACCGAGTTTGCCGCCGCTTGTGGATAAAGACTTCATGGGACTGTGCGCAGATTTTATCCACAGGCATCATGCAGCCACAGGGCAACTGCCTGGCGCCGAGCGGCTAACGCGGTTCCTCGGTGGTATTAGCGTGCCGTTGTTCACCCGATTGAAGGCGCGGGGTATTCCGGGGTTTGCTGCGCTGGAAGATTACCCTTATGCCGAAGTACGCGAATGGGCCGAGACCCATCTGAGCCACCTGTAAATTCACTTTCACGAGACGTGCCCCATGCCTGACTCAGTGCCACAACGTGCCGATTACCCCCACTTTCAACCGATCATCACGCGTTGGCACGACAACGATGTGTACGGCCACGTGAATAACGTCACCTACTACAGTTTTTTCGACACGGCGGTGAATACCTACCTGATCGAACAAGGTGGGTTGGATATTCATGACGGTGACGTGGTGGGGTTTGTGGTGAGCTCGGCGTGCGACTACTTCGCGTCGGTTGCCTTTCCCGAGCGCATTGACGTTGGCGTGCGTGTGGGCAAGCTGGGCAATAGCTCAGTGCAGTATGAGTTGGCGGTGTTCAAGACGGGCGAGGAAGAGGCCTGCGCGGCGGGGCGTTTTGTACATGTGTTCGTGGATCGAGGGTCGAACCAGCCGGTGACGATTCCGACCCTGTTGCGCGAGGCGTTGCAGCGTTTGGTGGTGTAGGCGCGAACGCCTACACCCAACGCCGGAGGTTTCAGGCCTTATCAATCATAACGGTAGTGATGCTTGTTCTTGCGATGCCCATAAGCATGGCCGCGCCCGCGATGGTCATCACGGTCATAGCGACGGTTGTCACGTCCACGGTAATGACGGTCTTCGTTATCACTCTTGTTGCCCATGTAGTTGCCCAGTGCTCCACCTGCGCCGCCACCGGCTGCTGCGCCGATCAGGCTGCCAGTGCTACCGCCGACGCTACGGCCAACCACGTTGCCACCCGCTGCGCCCAGCGCACCGCCAATGGCAGCTTCGCCGCGGCTGCGTTTGTCGGCACCGACCGCACTACCACCCGCGCCGCCCAAGGCTGCACCGATGGTCGAACCGGTGTTGCCGCCTAGCTGTTGGCCAACGACCGAACCTAGAACCCCGCCCAATGCGCCGCCCACGCCTGCTTCGGCGGTGCCACCGGCCATGGCTGCGCCACTGACCAGGCCAAGGGACAACAAGAGAATCGAGGAGAACTTCATTAGGGAGACCTCAAGAGGATGACGGCGCGATCCTGAGGCTGTATCGGCATTGTGACAATAGAAATCCGACCAGTAACACGAGTTGTACACAATTCTCTAAGTTACTGTTTTAACTAGGGAACTTAAGTCTGTTTTATGGGTCTTTAGCTACTTCGGACAGGCCGCTTTTATGCAAAAGCGGCCTTTTTTGTGCCCGTAGGTTTATGCCGAGCGGGACATGATCAGCCCACTGTCACTCGCCGCTTCCAAACGAATCGCCACAAACTTCGATGTTGGTGTATGGCTACCTTCTCCGGTGCTTTCCAGCGGCACCAGCGGGTTCACTTCCGGGTAGTAAGCGGCTGCCTGACCGGCCGGAATATCAAAGGCCAGCAAGGTGAATCCCTTCACGCGGCGCTCACGGCCGTCTTCCCACAGTGACACGATGTCGGCCTTCTGACCCGGTTTGAAGCCCAGGCGAATAATGTCGGCTTCATTGACGAACAGCACGTCACGCTGACCTTTCACGCCACGGTAGCGGTCATCCAGGCCATAAATGGTGGTGTTGTACTGATCGTGTGAGCGCATCGACTGCATGATCAGGTCCGGTACCCGGCCTGTCGCGTGGGTACGTTCGTGAATCAGGTCTGCCGGCAGGATATTCGGACGGAAATTGGCGCGGCCCGACGGTGTGTTCCAGCGGCGCGCACCGGCGGCGTTGCCCAGGTAGAAGCCGCCCGGATGCTTGATTTTCTCGTTGAAGTCCTTGAAGCCCGGGATCGTATCGGCGATCAGGTCGCGGATGCGACCATAGTCAGCCACCAGCCAGTTCCAATCCACCGGCTTGCTGCCCAGGGTTGCGGCGGCGATACCGGCCAGGATCGCAGGCTCGGATTTCATCAGCTTCGACAGCGGTTGCAGTTGTCCATTGGAGCCATGAACCATGCTGAACGAGTCTTCCACCGTGACCGCTTGCGGGCCGTCGGCCTGGATGTCGATATCGGTTCGGCCCAGGCATGGCAGGATCAGCGCGTCCTTGCCGTGCATCAGGTGGCTGCGGTTGAGCTTGGTGCTGATCTGCACGGTCAGGTCACAGCTACGCAGGGCTTCAAAGGTGCGCGGGCTGTCGGGGGTGGCTTGGGCGAAGTTGCCGCCCAGGCCGATAAACACTTTGGAGCGTCCTTCGAGCATCGCGTGAATCGCTTCGACCACGTTGTGGCCATTGGTGCGCGGCACCTGGAACTGGAAGCGACGCTCAAGCGCGTCGAGGAACGCCACGGGCGGACGCTCGTTGATGCCCATGGTCCGGTCGCCCTGTACGTTACTGTGGCCGCGCACTGGGCACAGGCCGGCGCCGGGGCGGCCAATATTGCCGCGCAGCAGCATCAGGTTGGCGATTTCCTGGATGGTCGGCACCGAGTGGCGGTGCTGAGTGATACCCATCGCCCAGCACATGATCACGTTCTTGCCCTTGGCATACATGCGCGCCGCTTGCTCGATCTCAACCAGAGTCAGGCCGGATTGCTCGACAATTTCATCCCAGGAGGTGTCGTCGATCTGGCCCAAGTAGTCGAGTACGTTGGCGGTGTGCTCGTTGAGGAAGTCGTGATCGAACACTGCTTCCTTGCCTTCAGCCAGGGCTTGGCGCTCCCACAGCAGCAAGAACTTGGCCATGCCGCGCAGGATGGCCATGTCGCCGCCCAGGGCGGGGCGGAAGTAGGCGGTGTTGGTCGGCTTGTCACCGTTGGTCAGCATTTCCAGCGGGTGTTGTGGATGCTGGAAGCGCTCCAGGCCGCGCTCTTTGAGTGGGTTGATGCACACCACCTGAGCGCCACGTTTTACCGCCTCGCGCAGCGGTTCGAGCATGCGCGGGTGGTTGGTGCCGGGGTTCTGGCCCCACACGAAAATTGCGTCGGCATGTTCGAAGTCATCAAAGGTCACGGTGCCTTTGCCCACGCCTACGCTCTGCGCCAGGGCTACGCCGCTGGCTTCGTGGCACATGTTCGAGCAGTCGGGGAAGTTGTTGGTGCCATAGGCGCGCACGAACAGTTGATACAGGTAAGCCGCTTCGTTACTGGCCCGGCCCGAGGTATAGAACTCGGCCATGTCTGGGTTGGGCAGTGCGTTGAGATGCTTGCCGATCAGGTCGAATGCGGTTTCCCAACTGATGGGCTTGTAACGGTCCGTCTCGGCGTCATAACGCATCGGCTCGGTCAGGCGACCTTGATACTCCAGCCAATAGTCACTCTGTTCCAGCAATGCGGTGACGCTGTGCTTGGCAAAAAAAGCAGCATCTACACGACGCTTGGTGGCTTCCCAGTTAACCGCCTTGGCGCCGTTCTCGCAGAACTTGACCATGCCGCTTTCCGGCGAGTCGCCCCAGGCGCAGCCCGGACAGTCGAAGCCGCCGTTCTGGTTGGTCTTGAGCATCATGCGCAGGTTTTTCAGCGCGTTGTCGCTGGTCAGCCAGGCTTGTGCCACGCTGATCAATGCACCCCAGCCACCGGCCGGGCCTTTATAAGGCTTGTAGCGCGGGGTTGGGGTTTGATCGGCTTGGTGGTGATTGCTCATGGCTGGTTCTCCAACGCCGTGCTAGCGACATTTGTATGTTCAAGATTGCAATGGCTCTGGCGAGCTGCGGACGCAGACGTTTCAAGAGCAGGTGCCGCGCAGACTGGGCGCTTGGCGTTCACGGCGCGGTATCGCCGACGGATTGATCACTGTTTAGACTAGGCGCGACAAAGAGTCGCGTCTAATTGTCCGTGTTGATCTATTGATAGATGGCGTCGATCAAGGCTCTGGCTAAGGCTTTGTGGCGCAGATTGACGGGCTTATTCCAATGACGGTGACGTTTAGCACGTTTGTATCTTTGGTCATTCGGAACCCAAGTCTGTAGGACTGGTCTAGTCTTGGGCATCTGGAAACCCAATCCCAAGGAGAGCGCACTATGAGTCTTTTTAGTTTTGTTAAGGAAGCAGGCGAGAAGCTGATTAATTTGCTGACGCCAGGCAATGCCAGCGCCAGTGATGATTTGAAAAAGCATATCGAGGATGTAGGGCTGGGCAATCCGAATGTGCATGCCACCGTTGACGGTGACAAGGTCACGATTACCGGTGAAGTGGCCAGCCAGGAAGAGAAAGAGAAAATCATCCTGGCGGCAGGCAATATTGCCGGGGTGGCCAGTGTGGATGACCAGATCACCGTATCCGGCCCGGCGGTCGCTGCTGCCCGCTTCGTCGTAGTGAAAAAGGGCGACACCTTGAGTGCGATTTCCCTGGCGGTGTATGGCAACGCCAATCTGTACAACAAAATCTTCGAAGCCAACAAGCCTCTGTTGTCGCACCCGGACAAGATTTACCCAGGTCAGACACTGCGTATTCCTGAGTAATACGCGGGGCAAAATGTGGGAGGGGGCTTGCTCCCGATAGCGGTGGACCAGTCACGTATCCCTGGCTGATACACCGCTATTGGGAGCAAGCCCCCTCCCGCTTTGGGTTAAAGCCCGACGATGAGATCCCGGTAGTCTCCAACGGCCGCAAACTCTGCCGTATCTTTCGGCCCTTTCCGACTGTCGGGCTCCTTCACCGCCAGCAGATGCCCCACCCCAAAGTCCCGGGCGCTGCGCAGGATCGGCAATGTGTCGTCGATAAACAGGCTGCGGGCCGGGTCGAAGGCAATGTCGGCGTGCAGGGCGTCCCAGAACTGTGGGCTTTCCTTGGCGAAACCGTAGTCGTGGGAGCTGATCAACCGCTCGAAATACGGCGCCAGTTCAATGCGTTCCAACTTCAATGACAGTGACTCACGATGAGCGTTGGTGATCAGGATCACGCGCTTGCCAGCCTGTTTGATCGCCGCCAGAAAGGTATCGGCGTCGGGGCGCAGGGCGATCAGGTGGGCGGTTTCCAGCTTTAGCTCACGCACGGGGATCTTCAGTTCTGCGCTCCAGAAATCCAGGCAATACCATTGCAACTGTCCGGCGTTACGCTCGAACAGAGGCTGCAACTCCATCTCGGCCATGGCCCGGCTCACGCCGTGCAGTTCGGCGTAGCGCTGGGGCAGGTGCTCCATCCAGAAGTGGTTGTCGTAATGCAGGTCGAGCAAGGTGCCGTCCATGTCCAGCAGGACGGTGTCGATGGCGTGCCAGGGCAAAGAGGGCATGGGGCGGTCTCATGTAAGTAAAGATATCCGACACAGACAATCGGAAAAGCCACGGTATAGTAACCCGATCACGCCAAGGAGCCGCTTATGCGCCAGAAACCCACCGTCCTCGCCCGCGAAATAGTCGCCAGTAGCCGTTTGTTCCGCGTGGAGGAAGTGCAATTGCGCTTTTCCAATGGCGTTGAGCGGACCTACGAACGCTTGGTGGGGCGTGGTGCCGGCTATGGGGCGGTGATGATTGTGGCGATGATCGATGCCGAGCATGCATTGCTGGTGGAAGAGTACTGCGGCGGCATCGATGAATATGAGTTGTCCTTGCCCAAGGGGTTGATCGAGCCTGGCGAAGACGTGCTGGCGGCGGCTAACCGTGAGCTCAAGGAAGAGGCCGGCTATGGCGCGCGTCAGTTGGAACACCTCACCGAACTCTCGCTGTCGCCTGGCTACATGAGCCAGAAAATCCAGGTGGTCTTGGCCACCGACCTCTACGAGGAGCGCTTGGAGGGCGATGAGCCCGAGCCGATGCGTGTTGACCGGGTCAATCTGCGCGAGCTTTCGCAGTTGGCGCAAAACGAGCAGTTCAGCGAAGGCCGCGCCCTGGCCGCGTTGTACTTGGTACGAGACCTGTTGACCCAGCGTGGAGCGTTTAGCGCATGAGCGAACTGTTTTTAGGCCATCCGTTCATTGCCCCGGTGATTGAGCTGGCGCGTCAGGCCGGTGAAGTCATTCTGCCGTATTGGCGGGCCGACGTTGCCGTCACCTCTAAGGCGGATGACTCACCCGTGACGGCGGCGGACCTGGCTGCTCACCACCTGATCCTTAAGGGGCTGACCGCCCTGGACCCGAGCATCCCGGTGCTGTCGGAAGAGGATGCGGATATCGACCAGAGCGTGCGTGCCGGTTGGCGGCGTTGGTGGCTGGTAGATCCGTTGGATGGCACCAAGGAGTTCATTGGTGGCAGTGAAGAGTTCACCGTCAATATTGCGCTGATCGAGCAGGGTCGCGTGGTGTTTGGCGTGGTCTCCATGCCCACCAGTGGCCGCTGCTATTTCGGTGGCGCGGGTCTGGGGGCCTGGCGCTCCGATGTCAATGAAGCGCCCAAACAGATCCAGGTGCGTAAGGCGCCAGCGGCGGGCGAGTCCTTTACCGTGGTGGCCAGCCGTCGCCATACCAGCCCTGAGCAGGAACGCCTGCTGGACGGCTTGAGTGAAGCACTGGGGACACTGAAGTTGGCCAACATCGGCAGCTCGTTGAAGTTTTGTCTGTTGGCCGAAGGCAGCGCCGATTGTTATCCACGCTTGGCGCCGACTTCGCAGTGGGATACCGCTGCGGCTCAAGGTGTGCTGGAAGGGGCTGGCGGTGAAGTGCTGGAATTGAGCGGTGAGCCGTTCAGCTATCCGGCGCGGGAATCATTGTTGAACCCTTTTTTCCTTGCATTGCCGGCCAAGGCCGCCTGGCGTGAGCGCTTGTTGACCTTGGCCAGATCTTAAAGTCACAGCAGATCAAAATGTGGGAGGGGGCTTGCCCCCGATAGCAGTGGATCAACCAGAAATAGGTGGCTGACACACCGCCATCGGGGGCAAGCCCCCTCCCACATTTTTAGCGGTGCAGGACGTATTGACCGGTAAAGGCTACCGCGCGGTCCTCACGGCCCTCATTCACAATCCACGTCTCCAACGTCAACCGAGCGCGACCATAACGCTTATACGTCGCCAAGAACCGTTTCCACACCTTCTCTTCCGGCGCCGGGCACACCACCCTCGCATCCTGCGTGACCGGCAGCGGATAACTGATCTGCCCTTCCTGAATCACGATGTGCCCGTCCTCAATCCCTTCTTCGCGCAGCTTCAAGTGCAGCCAACCCCAGCCCGCCAGTACCGCGCCACAATAGAGGCTGCCGCCAAACATGGTGCTCTTGTGATTGATGTTGGCCTGTAGCGGCAAATGCAGTTCCAATTGCCCATGCTTCCAGCCGAGTACCTTGAGGCCCATCTCCCGGGTGAGGGGGATGTCGTGGTGAAGCACGGATTCCAGGTGACGGCTCTCGTGGCTCATGGGGGCCTCTTGGCGGGTGGTGAAAGTCATTCGTCGTCGGCGCTTTGATTGGCGAAGATCAGGCCGTGCTTGCGTAGTTTGTCATGCAGGGTCTTGCGCGGTACGCCCAAGGCTTCGGCGAGGCTGCGCATGGAGCTGTGGGGGCGGGTCAGTTCGGCGGCGATCAGGCTTTTTTCGAACTGTTCGACTTGTTCGCTCAAGCCGCCTGGCGTGGAGGTGAGTACGCTGGTGGAAGGGTTGTCCTGAGTGTTGTCCAGTGCCAGTTCCAGGCCCAACGCAAAACGTTCTGCGGCGTTCTGCAGCTCGCGCACATTGCCCGGCCAACTGTGACGCAACAGCAAGGCGCGCTGGCCCGGCTGCAGCTCGTGCAACGGCAGGCCGTGACGGCTGCTGGCTTCGTCGGCGAAGTGCTGGAACAGCATCAGTGCATCTTCACCACGTTCCCGCAGCGGCGGGATGCGTAACGGCGCGACATTCAGGCGGTAATACAAGTCGGCACGGAAGCGGCCTTGGTCAGCAGCCTGGCGCAGGTCTTCCTTGGTGGCGGCGATGATGCGGATATCCAGCGGGATCAGTTGGTTACCGCCCAGGCGCTCGACCACACGCTCTTGCAGCAAGCGCAGCAGCTTGACCTGCACATCCAGGCTCATGCTTTCGATTTCATCGAGAAATAGCGTGCCGCCGTTGGCGAATTCGAACTTGCCGATACGGCGTTTTTGCGCCCCGGTGAAGGCGCCGGGCTCATGTCCGAACAGTTCGCTTTCTACCACCGATTCAGCCAGGGCGCCGGCGTTGATCGCCACGAACGGCCCGCTGCGTCGACTCGACAGGTCATGCAGCGCGCGGGCTACCACTTCCTTGCCAGCACCGGTTTCGCCGAGGATCAGCACGTCGGCCTTGGTCGCCGCCAGGGCGCCGATCTGCTCGCGCAGGCGTAACATCTGTGGTGAGTGACCTACCAGGCGCGTGCTCAGTTGCTGGCGGTCGCTGAGGGCCAGGCGCAGGCTACGGTTGTCCAGTACCAGGCGGCGCAGGGCCAGGGCACGGCGCACGCTGTCGAGCAGGGCATCGCTGGCAAAGGGCTTTTCGAGGAAGTCGTAGGCGCCGGCACGCATGGCCTGCACCGCCAGCGGCACGTCACCGTGGCCGGTGATCAACAGTACCGGCAGCTCCGGGTCCTGGCTGTGCAGTTCAGCGAGCAGCTCCAGGCCATCCATGCCGGGCATGCGGATGTCGCTGACCACCACACCCGACCAGTCCCGGGACAGGCGCGTGGTGAGGCCGGTGGCTTCGCCCAGGGTCAGGACTTTCAACCCGGCCAGGTCCAGGGTCTGGCACAGGGCCTGACGCAGGTGTGGATCGTCGTCGATCAACACCACCTGAATCTGGTTATCGATACTCATACACTGCGGTCCTCGGACGGTTGCAGACTGACGCCCGGCGAGCCGGCACGCAATTTCAAGGTTAACAGCGCGCCGCCTTCCTTGTGGTTGGCGAACAGCAGTTCGCCGCCAAAGGCACGCATCAGGGTGTCACAGATCGCCAGACCCAACCCCAGGCCTTGGGTGCGGGTCTTGGTGGTGTAGAACGGCTCGCTGGCGCGGCCCAGGGCTTCCATGCAAAAGCCCGGGCCGTTGTCGCGAATGTACAGGTTGACGCCCTGTTCCGTGATTGCGGCACTCAGCCAGAGTTTGCGCGGCGGCCCCTTTTCGGTAAGGGCGTCCAAGGCATTGGCCAACAGGTTGCCGAGCACCTGGCGCAGTCGGGTTTCCCCGGCCTGTACCCACAAGGTCGCTTCCGGCAGGTCGCGGATCAACTCGACTTCCATCGACCGTCGTCGTTTGGCCAGTAACGCCAGCGCATCATCCAGTGCCGGTTGCAGGGCCACGCTCTCCGGCGCATGGCGATCACGGCGGGCGAATGCACGCAAGTGGGCGATGATCGAAGCCATGCGGCCGGTCAGTTCGCTGATCAGCTTGAGGTTGCCCCGAGCGTCGTTGGTGCGCTCATGGTCGAGCAGGATTTCGGCGTTTTCCGCATAACTGCGAATGGCCGCCAGCGGCTGGTTCAGCTCGTGGCTGATGCTCGCTGACATGGTGCCCAGCGCTGACAGCTTGCCGGCTTGCACCAGGTCATCCTGGGCGCGCACCAGTTCCTGCTGGGCGTGTTCGCGTTCCAGCACTTCCTGTTTCAAACGCCGGTTAAGGCCTTCCAAGTCGCTGGTACGCTCAGCCACGCGGGCTTCCAGTTCGCGGCGCGCCTTGGCTTCGAAGGCAATGCGCTCCAAGTAATGGCGTCGACGCTGCATCATCAAGCCCAGCAGCAACATCAACACCAGCAATGCCGCGCCACCGACAGCGACTACGGTACGTACTGGGCGATTGATCAGCGAGCGCGGCGCGAGGATCTCCACGTTCCAGCCTGTTTCGGCGATGGCCGTGGATTGGCGCAGCCAGGCGGTGGGACTTAGCGCCAGTGGCTGTGGGTCGCGGGTCGGGTAAGGTTGGATCGCGATAATTGCTTCGCGCTCTTCTACGGTCAGAGGCCGGGTGGCGCGAAACCGCCATTGCGGACGTGAGGTGAGGATCACCACGCCATTGTGGTCGGTCACCAACAGTTGTTCCGGCGTTTTGCCCCACAGGCTCTCGGTATGGTCCAGGTCGACCTTGACCACGAGCACGCCGATGATCGTGTCGCCATCACGCACGGCGGCGGCGAAGAAGTAGCCGCGCTTGGCCGAGGTGGTACCCAGGCCGAAAAACCGCCCCAGGCGCCCGGCCATGGCTTCGCTGAAATACGGTCGGAACGAGAAGTTGCGGCCGACGAAGCTGTCTTGCTTGTCCCAGTTGGAGGCGGCCAGGGTCTTGCCAGTGGTGTCCATCAGGTACATCACCTCCGCCCCGGCCTGGGCGGCGACATCCTGGAGCAGCAGGTTGGCATTGGTCAGGTTCGTACTCACCTGGGGTGCATCCAGGGCCGTGCGCAGCGCCGGCAAGTCACCCAGAATCTGCGGTAATACTTCGTAGCGGTGCAGGGTGCCCAACAGGTTGGCGACGTACAGATCGAGGGTCTGGCGGTTCTGCCCGGCCAGTTCGCTGCGGTAATAACGCTCGGCCAAATGCTCCAGCGGCCACAGCAGCGGGGCCAGGCATAACGCCAGCAAGGCTAGGCTGCGCCAGCGAGGTCTTCGTGGAAGGGGTGGAGTCATGGAAGTCATGCGCCTGTGGGTACAGGCGCATTATGCCTAGTGCTGCTCTGCAAGACACTCGTGCAGTGCGTCTTGCCAATGCGGCTGGCTGACCTGCCATTGTTGTTGCAAGAGGCTGCAATCCAGGCGCGAGTTCAGCGGGCGCTTGGCGGGCGTGGGGTAGGCGCTGGATGGGATCGCTTCAAGCTCGGCGCAGGGTTTGCCTTGCGTGCGCAGGTGTTCGCCAATCGCCTGGGCAAAACCGAACCATGAGGTTTCACCCTGGGCGGTCAGGTGGTAGACACCCCACTTACCCGCTTCGCCGGCCAGCCAGCGCTCAATCAGGGCGCGGGTACTGTTGGCGATACTGCCTGCCCAGGTCGGCGCACCGATCTGGTCGGCGACGATGCGCATGTGCGGTTTTTCCTGCAACAGGCGTTGCATGGTCAGCAGGAAATTCTTGCCGTGACTCGAATACACCCAGCTGGTGCGCAGAATCAGGTGCTCGCCACCCACAGCTGCTATCGCCTGCTCGCCCGCCAGTTTGCTCTGGCCGTAGACGCCTAGTGGGTTTGGCGTGTCGTTTTCGGTGTACGGCGCAGGCTTGCTGCCATCGAACACGTAGTCGGTCGAGTAGTGGATCAGCGGGATGTCCAAGGCCTTGGCTTCTTCGGCAAGGATGCCGGGGGCGATGGCGTTGATGGCAAACGCTGCGTCCGGTTCGCTTTCTGCCAGGTCGACGGCGGTGTGAGCCGCCGCGTTAATGATCAGGCCGGGGCGATGGGCACGCACTTGTTGGCGGATCTGGTCGGCGTTGGCCAGGTCGAGTTGGTCGCGGCCTAGTACGATGAGTTCGCCCAGGCCCAGGAGCCGCTGTTGCAACTCCTGGGAGACTTGGCCGTGTTGACCGGTGATGAGGATTTTCATGGGAACAGGTCTGCCTCTTTCAGGCTTTTGCCGTTTTGATCCTTGGCGGACAAGGTCGGCGAACCACTCAACTGCCAGTCGATGTTGAGGTCTGGATCATCCCAGCGAATGCAACGTTCCGCAGACGGCGTGTAGTAGTCAGTCGTCTTGTAGAGGAACTCGGCGTGGTCACTGAGCACCACAAAACCGTGGGCAAACCCTGGTGGAATCCACAACTGGCGGTTATTTTCGGCAGACAGGCGCACGCTGGTCCATTTGCCGAAATGTGGGGAGCCGCGGCGGATATCCACCGCCACATCCAGCACTTCACCGGCCGTTACACGTACCAGTTTCCCTTGGGCGTGCTCTATCTGATAGTGCAGGCCCCGCAATACGCCTTTCTGCGAGCGGGAGTGGTTGTCCTGCACAAACTGCAGTTGCAGCCCGCTGGCCCGGGAAAATTCCCGGGCATTGAAACTCTCGTAGAAAAAGCCGCGTTCATCGCCAAAAACCTTCGGCTCGATGATCAATACATCGGGCAACTCAGTGGCGGTCACATTCATTTAGTGTCCCCGGCGAGCGTGTACAGATATTGGCCATAGCCGGTTTTGCCGAAGTATTTGGCGCGTTCCAGCAGGTAGTCACGATCGATCCAGCCGTTCTCGTATGCGATTTCTTCGAGGCAGGCGACTTTCAGGCCCTGGCGATGCTCGATGGTCTGCACGTAGGTTGACGCTTCCAGCAGGCTGTCATGGGTACCGGTATCAAGCCAGGCGAAGCCACGGCCGAAACGTTCAACGTGCAGGTCACCGCGTTGCAGGTAGGCGTTGTTGATATCGGTGATTTCTAGCTCGCCGCGAGGTGAAGGCTTGACGGCCTTGGCAATCTTGATCACGTCGTTGTCGTAGAAGTACAGGCCTGTAACGGCGTAGTGCGACTTGGGCTTGGCAGGCTTCTCTTCGATGGACAGGGCATGGCCCTCTTTGTCGAAGTCGATCACGCCGAAACGCTCCGGGTCCTTGACCCAGTAGCCGAACACGGTAGCGCCGCTAGGGCGTTGGGCCGCGGTGCGCAACTGGTCGCCGAAGTGCTGGCCGTGGAAGATGTTGTCGCCCAGGATCAGGCACACCGGGTCATTGCCGATGAACTCCTCACCAATGATGAAGGCTTGGGCCAGTCCGTCCGGAGAAGGCTGCTCGGCATAGCTGAAACGCACGCCGAACTGGCTGCCATCGCCCAGAAGGTTACGGTACTGCGGCAAATCCACCGGGGTGGAGATCACCAGGATGTCTTTGATCCCCGCCAGCATCAGCACGGAAATCGGGTAGTAGATCATCGGTTTGTCGTACACCGGCAACAGTTGTTTGGACACGCCCAGGGTAATGGGGTGCAAACGGGTGCCGGAGCCGCCGGCCAATACAATGCCCTTCATCATGCGATCAGATCCTTTGCGTCAGTGTTGCCGAGTCGTTCACCTTGATAGCTGCCATCCTGGACCCTGCGGCACCATTCCAGGTTATCGAGGTACCACTGCACGGTCTTGCGCAGGCCGGTTTCAAATGTTTCTTCCGGGACCCAGCCCAGTTCGCGTTCGATCTTGCTGGCATCGATCGCGTAGCGCTGATCGTGGCCAGGACGATCCTTGACGAAGGTGATCAAGTCAGTGAATTTCTCCACGCCCGCCGGACGCTGAGGCGCCAGTTCTTCCAGCAAGGCACAGATGCCGCGTACCACATCGATGTTCTTCTGTTCGTTGTGGCCGCCAATGTTGTATGTCTCGCCAACCACACCGGTGGTGACAACTGTCAACAAGGCACGGGCGTGGTCTTCGACGAACAACCAGTCGCGTACCTGCAAACCATCACCGTAGACCGGCAGTGGCTTGCCCGCGAGGGCGTTGAGGATAACCAGGGGGATCAGTTTCTCGGGGAAGTGGAAAGGCCCGTAGTTGTTCGAACAGTTGGTCAGCAGTACCGGCAGGCCGTAAGTGCGCTGCCAGGCGCGTACCAAGTGATCAGACGCTGCCTTGCTCGCTGAGTACGGCGAGCTGGGTGCATAAGGCGTGGTTTCGGTGAAGAGGTCGTCTACACCGTGCAGGTCGCCATACACTTCATCTGTGGAGATGTGGTGGAAGCGGAACGCGCTCTTGGCCGGCTCGGCCAGCTTCGACCAATAGGCGCGAGTGGCTTCCAGCAGGCTGTAGGTGCCGACGATGTTGGTCTGGATAAAATCCGACGGACCGTCAATGGAACGGTCGACATGGGACTCGGCCGCCAGGTGCATGATCGCCTCAGGCTCAAAGCGCGCCAGTATGGCGCTGACGGTGGTCTGGTCGATGATGTCGGCCTGGACGAACTCATAGCGGCTGTTGGACGCGATGCTGGTCAGCGACTCAAGGTTGCCGGCGTAGGTGAGTTTGTCCAGGTTGAGCACTTCGTGCTCGGTGTTTTCAATCAGGTGGCGGATCAGGGCTGAGCCAATGAATCCGGCACCGCCGGTGATGAGAATGCGCATGTCGAGGGCCTTTTCCTTAGACGGACATTAAGCGAAAGAAGCATAGCTTGAGTTGTGAATCGGGCTGGTGCAAGCGCGGCGAGCATGAGGGGTTGATTAACTGCCCTCAACAATGGCGATATAGACGTCTAAAAAAACCGAGGTCGTCACAATGTTGCTTGACACATTGATCCATCGTGCCAGCTTACCTTGCCCACAGGTGAGCCCTGACCAGGCAGCGCAATTACTCAAGCAGCATTATGGCCTTGATGGCCCGTTGCAGTCATTGGGCAGCCAGCAAGACCTCAACTACAAGATTGACAGCGACCGTGGCCGGTTTGTTCTGAAAATCTGCCGGGTCGACTACGCCGCCGTTGAGTTGCAGGCCCAACATGCCGCCCTCAACGGTTTGCAGGGGCGAGAGCACCTACGCGTGCCGAAGGTCATCCAGGCGCTCAACGGCGATGAGCTGCTGACCGTAAGCGTTGACGGGCAAACCCTGCACCTGCGGCTGTTGGAGTATATCGACGGCCAGCCCCTGACCGACTTGCCACACTTGAGCCGCGAGGTGATCGCAGGCTTCGGTGCACTGTGCGGACGGATGAGTCGCGCCCTGGTCGGTTTCGAACACTCGGGCCTGGAGCGCACCTTGCAGTGGGACCCGCGTCATGCGCAGGAACTGATCACCCACCTGCTGGCAACCCTGGATGGCTTGCCTCACCGTGCCACCTTGGTGCGGGTGGCCCAGCAGGTCGACGAGTCCATTCGGCCTTTGGCACAACGGCTGCCCTGGCAAGCGGTGCACATGGACATCACCGATGACAATGTCGTGTGGCAGCGCGATGCCCGGCGGCATTGGCAATGCCAGGGTGTGATCGATTTCGGCGATCTGGTCCACACCTGGCGCATTGCCGACTTGTCAGTCACCTGCGCGGCACTCTTGCACCATGCCGACGGTGATCCGTTCGTCATCTTGCCGGCGATCCAGGCCTGCCACGCGATCACGCCGTTGCACCGTGAAGAGCTGCAAGTGCTATGGCCGCTGATTGTCGCCCGTGCGGCGGTGCTGGTGCTGAGCAGCGAACAGCAACAACGCCTGGACCCGCAGAACGCTTACCTGTTGAAAAACGCCGAGCACGAGTGGGAAATCTTCCACGTGGCGACATCGGTGCCGTTCGAGCTGATGGAGGCCGCGATTCTGCGGAGCGTCGGTGACGCGTTGCCGTCGATTGCCGACCAGGACTTCTCCCCGTTGCTACCGGGCCTGGTGGGGCGTGAGTTTGCGCTAATCGACTTGGGCGTACTCAGCCCGCATTTCGAGGCGGGTAACTGGGAGACGCCGGGTATCGACCGGCGGTTGTTGGATGAGGCGGCGGCGGTGCATGGGCTGGCAGCCAGCCGATATGGGCAGTATCGGTTATCGCGCACGCGTCCTGACAGCGCCGTTGAGCCGGATACGTTTCCCCTTCATGTGGAGCTGCACCTTCCCCACGGCACGGTGGTGGAGGCCCCTTTTGCCGGAACATTACGTGAGGGGGAGGACGGTTTATTGTGCGTGCATGACGCAGCGCTGAGCCTGCGTTTATGGGGCCTTAAGACACTGTTGAAACCTGGCTCGGTATTGGTCAAAGGGCAAGTCCTGGGTGAGGTGCATGCCCCGCTCACTGTCCAGCTGTGTCGAGCAGACCTTGTGCCGCCACTGTTCTGCACACCGTCCAGGGCACCCGCGTGGCAGGCGCTCTGTCCGTCAGCTGCCACCTTGCTGGGGTTGGCGTGTGATGCTGAACCGGAGCTGGACCCCGAAGCCCTGTTGGCGCGACGTGACGCCAGTTTCGCCCGTTCGCAGAAGCATTATTACGTCGACCCGCCGCGTATCGAGCGAGGCTGGCGCAACCACCTGATCGATATGCAGGGCCGTTCCTACCTGGACATGCTCAACAATGTGGCCGTGCTGGGCCATGGCCACCCGCGCATGGCGACGGTGGCGGCGCGGCAATGGTCGCTGCTTAACACCAACTCGCGGTTCCACTATGCGGCGATTGCCGAGTTTTCCGAGCGCTTGCTGGCGCTTGCGCCGGAGGGCATGGACCGGGTGTTTCTGGTCAACAGTGGCACCGAGGCCAACGACCTGGCGATCCGCCTGGCCTGGGCCTTCAGCGGCGGGCGCGACATGCTTAGTGTGTTGGAGGCGTATCACGGTTGGTCAGTGGCTGCTGATGCAGTGTCCACCTCGATTGCCGACAACCCCCAGGCGTTGAGCAGTCGCCCTGACTGGGTGCACCCGGTGACCGCGCCGAACACCTATCGCGGTGAGTTCCGTGGGCCGGACAGTGCACCGGACTACGTACGAAGCGTGGAGCACAACCTGGCGAAAATCGCTGCGAATAAGCGCCAACTGGCGGGTTTTATCTGTGAACCGGTGTACGGCAATGCCGGTGGTATCTCCCTGCCACCGGGGTATTTGCAGCAGGTGTACGGCCTGGTGCGGGCTCAGGGCGGTGTGTGCATCGCCGATGAAGTGCAGGTGGGCTATGGCCGCATGGGGCATTTTTTCTGGGGTTTTGAAGAGCAAGGCGTGGTGCCGGACATCATCACCATGGCCAAGGGCATGGGGAACGGCCAACCGTTGGGTGCGGTGATCACCCGAAGGGAAATCGCCGAGGCGCTGGAGGCCGAGGGCTATTTCTTTTCGTCGGCGGGGGGCAGTCCGGTCAGCTGTCGCATTGGCATGGCTGTGTTGGATGTGATGGCAGAAGAAAAGCTGTGGGAAAACGCCCAGATAGTAGGAGGGCATTTCAAGGCGCGCCTGGAGGAACTGATTGACCGTCATCCGTTGGTAGGCGCCGTTCATGGCTCCGGCTTTTATTTGGGGTTGGAGCTGGTTCGCGACCGGCAGACCTTGGAACCCGCTACTGCCGAGACCGCACTCTTGTGTGACCGTCTGCGGGAGCTGGGGATTTTCATGCAACCGACCGGTGATTATCTCAACATCCTGAAGATCAAGCCGCCGATGGTCACGTCCAAACGCAGCGTAGATTTCTTTGTCGACATGTTGTCGAAGGCATTGGATGAACACATGTAGATAGTCGATTGTTATCGACTATAAGTTGTAAATTTTGCGGTTCATGATCTTATGTCGCTTTTAAAGCCGATTTTTATCCGTTATAAAGTCGGCCATCACCCCATTCGGAGTCCTCAACGCCATGACCACCCTGCACAGCACACCTCGCGCCGATGGCTTCTATATGCCTGCCGAATGGGCGCCACAGACCCAGACCTGGATGATCTGGCCTGAGCGCCCGGACAACTGGCGTCTGGGCGGCAAGCCGGCGCAGGCGGCTCACGTGGCGGTGGCCAAGGCCATTGCGCGTTTTGAACCGGTGACTGTCGCGGTTTCTGCCGGGCAGTACGAAAACGCTCGTGCGCGTTTGGACGTACCCAATATCCGTGTGGTGGAAATGTCCAATGATGACGCCTGGGTACGGGACACCGGTCCGACCTTCGTCATCAACAACAGTGGCGAAGTGCGTGGGGTGAACTGGGATTTCAACGCCTGGGGCGGTTTTGATGGCGGTTTGTATGCGCCGTGGAACCGTGACTCGCAGGTGGGCGGCAAGATCCTGGAAATCGAACGCGCGCCGCGCTATCGCACCGAAGGGTTTGTGCTGGAAGGCGGTTCGATCCATGTCGATGGCGAAGGCACGGTGATCACCACTGAAGAATGCCTGTTGAACCGCAATCGCAATCCGCACCTGGATCGTGCGGCCATTGAGGCGGTGCTGAGCGCCAATCTGGCTGTGGATAAGATCATCTGGTTGCCGGACGGCCTGTTCAACGACGAAACCGACGGCCATGTGGATAACTTCTGCTGCTACGTGCGTCCGGGAGAAGTGCTGCTGGCTTGGACCGATGACCCGCAAGATCCGAACTACGCACGCTGCCACGCTGCGTTGGATGTGCTGCAAAGCAGCACCGACGCCCAGGGTCGCTCGTTCACCGTGCATAAAATGCCGATCCCGGGGCCGCTGTTCGCTACCGAGGAAGAGTGCGCGGGCGTGGACCCGGTCGACGGCAGCCAGGAACGTAACCCGACCGTGCGGTTGGCCGGCTCCTACGTCAACTTCCTGATCGTCAACGGCGGCATCATTGCGCCGAGCTTTGACGACCCAATGGATAGCCAGGCCAAGGCAATCCTGCAGAACCTGTTCCCGCAACATGAAGTGGTGATGGTGCCGGGCCGTGAACTGTTACTGGGGGGCGGCAATATCCATTGCCTGACCCAACAACAGCCTGCGCCGCACAAAAACTGAGTGCAGTTGTAACAGCGTTTGAGCTACATCCGAGCGGTACTCGTTTATAGCGCCCACAGCAAGCCCGCGGGCTTTTTTGTGTTTAAAAGCCTATAAACACGGGACATTGGCACAGCTCTTGTATCGGTGTTGGCACCGTAACCCAGGTTGATGACTGCGCAGTTCTGTCACAAACCTTGAGTAAGTTAGCCGCTCACGCAGTAGGAGAGAGCGCTGAAATGAATGCCGATATCAACCTGATCTATACGCGCCCGTTCCACCCGACGCGGGTCAACGGTGATGCGATCCATGCGCTGGCGTTGTGGTTGAAGGCAAACGGCTCGCGACAGGCCAGGCAGGCAGACCTACGCAGCGTGATGATTGAACGCTATCCGGCGGGGTTGTTCAGTGAGGATGAAGTCAGGGCGTTGTGCGAGTTGATGCAAAACTGAAGAGCACAGGGATTTGAATGTGGGAGGGGGCTTGCCCCCGATGGCAGTGTGTCAGTCAATGAGTAAGGTGACTGATCCACCGCAATCGGGGGCAAGCCCCCTTTCACCTTCTTTAGAAGCTGTAGGTGCCGGTCACCACCAAGCTACGCGGCTCACCCGGCTGGATTTGCGCCGCACTGGTCGCTGAGGCGTAGTAGTTTTTGTCGGCGATATTGTTCAGCGCCGCCCGCACATCCCAATCCTTATGACGGAACCCGGCCAACGCATCCCAACGGCCATAACCTGGCAGCACCACGGTGTTGAGGTTGTCGGCATAACGGTCACCGACCAGGGTCAACCCGGTTTCCGCATACCAGCCCATTTCCGGTTTCCAGGTGATAAACAGGCTGGCATTGCGCTTGGCCACATCGCTGATGCGCTTGCCTTCAAAGCCGTTGTTGTCCTTCTCGACCTTGGCATCCTGCAGGCCGACGCCACCACGCACATACCAGTTGCCGACGATCTTGCCGGTAGCTGTCAGCTCTACGCCGCGTGAGCGCTGCAGGCCGCTGAGCAAGGTGATGGTGCGGTCCAGCGGGTCGCTGGTGCGGCGGTTGTAGAGTTCCAGCTCGTATACCGCCAGGGTGGTGCTCAGGCGATCGTCGAGCCAGTCGCTCTTGACCCCGATTTCCTTTTGCTTGGTCAACTCGGGGCTCAAGTCGTTGACGCTACCGGCGGCGTTCGGGGTGATGCCGATCAAACCGCCGCCCGCAGGCGAGAAAGTCTTGCTCCAGGAGGCGTAGAACGAGTGATGCTCCACCGGCGTCCACACCACACCAACACGTGGGCTGGTGTTGCGGCTATCCACGGCTTGCTGGGTGTTGAGCACTTTGCTGGTGGTGTCCACTTCGAAGTGGTCGTAACGCAGGCCGGCCAGCAGTTGCCATTGATCGTTGAGGCGCAGTTGGTCCTGCACGTAAATGGCGCGGCTTTCGACCTCGGTGTGGTTGTAACTTGAAAGGCTCATCCGACCGGTGTGGCTCAGACGGCGATTAGGTTGATTGAGGTCCAGGCTCGGCACGAGCTGACCGCCCTTATTGACAGCGGTGGCGCTGTACAGCTTCGGGTCGCGACGCTGGCTGCCCAGTTCAAGGCCGGTGAGCAGGCGGTGCTCCAGGCCGAACGTATCGAAACCGCCTTCCAGCTCAAGGTTATTGAACACGTTGCGGGTGGTCAGGTCCTGCTGCCAGCGTTGGCGGGTGACCTTGTTGGTCTTCGGGTCGTAACCGGTTTGGTAGGTGTTGTCGAAATCGCTGTTGAGCGTGAACACGCCCAGGGTATGGCGCAGTTGCCAGTTACCGTCGAGTTCATAGACCAGCTTGGAGCGCAGGGATTGGGATTTGTCGTCGATGTAATCGCGGCTGTCAAAATAGGTCGTGCTGCGACTCACATTGGCCGGGCGACCGTTGACCCCGGGAATGCCGCGATCGGGTGTGCGGTTGTAGCGGCTGTATTCGTATTGCACCAGCCAGTTCAGGTCGGGCGTTAGTTGCCAGCTCATGGACGGTGCGAATAGTTGGCGGTTGCCACTGACGCCGTCGCGGAAGCTGTTGTTGTCCTGGTTGCCCATGTTCAGGCGCAGGCTGATGTTGTCGGTCGGGTCGCTGCTGAGGTCGGCATATAAACTGCGCAAATCGTTGCTGCCGCCTTGGGCTTCGATGCTCGATTGATGGCCCGCCTGGGGCAGCTTGCTCACGCGGTTGACGATGCCGCCCTGGCCGCCGCGTCCGTACAGCACTGCCGCTGGGCCTTTGAGCACTTCGATGCGTTCGATGTTATGCAGGTCGCGCACGTACTGGCTGTCATCGCGAATGCCGTCCAGGTAGAAGTCATTGCTCGCGTCGAAACCACGGATGCGCAGGCTGTCGAAACGCGTGTCGGCGCCGCTGCTGACGTTGGGAATCCCGCTCAACGCCTGGCCCAAATCGTTGGTGCCGTAGGCGCGCAGGCTTTCGGTCTTCACAGAATCAATGGCCTGGGGCACGTAGCGCACAGAAGTCGCAGTGCGTGTGGCGGTGCTGGTGTCCTTGACGCGTGGGTCGTCTTCGTCGGTTTCGGCGCTGATCGAGGTTTCAGGCAAGACCGTGGTGGCGCAGGCAAAACCGGCAGACAGCAAAACAGAGAGCCCAAGGGTGAAGGGCGTCAGGCGTGGGGCAGGCATGGGGAATGTATCCAAAAGGTCTGGGAATAAAATGCGCGCGAATGGTAATGCTTTGCATTTGCGTGCGTTATCTATTGCCAAACGTTATGGGTATGAAAAGTGTTACTTGATATGTTTTCGGAGTGCTTCCGGGGCGTTTTCAGACTTTCATGAGCGCGCTGTAGAGCGCTCCTTAGAATTATTTCGCCTAAATACAGACGATTCGCGAAATTGACACATAGTTCAAGGCGCGCATAGGATTGCGGCCAACGCCTGTGGCTAACCGCCATGACTCATCCAATAAAAAAAGGCCCGCGGCAGTTCGGTCGTCCGCGGGCCTTTTTTTTCCGGTGAAAGTCGACACCAGAAAAGCGACACGGAGCCTGGTGTCACAGTGCGTACTCAACCAGTAATAAGGAATATAAGAATATGTTGAAGCAACGGATGAGTTTGATCGCTCTGGGGATTTTGAGCGCATCGACAGCCATGGCAAACGACCAGGAGCAATCCAAAGGTTTCGTGGACGATAGCCACCTGAACATCGCGGCACGTAACGCGTACATCAGCCGCGACTACAAAAACGGCAAGCAAGACAAAGCTGAATGGGGCCAAGGCTTCATCGGCAAGTTCGAGTCCGGTTTCACCCAAGGCACCGTCGGTGTCGGTGTGGACGTGATCGGCCAGTACGCTATCCGTCTGGACGGTGGTAAAGGCCGTAGCGGCGCTGGCGGTATCGACTTCTTCAAGCAAGGCGACAGCGGTGAAGCCGCCAACGACCTGGCAAAAGGCGGCGCAGCCGTCAAGGCGCGCATCTCCAACACCGTGATCAAATACGGTCAGCAAATGCCAGCCGTACCGGTCCTGCAGTACGACAACTCGCGCTTGCTGTCGGAAACCTACGAGGGCACCTCGATCGTTTCCAAAGAGATCGCCGGCCTGCAATTGGACGCTGGTCACTTCACCAAGGAAGCGCGTAAAAGTGCCGAGGGTAGCGACAGCGGCCGCCTGAAAAGCATCGACTACATCGGTGGTAGCTACAAATTCACCGAAAGCCTGTCGGCCGCACTGTATGCCTCCAACATGCAGGACGTGCTGAAGAAGCAATACGTCAACGTCAACTACGTGCTGGCCCTGCCAGAGAAGCAGTCTCTGACGTTTGACTTCAACGGCTACAAAACCAAGCTGGACCGCAGCTTCGCCCTGGAAAACCAAGGTGATGCGGATGCTCGCGACAACAAGATCTGGAGCCTGGGCGCCACTTGGGCTGTCGGCCCGCACAGCTTCACCCTCGCTCACCAGCGCAGCACCGGCGACACCGGCTACCTGTACGGCGGCTACCGCAACGCTGGCGGCATCGGCGATGGCGGCAACACCATCCTGCTGGCCAACTCCTACTGGTCCGACTTCAACGGTAAGGACGAGCGTTCCTGGCAAGCCGGCTACGGCCTGGACTTCAGCGCCTTCGGCGTACCGGGCCTGACCTACAACATCGCCTACGTGCGCGGCACCAACATTGACGACGGTTCCAACCGTGGTCGTGGCACTGAGCGTGAGATCTTCAACCAGTTCAAATACGTCGTTCAGAGCGGCCCAGCCAAAGACCTGAGCCTGCGTGCGCGTGCGTCCTGGTTGCGCGTCTCCAACAACGCCAGCAACTACAACGTAGGCGGTAACGAAATCCGTCTGTTCGCCGACTACCCGATCAACGTTTTCTGATTGATCGCATGTCGCGCCTGATGCCAGGCGATAAAAACCCCGACTGGTTCGGGGTTTTTTTATGCCTGCTGATTTTGCTTCGACTTTGTGTGCGCTGTTTGCTGGCGTCTTCCTGGCTAAACCTTAGAACCGCCCGCTAACCCCCAACATCGGCCCCTTCTGAACGATGTCATACACAAACCCATCATGCTGATAGTTCACCCCCATCGCTCGATATCCGGCCACCGCTGAAAACCCCGGCATGAACTCCCAGCCCGCCAGCGCTGCCAAGTCCCAGTCTTCCCGTGACTGCCCCGCGCCCGCCATGCCCCAGGATGACAACCAGAACCGCTCATTCACGGCATAGTGCCCACGTAGCCCCGCCATGGCGTCGGCCCAGGTTGCCTGGTCGGAACCGGACAGGCCGTCGGCAGGTCCGCCATGCAGGCTGATGGCGGTGCTGCTGTACCAGACGCGCACGCCACCGGTGACGTCCAGGCGGTGATTGTCATCGCCCAATACGGTGTAGCCGCCGCCCAGGAAGCCCGAGGCGGTCTTGCTTTCTACTTCAAGTTTGGACGCCGGCAGGCGGTTGTGGGTGTCGGTGTCGATGTACATCAGGTCGGCGAGCACGCTGTAGGGACCACGGCGCGCTTCGCCCATCAGCATCACCGACATATCGACGCTGCGGGCGATGTCGGAGAAGTCGGACTTTATGAACTGGGTCCCGGTGCTGCGGTGGCCCACGTGACCACGGATTCCGGCGGCCCACAGGTACGGCCCGCCGTTGAACGTCCAGCCATCGCTGTCTGCTGCCACGACCACGGTCGGCATCGCGAAGGCACCGACCAGCAGTGCCAGATGGATACATTTGCGCGGCAAAGGCGGGCGCAGGTTGTGACGGTGCATCATGGTGTTTCTCCGGTCAGTGCTGGGTCAGCGAGAGCGCTACGTTCTCGGCAGCACAGTCCTCTGTAGGCTTCAGGCCAGCCTTTTGGGCCGCCTTGATTTCGTCTTTGGCGGCCGCCAGGTCTGCCAGGAATGCCGGATTGCCATGCAGGCTTGCCACAGTGGCGGCGCCCATGATGCGGCCTGCATCGACGTCGCTTTGCCAGTGTGCGTTGCAGATGACGCGGCTCTGGCCGTAAGACAGGCCACGGGTCATCAGTTCGGTGGCGCGTGCCGGGTTGATTTCCGCGAGTATCAGGCCCCAGGCCCACCCTGCTGCGGAGTGGCCCGAGGGCCAGGAACCATCTGTACGCAGGATCGGCTCCATGTCTTTGCGACAGGTGCCTTCGTTATGCGTTACGAATGGGCGCGTGCGGTTGTAGGCGTTCTTCCCGGCGTAGGTCGAGCCACCCGCGTCGGTCAACGTACGTTGCATTAAGGTGTACAGATGCGGCGTCGTTTTCTCGCTGATCGGCGTACCCATCGCGCAGGCGAATGTGTTCGCCGGGCCGGGGAATGACAGCTCCGCATCCGTTGCCGCGAGTTTCTCGCGGGTTGTACCGCGCAGGGCCAATGCCGCGCGCCGGGCTTCCTCGTCCCGGGCGAGCGCCGCAGAGTCGGCCTTGGGTGGCGCCCCGAGCAGCGCCAGGCGCATGGGCAAATCCGCTGGGTCAAGGTAACCCGGGGCGAGTTTGAAGTGAGGGTCTGTAACCTGGGTGGCGGTGCCGTCGGCAAGCACCAGCCCCGACCAGAGCAGGCAAGCCAACCCCAGTGGTTTATGCAGTGTGTTCATCGGTTGTTCCCTTTACGATGGCCGGCTGATCAAAACTGGTACAGGGCGTTCAGGTAGGCGGCTGCGCCCACTTTCTCGTCCGTCAGCGGGCTGTTGCGGGCATCGGAGACCAGGGCGTAGGTCCTGATGCCGCCTTCCAGCGCCAACTGGGGTTGCCACTGCCAGGTGAGGCCCAGTTTCAAGGTCACGTCGCGCATCCCACCGCCTGGGTGGTACTCATCGAATTTGGTGCGCGCCGCTTGCTGGGCGGTGACGCCGAAGCGCGCCATCATGTCGTTCTCATTGCTCCAGGTGCCGTACAGCGTCGAATCCAGAGTCAATGTCGATGACAGTGGGTACGTCGTGGCGACGCCCGCTTCAAGATAGGCCGTGCGCCCCAGGCTTTCGCCGCCGTAATTTCGGCTCTGGCTGGCCTGCATGCCGCGAACGAACAGGCGCCCGGCCGGCAGAATCCAATACGCTTCAGCCCCCACCAAGGCCGTGCTGTCCAAGTTGCCCATGCCCCTCAAGTAGTCATCCCGACCGTCCAGGGTGTGGATTCTTTCTTTGCGCCCCTGGTCGTACCCGATCAGCAGGGCTACCCCGAACGGCGCCAGCCCCGGCAAGTCCCAACGCAGGCCGTCCGGAAAAGCTGCCGTAAACGTGCCCCATTCCTCAGTCGGCATGACCGCTTTCAACTTCACTGACGGGAACGCGGCATAGCGTGAAGAGCCTTCGTATAACGGGCCAACCGCAACGCCGCCGCCTACCGTTACCGACGGGGAATCGGCCTGTGCCGGTAATGCGGTCGCCAAGGCGAGGGTCGCCCCGGTCATAAGTGCCAGGGGATACTTCAACAAGTTTGAATCACCGATGGTGGTCATGGCTGCTTTCCTTAGGTGTAAAACTCAGGTGCCCAAAGAAGTCCCTTAATGAACTTATTGGCTCTTCTGTTTAATGGATGCGCTTGATCAGAGGGCGACAGGCTGCGGCTGTGGAAAACGCCATTGGCCCTTCAGTATTTCGACGCTCGGCTGGTAAAGCCTGACGGTGTAGTTCCAGCCAGGCGTGGTAGGCAGGCAATTGGCGATCTTGCCGTCGCAGCCCCCGAACTGAATGGCAATCGTGCCGTCCGCACTTTTCTGGGCGGTGAGGTTATTGAGCGAGTAGGCGTCATAGGGATTCTTCTGGAAGTAACCATCGGCGTTGTAAACGCTCACAGACCAGAAACTGTTGACCGGGACTTCTCCAACCTTGAGTCGGTAAACGGTTTTCCCATCGTTCTGGGGCATCACTGCGCCAAGATAGATGGCGTCCCGGCTCGGGTTTCCGCCCCAGCCTGTCGCCGTCCCGATCAGGTGATGGATCGGGTTGACCATGCCCTTGGGACCAAACGACTGGTTGTAGTCGGGCATTGTCGAACCGAGAACCGCCAGGGCATCGCGCATCTTTTTCTGACTGACCTGATCCCACTTCGGTACTACGAACTCGCCGGGCCGGGCCTGGCTGACAGCGATTGCGTCCTGCAGCCGGTGTACCCGCTCTAGGTCTTTGGGGTCCGTGGGGTCGAGGAACAGACGCACAGCGACAAACACATAGCGGGTACCAACGGTCTCTTTCGTCAGTGTGTGACGGCCGGCAGCGTAGATAACGGCAGGTACGTAGTGATCTTCATTGACCACTTGCATCGACATGAAGCGCTTACCGGCTTCAGGCAACGTGACCGTCACGGGGCCCGCATCCAGGTCGAATACGGCTGACGAGTACAGCGTGTCCCGATTCATCCGCACTACGGTCTGTGCGTCGATGGGAACCGGTTCCCGGGTATGAACAAATCGCCCCAGGCTGCCACTCTCCACCATCTTTCCCATGTAGAGATCGGACTCCGCACGGACAAAGTTATCGACTCCCACGTGCAGGGTCGTATCGGCGGCCGACTGGGCGTTCACACTCCCAACCATCGCCACTGTCAGCGCGAGAATGCAGGCCCTGGATGACTGGAACATTTAAACCTCGTGATCTTATAAGTGGGTATTTGCGTTTACGACTTTAAAAGAACCCCCTTTTGGAAACTTGCCATCTGATGCCAAAAGCAAAGCGGGCGTGCACGCGAAGACCGCCGCTTAAAGCGGTCTCAAGGGGTGATCAGGGCCGAGTTGAGGGGTTAGCTGTCTTGTTTCAAGACGGCGCGGTAGCGCGAGGGTGGGCTACCGGTCCAGCGCTTGAAGGCGCGGGTAAAGTGCGCTGGATCGCTGTAGCCGATCATGTAAGCGATTTCGGTCGCGCTGTATTTACCGCACGCCAGTAACTGAAACGCTTCGCTGCGACGGGTCTCGTCACGTAGCGCGTCGAAGTCGATTCCGCAGTGTTCCAGGCGACGCTGCAAGGTGCGCGGTGACAGCCCGATCTTCTTTGAAATAGTCGCGAGTTTGGAGTGCTCTTGATCCGACAACTGCTTGGCCAGTACGCCTGCTGTTTCCACGGTCGACTTCAACGCTTGGGTGGTTTTCCAGGCGACATCCCGGGGGTAGTGCAGGGGCGTCTCAAGCAACTCTCGGTCGAACTCGATCATGTTGTAGGGCGCGTTCATCTCAAGGTTCTGGCCCAAGTACTCTTCAAGCGCTTCGTCGCCTCGCTCCCTCGGGTTCTTCAGGTGGATACGGATGGCGCCTGGCTCGCCGGACATCAGCGGCACTTTCCTCAGCAGCGCCAGTGTGCCGAGCACGACTTGCTTGGGGTCGGCCTCGTGCGGGCCGGTGAACTGATGGATGAGCTTGGTCGTACGCCCTTCAGTGACAATCGTTACTTCGCCGCCCTGGTGCAGTAACTCCGTATGGATCGACGCCACCGCACACGCCTGGGCGAGGTTGGTCGAACCCAAAATCAACTCGCCCCAGGCGCCCAGTGAGCGCACATCGATCAATTGCCCCACACACGCGCCAGCGAATGGGTCCTGTGCGATAGCGGCCATTTCATTGGCTATCTGAAAGCATGCCGCCCGCGGCACCCAGGCATCAGGGTATTGAAAAACGTGTGGAGAAATACCAAAACGCCGAAAAAACTCCAACGGCGACACCCCACGCATGCTCAGGTAGGGGGCAATTTGTTGAAGTGTGCTGAGTTTGATGGAAGGTGCAGCGTTCGTCATGGGGTCGTCTCGGCCAGGTTCCTTTGGCTCGTTGTATCGCTCAACGCAGGCTAGCAGATCATAAAGGTTTGAACGATCTGTGGGCGTTTACATTCTCAAACCCCAGAAACGGCGTTACCTACTCTGCAGATACGGCGCCATCAAGTCGGCAAACCACTCGATAAACGCACCGAGGCGCCGAGAGCGTTGGCGACGATCCGGATACAGCACAGACACGGTCATCGACGGAGGCCGGTAAGCTGCCAGCACTTCCACCAGTTCGCCGCTATCGAGTAAATGCTGCACATCGAACAACGGCACCTGAATCAAGCCGAACCCTGTGCAGCACGCGGCGATATAGCTTTCCGCATTATTGACCACCAGGCGACTGGGCACTGGCAACGACTGCCGGACACCGTCGAGACAATATTCCCACTGGGCCTCTTGCCCGTCCGGTCCCGCCGCATAGCCGACGCATACGTGCCGCTCCTGCAACTCGGCAAGCTCGGTGGGCACGCCAAACTCGGCCAGGTAGGCGGGGCTGGCGCAGTTGATCAGCAACACCTGCCCCAACGGTTTCACGACTAGGCTGCTGCTCTGCGGTGTGCCGAAACGAATCACACAATCGACGCCCTCCTGCACCAGGTCTATCGTCCGGTCGGTGGAGCCCAGGCCCAGTCGCAGGCGCGGGTAACGCTGGAAGAATTCGGGCAGCGCGGGAATGAGTAGGCGTCGGGCGATACGGCTGGGCACATCGACTTCCAGGCGGCCCATCACCTGCTCTTGATGGGTGTGGAACAGTTGGTCGATCTCATCGATCTCGACCAACACCTGGCGCGCGCGCTGCAGCAACTGGCTGCCGTCGGTGGTCAACGACACCTTGCGCGTGGTGCGGTGCAACAAACGCGTTCCGGCATTGGCTTCCAATTGTTGAATGGCCGCCGATACCGTTGCACGCGGCAGTTTCAGCAGGCGTGCGGCCTGGATGAAACTGCCGAGTTCAGCCACCTGAACGAAAACGCGGTACTGCTCGATGCGGTCCATGGGCGGTCAGTACTCGACAACGGCGTTAGCCTGTTTCGCTCGAAACCTGCGAATCACCTGCCATTCCACGAAACTGACGATCAACACCACCACGCTGGTCAACGTGCCCCGCGCATGGTGGCCATCACGCTGGCGAAGTAACGGATGATGTGCAGACTTATCGGCGCTCATAGCAACCCCATGGCCTGGTTTGTCGGGAAAAGTGTCAACGCGACATGACGGGGTTGCAATCGTTTTTGCGCCCGCTACTTGGTGGTGTAACCGCCGTTGATCAAAATCGTCTGGCCCGTCACCCACCAGCCATCACTCACCAGGTTGCGAATGAACGGCACCACATCCTCGATATCAGTCAGGCCCGTGCGCGAAAACGGCGAAAGAGCCGCGGCGGTCTTATGATAGTTCACCGCATCCTGACCTTCGGCCGGATAGAAAAACGGCGTATCCATCGGGCCAGGGCCCACTGCCGTCACTGAAATACCACGCGCGCCAAGTTCTTTAGCAGCCGCTCGGGTGAACTGCTCCACCGGCGCTTTACTGCCGGCATACGCCGCATAGAACGGCGTGAACGCGCCAAGCAGTGAGGTCACGATAGTGCAAATCTTGCCATTGTCGTTGAGGTGCTTGCCGGCCTCCTTGAGAAAGAAAAACGCGGTTTTGGAGTTAACCGCCATCATCTCGTCGTACTCAGCTTCGGTGATCTCGGCCATAGGCTTTTTCAACACCTTGCCCACGGTGTTGATCGCAATATCCGGGCGCCCGACGGCGGCCACCGCATCGCTGAACAGCTTCTCCACGGCACCGGCAGTGGTCAGGTCTGCCTGCAACGCCACCGCCTTGACCCCCAACGCCTCAAGAGCCGCCACGGTAGCGTTGGCATCGCCCTGGCTGGAAGCGCTGTTGTAATGCACCACCACCGCCTTGGCACCATGCTGGGCGAGATCACGAGCGAGCAAGCCGCCGAGATTCTTCACACCGCCGGCGATCAGAACAACCTTGCCGTTGATTGAATGTTTGGACATGACAACGCTCCTTGGGCTGGGAAAGGTACGGCCCAGTCTAGAGAGGTGGCGGGGAAAGATAAGCGCGTTGAGGCTGGATGCACTGTTCAGGGTTTTTGGCTAATCGGTGCGATGCTTTCCCGGCCTAATGGCGAGAGCTACAGCTGTGTTTTCCAAATCCCAGGAACTACAAAGCCCCGCAGTGCGGGGCTTTGAGATATGGTGCGGCACCAGACGAACGGTAGCGGTCAGTGGGGCTAGGTTTTCTGCGGGTCTGGAGTTCGGTGGAAAATTTGGCGTACCCCAACTAGTAACTATAAATAAATCAGCTGGTTATGGCTTTTGGTGGAATCGAATCAGGATTTTTTTAGCTTTCTTCACGACGTGACATTCTTAGCAAGCGCTACACCATCCAGCTTAACAAGTTATCCATAGTGAGGCTTGAGCGGTTAGGTACGTGAAATAAGACTAGTGTCATATTGACATTAATGGCGTTTGCCCATCAATCTTGCCCTTTGACTCGACAAAGGGATTTTGAGATGTTTGAGTTGGTTATATTTGATCTGGACAACACGTTGGCACTGACTGACGACTTGGAGGGTTTTCGCGGTGCCTCCAATTTGGGAAATAAAGATCAGGAGTATAAGTCTCGCTTAATCGCTGAGATTAACAAGAAAAACAGGCGGCTACTATCTTCAGATTTTTTTGAAGAACTTAAAGAAGCTATTCCAAATTTGAAATTGGCGGTTTTCACCAAGTCGCCTCGATGCTACGCCTGTACAGTATTGAGTGAGGTATATTCGGATGTTGACTGGGAATCAATCGTTGCATTCGAGGATGTTCAGAATACCAAGCCAGCCCCTGACGGTATCATTTTGGCAGCGAAAGCTTGCGATGTAACGAATCGCGAAGCGATTGTTATAGTGGGCGATGACCTCGGAGACGTGGAGGCAGCTTACCACGCAGGAGTCCGGGTAGTGTTAGCAGAGCTCCATGGTGCTTCTCCGCATTATGAGGCGAGAAAGCGAATCCCTGATGCGTCGGTTGTCAAACAGAAGACTCTGGTTGAAGCGATTTTGGATATAGGTCAAAAGTTACCTATTCTGGAGCGCTTGGTCGAAGGAGTTCAAGCGCATAACGGGTTCTTTGGAAGAGTTTGCCGAGCGGGTCACTTTCCTCCACGTGCTGTGGAAGAAACAAAGCGGCCACTTCAAGTTATCTCGTTGGGTCGACTTTTTACAGAGCATAGGTCTATAAAGCCTCGGCGGGAGTGGCATGAGCTGACCAATGAGATTGTAAAATTTAAGAATACTGATAATTTTCCCATTGAGTGGGCTAAATGTGTTCGTGATACGGTCAATGAGCAAATAAGAATTTATAGGGAGAAGGGAGGCATAAAGAGCCTGTTTAAAAAATATAAAGTAGTAATCACCACGGCACCCTCTAAGAAAAATCGGCCTCCGCGGATGGAGAACTTTTTAGAGCAAATAGAATCCATACTTGAGGAGTCTCCGCTGTCGAACAGTACGGTGGAGGTAATTGATGATATGTTTGAATTTTCTCCTGAGGCAAAGTCGCATCATGGAGAGCATTTGACCATGGTTCAAAGATATGAAAATGTACGTGATTGCCTGTCGATTACTGGCGATGCAGAGATTGAAAATAAATTGGTTTTTCTGATTGATGATGTGGTAACAACTGGCGCCACTCTCTACTATATGGACAAATACAGCAGGGCGAACGGCGCTGAAGAGGTCTTTTGCATCAGCTTGGCACACACAATTTCAGGGGCCAGGGACTGAAAATGATGAGCGATGACGCTTACAATGCTTTGATCTTGAGTGGATTGAAAGGTGTTGGCCCAAGCACTATTGAAAAGGTGCTGGCGCTTTCATCGTACCCATTGAAGACGCTCGTTGAGCTTTGTGAGTATGCCTCTGATCTGCGTAAAAAATCGTTGACCAGCGAGCAGTTTGATGAGGCTCGTAGATATGCAGACTTTCAAATAGATATGGCCTCCAAGAATGATACTAAAATAATTAGCCTATTGGATTCTGAATTTCCTAGAGCGCTAGCGATTTCTGGTGTTCGTGTTGCGGTTTTATATGTCAAGGGGAACGTAGAGCTTTTAAACAGTCCTTCGGTCGCTGTAATAGGTACAAGGCAGCCTACGCTTCATGGGGAGGAGATAACAAAGCGCATGACTCACTGGATGGTTCAGCAAGGCTGGGCGATTGTCAGTGGGCTGGCGTTAGGTTGCGATAGTATTGCTCATAAGCAGGCGATAAAATCATTTGGAAAAACAGTCGCTGTAATGGCCCATGGATTGCACACAGTTTCACCGTCGCAAAATAAAGATTTAGCGTCGTCGATTCTATCCAGTGGTGGGGCGTTAGTGTCAGAGTTCGCGTTTGATGTTAAACCAATACCTACGAATTTTGTGATACGGGATAAAACTCAGTCCGCACTCTCCCAAGGCGTAATGATGATCCAGTCAGACCTAGTTGGCGGAAGCCTGCATGCATCCCGAGCAGCAATCAAGGATCGACGGCCACTTATAGTGCCTTATCCTACGGATCAAGACATCAGAAACTCGGAAAGCAAAATTTCCGCAAACCTCTTGCTGGCTTCAGACGATGTAATAGGTAAGTGCAATCTACTAAAGTGCGACCCAGCCGCGTTAGAAAAACTCCATATCGTTAGACGGAGGGAAGATTACGATATGATGTTGGAGGTGCTGTCACGTAGTCTTCGCTAGTAACGGGAAGCAGCGGCTGATGTCCCAAGTCAGTATTGCCGAATTGGAAGTAAACCCCGCCGCATTGTCTGAGGAGGGGTAGCACCATGCTTGTGCATCACAAGCATGATGTCTGTTTTTTACAGGTGCCTGTCATAATTACAAACCAATTCGAGATATTACTGGGCTTTCAAAGCGAACAACATTAACTTCTAAGCCATCAATCATCTTTAGCAGGTCATCATACTTTTCACTCGTCGCAATGATAACCTGCTTATCCAACTCAAATGTTCGAGCCGCCTTTTCAATGAAAGTCTTAAAATTAACTTCTTTAGTCTCTTGCTGGCGTGGTTCGTCGAGCATCAAGAGCCCAAGGTGATTTGTTGATAACCCATTCAAACGAGAGTCCAGAACTAACAAAGTATACATATACGCCCATATAACTCGAATATTATCGCTTGCGGACGCCTCAGAACCTAAATCCACCTCATCGATAGCAGGTTTGTACGTACGCTTAGATATTTCAAAATCTTCAATAGGTGTACTTTTGTAATCAAAATCTTTAAGATTTTCTTTGAAAAAATTAAGAAGCTCATTGAGCTTTATATTGTCATTTCGACTAAACCCATCCCAAGGTAGCTTTTTCAATGCTCCCGTGATTGTCGACCAATCCAACATTACAGAAACTAGTTTCTGCTTGATCTCGGTTTCCAAGGCTGCCGCCTTTTCTACACTAGAAATTCTTTCCTCTAGCAAAATCTCTTTTCTAAGCTGAACACGAGAAGGCGCCCCCTTGACATCCGTCAAACTTTCTTTAACAGATCTTATCTCCGCACGAGTTGCATTGATTTTATGCTGGGCCTGAGAAATTAGTGACTTTTTTGTTAGCAGCTTTTTAGACTCACCTTCTTTCATCGAGTCAAAAACAATTTTTTGCTTTTCCAGGTACTTTATATTGTCATCTACCCCGAGTGCAGATTGGTTATGCATATGGGGTAGCAAAGAGTCTTCAACCGGCTGATTGCATGTTGGGCAAATACCCTCTAAAAAATTAAACTTCTCTTCTGAGCCATAATCTTGAAGTTTTTTAACATCGTTATATTTACGCAAACTCTCTCTAACAGAGGCAGTTCTTTTATCAATAGATTTTATGTACTCATCGCTGACATCCAGATCTGAGATAAGAATAGAAAACGCAGCCTCCTCCGCAGTAAGCTTTTCTGTCAGCAACGTTAGCTCAAGCTCAAGTCCAGGAATTTTTTGACTATCAATTTCAATAGCTTTTGACTCAGACCTGATTTTTTCTAAATCCGTTTTCAGATTTTCAACATATTGACCGAGGCTAACCTCTTTGGAATCGGTGTCAAGAAAATAAATATCAGACACGCTGTTTATTGCCGCCTGCTTACTTATATCATCCGAAATATTACCTGATACAAACGCTTGAACTTGCTTCGCCAACGAAACGAGCCTTTCAACATTAACAGTCCAAACAGACTCTAAATCGGACTGCCTGACCAAAAGCTGTTGCCGTTTCTTGCTATTCTCTTGAATATCAAGATCTAAGTTGTACTCAATGATTTTGCTGGAAAGTTCTTTAATCTGCAAATAAGTCGGGAGCACATTCAAAATTCCGCCCCACCCGCGCGTTTGCTCTACATAGTTTACGGCGAAAATTGATTCAAGGTATAAGTTTGAAAAAGAACCGTCATACTTAATTACCTGCGGTTCGTCTACCCCTAAGAATTTCTCTAGAAACTGATGAAATCCTCTGTCTCTCACAGCCGCCCCAGGATCTCGTACAAAATAATCTGTCAAAGCGCTACTAGGAAGGTTCTCAACATCGCCGGGCGCACCTTGATAAACAGAAATTAACCTGTTTTTACTTTCTATGCTACTTCTAACTAATGTAACCACAGCGCCAGACGAGTTTTCAATTTCGAGGAAAATCTTTGTTTCCGAAATTAAAGCATAGCTACCATCTGCCTTTTTCAATCTGGTCGTTAAAGCAGACTTTAACGGAGTCTTTCTAGAAGGCCCTAGAGTCCCCTCCAGCCCCAAAGCATAAATAATACTTTGTATACACGTTGACTTGCCGAAAGTATTTTCAGCCTGAATAATATTCAGCCCTTTAAAGAATGGTATGTCTACACCGTATCGGCCTTCGTTCGTTTGCGAAACTATCCTTAGTCTTCTCAGCTTCAACTTGCTCACAAACGCACCCCCGCGATAAGACGATCAATAACTTCATCTGTAAAAAAAGACTTTTTGAACTTCAGAATAAATCCTTTCTCGTTAATAAAAACTTCTTTATCGAATTCAATCTTTTTTGCAAAATCCAACCCTTTCTTGGTGAGTTTAATGCTTTTAGACGAGTCCAGTTCGAAAACTTTTTCCCCTATCCCTAGGTCGATAGCTCTATCCACCAGCGGGTCGAATCTCACATTAAAGTTATCAAGTAAATCTTTAGTGGGCGAAAAATATTGTTGCCTTTTGTCTGAGGAGGAAATCAAGGAGCATAAGACTTGGATCTTTTTGGCATTGGCTTTGTTCCCAGAACTAAGCAATGACAAAATTAACGCAATCAAAGATATTCGCCAAACAGGCCGTAGCTCTGGCTCTACAGGGGTTCCTGTTTGGCGAAAGACCGCTTTCTTAGGTACAATATCTAATATGTTCATTGTTCGAAGTCCAAATTGCATCGCATTATCCAATCCGCGACCGTACCAGCTGCAATACATTCCAAATTATCTTCATGCAGTTTGCTCTTTTTCTCGAGGTTCCCTTTCAAAACCTCGACTTGCTGCGCTGGACTTTTTTGTACGGATTCGAAATACTCAATATACAACTGTTCTTCTCGAGCAATTACTCCTCCCATAATTTGAGAGTGATATTCAGGGTAGTCCTGCTTCAAGTCTGTCAGCATATTCTGAGAGTGAATTGCTTGTTTTAGCATGATTTCTCTCGTTTTTTCAATATGAGCCTGTGGAGCTTTTTTTAGCTTTAGAAGCTTGGTATCGATATTCCTTACAAACTCTGACTTGTCTGTTTGGAATTCAGACATATCAATGTCCGTGATGGCTTTTCTTTCTAGCCTCAAAACCCGCACGCCCTGCTCTAAAAGTTCGGATTCTTCGAGTTTAAAAGTTCCTCTGTCCCATACTAGAATTCGAAAGTCAGAATTATCAACATAAGGTAGCTTTGCTTCTACAACCTCTACAGTTTTCACGGCTGCATGCGCCACCAAATACTTAGAGTTAAGGTTGGGAACTACAAGAATCCACCTCCTTATTAGTGTAGAACTAAAGAATTTTGCGAGATTGCCGTCTTTATTTTCGATGAACTTATTAATATCAGTCGTCATCTTGTCGCGTTGCTTCTCATACAGCTCTGCAGTACTACATAGCTCCTCAGGGCAAAAGGATTGGTAGGCATTTCCACAGAACGAATACCCTTCAATACCTGCGTCACCGTTATGCCTGTCAGGAATTGGGACGTAATTTTCTTGTCCATGCTTGATCCGCAGAAGGTCGTTAACATGGCCCTCCCACTCCTTGCGTTCCCAAACCTTATTAGGACTTAGTTCCATAGCCAATCCATGTTTTGAAATTAATAAAACTTCGGCATCATTCTAGACTGCAATGCTTTCCGGGCAGCACTTTTGCTTTTTCTAGATTCGAAGACAGAGGGGCACGATAGCTACGATCGGCTTTACAACATGAGTTAGGCAAAATTCCCTTTGTCGTCATACACCTATATCCTTAAGGCGACTGCGATTTGCTGGCCATGAGCCATGCTACTCTGAATTACCACTGATTTCCTAGGCGCGTCTACGGTCTGGCTTATGCCAATTTCAGTGCTGAATGACGGAGACAGGTTAAAAGTCCCCTGGACCGACCGGCGGAGCTTGGCCGTTTTTCCCCCCCCACTTAACGGTTGAACACCCATGATTTTTCTAATCGATGAGTGAGCAGTTGCACCGTCAGCAAGTAGTAATAGCGTGTCGACTCACTACGCAGGTTCAGGTGGTGATTGAGAAACCAATCAAGGTGTTTTCTCTGCCAAGCCCAAGGGTTGTCCCGTCGCCAGCGCCCCGCAATTGCGGATTGGATCGCCTTCGCCTGACGCAGATGGCGTTGGCGCGTGGTATATGACCCTTTCAAAACACCAGCCAGGAACAACTCCATATCGAATGGCTTGCTCATGGTCGTCCCCCGATGTACGCCGCGACCACGTCGATACGGCCGTGCCCCAGCTCGTAGCTAACTTGCCTTTGGGCTTCTTGATCGAGCCGTCGGTCTATCCGGTTGCACCTGCCGCCGTTGATCGGCGCAGGATGATGGGTAATCTGCTGATAGCGTTCGCACGCATAGGCTGCCCGCAATTCATGGAAGCCTTTTAGTCGGTGTGTATGGAGGATGTCCCGTGCGGGACGGACGACTCCCTCCAAGAAGTCGAGGTAGCTTTCGTTTGGTGCAAGCAGGTTGCGGCTGCCGGTTGGCGAGAACTGTTCGGCAAACCTAAGAGCGTCACGAATACGATCATCCATGGTAATCCAGCGAGGTGCCGAGGCACCTGAGCGGCCGCCTTTGGTGCCGTCCTGGATGTTGATCTTCCCGTATTCTTTGCCCTCGCGGTTAAGGCGCGGTAGGTCGGCCAAGATGGCCTCGCGCAAGCGCATGCCAGTGACGCGCGCCAACTGGACGATGGCAGCGCTGCGTTGCTGCTTGTGTACGCAAAGTACGTCAACGATCCGCTTAATCTGTTCACGGTCTTGGCCTTGCGGAACCGAGCAACGAACACTGGTGCGCTGCATTCCCAACGCTTTGCTTGGGCTCGGCACTTTCACAGACTGATCACCGCGAAGCGCGGCCATGGTTCGGTTCACGCTGGACAATCGGTTTTGCGCAGTGGCGATGCCGATAGCGCCTTGTTCGACTTGCTGCCGCAGATGCCCGGCATAGCCCAGCAAGGTCTGCCGGTCAATTTTTCGCGCATCGTTAAGCCCGGGCCCATCCTCCGAGCGACACCAGTGCACAAACGCCTGCCAGCGATCACTGTGCGCCTTGACGGTGCCGTAATGCCCACCGCCAAACAGATCTTTCAATGCCTGTGGTCCTGCGTAGCTCAGTTGCCGGCCATAGCCAAAATTGCGCCCATCTCGTCTACCTACCAACATGATCAAACTCCTCTCGAAGCCAAACCGTTGAAGCCTTTCCCCACGTCATCCCGCCAAGAATGCTGAGTGTTATCAGGGATCAAGGCCCCTGCGACCGGTGAGGGTTGTCCACTAACGTGGGACTGACGGCTCTTTATGACCGAGAGCGTGGGCATCTCATGATCTGGCCTCCTGAACACTTCCAAAGAAGTGGGCGGGTGGAGGCTGCACTGGCTGACGAAACCAACGCTGCGAGATCCTGAGTTGGGTGAAGGCAGTGATGCGGTGACCGGGGCGTGCCTGACTGTCAGTCAGGAGCAGTCCATTCCCTGGGCTGCGGCACCATCATCTGCATCGCTGTTGCTGGTGACTTCGGTGTTTGTCACGCCGATTGTCACAAGGAGGAATGCCGCAAAGCCTTGTACGAGATGGGCTGCAGCAGCGGTAGGAGCGCCCGTCTCTTTCCGGGAGAAAGAGACGGGCGCAGGTTGGCGCAGTGAAATGGCCAAGCGGAAAGGTTGCTGCAGGGCAGCTGGGTAGGGGGATGTATTTGCCGCAATGGCAACGATCTGAAGTAGGCATCCATCACTCGGTGAGTGACCGTGCGAGCCACCGGACGCTAATCGCACTTTGGGAGAACCACCACGGTGTGGCGTAGCCTTAAAGGTTCTGGCTACCTGGGTTGCTGTCAACGACAGCGCTTGCCCGATCTTTTCTACGCCTGTGGATAATTTGGGTCAAGGCTCGAGTTTTCGGGAATTCTGCGGCTGTGGATGAAATTATCCACCGGTGGAAATCAGTAGTTTTCCACAGACAGTTTGCATGGGTTTTAGATTTTTTAAATGAGGTCCATCCAAGCAGGGCGGCTTTGCAGCCCCGCTTGGATGGACCCGCGTGGAAGGGCGGACTGCGGTGATCTCATTGGCTTACCCACGTTTGGATGCGCCACGGCTATTTTGTAGGGCGGTAATGTTGTCGCCGACCGGGTGAGCGAATTCGTGGGGCGTCACATGCCCATGGCGGTTGGCGTCAATGTAGTTGCTCCACCACGCCATGATCAGCCTGCGCTGTTCGAGGAATTCAGCTTTGTGGATATACGCGGCGCGCACACGGTTGCGTTCCTTGTGGCTCATTTGTCTTTCGATGGCTGCGTCGGTCCATAACCCGGACTCAAGCAGGGCGCTACAGGCCATGGTCCTGAAGCCGTGGCCGCACACGTCCTTGCTGGTGTCATAGCCGACGTTGCGGAGCATGGTGTTCACCGTGTTCTCGGACATGGGCTTCCAGTACTTGTGGTCGCCCGGTAGCACCAACTCTGAAAAGCGACTCAGGCTGCGCAGGCGCTCCAGTATTTCGATGACCTGCGGCGATAGCGGAACCATTTGAATGTCGCCGTTCATCTTGGTCCCTCGTGTGGAGTTGCGTACCCCTTCAATCGGTGCTCGGGTATCGGGGATTTCCCACATGGCGCGTTGGAAGTCGAACTCACTCCATCGAGCGAAGCGCAACTCGCTGGAACGGACGAACACATGCAGAGTCAGCAGCACGGCAAGGCGGGTCAGCTCGCGGCCGTTGTAGTTGTCGATACGGTGTAGCAGTTCGGGTAGGCGGTTGAGAGAGAGGGCCGGGCGATGGATTGTGCGCGGCGCGTGAAGCGAGCCTGCCAGATCCAGTGCAGGATTCATGGTGATCTGCCGAGCCCTTTTGGCCCCGCGCATGATGGTGGATAAGTAATTCTGTACCCTCAACGCCACATCCATGGTGCCGCGTTCCTTGATGCGCTGGGTAATCTCTAGCAGGTCGTGGGTATCGAGTTCAGCGATGGGTCGTTGGCCGATCAGCGGGAAGACGTGGGTACGCAGTCGGCTCATCACGGTTTTTGCGTGTCCTTCGGTCCAGCGACGGGACATGTCGGCGTGCCACTCCAGAGCAACGGTTTCGAAAAGCAGTGCCGCCCGCTGGGCTACAATCTTGGCCTTCTTCTTTTCTTCCATTGGGTCGAGGTTGTCGAGCAGCAACGCCTTGGCTTCGTCTCGCTTACGTCGTGCGACGGAAAGGGTAACGATGGGGTAATTGCCGATGATGAGCGTACCTTCCTTGCCGCTGGGCTTGGTGTACTTCAAGCGCCAGGTCTTCACGCCATTGGGTTTGACGAAAAGGTACATGCCGCCGCCGTCGAACAGTTTGTAGGCGCGTTCGCGGGTTTTGGCCGTGCGGCATTGCAGGTCGCTGAGGGGGGTCGCTAGACGTGGCATAGGGGTACGCGCTCCTGACCGGGAAATCGCAGTACCCCTAACATACCCTCGGGGAAGGGGGATTTTGTTGGATCCCGACAGAGGGTTCTGGAACGAAAAAACCCGCCAAATGGCGGGTTTTCGGGGCTTCCAGAGCATTCGGTGGAATGCAATGGAGCCTAATGTGGTGCCGGCACCAGGAGTCGAACCCGGGACCTACTGATTACAAGTCAGTTGCTCTACCAACTGAGCTATACCGGCGTGTTAGGGCGACGATTATAGCGATTGGCAAGCATCTGTAAACCCCTGAATTCTGACTATTTTTGCAGATGTGGGAGTTTTTTTGCTCAGGCCGCGTTTTCATCGCTGTGAAGGGAGCATTGCGGTCGTCAACTCAGCTCAATGGCCGCTACCACTGGTGCCCATAAATTTCATGTGCTCCAACGCTTGCTTGGTGGTGGAAAGCACGCAGTAGCGTCCGGTTTGTGGCTTACATCGGCCTGGGCGATGGCTGTGAAGGCAACCAAGCTGGCAGCCACAAAAATGGCGTCTTGCCGCTCATCCGAAAGCATTTCGATAGAAACGCCCGAATACTGACACCATCAGTGTGATATCACACAATGCGGGCCTTACTTATCCAGCATTCAACGGTTCGAGCAGGAGGGGGCGCTCAGTGGGGCGTGCAGATCACATTGCAAAACTATGCACTGCGCTGGGTGCGCACTCTTTCAGTGGGTTGACTGAGCCGGGCGTGGTACGCGGAAAGGCCCCGGTATCTTTGCAACGTTTGTTGGATCAGTTGAACCAAGGTGTTGCGGGCTTGCTGCGCCCGGCTGAGGTGGTAGAAGGCCCACGTGGTGAGTTGTATTCGGACCAACTGGCGCCCAAGGTTGTGGTCGTGGTTTCTGCTACCGGTGGTGTAGGGCGCAGCACGTTGGCCGCCGCGTTGGCCAGTGGTCTGCAGCGTCAGGGGCACCCGGCGCTGGCGTTGGAGCTGGACCCGCAAAACGCGCTGCGCCATCACTTGTGCCCAGGGTTTGATTTGCCGGGCGTGGGCTCGACCAGTCTGCTCAATCAAACCTGGCAGGCTTTACCCTGCCGAGGGTTTGCAGGATGTCGTATGGTTGCGTTTGGTGAGACCGACCTTGTGCAGCGGCAAAGCCTGAGTCGTTGGTTGGGGCAGGATCTCGATTTTCTCGGCAAGCGTTTGGCCGAGCTTGGCTTGAATGGTCAGGACACGGTGATCATTGACGTGCCTGCGGGTAACACGGTGTACCTGAGCCAGGCGCTGTCCGTGGCCGATACCGTGCTGGTAGTGGTCAAGCCGGATGCCGCGTCGTTTCGCCGTTTGGCCAAGATGGACGAGTTGCTCGCGCCGTACCTCGCCAGTGAAACGCCACCCCGGCGTTTCTACGTGATCAACCAAGTGGACAGCACCCACGCGTTCAGCCAGGACATGACCGAAGTGTTCAAGTTGCGCCTGGGTGATGCTGTGCTGGGTACGGTGCAGCGTGACCCGACGTTCAGTGAAGCGCGGGCTTATGGTCGCGATCCGCTCGACCCTGCGGTCAACAGCATTGGTTGTCGGGATGTGCGCGCTTTAAGCCGCGCGTTGAAGGGGCGAATGCATTAAGTCGTCGTATGGTCATTAAATTGACCAAATGCCGTTTGTCTAAAAAGCGATCGGGAAAAACACCAAAATAATGACACTTTGCCGCACCTGTCACAGAATGCGTGAACTGGGACGCCTATAAAAAGACCTGCGGCTAGTGCCTGCTTGCCGACCTTCACGTCTTTAAGTTGCGTCGTGAGGAGAAGGCTATGAGCCTTAGCGAAGAACTTCTGGCGTTGTTTGGCAAAGACGTCAGCCATGATGCCGAAGGCATTAATGCACGGATGCACTTTTTCGGCAGTGTGCCCGCCGACGAAAGCGCGCCCGCCGATTCCCAACCTGTCGATAATGCAACGGTGCCGGCGAAAGTCGTGGCACTGGTGTCCATCAATGGTGGCGTTGGCCGCAGCACGCTGGCCACAGCCTTGGGCAGTGGTTTACAGCGCCATGGCGAGTCAGTGGTGGTACTGGACCTGGACCCGCAAAATGCGTTGCACCATCACTTCGGCGTCAATTCGGCATTGCCCGGTATTGGTCGCACCAGCCTGGAGCACGGGCAATGGAGCGACCTGCAGCAGGTCGGCTTCGCCGGTTGCCAGGTTATTACTTTTGGCGATATCGATATCCAGCAGCAGGAAAACCTCGAACGCTGGCTCAAGCACGAACCCGGTTGGTTGGCGCAGCGTCTCTCGTCCCTGGGCCTGAACGAGCGGCAAACGCTGATTATCGATACACCCGCCGGTAATAATGTTTACTTCCATCAAGCCCTGAGCGTGGCCGATGTGGTGCTGCTGGTCGTTCATCCCGACGCTGCGTGCCTCGCCACCCTGGATCACTTGGACCCATTGCTGGCGCCCTATCTTGAAGGTGAGCGCCCACCTATTGTGCATGTGGTGGTCAACCAAGTGGATGAGAGCGATGCCTTCAGCCTGGATATGGTCGATGCCTTCAAGCAGCGCCTCGGGAGAGCCCCGCTGGAGGTTCATCGCGACATGGCGATCAACGAGGCGCTGGCGTTTGCGGCCGACCCGCTGGACAACGTGGCCAAACATTTGGCCAGTGACGATATCAACGAGATATGCCGGGTGTTGAAGGCGCCGAAAAATACCGCCTAAAGCGCGGTTTATACGCTTAACGCCAGATGCTTATGCACAATCGGTTGGTTGGGGCTGTCACGAAACAGCCATTTTGTGGAGCGGTTCTCAACACGCTGCAACTGCCTGTTTTGTGTGCACTTTATTTTGTGAACAAAAAATGACCAGTCGTGCTTTTGGCCTGTAGTACTGATAGCTACAGCCTCTGTAAAGAATTCATCAACAGAGTTATCCACAGGGCGTGTGTAGGAAAATTTGCCCCTTAATCGCGCTCAGCCAGCACCATCAAGTTGCGTGGGGTCAGTGTGGGTTCACAGAAGCTGCCTACCTCAACGTTGTAACCCTGTTCTGTCAGATAAAGTGCCCGGTCCAGCACCAGCCACATTTCCAGTGGGCGACGAAACAAACCACGCACCAACTCCAGGTTTCGCACCTGCGCCAGGCGTCGCCAGCCATGGGCTTCCAGCGCTACCCAATCCTGTTCGCCTGTGGATAAACCTTTGAGACTCGCCAGCTCCCGGCAGTAGTCAGCGAACGGTTTACCCAGCCAACTGACGGGCAGTGACGGTGTGGGTAAGTAGTCGTCGCAGCCGCGCAATTGCCGTTGCAACTGATCGAAGCCCAGGCGCCGAGCCATGGAGATGTCCCGTTGCTGGCGCACGCGGCTGCCGGCGGTGACGGTTTCGCTCAGAGGCAGGCCCAGGTCATCGATGGATAACCGCAGGGCTGAAGCGCGAGCGACGTTGGACAGCGGTTGGTAGCAATCGGCGCTGATACGGTTGTAGCAGCAGGGCGCCAGTGCCAGTTGTTTGCAACCTGCTGCACTGGCCAGTTGCAACAAGCGCACATGCAGATCGCCGCAGGCATGCAGGGCGACGGGGGTGTGTTCGGGGTTGAGTGTCATGTCCGCCATCACGTCTTGTAGGCGATGGGTCACAGGCAAGCCGTGGTGCTCGCTTAACGCCTGGCCTGAGGCGACCAGGGCCGGATCGTATTCCAGGCAGGTCAGTTGCTGGCCAGGTTGCAGCAGGCGGCGGCCGAGATGACCTTTGCCGGCACACCAGTCCAGCCAGTGCGTGGCAGGTTCAGCAAACGCTAGCGTCGCTCCGAAGGCTTCGATCTGCTGCCATTTGCGACCGGGTACGTCGACGTTAAGGCGGTGGCGGGCGGGTTCAAGCGGTTGTGCCGGCAACTTATCCACAGCACTGAGGCGCTTCGCCTGCAATGCCAACGCCATAAAAGGTGCGGGTGCCGTTAGCTCGTGGGGTTGGTTGTGATTGGCTTCGGCATCCGCCAACGAGCGTTGGCGAAGCCATTGGGCCAGCTCAGAATGTTCGCTTTCCCAGGGTAATTGCAGGTGGGTAAAGGGCCGTGGTCGCCACAGCCCTTGGTGCTCGATCAGAAACGCATCCAGCGCCTCGAAGCGTGCCTTAACGTCCCTGGCAGGCATCGACGCGCAGCCAGCGTTCCAGCAGCTTGAAGCCGCGTACCAGGATGTAAGCCATCAACAGGTAGAACAGCCCGGCGGCGAAGAAGATCTCCACTGGCAGGTAGGTGCGGGCGATGATGGTCCGCGCCATGCCCGTCAGTTCCAGCAGGGTTACCGTGCTGGCCAGGGCGCTGGCCTTGAGCATCAGGATCACTTCATTGCTGTACGCCGGCAGGCCGATGCGCGAGGCGCGGGGCAGGATGATATAGAACAGCGTCTTGGGCTTGGACATGCCCAGTGCTCGTGCCGCTTCGATTTCACCCGGCGGGATGGCCTGGATCGCGCCGCGCAGGATCTCGGCGATGTAGGCGGCGGTGTGCAGAGTCATCGTCGCCGTGGCACACCAGAACGGATCGCGCAGGTACGGCCACATGAAGCTCTCGCGCACCGTATCGAACTGCGCCAGGCCGTAGTAGACCAGAAACAACTGCACCAGCAGCGGCGTACCGCGGAAGAAGAAAATGTAGGCGTAGGGCAGGGCGCTCACGTACCAGCGGCGCGAGGAGCGGGCGATGCCGAGTGGAATCGCCAGCAACAAGCCAGCGATCACGGCGATCGCCACCAGTTCCAGGGTCAGGATCGCGCCCTGAGCCAACTTCGGCAGCCACTTGATGATCACGGCCCAGTTCAGGCCCAGGTCAAAATGCGCCAGCCAGCTGTAGTCGCCGCTCATTGGGTGCTCCTTGCAAAGCCGCGGGCGGCGCGTTTTTCCAGGAAGTGCATGCCGGTCATGGCCAGTACCGTGAGGCCCAGGTACATGAAGGCGGCCACCATGAAGAAGGTGAACGGCTGCTTGGTAACGGTCACGCCGATCTGTGCGTGACGCATGATTTCTTCCAGGCCGATCACCGACACCAGCGCAGTGTCTTTCATCAGAATCATGAACAGATTACCCAGGCCCGGCAGGGCGATGCGCCACATCTGCGGCATGATCAGGCGGGTGAAAATCCTGAACTTCGACAGCCCCAGCGCCACACCGGCTTCGCGGTGGCCCTTGGGTATGGCGAGGATCGCGCCCCGGAACACTTCGGTGGCATAGGCGCCAAAGCACAGGCCCAGGGCGATGACCCCGGCGGCAAAGGCACTCAGGGAAAGGTCGGGGTTGCCAAAAAACTCCCCCAGGGCACGCATCAGGTTGACCGTGCCGAAATAAATCAGCAGCACCCACAACAGCTCGGGAATACCGCGAACAATGGTCGAGTATGCACCGCCAAGCCATTGCAACGGCTTGTACGGGGACGTCTTGGCCAGGGCGCCGGCCAAGCCGAGCACCAGCCCCAGGCACAGGGCCGTGAGCGCCAGTTTGACGGTCATCAGCGCGCCGGCGGCGAGCGCCGGGCCGAATCCGTAGAGATCGAAATTCATGGTGTTTTCATATCGCAGCAGGCATTGCTAAAAGCCGACGCGCCCAGATAGGCGCGCCGGGCAAATCGTTCAGATCATTCGATGCTGAACGGGAAGTACTTGTCGTTGATCTTCTTGTAGGTGCCGTCTGCCTTGATCTCAGCCAGGGCTTTGTTCAGGCGTTCGCGCAGCGGGTCGCCCTTGCGTACGGCGATACCGATCTTGTCGCTTTCTACTACAGGCTCGCCCTTGAACTCGTAGGCCGAACCGTCTTTGCTCTTGAGCCACTCGTACTGCACGTATTTGTCGGCGAGGATGCCATCGAGGCGGCCGGACGTCAGGTCGAGGTAGGCGTTTTCCTGGGTGTCATACAGCTTGGCGGTGGTGTCCGGCAGCTTGTCTTCCAGGTAGGTGCCGGCCAGCGTTGCGCGTTGTGCGCCGATGGTCTTGCCCTTCAGGTAAGCGGCGTCGGTCTTGAAGTCCGCAGTGGCTTTGGGCGCGATGAATTGCAGCTTGTTGGAGTAGTACGGGTCGGTGAAGTCGACGGCCTGCTTGCGTTCATCGGTGATGGACAGCGAGGACACCAGGAAGTCGAACTTCTTGGCATTCAGGGCCGGGATGATGCCGTCCCAGTCGGACACATACACTTCACACTTCTCGACTTTCATCTTGGCGCACAGGGCATCGCCGATGTCTTTGTCGAAGCCGACGACGTTGCCGCTGGCGTCTTTATTGTTGAAGGGCGGGTAGGCCGCTTCGATCCCCATCTTCAAGGTTTCTGCCATGGCCGTGGCGCTGAACGCCATCGAGACGGCCGCGGCCAGAAGGAATTTTTTATAGTTCTGCATGCATGTTGCTCCGTTAGCGGTTGCTGGACATGAATTGTTTGCAGCGCGCCGAAAGCGGGTTTTCAAACACCTGCTGTGGCGATCCTTGCTCTTCGACCAGGCCCTGGTGCAAGAACACCACTTCGCTGGACACCTGACGGGCGAAGCCCATTTCATGGGTGACCAGCAGCATGGTGCGACCTTCTTCGGCCAGCGCGCGGATCACATTAAGTACTTCCTGAACCATTTCCGGGTCAAGGGCCGAGGTTGGCTCGTCGAACAGGATGACCTTGGGCTGCATCGCCAGGGTGCGGGCAATGGCCGCCCGTTGTTGCTGGCCGCCGGACAGTTGTGCAGGGTAGGCGTGGCGCTTGTCGGCGATGCCGACCTTGGCCAGCAGGGCCTCGGCCACTTCGATGGCCTCGGCCTTGCTCTGGCCAAGCACACGGCGGGGCGCCTCGATGATGTTGTCGAGGATGCTCATGTGTGGCCACAGGTTAAAGTTTTGAAACACAAAACCGATTTCGCTGCGCAGGCGGTTGATCTGCTTACCATCGGCAGCCATCAACTCACCGTTCTTCGCAGCCTTGAGCTTGAGTTCTTCGCCGGCCACCAGGATCTGGCCCTGATGGGGGTTTTCCAGCAGGTTGATGCAGCGCAAGAAGGTGGACTTGCCGGAACCGGAAGAACCCAGGATCGAGATCACGTCGCCGTCGCGGGCGGTCAGCGAGATACCTTTGAGTACCTCCAGCTCACCATAGCGTTTATGCAAGTTGCGGATTTCAAGCGCGGGCGTGGCCTCGGCCATGTGCGGTCCTCATTGTGTTCGTTGCGTTCTTCGCTGTTGGGCCGCCTTCCTGGCGAGGCGCCAAGCTAGCATGCGTTCGGATGGCAGCCAACAGCGCTGCGGACGGTTAACGGGTGGTCTGCGGCAGGGTGTCGCATCGGCACAGCAGCGTGTCGCGCCATCTACAACCTAACAGACGTTTGAACCCGGAAAATCCACAGGCTTCGCGTAAAAAAGGGCGCGATGGTGCCAGCTTTGGCCGGGTGTTGGAAGGGTTAACCGGGCAAACGGTGCGTATCAGCCCTTTTATGAGGCGTCACGCACTTTTTGTGTGTGTTTTTGGTGCGTCCGCAGGCCCTGAAAGTGGGTCGCACGGTAACGCTATAGCGGAATGCCATTGTTCTCAATGACTTGCGATGGTTGTTGAATCGTCCTACAGCCCACGTCAATCGTGACTCTGTAATATTTTGGCGCAAATCTTGCGTAAAAAATAAAGAACGCCCCGTTGGATTCTTTTCACGAGAAAGACTGCAGGCGGGCGGACCGTTTTCGCAATTCCTCGCAAAGGTGTGTCAATGAGTAGTACGCAAAGCTCCAATGACCTCGAACAGGGGCTCAAACCGCGTCACGTCACCATGCTGTCGATTGCCGGCGTTATCGGTGCTGGTTTGTTCGTTGGCTCCGGCCACGCGATTGCTGCCGCCGGGCCAGCCGTTCTGTTGGCCTACGCGGCTGCCGGTACGCTGGTAGTGCTGGTGATGCGGATGCTGGCCGAGATGGCGGTTGCGTCGCCGGACACTGGTTCGTTTTCCACCTACGCCGACCGTGCGATCGGCCATTGGGCCGGTTTCACCATCGGCTGGCTGTACTGGTGGTTCTGGGTATTGGTGATTCCGCTGGAAGCCAACGCCGCTGCAACCATCCTCCATGCCTGGTTCCCCGACGTGGCGATCTGGGTGTTTACCCTGGTCATCACCTTGCTGCTGACGGCGACCAACCTGTTCAGCGTGAAGAACTATGGTGAGTTCGAGTTCTGGTTCGCGTTGATCAAAGTGGTGGCGATCGTTGGCTTTGTGATCCTTGGTTTGGCCGCTATCTTCGGTTTCCTGCCAACCAGCCAGGTCAGCGGCGTTTCGCACCTGTTCGATACCCAAGGCTTCATGCCCAACGGCATGGGCGCGGTATTGGCGGCGATCCTGACTACCATGTTCTCGTTCATGGGCACCGAGATCGTTACCATCGCGGCGGCGGAATCGAAGAACCCGGGCCAGCAAATCACCAAGGCCACCAACTCAGTGATCTGGCGGATTGGCTTGTTCTACCTGTTGTCGATCTTCATCGTGGTGTCCCTGGTGCCATGGAACGATCCGACGCTCGCGGCGGTAGGTTCCTACCAGACGGTGCTGGAACGCATGGGCATCCCGAATGCCAAGCTGATCGTCGACCTGGTGGTATTGGTTGCCGTGACCAGTTGCTTGAACTCGGCGCTGTACACCGCATCGCGCATGCTGTTCTCCCTGGGTCGTCGTGGTGATGCCCCGGCCGTCTCCAAGCGCACCAACAAAAGCGGCACGCCTTACTGGGCGGTGCTGCTGTCCACGGGGGCGGCGTTCCTGGCGGTGTTTGCCAACTATGTGGCTCCGGCCGCAGTGTTCGAATTCCTGCTAGCCAGCTCCGGCGCCATTGCCTTGCTGGTGTACCTGGTGATTGCGGTATCGCAACTGCGCATGCGCCAGAAACGCACGGCGGCGGGCGAGAAGATCGTGTTCAAGATGTGGTTGTTCCCAGGCCTGACCTACGCGGTGATGGTGTTCATCGTCGGTACGTTGACCATCATGCTGTTCCAGGAAGCGCACCGGGTCGAGATTATCGCGACCGGGATCCTGAGTTTGCTGGTGGTGGCTGCGGGGTTGATTGTGGCGAGCCGTCGCAAGGCTCAGAGAGTGGGGGCTGCGGTACTGAACTGATAGCGCGCGGACAAAAAAGTGGGAGGGGGCTTGCCCCGATGGCGGTGGTTCAGTTAAAGAAGTACCAACTGACTGTCCGCAATCGGGGGCAAGCCCCCTCCCACATTTGGTTTTGTATCAGTCCGGGGAGCTGGCGAGTGCTTGGGAGGCCGCCACGTGATAGGCCTGGAACTCTGGCGATTCGTCATCACTGTCCGTGGCCCACTTTGAGCTTGCTGGTGGTGGCTGCGGGGTTGATTGTGGCGAGCCGTCGTAAGGCTCAGAGAGTGGGTGCTGCGGTACTGAACTGATAGAGCACGGACAAAAAAGTGGGAGGGGGCTTGCCCCCGATGGCGGTGGTTCAGTTAAAGAAGTATCAACTGACTGTCCGCAATCGGGGGCAAGCCCCCTCCCACATTTGGTTTTGTATCAATCTGGGGGGGTGGTGAGCGCCTGTGAGGCCGCCACGTAATCGGCCTGGAACTCTGGCGATTCGATCCACGCCAGCGCAGCCGCTTCGTCATCGCTGTCCGTGGCCCACTGGCGATACTCGATCAGTGCCGCCAGGATAAAGTCAGTCGCTTCCTCTTCGCCTTCCTGCTCCAGCACCAGTGCCAGCAACGGGTGCGCCAGGAATGCCGCGCATAACGCCTGCTGGCTGGTTTCACCTGCTGTGCGCATCTCTACAAACAGCTCGGTCAGATCCACCGATTCAAGGTCGATGCGGCTGTCATCGCCGGCGAACGCGTCCGGCTTGGTCGCGACGGTACGCTGGGTGCGGTTTTGCTTGGCCTTGGCCTTTGCCCGGTGGGCACGTTTTTGCTGTTTGTTTGGCGAAGCCATGGGCTTGCGTCCTTGGTTCAGGATCTGGGGTGGGTATTGAAGCGCAGGTTGGATGAAATCCCAAGGGAATCTACGTGCGTTCCGTCACCCGGTGCCCAGGCGTGCCGTCTGCCAGTGCGCCCTGTTGCAGCCACGCCAGTGCGATGGGCCACAGTCGGTCCTGGTACTCGCTGCGAAAAAACGCGAAATGCCCGACGTCTTTTTCGCCGATATCTTCGGGGGCGATACGCAAATGAGTGCGTTCACTGCTGCTGAAATAACCCAGTAGCCGCTCGATGGCCGCCACGGTGCCAAACGGGTCGTCAGTGATGCTGATGGCCAGCACCTGGGCCTTCACGCGACTGAATGGCAATTCACCCAGGCTGCGCCCGCTGGGGCGTTTATCGTACTGCGGCGTTGGTGTGGCCCAGTCCCGCACCACGCCCGCTGGCGTATCCTCCAACCAGCCCAGTCGCTTGCCCGGGAAGTAACCGCACAGCGCGGTCATCAAAGGCATTACCACATGCCATTTGGCAAACATCCGCCAACGTTCGCTCGTGTGATAGTCGCGCCAGTAGGCGAACTGTGCGCCCACCGTAACGATCCGCCGAATCACCGCGCCTGACGCGCCCAGCCCGGCTGCACACCCCCCAAAACTGTGGGCGACCACATCGATGGGTTGCCCGGGAAATGCCTGCTGGGCCCGCTGTAACATCGCCTCGAAATCCAGCACGCCCCAATCTGACCAGGAAGCCTTGAAGCCACGCAGCGAGCCGTTCCTGGACTCACCGATGCCGCGATAGTCATAGGTGATGACGTCGAAGCCATTGGCAAACAGGTAGTCGGCGAAGCGTGAGTAGTGGCGGCAGCGCACGGAGGTGGCGGCGTTGATGATCACGACCGGGCGTGCGAGGTCAGTTCGAACGTGGCGCCAGGTGAAGCCGCCGATAACGTAGCCGTCGGCTGCAGGTTGTCGAAACGCTTCTGGGGCAGGTCGGGTCGGCAGGTTCATCGGTCAGCTCAATCCTTGCGCTTGTGGGGTGGGCTTGGAGGCTCGCGCGCTTTTTATAAGAAGCCGAAATTACCAAATTTAACCTGCCATGCGTGCAGAAAGTGCCGGGATGCTCGACGTTATTGCGTGGGCTGCTTACGCTGGCGATCTTTTGATTGACCAGAGTCGGCCCATGACCCGCGACACTCTCGAACACAACCAGATCCCGGTCTACTTCGCCGCCGTCCTCCTGGCTGCTTCCTTCGGCTTGCTCGCGCCCTTGGCGGCCCAAGGCCTCGGCATGCTGGTCACGCCCGCCATCGCCGTGTTGATGTACGCGATGTTCCTGCAAATTCCGTTTCTGGACTTGCGCCAAGGTTTGAGCAACAAACGCTTCCTTTCGGCCTTGCTGCTGGCCAATTTCGTCCTGGTGCCCATGTTGGTATGGGTTCTGACCCGTGGCCTGGTGGAGCGTCCCGCGTTGTTGATAGGGGCGTTGTTGGTGCTGCTCACGCCGTGTATCGACTATGTCGTGGTGTTCACGCACATCGGCAAGGGCGATTCGCGTTTGATGCTGGCGGCGACGCCGGTGCTGTTGTTGCTGCAGCTGGCGCTGCTGCCGATGTACCTGGGGTTCATGTTGGGCGCGCAGTCCGATGGGGTGGTGGCGGTGGGGCCGTTCATCGAGGCGTTCCTGTGGTTGATTGTGGCACCGATGATTCTGGCGGTGCTGACCACGTCCCTGGCGCGTCGCTCCAGCATTATCAGTGTTTGGAACAGTGCCTGGGCCTGGCTGCCGGTGCCGGCGATGGCGTTGGTGCTGTTTGTAGTGATTGGCTCACAGATCACGGCGGTGGTGCGCGATATCGGCCAGCTGTGGCTGGTGATTCCGGTCTACCTGGGCTTCTTGCTGCTGGCGCCGTTGGTGGGGGTATTCGCTGCGAGGTTGTTCGCGTTGCCCGCCGTGACGGCGCGTGCGGTGACCTTCAGCGCATCCACTCGCAACTCGCTGGTGGTGCTGCCCTTGGCATTGGCCCTGCCTGAAGACGTGCGGAGCATTGCTGCCACGGCAGTCATTCTGCAGACGCTGGTCGAGTTGGTTGGTGAGCTGATCTACATTCGCCTGGTGCCGCTGTGGGTGTGGCCGGCCAATCGCTAAAGCGTGAATGTTCAGGTTTGTTCAGGCGTCATTCAGGGCGGGCTGCGGCACCATAAGTCAGCGCACCCTACCTGAAAGGACAATCGATGGATTACCGCAGTCGTTTTCGCCTGGAGTCCCTGGGCATTTTTCTGATCGCTTTGCTGCTGTTCACCTTGGGTATCTGGGATCAGCAGCCCCAAGGTTTTGACGGGCGTTGGGCACTGTTCATGCAGGAAATGTTTCGCCATGGCGCGAGCTTATTTCCTACCACTTACGGTCAGCCGTATGCGGATTACCCGGGGACCGCGACGTTCTTCAGCTTTGTATTTGCCCGGCTGTTTGGTGCGCCGAACCACTTGGCGAATGTGCTGCCTACGGCCCTCGCCTCGGCCGGTGTGGTCGCCCTGATCTATCGCTTGCTGGTACCTGCCAGCCGCCCCTGGGCACTGCTCACAGTGCTGCTGACACTGCTCACGACTCAGTTGTTGGAAAAGTCCCGCTCGGTGTGCCTCGACCAGATGGTCGCGTTGTTGTGTGTGGGCAGTTTCTACCTGCTGCACAGCGGTGAGCGCCTCGGCTCGCGGGTGCGGCAGTTGGCGGTTTTCCCTCTGTTCGTCCTGGGTTTCGCGATTCGCGGACCGCTGGGGTTGATCGAGGTCTGTGGGGTGGTGTGCGTGTATTGGGCGCTGGGTCGGCCAGGAGAGCGGGTCAAGCAGGTGCTGATCCACGGCGTTGTTGGGCTGGTGCTGCTCGCGGCCTGCTGGTGGGTGCTGATGAAGCTTGCGCGGATCAGTGGTGGCGATGCCTTTGCCGACGAAGTGTTCAAGATGCAGGTGGGTGGTCGTCTCGATGAGTCGGGCGAGCCGTTCTATTTCTACTTCCAGCTGAGTTTGTACCGCTATTTCCCCGTGGTGCCATTGGCGCTGGCGACCTTGATTGCACTGCGTCATCGGTGGTCTGAGCGGTGGACTGATGAGGGCGTGCAGCTGCTGGTGCGCCTCGGCGCTTGTGGCTTGATGATTTTGCTTGGCTTGTCGGTGCCGCACTTCAAGCGCGCTTACTACATCTTGCCAATGGTGCCGATGTTCGCTGCTGTCGCTGCCTATGGGCTGCTCCAGGCTCAAGGTTGGCTCGTAGGCGTGCGTCGCTGCTATGAAGGGCTTGTCGTGGCGCTACCGGCTCTGGGGGTGGTTGTGCTCTTTGTCTGCCGGTATACGTGGCAGAAGCATGGTTACTGGCCGGATGTTTCGTTGCCGCTGCTGATCGGTGTTCTGGTCATTCTGCAAGTGGCGGCGTTGATCGCCTGGAGCAGGGCGCTTCGGTTGGTGTGGCTCAGTGTGATCGCCCTGGCGGCGCAATGGCTGCTGCTGGTGGTGGTGATCGAACCGGCCAAGGATCTGCAATTCGATACCCAGAAGTTTGTCAGCCAGGTGGAGACGCTGCGTGAGTCGCAACCGGGGCCTTTGGTCTTCGTCAATCTGGCCCGGGACACTTGGGCGGTGCGCTACATGATGAACCTGGATCATGACGAGCAGCCGCTGTTTGTGGGGCGCAATGAGCTGGAGAAACTGAGTGGGCTGCCTCGGCCATCCTGGGTGATTGTGTCGCGCAAGGAGACTGCGCTGTTGAAGGGCACGCCGGTAGAGATGCTGACGCCGAGCTTTGAGGGGCGGTTGAACGATAATCCGCTGATGGTGTTTCTGCTGAGGTAGGAGGCCCTTGCGTACAGGGCCTGCCGGGCTGCACCTCACTTGCAGCGATAACCCTCAGGCATCGTGACGGTGTAGTCGCGTCGTACGCGGTCCTGGAAATTCAGGTTCTGCAAACCCTGCTCCGCCAGAAAGGCTTCGACCTTGGCAGCCTGGCAATCCTCGTTATAGGACGAGGCTCGGAGCAGGTACACCGCACGTTTGCTCACTTCGTCGCGGGCGGTGGCCGTGAAGGTGGTGAGGGTGGTGTAGCCGGTTCGCTCCGAAGTGCCCACGGGGCCATAGGTGGTGTTCGGCGTACTGGTGCAGGTCAGCTGGTCGTCTTTTTTCTTGCTCTTCTTGCACTGGGTGGAGGTGCTGGTCGGCACCTGGCCATACTCGGTAGCGGTATAGCGGTAAGTCACCTGCCGGCTGTCGATATCGAGGGTGACGGTCATTTTGATCGGTGCGTGCTGCTTGGGCAGCGTGGCGTCGGTGAACACTTCTCGGAAGCCTTGGTCCTTCAGGGCGTTGACCATGTCGCGCAAGTAGTAGCGGGAGTTCAGGGCGTTTTCATCGTTGCCGCCGGTGGAGGTCACCAGCACCGTTGCCTGCCGATCAAAGTGATAATCGGGGTCAGGTGTTGCGTTGATCATTACGTCCAATTGCGTGGCGCATCCACTGAGCAATGCGGTCAGTAGTAACAGCGTGCAGAACAAGTACCGGGGCATGAAATAAACCTTACAACGGAGAATCGGGTAAAAGCAGAACGATTGAGCAGCGCGAAAAATAACGCTCAATTGTCCAGTCAAAGTGCCTTGGGCGGAAATGGCCCGGCAGCCATTAAATCGCAGGCAATAAAAAACCCCAAGGAACGCATTGTTCCTTGGGGTTTCTCGGTATTTTGGTGCCCAGAGACGGAATCGAACCGCCGACACGGGGATTTTCAATCCCCTGCTCTACCGACTGAGCTATCTGGGCAACGGGGCGCATTAAACGGGTTTTTCAGGGGGTCGTCAAGCAAGTTTTCAAAAAATATTTAATTATTACCGTCGCTTACGTGCAGACCCCGGTTTTTGATCAATTATTGAGCAGGCGGCACGTAGCCGTCGGCCTTGGCGTAATCTTCGCCGGAAAAGAACTTGTCCATCTCGCCTGCCAGGTATTTACGATCTTCGGCGTTCATCATGTTCAGGCGTTTTTCGTTGATCAGCAGGGTCTGGTGTTTCAGCCAGTCGCCCCAGGCTTTGGCGGAAACGTGGTCGAAAATGTCCTGGCCCTTGGCGCCTGGGTATGGAGGGCGTTCCAGGCCCGGTAGTTCTTCTTTGTACTTGCGGCACATGATGGTGCGGGTCATGACGACTCTCCTGCGTTCAATACATCGGCCGCGCGCTTCAGCAGCTTTTTTACCGGAGCGGCAAGGCCCAGGCGCGGCGGGGTGGCGAGGTTATACCAGAGCCAGTCAGCCTCGGCCACGTGATGGGCGGTTTCCTCGACCTGTACCAGCCAGGGTTCGATGGCCAGTTGGAAGTGGCTGAAGGTGTGGACCAGTCCCGGCAGTTCCTGTTGCTTGCCCAGAGCCAGCGCGTGCTGGTTGGCGAGGTGGTCCAGGTCTTCCAGGTCATCCAACTCCGGCAAACTCCACAATCCGCCCCACAGGCCCGTGGACGGGCGGCGGTAAAGCAGAATCGCGCCTTCGGCGTTGGCCAGCAGCGGCATCAGCGTGCGTTTCTGCGGGATGGTCTTGCGCGGCTTGGGGATCGGGTAACGCGTCTCCAGGCCGAGCATGTGGGCCTCGCAGCCTTTTTCCAACGGGCACAGCAGGCAGCTGGGTTTGCTGCGGGTGCAGAGCGTGGCGCCCATGTCCATCATCGCCTGGGTATAGGCGTTGACCCGGTCATGGGGCGTGAAGCGCTCTGCGGTGGCCCACAGCTGCTTGGCCACCTTGGGTTCGCCTGGGTAGCCTTCTTGCGCGGTAAAGCGCGCCAGCACGCGTTTGACGTTGCCGTCGAGGATTGGTGCGCGCAGGCCCATGCTCAGGCTGGCGATCGCGCCGGCAGTTGACAGGCCGATGCCGGGCAATTCAGTGAGTTTTTCGACGTCGCGGGGAAATTCGCCAGCGTATTCGGCGACGACAATCTTGGCGGTCTTCTGCAGGTTGCGGGCGCGGGTGTAGTAGCCCAGGCCCGTCCACAGGTGCAGTACTTCGTCTTCAGGTGCGGCGGCCAGGGCTTCGACCGTTGGCAGCGAGGCCATGAAGCGGTCGAAGTAGTTGAGCACCGTGCTGACCTGGGTCTGCTGCAGCATGATCTCCGAAACCCACACCCGGTAGGGCGTGATGCCCTGTTGCCAGGGCAGGTCGTGGCGACCGTGGCGGTCGTACCAGTCGAGCACCGCCGTTGAAAATTGCTCGTTTTTCATCGCTTGAACAGGCCTTTGAGGGCGTCTTTCAACTGCGGGTTGACCTTGTCGAGCTTCTCTTCAAGCTTGTCGCTGAGCTTGTTGCCGGCTGCCTTGAGGGCTACTTGGGTCAAGCCATCCTTGTCCAGCCGGCATGCCTTGGCGCCCAGCTCCAGCGGGCCACGGCAGCGCAGCGGCACTTCGATGCCCTGGAAATTGGCGCCGACCTGGCAGGCCGGGTCCGGCACGTCGCGCTTATCGCCTTCGACGATGATGCCGACACGGTAGTCCATGCCCAGCACGCGCAGGTCGACGTCGCCGTTACCGTTGACGGTCAGCCCTGGAATCCGCACTTTCAGGTCAGGGTTGCTGGCCACACCATTACGGAAGGTCAGGTTGCCGCGCAGTTCCTGGAATGGCGTGTCCTTGCCTTGTGGTGTGCTGCTCAAGGTCTTGCGGTTGAGCAGGGCGATGCCGGTACACAGTTGCTGTTCAAGGTTGGCGTTGAGCAGCATGCCGTTGTTGATCACGAAGCTGGCGGTGCCGTTGAGGCTGTCGATCAGCGCCTTTTGGCTGTTGCCGCGGCCTGTCAAGTTGCTGTCGAGTGTGATCTGGCCTTTGACCGGCGGGTTTTGCCCCTGGGCCTGCAGGATGCGTTCAACCGGCACTTGCTTGATGTGGGTTTGCAGCGCCACGACCGGGATGTCCTGGCGTACATCGAGTGTGCCGTTGGCCTGGAATGTGCCGTTGTAGAGGCCGCCGCTCAGGCTGTCGAGCTTGAGCTGACCGTCGAGGCCGGACGCTTTGAGCGCAGCATTCTGGATCGGCAGCTTGCTCAGGGTCAGTTGGCCGAAGGCCAGGTCGGCATCTACGTCAAGGGTACGCAGGCGGGTCAGCGGCAGCAGCTTGTCAGTGCTCCACGCACCTTTGGTTGGGGCTTCCGGCAGCGGTGTATTGCCGCCGGCCGCCATGGCGCCCGCTTCGCTGTTCTGCACTTCGGCCTGGCGGGCAGCGGCTACACCTTTGGCGGACTCGGATTTGGCCGGCAGGTAGTTGTCGGCGTTGAAGGTGTCGCCCTTGAGCTGAACGCGCAGGGATTGTTTGGCGAAGTCATCCACGGCGACGCGGCCGGTGAAGGTGCTGCCATCGAGCTTGAGGTTCAGATCTTCCAGGGCCACGCTGGTAGGCGTGCCTTTGAGGCGGCTGACCAGCTCGACCTTGCTCAGGCTGCCTTCGGTCATGGCCGGCAACGGGTGACCGACGCTTTCTAGAAACTTGGCCAGGTCAAACTGGGCGATGGAGAGGGCGCCGCTGAGCTGCGGAGTTTTGTTCAGGTCGTTGACCTTCAGTTCACCCAAGGCTCGCAGTTGGTTGGCGGACAACTTCAGGTTGGTCCACTCGGCGATATTGGCAGCAAGGTCCACTAGCACTTGACCCTGGGTGGAGTAGGTCACGGTCTTGCCCTGCAATGGCTCGCCGGTGGCTTCGCCGCTCAGTCGCATGTCTTCGAGCTGATAGCGCTTGAGGGCGTTCTGGATGCGCAGGTTGCCGTTGAGTTCGGTCTTGACGCGCATCAGGGGTTGGTTGGTGCCCAGGAATGCGGTGAGTTTCAGCGGAATGCTGGCGCCTTCGTGTACGGCGCCGGCGCTCAATTGGATGCTTTCGGCGCTGAACTGCTTGCCGGTCTGCTCGTCGTTGTATTCGACGCGGGCGTTGTTGATCGTCAGGCTGTCGATATCCAGGCGGATCGGTTTTGACGGTTTCTCGGGTTCTGGCTCGACAGGCTTTTCCACAGGTGCGGGAGCGGGAGCCTCGGCACCCGCCACTGGCACGTTCTTGCCGATGTCTTCCCAGTCACCGTGACCTTGCTTGTCGCGGTTCAGGCGCAGGTTGAGGCCTTCGACACGCACGTCGCTCATCTGCACTTCGCGGCGCAACAGCGGCAATACGCGTACTGACAGGCCGAGCATCTGCAGGTCGGCGAATGGCTTGGTCGGATTGGTCAGGGTGGCGACGCTGGCTTCGTGCAGCTCCAGGCCCAGCCAGGGGAACAGGCTCCAGCCGATGTCGCCATTGAGCGTCAGCTCGATGTGGGCCTTGTCGCGGGCTATCTGGCGAATCTCGTCTTTGTAGTCGTTGGGATCGAAGAGGTGGGTCAGGGCAAAGCCCAGGGCCACAATGATCAGCAACAGCCCGAGAAGTACCAGACCCAGGATTTTGCCGAACGCTTTCATGGGCGAGTCCTTGTATGTCGAATTCAAAATTTAGCCGAAGAGTATAACGCCCGCAGCCTCCCGTCAGTTCACGGATCGTTACATTGTATCTAGCCAGCCAGAAACGGGATTTTGGCGCCAAACAATACAGCTATCGCGAAAAAGGTGATGTCAGTTTGGTTTTTCTGTCATCAGCAGGTGCTAATCTGCGCGGGTTCGTCTGTCGTCTGCGACATAGCGTCGCGTTTAAACGGAGCTTTACTCAACAACAACGGCCAACGCTTTGCGTGCAAGGTCGAGGGAGAGAGCGTCTGGCGGACACATACTAATAACTGGGGGAAACACCAATGAGCACTAGCACTGCGGCCGGTAGTATTGCCGCACAGCCTGCGTTCCTGTCCAAGGAGCGCATCATCGCCAAGCCCGGGTTCAACCGCTGGCTGGTTCCACCGGCCGCCCTGGCCATCCACTTGTGCATCGGCATGGCCTACGGCTTTTCGGTGTTCTGGTTGCCGCTGTCCAAAGCGCTGGGCATCACCGCACCCGTCGCCTGCGCGCCGGACATGAGCTTTATCGCCCAAGTCTTCTCGTCCCAATGCGACTGGCCCATCTCCATGCTGGGCTGGATCTACACCCTGTTCTTCATCTTCCTGGGGTGCTCGGCGGCGATCTGGGGCGGCTGGCTGGAACATGCCGGGCCACGCAAGGCGGGCGTTGTATCGGCGTTGTGCTGGTGCGGCGGGCTGTTGATCTCGGCGTTGGGTATCTACACCCACCAGATCTGGCTGATGTGGATCGGCTCCGGGGTCATTGGCGGTATCGGCCTGGGCCTGGGCTATATCTCGCCCGTGTCGACCCTGATCAAGTGGTTCCCGGACAAGCGTGGTATGGCGACCGGAATGGCAATCATGGGCTTCGGCGGTGGCGCGATGGTGGGTGCACCCCTGGCCGCAGCGCTGATGGGCCACTTCGCGTCGCCGACCAGCGTGGGCGTATGGCAAAGCTTCTTGGTGATGGCTGCGATCTACTTCGTGTTCATGATCGGTGGCGCCTTGTCCTACCGTGTTCCGCCGACCGGCTGGAAGCCTGAGGGCTGGACCGCGCCGGCAAAAAAAGCCAGCAATGCGATGATCACCCACCGTCACGTGCATGTGAACGTGGCCTGGAAAACTCCGCAATTCCGCTTGGTATGGCTGGTGCTGTGCCTGAACGTGTCCGCCGGTATTGGCATCCTCGGCATGGCTTCGCCCCTGCTGCAGGAAGTATTTGGTGGCAAGTTGCTGGGCGTCGACGTGCCGTTCGGTCAACTGGATGCGGGCCAACTGGCCTCCATCGCGGCCATCGCCGCGGGCTTCACCGGTCTGTTGAGCCTGTTCAACATTGGTGGCCGGTTCTTCTGGGCGTCGTTCTCCGACTACCTGGGCCGTAAAAACACCTACTTCGTGTTTTTCGCCCTGGGCTTTGCCCTGTACGCGCTGATCCCGAACCTGGGGCACCTGGGCAACGTGGCGCTATTCGTGGCGGCGTTCTGCATCATCCTGTCGATGTACGGCGGTGGTTTTGCCACGGTTCCGGCCTACCTGGCCGACCTGTTCGGCACCCAGATGGTCGGTGCGATCCACGGTCGCCTGCTGACCGCGTGGGCAGCTGCGGGCGTGTTGGGTCCGGTACTGGTGAACTACCTGCGTGAGTATCAGTTGAGCATCGGCGTTGAGCGTGCTGCGGCCTACGACATCACCTTGTACATCCTTGCGGGCCTGTTGGTGCTGGGCTTCATCTGCAACATGCTGGTACGCCCGGTGGCCGACAAGTACTTCATGACCGACGCCGAACTGGCCGCCGAACAGGCGCTGGGCCATGACAAGGGCTCGGACGCCACCACTTCCCTGGAGTGGAAAGCGGCTTCCGGCACCGTGCCATTGGCCATCGCCGCCTGGTTGGTGGTGGGTATTCCGTTGGCGTGGGGTGTGTGGGTGACCCTGCAGAAGACGGCGGTACTGTTCCACTAACACCGCAAACCTTTGTGGGCACGGTTCCTGTGGGAGCCGGGCTTGCCCGCGATGGGATCACCTCGGAGAAACTGAAAAACCGGGGTGTCCGCATCGCAGGCAAGCCAGCTCCCACAAAAGCTGGTTCTCACATGTATGCACATGTCTATCCCCGACATTCCTCTCTTCAACTCGTCAGTCTTATCCCCTTCGATGTTTCTGTTTAGCGCCCGCGCCCCTATAATGGCTGCCTTTTTCGCCCAATGATTTTGCGGAGCTGGTGATGGCCGAACGTAAGGCGTCCGTCGAGCGCGACACTCTGGAAACCCAGATCAAAGCCTCGATCAACCTGGATGGCACCGGAAAGGCCCGATTTGATATCGGTGTACCTTTTCTTGAGCACATGCTGGACCAGATCGCCCGTCATGGGCTGATCGACCTGGATATCGTCAGCAAGGGCGACCTGCATATCGACGACCACCACACTGTGGAGGATGTCGGTATCACCCTCGGCCAGGCGTTTGCCAAGGCCATCGGCGACAAAAAAGGCATCCGTCGCTACGGTCACGCCTATGTCCCGCTGGACGAAGCGCTGTCGCGCGTGGTCATCGACTTCTCTGGCCGCCCAGGCCTGCAGATGCACGTGCCCTACACCCGCGCCACCGTGGGCGGCTTCGATGTCGACCTGTTCCAGGAATTCTTCCAGGGCTTCGTCAACCACGCACTGGTCAGTCTGCACATCGACAACCTGCGCGGCACCAACACCCACCACCAGATCGAAACCGTGTTCAAGGCTTTCGGCCGCGCGCTGCGCATGGCCGTGGAGCTGGATGACCGCATGGCCGGGCAAATGCCCTCGACCAAGGGCGTCTTGTAATGCAGACGGTCGCGGTTATCGATTACGGCATGGGTAACCTGCACTCGGTGGCCAAGGCCCTCGAACACGTAGGTGCCGGCAAGGTGCTGATCACCAGCGATGCCAACGTGATTCGCGAAGCTGACCGGGTGGTGTTCCCTGGCGTCGGTGCGATCCGCGATTGCATGGCCGAGATCCGTCGCCTGGGCTTCGACAGCCTGGTGCGCGAAGTCAGCCAGGACCGCCCGTTCCTCGGCATCTGCGTGGGCATGCAAGCCTTGCTCGACCGCAGTGAAGAGAATGAAGGCGTCGACTGCATCGGCCTGTTTCCTGGCCAGGTGAAGTTCTTCGGCAAAGACCTGCACGAAGACGGCGCCCACCTGAAAGTCCCGCACATGGGCTGGAATGAAGTCAGTCAAACGGTGGATCACCCGCTGTGGCACAACATTCCAGACCTGGCGCGTTTCTATTTCGTGCACAGCTACTACATCGCCGCCGGTAACCCGCGCCAGGTGGTGGGTGGCGGGCATTACGGCGTCGACTTCGCCGCAGCGCTGGCCGACGGCTCGCGCTTTGCCGTGCAGTTCCACCCGGAGAAGAGCCACACCCATGGCCTGCAATTGCTGCAGAACTTCGCCGCGTGGGATGGTCGCTGGTAAATGGCCAAGAAACCGAAGCCGCCGATCTTGAACCTCACGCCCGAGCAGGAGCGTGAGGCCACTCACAAGATCAAGGTCTTCATGGAAGATCGCTTCGAGCTCAAGCTGGGCTCGTTCGAGGTCGCCGAGATTCTTGAGTTGTTCACCACCGAAGTAGCGCCGCACTATTACAACCGGGCGGTTTTCGACGCGCAGACGCTCCTTAAAGAAAGGTTCGAAAGCATCGAAAGCGACCTGTGGTCGCTTGAGAAGCCCTGACTTCCCAAGCATTGCTGAATATCGAATAAGGTTTGCCAGATGCTGATTATCCCCGCTATCGATCTCAAGGACGGTGCCTGCGTACGCCTGCGCCAAGGCCGCATGGAAGACTCCACTGTGTTCTCCGATGACCCGGTGAGCATGGCCGCCAAATGGGTGGAAGGGGGTTGCCGTCGCCTGCATCTGGTGGACCTGAACGGTGCTTTCGAAGGCCAGCCAGTCAATGGCGAAGTGGTTACCGCGATTGCCAAGCGTTACCCGAACCTGCCGATCCAGATCGGCGGCGGTATCCGTTCCCTGGAAACCATCGAACACTACGTCAAGGCCGGCGTGAGCTACGTGATCATCGGCACCAAGGCTGTGAAAGACCCGGCGTTCGTCGCCGAAGCCTGTCGCGCGTTTCCTGGCAAGGTTATCGTTGGCCTGGACGCTAAAGACGGTTTCGTCGCCACCGACGGCTGGGCTGAGATCAGCACCGTGCAGGTGATCGACCTGGCCAAGCAGTTCGAAGCCGACGGTGTGTCCGCCATCGTTTATACCGACATCGCCAAAGACGGCATGATGCAGGGCTGCAACGTTCCGTTCACCGCTGCGCTGGCCGCCGCGACCAAAATCCCAGTGATCGCCTCCGGCGGCATCCACAACCTGGGCGACATCAAGTCGCTGCTGGACGCCAAGGCCCCCGGCATCATCGGCGCCATCACCGGCCGTGCGATCTACGAAGGTACCCTGGACGTCGCCGAAGCCCAGGCTTACTGCGATGCCTACAACGGCTGAGGACTGACCATGGCGCTGGCCAAACGCATCATCCCTTGCCTGGACGTCGACAACGGTCGCGTGGTCAAGGGCGTCAAGTTCGAGAACATCCGTGACGCCGGCGACCCGGTGGAAATCGCCCGTCGCTACGATGAGCAAGGTGCCGACGAGATTACCTTTCTCGACATCACCGCCAGCGTCGACGGTCGCGACACCACGCTGCATACCGTCGAGCGCATGGCCAGCCAGGTCTTCATCCCGCTGACCGTGGGCGGTGGCGTGCGCACCGTGCAAGACATCCGCAACCTGCTCAATGCGGGCGCGGACAAGGTCTCGATCAACACCGCGGCCGTGTTCAACCCGGAGTTCGTCGGCGAAGCTGCGCAGCACTTCGGCTCGCAATGCATCGTCGTTGCCATCGATGCCAAGAAAGTCTCCGGCCCGGGCGAAACCCCGCGCTGGGAGATCTTCACCCATGGCGGGCGCAAGCCGACCGGCTTGGATGCGGTGGAGTGGGCGATGAAGATGGAAGGCCTGGGCGCCGGGGAAATCCTGCTGACCAGCATGGACCAGGACGGCATGAAAAACGGCTTCGACCTGGGCGTCACCCGTGCCATCAGCGATGCGCTGGGCATCCCGGTCATCGCCTCCGGCGGTGTCGGCAACCTGCAGCACCTGGCCGACGGCGTGCTCGAAGGCCACGCCAGTGCGGTGCTGGCGGCGAGTATTTTCCATTTTGGCGAATACACCGTTCCCGAGGCCAAGGCGTACATGGCGGCGCGCGGTATCGTCGTTCGCTAAACGCTGCTGGACACCATGGCAGGCCAGAGGCACTCTCTGCGCTTGCCATGGATTCCGGTAACCTTCATGTTCAAACAGCTGCTGCTGCTCGCCTTCGCCAGTTCTTCCCTACTGCTGGTCGGCTCGGCGAATGCCGAAGCGCCGTCCGACGCCTCCCTGGTGTTGCTGACGGAAAACTTCCCGCCCTACAACATGGCGAAAAACGGCAAGAACTTCGCCAAGGACGAGAACGTCGAAGGTATCGCCGTGGACATCGTGCGCGAAACCTTCAAGCGCGCTGGCATTTCCTACAACCTCACCTTGCGTTTCCCCTGGGAGCGAATCTACAAGCTTGCCCTGGAGAAACCTGGTTATGGCGTATTCGTGATGGCACGCCTGCCGGACCGTGAAGCCCTGTTCAAATGGGTCGGCCCCATTGGCCCGGATGATTGGGTGATGCTGGCTAAGGCTGACAGCAAGATCGAACTCGACGATCTGGAGCACGCGCGCGGTTACAAGATTGGCGCCTACAAGGGTGACGCCATTGCCGAGAGCCTTGAAAAGCAGGGCCTCAATCCGGTGGTGGTTTTACGCGACCAGGACAATGCGCAGAAGCTCATGAATGGCCAGATCGACCTCTGGGCCACCGGCGATCCTGCCGGGCGTTATCTGGCGCGACAGGTCGGCGTGACCGGGCTCAAGACCGTGCTGCGTTTCAACAGTGCTCAGCTCTATTTGGCGTTGAACAAGAACGTACCGGATGAACTGGTCGCCAAGCTTCAGGCTGCGCTGGACCAGTTGCGCAAGGATGGGGCCATCGACGAAATCATGGCACGTTACCTGTAGCTGGCAACTCTCACAGGGTGTACTGCAGCACGGCAATCCGCGGGATAAACACGGTCAAAATGTGGGAGCGGGCTTGCTCGCGAATACGGTGTGTCAGTTAACGAATATGTCGACTGATACACCGTATTCGCGAGCAAGCTCGCTCCCACCTTTAACGGTACAGACCGTTCTTGCCATGCCCGGCCATGGCCTGGTTGCCGCGCACGCTGATCATCAACTTGATATCAATCCAGTCGACGCCCTGGGCCTTAAGCCTGGGCAACTCACGCTCAAGCACAGCCAGGGTCTGTGGGTAAGGGTGGCCGATCATCACCACCGAACCTTGTTTATGGGCCAGCTTGATCGCGGTTTGCAACTGCGTGGTAATCGCCGCCTCGGTGCGTTCGTCATCGAGGAACACATCCCGTGAGACATGCGCCAGGCCGATCTTCTGCGCTTCGGCGGCAGCGACGGTTTGTGCGCTCGTACGGCTGTCGACAAAGAATTTGTTGCGTCGTTGCAATTCGGCCATCAACCACGCCATTGCGGCGGGTTGGGCGGTCATGCGGCTGCCCATGTGGTTATTGATGCCGGCGGTGTAGGGCACGGCCTTGAACGCGGCGTCCAAGCGCTTGCCGAGCTCTTCGATGGGTAACTCGGGGTGCCAGGCGAATGGACCGGTGGCCGGGTCCATGGGCATGTGTAGGATCACGATCTTGCCAGCCTTATGCGCTTCGCGGGCGAATTCGGCGGCGTGGGGCGTGTCGGGCATGATCGCGGTGGTCACCGGCCCGGGCAGGGCCAGCACGCGACGATCCCGGGGCAGGTTTTGCCCGAGGTCGTCGATGATCAGAGTCAGGTAGGCTTTGTGCGGCTCGCCGGCCGGGGCCGCGTGGGCGACTCCGGCCAGGCTGAACAGCGCAGCGATGATCAGGGCAAGACGCATATCAACGGCTGCGGGTGATGCTCAGGCCCTTGAGCAGGCTCAGCGCCTGGGCGAGTTGGTAGTCATCATCCTGCGGCATCGGCTTGGCTTTCGTGCTGCTGCCGGTAGGCTGGTCGGCGCCGCCGTTGCCATTGCCCAGGTGACCCTGCAGGTCGGCTTCCTTGTAGAACTCGCCGTCGGTCTCATTGGTGATCTTGGCCCGGCGAACTTCGATGTCCGGCACGATGCCTTGGGCCTGGATCGAGCGGCCATTAGGCGTGTAGTACAGCGCCGTGGTGATCTTCAGCGCACGCTCGTTGTTCAGTGGCAGCACGGTTTGCACCGAACCCTTACCGAAACTGGTGGTGCCCATCAGCACGCCGCGCTTCTGGTCCTGCAGGGCGCCGGCGACGATTTCCGACGCCGAGGCGCTGCCGCCGTTGATCAACACCGCCAGTGGCACGCCTTCGCTCAGGTCATGGCCGGTGGCCGAGAAGCGCAACTCGGAGTTGGCGATACGGCCTTTGGTGTAGACGATCAGGCCCTTGGTGATGAAGTGGTCGACCACTTCCACCGCCGCCTGCAGCACGCCGCCTGGGTTGTTGCGCAGGTCGAGCACAATGCCGTTGAGTTTCTTGCCGTTGTCTTTGCGTAGCTTGGCCAGGGCCTTGGCCACTTCGTCGCCGGTCTTGACCTGGAACTGGGTGATACGAATGTAGCCGTAGCCCGACTCCAGCAGTTGGCTCTTCACGCTCTTGACCGTGATGGTGGCGCGGGCCAGGGTCACGTCAAACGGAGCACCGCCGTCGCGCACCAGGGTCAGGGTGATTTTCTGGCCGAGCTTGCCGCGCATCTTGTCGACGGCTTCGGTCATGGTCTGGCCACGGGTCGGCTGGCCGTTGATCTTCACGATCAGGTCGCCAGCCTGGATACCGGCCTTGGACGCTGGGGTGTCGTCGATCGGCGAGACCACTTTGATCTGGCCATCTTCGGAGCCCACTTCGATGCCCAGGCCACCGAACTCACCGCTGGTGCTTTCCTGCAGCTCGGCGAAATCTTCCGGGCCGAGGTAGGCGGAGTGCGGGTCGAGGTTGCTGAGCATGCCTTTGATGGCATTTTCCAGCAGGGTCTTGTCGTCTACAGGTTCGACATAGGCTGCCTTGATCCGGTCCATGACCTCGGCAAAGGTGCGCAGCTCGTCCAGCGGCAACGGTGCCTTAGTGGTTGCGGCAGAGGTCGCGGTCGTGGCGGCGGGTGCAGCGGCAGCGGCCTGGTCGGCAAAAGCCAGAGGCGCGCCGATCACCAGGGCGATCGTCAGGGCCAGCGAAGTGAGGCGGGACAAATGCAGCATGTCGAACGAACTCCTAATGTAGATGCGGCCCTATCCTTGGGAACGGCACCATTGTGCAGGATCGCTCGGGCGACCCTGCTGACGAATAGCGAAGTACAGCGCCGGGGTGTCCTGGCCACCACTGTTCCCGACAGTGGAGATGGATTCACCGGCTTTTACAACATCACCTGCCGACTTGAGTAAAGTCTGATTGTGGCCGTAAAGGCTCAAATAGCCATTACCGTGGTCAAGAATCACCAACAAACCGGCACCGCGCAGCCAATCGGCGAACACCACACGGCCACCGTGGACGGCGTGGACCTGGCTGCCGGCAGAGGCGCTGATCATCACGCCATCCCATTTGGCGCGTGTGTCATCGCCGCGGGTTTCCCCAAAGCGTGCCAGCAGTCGACCATCAACCGGCCATGGAAGTTTGCCGCGGGCTGACGCAAAAGGGCCACCGAAGTTCTCGCCGGCGCTTGAAACCAGCGGGCCTGGGGCTGAATGCGCCGGTTTACGCGGTGCTGGTGCATCGGTGGTGGCGGCCAGCTCGGCCTCACGCTTGCGCTTTTTTTCCGCTTCCTGCTGGGCGATCAGCGCTTTTTGCCGCGCTTCTTCAGCCTCGCGTGCCTGGCGGGCCAGGGTTTCTTCGATGGTCTTGAGCACTTTGGCCAGGTCGGCCTGGTCCTGCTCGCGGGCCTGGAGCTTGGCATCGCGGGCTTTGACATCGTTATTGAGCTTGGCCAGGGCCAGTTGGCGTTCCTTGCGGACCTTGTCCAGTTGGTCGCGCTGGGTGTCTAGGGCACTTTTCTGGTCGAGCAGCTGTGACTGCTGGTCGGCGATTTCCTGTTCCACATTGGCCAATTGGCGCAGGGTTTCGTTAAACCCCTTCAGTTGCGCCAGGCGTGCCTTGCTCAGGTAGTCGTAATAGGTGAGGGTGCGCGCGAACTTCTCAGGGTTCTGCTGGTTGAGTAGCAGCTTGAGGTATTCCTGGCGGCCGCTCTGGTAGGCGGCGCGGGCCTGGATCGCGATCAGGCGCTGTTGCTCAACGCGTGCGCTCTGGAGTTTTTTTTTCTCAGCGTCGAGTCGCTCCAGTTCCGACTCGCTCTTCTTTAGTTCTTTTTGTAGCTCCTGGACCTGCTTCTCCAGCTTGCCCATCTCGGTTTCCGTGCCGCGCAGGTCTTTCTGCACGCCGGACTTTTCTTCCTGGAGCTTGCCGAGCAGTTTTTTCAGCTCGGTAATGTCCTGACGCGTAGCGTCCAACTGTTGTTGGGTTTGTGCGCGCTCGTCGGCAAAGGCCGGTTGGAGCAGGCAGACAAGAGCGAGGGGAATCAAGGCGCGAAGCATAGAGGCGGGCGACACCAGGGAAAAGGACGGCCTAGTATGCCCGCCAAGCGCGGCAAAAAAAACGCCCAATTCGGGCTAGAAGGCAAGATAGGTGCCGAGTGGCGGCAGTATGGCAAAAAGACATCTACCAAACACCGAAGATCCAATGTGGGAGGGGGCTTGCCCCCGATGGCGGTGGGTCAGTCAAATAGATGTCGACTGACATTTCGCTATCGGGGGCAAGCCCCCTCCCACATTGGTTTCTCCGTGACGCTGAGAATCAAACCAGGATTGAGGTCCCGGTCATCTCCTTTGGCTTCTCCAGACCCATCAGCTTCAACATGGTCGGCGCCACATCCGCCAGTACGCCGCCTTCACGGACTTTCAGGTCGCGCTTGCCGACATAGATGAACGGCACCGGCTCGGTGGTGTGGGCGGTATGGGCCTGGCCGGTGGATTCGTCGGACATCTGCTCGCAGTTGCCGTGGTCGGCGGTGATCAGCGCTTCGCCGCCGACTTTCTCCAGGGCGTCGACGATGCGGCCAACACACTTATCCAGGCATTCCACGGCCTTGATCGCCGCTTCCAGGTTGCCGCTGTGGCCGACCATATCGCCGTTGGCGTAGTTGACCACGATCACGTCGTAACGCTGGTTGTCGATGGCGTCGACGATCTTGTCGGTGACTTCCGGCGCGCTCATTTCTGGCTGCAGGTCGTAGGTGGCGACTTTCGGCGACGGGATCAGGATGCGCTCTTCACCTGGGAACGGTTCTTCACGACCGCCGGAGAAGAAGAAGGTCACGTGGGCGTATTTCTCGGTTTCGGCGATGCGCAACTGGGTCTTGCCGTTTTTCGCCAGGTAGTCGCCCAGCACATTTTCCAGGCTGCCTGGGGCAAATGCCGACGGGGCCGGGATGTTGGCGGCGTATTGGGTCAACATCACGAACTCGACTTTCGGCTGGCGCGAGCGCTCGAAGTCCTTGAAGCCGTCGTCGACGAACACGTGGCTCAGTTCGCGGGCGCGGTCGGCACGGAAGTTCATGAACACGACTGCGTCGCCATCTTCCACTTTCACCGGCTCGCCGATGGTGGTGGCTTTGACGAATTCATCGCTCTCGCCGCGCTCGTAGGCAGCTTGCAAGCCTTCCTGAGCGGAGGCGGCGTTGAATTCGGCCTGACCGTTGACGATCAGGTTGTAGGCCTGGGATACGCGGTCCCAGCGATTGTCGCGGTCCATGGCGAAGTAACGACCCACCAGGCTGGCGATACGGCCCTTGCCGAGGGCGGCGAACGTGGCGTCCAGCAGTTCGATGGACGACTGCGCACTTTTCGGAGGCGTATCGCGGCCGTCGAGGAAGGCGTGCAGGTAGATCTTGTCGGCGCCGCGCTTGAAGGCCAGTTCGGCCATGGCGACCAGGTGATCCTGGTGGCTGTGGACACCACCGTCGGACAGCAGGCCCATGAAGTGCACCGCCTTGCCGGCGGCCACTGCTTTATCCACCGCCGCGCAGATGGTCGGGTTCTCGAAGAACTCGCCGTCGCGGATCGCTTTGGTCACACGTGTGAAGTCTTGGTATACCACTCGTCCGGCGCCGAGGTTCATGTGACCGACTTCCGAGTTGCCCATCTGGCCGTCCGGCAGGCCCACGTCCATGCCGGAGCCGGAGATCAGGCCATTGGGCACGGTGGCGGTCAGGCGGTCGAGCACAGGCTTGTTCGCCGAGTACACGGCGTTGTCGTGGTGGCTTTCACTGTGTCCGAAGCCATCGAGAATTATCAGGACCAAAGGTTTAGGCGTAGTAGTCATAGATCCTCTCGCGGCGCTAATAAAGGAAGACAATTGAAAAGGGAGTGGCAGTTTAAAGCGAAGTTCCCACTACGTCACCGCTTTACGGGGGTTGGCCCCCCCTGGCGGCTGTGTATACTTACCGCCATTTTAACGCCCTGGAACCTCCTTGATGGTTGATCACCTGATTGCATTTGCCACTGCCCACTACCTGCTCGCGGGTGCCTTCGTCATCCTGCTGGCGCTGCTGATCGCTCATGAAATGAGCCGCGGTGGCCGCAGCCTGAGCACGTCGGAGCTGACCGCACTGGTCAACAAGGATGAAGCCGTTGTCGTGGATATTCGCCCGGCCAAGGAATTTGCCGGCGGCCACATCGTTGGCGCCCTGAACATTCCACAGGACAAGCTGATCGCACGCTTGGCCGAGCTGGAAAAATACAAGGCCAAGACCATCATCCTGGTCGATGCCCAAGGCCAGCACGCCGGCACCCACGCCCGCGAAATGCTCAAGGCTGGTTTCACCGCCGCCAAACTGTCCGGTGGTATCGGCAGCTGGAAGGCCGATAACCTGCCGCTGGTGAAGTGATATGAGCCAGGTTGTCGTGTATTCCAGCGATTGGTGCCCTTACTGCATGCGGGCCAAGGCCTTGCTGGAGAAAAAGGGCGTTGCCTTCGAAGAGATCAAGGTCGACGGCAAACCCCAGGTGCGCGCCGAAATGGCCCAGAAGGCGGGACGCACGTCCGTGCCGCAGATCTGGATCGGCGCCAAGCATATCGGTGGTTGCGATGACCTGTTCGCCCTGGAGCGCGCCGGTAAACTCGATGCGCTGCTGCTCGTCTGACTCCTAAACCCTAAAAGACCCCAAGATCAAGAAGGATCTGCGATGACTGACCAACAGAACACCGAAGCAGCAGAAGCCCAAGGCCCACAATTCTCGCTGCAGCGGATCTACGTGCGTGACCTGTCGTTCGAAGCGCCGAAAAGCCCGGCCATCTTCCGTCAGGAATGGACCCCAAGTGTTGCGCTGGACCTGAACACCCGTCAGAAAGCCCTGGAAGGCGACTTCCACGAAGTGGTGCTGACCCTGTCGGTGACCGTCAAGAATGGCGAAGAAGTGGCCTTCATCGCTGAAGTGCAACAGGCCGGTATCTTCCTGATCCAGGGCCTGGACGAAGCGTCCATGAGCCACACCCTGGGCGCCTTCTGCCCGAACATCCTGTTCCCGTATGCCCGTGAGACCCTGGACAGCCTGGTCACCCGTGGCTCGTTCCCGGCGCTGATGCTGGCTCCAGTGAACTTCGATGCCCTGTACGCTCAAGAGCTGCAGCGCATGCAACAGGAAGGTTCGTCGACCGTTCAATAAGTCGAACCCGACGCAGGACCCCATGTGGGAGGGGGCTTGTGTGGGAGCTGGCTTGCCTGCGATAGCATCGCCTCGGTATCTCTGATAAACCGAGGTGTCTGCATCGCGGGCAAGCCCGGCTCCCACACAAGCCCTCTCCCACATTTGTTTTGCGGTGTTATTTAAAGCCGAGCTGGCGCCAGCCTTCGTAGACGGCGACGGCCACGGTATTGGACAGGTTCAGGCTGCGGCAACCCTCGCGCATCGGCAAACGCAGGCGATGGCCGTCGGGCAGTGCGTCAAGCACATCGGCCGGCAGGCCCCGGCTCTCCGGGCCGAACAGGAAGGCGTCGCCTTCAGCAAAGCTGACATCATGAAACGGTTGCGAGCCCTTGGTGGTGAACGCGAACAATCGTGGGTAGCCCAGGCTTTCCAGGCAACTGGCCAAGTCGGCGTGACGCTTGAGGGTGGCGTACTCGTGGTAGTCCAGCCCGGCGCGACGCAGGCGTTTATCGTCCATGTCGAAGCCCAGAGGCTCGATCAAATGCAGGTGGCAGCCACTGTTGGCGCACAGCCTGATAACGTTGCCGGTATTCGGCGGAATTTCTGGTTGAAAAAGGATGACGTGAAACATGCACGGCTCCGAAGGCAAAGATGCGCTGCATTCTACCCCTGAAGACGACCCTAGGCCGAAGCTATTGCCACGGGTCATGGGCTCTTTGGCGATTGTGGGCCTGATGATTGGCTTGATGATCGGTCGCCTGACCACGCCTGACCCCGTCGAACTGCAGCGAGTGGAGACAGAGGCAGATGGCGTAGTGGTGTGGTTCAACAGCGAACCCAAGCTGCACGGCGAGCATATCGACGGCACTGTGGCGTTGCTGTTCGATGCCGAGGGCAAGGGCGCCGGCGGGCAACTCAAGGTCAATGACAAGGACGTGAACTGGCGCGTGCGCAAGACCGACGGTGGCTTGCTGCTGAACCTGGTGGCGGCTCGACCGCTGCGTGGGGAATGGAAAGGGGAGAAGGCCGATGGCCGCTGGCGGTTGGAGATCCATCTCCGGGAGGAATAAAAGAGGGAGTTCCCGGCCTGCCTGTACCAGGGCTCCCAAAACGGGTGTGGGGCACGACGCTGTCCGCATCAAGCACCCCGGGTGTTAAAGAGGGGATTCTCGGCCTGCCTGTACCAAGGTCCCCGAAACTGGGTAGTACAGGAGTTATTGCAGGGCGCGTGCCAGAGTGCTCGAGTTGTGCCAAAAAAATTCTACAGAAAGCGCAAAGCCCCGGAATACGGGGCTTTGGTATTTTTGGCTTTCAGATTTTTTCAGTGAGGCATAGGTTTCAGGTGTCGGATCCATGCCCGATGCCGGTTCATGGTGCATTGAAGCGGTGCACAGTCTTGAACCTTGTGAAGATCCAAATGTGGGAGGGGGCTTGCCCCCGATAGCAATAGGTCAGTCACAACATCTTTGGCTGATATACCGTCATCGGGGGCAAGCCCCCTCCCACATTGGATCTTCAGTGGATCTGAGAGTCAGGCGTCGTCGCCCTCGTCGTCATCCCCACCATCGACCTTCATGCCCAATTCCTTGATCTTGCGCGTCAAGGTATTGCGGCCCCAGCCGAGCAACACGGCGGCGTCGCGACGGCGGCCGGCGGTATGTTTCAGAGCGGTTTCGATCATGATCCGCTCGAAGGCCGGCACGGCGCTGTCCAGCAGGTTCGACTGGCCACGCGCCAGAGCCTGGTCGGCCCACTGGCGCAGTGCCTGTTCCCAATTGGTCACGGGTGCCGAATCCTGGGGCAGGCTCAACAGCTCTGGCGGCAGGTCGCTGATATGAACTTCACGCCCGGACGCCATTACGGTGATCCAGCGGCAAGTGTTCTCCAGCTGACGCACGTTGCCGGGCCACGGCAGGTTCTTCAGGTATTCCTCGGTCTCGCTTTTCAGCAGCTTCGGTTCAACCGCCAGCTCCTGGGCGGCGCGGCTGAGGAAGTGGCGGGCGAGGGTCGGGATGTCTTCGCGGCGGTCCGACATACGAGGGATGTGGATGCGGATCACGTTCAGGCGGTGGAACAAGTCTTCACGGAATTTACCCGCGTGTACCAGGGTTTCCAGGTTCTGGTGGGTCGCCGCGATGATGCGCACATCGACCTTGACGGGTGTGTGACCGCCCACCCGATAGAACTCACCATCCGCCAGTACGCGCAGCAGGCGGGTTTGAGTATCGGCCGGCATGTCGCCGATTTCGTCGAGGAACAGGGTGCCGCCGTCAGCTTGTTCAAAGCGGCCGCGACGCAGGTTGGCCGCGCCGGTAAACGCACCTTTCTCATGGCCGAACAGCTCGGACTCCATCAAGTCCTTCGGAATCGCCGCCATGTTCAGCGCGATGAACGGCGAAGCTGCCCGTGGACTATGACGGTGCAGGGCGTGAGCCACCAACTCTTTGCCGGTGCCCGATTCGCCGTTGATCAGCACGGTGATGTTGGAATGGCTCAAACGCCCGATGGCGCGAAACACTTCCTGCATCGCCGGTGCTTCGCCGATGATTTCCGGGGTGCGGGTCAGGGTCGGTGGGGCTTCCTGGCTTTGTTGTTCCTGGGCGTGCTGGTTGGCGCGCTTGACCAGTGCCACCGCTTCGTCCACGTCGAACGGCTTGGGCAGGTATTCAAAGGCACCGCCCTGGTAGGACGCGACAGCGCTGTCCAGGTCGGAGTGTGCCGTCATGATAATCACCGGCAAGCGCGGGTGCTGCTCTCGGATGCGCGCCAGCAAGTCCAGGCCGCTGGCACCAGGCATGCGGATGTCGGAGATGATTACGTCTGGCTGTTGGCGGGCGAGGCGGCTCATCACGCCGTCGGCGCTATCGAAGCTTTGGGTGGTCATGCCTTCCTGTTGCAAGGCTTTCTCGAGGACCCAGCGGATAGAACGGTCGTCATCGACGATCCACACAGTTTCACTACGGCTCATGTCGATGGGGCTCCTTGTTCCAGTGGCAGAAAGATCGAGAAGGTGGTGTGGCCAGGATTGCTCTCACATTCGATCAGACCCTGGTGCTGGCTGATGATGTTCTGGGTAATGGCCAAGCCCAACCCGGTACCGTCCGGGCGGCCGCTGACCATGGGAAAGAAGATGGTTTCCTGAAGTTCCGCCGGAATGCCCGGGCCGTTGTCGATGATCTCGACTTTGGTCACCAGGCGATGGCGCACGTGGCCGATGGTGAACTGACGCAGGGCTCGGGTGCGCAGGCTGATGCGGCCCAGGCGCAGCTCGTTCTGGCTGCTGATGGCCTGCATGGCGTTGCGCACGATATTGAGCACCGCCTGGATCATCTGTTCGCGGTCGATCAACACGTCGGGGATGCTTGGGTCGTAGTCGCGCACCAGGGTGATACAGCCCTGGCTTTCGGCTTCCACGAGCTGGCAGACGCGCTCCAGCACTTCGTGCACGTTAGTCATCGCCAAGGACGGCAATTTGTTGGAGCCGAGCATGCGATCCACCAGGTTACGCAGGCGGTCGGCTTCTTCGATGATGACGTTGGTGTAGTCCTTGAGGTTCTCGTCCGGCAGCTCACGGGCCAGCAGTTGCGCCGCGCCGCGAATCCCGCCCAGCGGGTTCTTGATCTCGTGGGCCAGGCCGCGCACCAGCATCTTGCTGGTTTCTTGCTTGGACAACTGCGCTTCCTCCTTGGTGATGCGCAGCAGGCGGTCGCGGGGGTGTACTTCCAGCAGCAGCAAGGTGGCGCCGTTGCTCAGGATCGGGGTCACGGCGTAGTCGACCGTCAACGTCTGGCCGGTGAGGGCGGTGAGCATCGCTTCGCGCTTGGTGAACGGGTGTGCCTGCTCCACCGCCTGGCGCAACGAGCTCAAGGCCTCGGCCGACTCGGTGAACAATTCGCTGATGAACTGCCCATGGCTACGCTGGCCGCTGATGGCCAGGAGCATCTCCGCCGCCGGGTTCATGTACTCAAGACGCAGGTCGTCGTTGAGCAGGATGGTTGCGGTGGTCAGGTTGTCGAGTAACAAACGGTGCAGTGCATCGCTGATGGTCATCAGGACCTCTTTTGGAGCAAGGCGCGGGCTTGAGGCTCGCGCTGATACAAGGAAAATGCAAAAACCAAACCAAGGCTCCGAAAAGAAGCGCGAAACCCTTGGAATAGGGGTTTAAGGCGCGAAACTGTGGCGTTCTGCCAGCTTGCTCGGGAAGATTCGAACCAAAATGGGCTGGTTAGATGGGGAGAGTGCAGCCTATAGCACCAATATAGTGCGATTGTGTGAAGGTTGTTCAGGAAGTAGGAACTTACGATGAATCGTCTGGAAGGATGCGGCCAGCTCCCACCTGTTTGATTGGGTTTGCAGGCCTCAGCCTTTGTGGCTGCACAACTCGGCAGTGGCGCGGATCATGGCGAGTTGGCGGGTGGAGTCATTGAGCGGTTCATGTATGGCTGTGGCCAGCCACTGTGGGCACTGCGGGTCGGTGCGCTGTGGGGTGAAGTCAGCCAATTGCTGCAGCAGGCGCTTTTGCAATTCGTCCAACTGCGGGCGGATTTGCTTCACCAGGTCCGGGCGCGGGTTATCGGGCGCCTTGCCCTGGAATTGCCAGTCGGACAACAGGGCGTATTGCACCAGTTTGTTTGCCTCGATCTGCGCGGAGAAAAACTGTTCGGCGGCGGCCGGGTCCAGTTTGTAAGTGGGTGCCTGGGCGACGACACTGGCGATCACCTCTTGTTCACGCTTTTTGTCTTCCACCGGCTTGTGGCTGTCCCATTTGCTCAGGGCGACCTGGTCGGCGATCTCCAAACGTTCGGCGATGCTATTGAGCAGCGGCTCAAGCGTGGGTGGCGCGGCGCTTGCACTGACACTGGCGAATAACAGGGCGAACAAAAGTCTATGTTTCAACGCAGATCTCCTTGTGGGAGGGGGCTTGCTCCCGATGGCGGTGGGTCTGTTGGCACAGGTGCTGCCTGACACTCTGCCATCGGGAGCAAGCCCCTTCCTACATTTTTAATAAAACCCAGGCAAAAAAAGACCTCCCGAAGGAGGTCTTTTTCGTCACGCTACTTTAAGCAGCGCTACCGGATCAGCAGCTGTAGTACAGCTCGTATTCCAGTGGGTGTACGAAGGTGCGTACTTTGATTTCTTCTTCGCTTTTCAGCTCGATGTAGGCATCGATGAAGTCGTCGCTGAATACGCCGCCTTTGGTCAGGAACGCACGGCCCTTGTCCAGTTCTTCCAGGGCTTCTTTCAGGCTGCCGCACACTTGTGGGATCTCTTTGGCCTCTTCAGGCGGCAGGTCGTACAAGTTCTTGTCGGCGGCGTCGCCAGGGTGGATCTTGTTCTGGATACCGTCCAGACCAGCCATTACCAGTGCGGCGAAGGCCAGGTAAGGGTTGGCTGCCGGGTCCGGGAAACGTGCTTCGATACGACGAGCGCGTGGGCTGGACACGTAAGGAATACGGATCGATGCGGAACGGTTGCGAGCCGAGTAGGCCAGCATTACCGGCGCTTCGAAACCTGGGACCAGACGCTTGTAGGAGTTGGTCGACGGGTTGGTGAAGCCGTTCAGGGCCTTACCGTGCTTGATGATACCGCCGATGAAGTACAGGGCAGTGTCGGACAGGCCGGCATAACCTTCGCCGGCGAAGGTGTTCTTGCCTTCTTTGGCGATGGACAGGTGAACGTGCATACCCGAACCGTTGTCGCCGTACAGCGGCTTAGGCATGAAGGTAGCGGTACGGCCGTAGGCATCCGCCACGTTGTGTACGCAGTACTTCAGGGTCTGTACTTCATCAGCCTTGGCTACCAGGGTGTTGAACTTCACACCGATTTCGTTCTGGCCGGCAGTTGCCACTTCGTGGTGGTGAACTTCGATGACCAGGCCCATTTCTTCCATGGCGTTGCACATGGAGGTGCGGATTTCGTGGTCGTGGTCGAACGGCGGAACTGGGAAGTAGCCGCCTTTGATACCTGGACGGTGGCCTTTGTTGCCGCCTTCCACGTCCTGGTCGGACATCCACGAACCTTGTTCGGAGAAGATCTTGAACATGGAGCCGGAGATGTCGGACTTGAACTTGACCGAATCAAAGATGAAGAATTCTGGCTCTGGGCCTACGAATACGGTGTCACCGATACCGGTGGACTTCAGGTATTCCTCGGCACGCTTGGCGATCGCACGTGGGTCGCGGTCGTAGCCTTGCATGGTCGAAGGCTCGATCACGTCGCAGACGATGATCAGGGTTGGGTCTTCGGTGAACGGGTCGAGAACGGCAGTGCTGTCGTCCGGCATCAGGATCATGTCGGAGGCTTCGATGCCTTTCCAGCCGGCGATGGAGGAGCCGTCGAACATTTTGCCTTCTTCGAAGAAAGCATCATCCAGCGCATCACGCGCCGGCATGGTCACGTGGTGCTGAGTACCTTTGGTGTCCGTGAAGCGCAGATCAATCCATTTAACGTCATGATCTTTGATGAGTTGAACCGACTTCGACATGGTGTCCTCCGGGTGGCTTCGGGCTGGGTAGTGGAGTTAGCCCTTAGAATGTGGGTGATGCCGGCGCGGATACTCCGCCAAGGCAACCTGCCTCACAAGAGAGCAAATTGCATGCCAGTGCGCCAACATGGCCTTTTTGCCTCAAAATGGCCCCTATAACGGTGCAATCCGCTGGAACGGAATAAATAGCGCACTGCAATGTAGCGTCATTTCGGATAAATGACCCATTTTGGTGCGTTGCAAGCGCGATGCATATTAACTGGTTAAACCTTGAGCGATTTCCGCTATAATCCGCGCCCCCCTTTTTCAGCAGGCCCGGCGCGCGCTGTTTCCATGAAATTAATCGTTAAAGTCTTCCCCGAGATCACCATTAAAAGCCGACCGGTACGGACGCGTTTCATCCGTCAATTGGCCAAGAACATCCGTGCCGTGCTCCGTGACCTGGACCCGGCTGTGGTGGTGAACGGCGTGTGGGACAATCTCGAACTGGAAACACGTGTCACCGACGCCAAAGCCCTGAAGGACATGACCGAGCGCCTGAGCTGCATGCCGGGCATCGCGCATTTCCTGCAGGTGGACGAGTACCCGCTGGGCGACTTCGACGACATCACCGAGAAGTGCAAGCAGCACTACGGCAACGCTCTTGAAGGCAAGATCTTTTCCGTGCGTTGCAAGCGTGCCGGCAAACATCCGTTCAGCTCCATGGACGTCGAGAAATATGTCGGCAGCAAGCTGCGTCGCGAGTGCGGTGCTGCTGGAATTTCGCTGAAATCGCCGGAAATCGAAGTCCGGATCGAAATTCGCGACCAACGGTTGTTTGTGATCCACAGCCAGCACAACAGCATCGGCGGTTACCCGCTGGGCGCCCTGGAACAGACCCTGGTCCTCATGTCCGGTGGTTTCGATTCCACGGTGGCGGCCTACCAGATCATGCGTCGCGGCCTGATGAGCCACTTCTGCTTCTTTAACCTGGGCGGGCGTGCACACGAATTGGGCGTGATGGAAGTTGCGCACTTTATCTGGAAGAAATACGGCAGCTCCCAGCGCGTGCTATTTGTGAGCGTACCGTTCGAGGAAGTGCTGGGAGAAATTCTCGGTAAAGTCGATAACGGTCATATGGGCGTAGTATTGAAGCGTATGATGTTGCGCGCGGCGTCGAGCATTGCCGACCGCCTGCATATCGATGCGCTGGTGACCGGTGAAGCGATCTCTCAGGTGTCGAGCCAGACGCTGCCGAACCTGTCGTTGATCGATTGCGTGACCGAGAAGCTGGTGCTGCGCCCGCTGATCGCCAGTCACAAGCAGGACATCATCGACCTGGCGCAAGAAATCGGCACTGCCGACTTTGCCAAGCACATGCCCGAGTACTGCGGGGTCATTTCGGTGAACCCCAAGACCCACGCCAAGCGCCACCGCGTGGAGCATGAAGAGAAAGAATTCGACATGGCGATTCTGGAGCGAGCGCTCGAGAACGCCAAGCTGGTCCCGATCGATCGCGTAATCGACGAATTGGGCCAGGATGTGAAGATCGAAGAAGTCAGCGAAGCCCTGGCCGGCCAGATCGTCATCGACATCCGTCACCCGGATGCCGCTGAAGATGAGCCGCTGGAAATCGCCGGCATCGACGTGCAAGCGCTGCCGTTCTACGCACTGAACGCGCGTTTCAAGGAACTGGATAACAGCCGTCAGTACCTGCTGTATTGCGACAAAGGCGTGATGAGTCGCCTGCATGCCCACCATTTGCTCAGTGAGGGGCATGCCAATGTGCGCGTTTATCGACCGAGCTAAGAGCCCGGGGCTGTTTGCCTGTGGCCTGCGTCACCGGCCCCCCGACTCTGCCGTCAAGCTGTAACGGCAAGGCCTGACTCTACTGTTAATCGCTGCCACGACCTGTCAGCACACCGAATCCTCTGATCGAGATACACAAGTGATCGAAAATCTACGTAACATCGCCATCATTGCTCACGTTGACCATGGTAAAACCACCCTGGTAGACAAACTCCTGCGTCAATCCGGCACCCTGGAGCGCAACGAGCTCAACGACGAGCGCGTGATGGACTCCAACGACCAGGAAAAAGAGCGCGGTATTACCATCCTGGCAAAAAACACTGCCATCAACTGGAACGGCTACCACATCAACATCGTGGATACCCCGGGCCACGCCGACTTCGGCGGCGAAGTAGAGCGCGTAATGTCGATGGTTGACTCCGTTCTGCTGCTGGTTGACGCTCAAGACGGCCCTATGCCGCAAACCCGTTTCGTGACCAAGAAGGCTTTCGAAGCCGGCCTGCGTCCGATCGTGTGCATCAACAAGGTTGACCGTCCAGGCGCGCGTCCGGACTGGGTTCTGGACCAGATCTTCGACCTGTTCGACAACCTGGGTGCCACCGAAGAACAACTGGACTTCAAAGTCGTCTACGCCTCGGCCCTGAACGGTATTGCTGGTCTTGACCACACCGACATGGCTGAAGACATGACCCCGCTGTACCAGTCGATCGTCGACAACGTACCAGCCCCGGCTGTTGACCGTGATGGCGCGTTCCAGATGCAGATCTCCGCACTGGACTACAACAGCTTCCTGGGTGTTATCGGCGTTGGCCGTATCGCTCGTGGTCGCGTCAAGCCGAACACTCCAGTTGTGGCTATCGGCGCCGACGGCAAGAAGCGCAACGGTCGTATCCTGAAGCTGATGGGTCACCACGGTCTGCACCGCATCGACGTTGAAGAAGCGGCAGCTGGCGACATCGTGTGCATCAGCGGTATGGACTCGCTGTTCATCTCCGACACCCTGTGCCACCCGGACACCGTCGAGGCGATGAAGCCTCTGACCGTTGACGAGCCAACCGTTTCCATGACCTTCCAGGTAAACGACTCGCCTTTCTGCGGTAAAGAAGGCAAGTTCGTGACCTCCCGTAACATCAAGGAGCGTCTGGACAAAGAGCTGCTGTACAACGTTGCACTGCGCGTTGAAGAAGGCGACTCGGCTGACAAGTTCAAGGTTTCCGGCCGTGGTGAGCTGCACCTCTCGGTACTGATCGAAACCATGCGTCGCGAAGGCTTCGAAATGGGCGTTGGTCGTCCAGAAGTGATCATCCGTCAGGTTGACGGCGTGAAGCAGGAACCGTTCGAAAACGTCACCATCGACACCCCTGAAGAATCCCAGGGCAAGGTGATGGAAGAGATGGGCCTGCGTAAAGGCGACCTGACCAACATGGTGCCGGATGGCAAAGGCCGTGTGCGTCTGGAATACAACATCCCTGCTCGTGGTCTGATCGGTTTCCGTAACCAGTTCCTGACCCTGACCAACGGTGCTGGCATCCTGACCTCGATCTTCGATCGCTACGACACCATGAAGTCCGGCGACATGTCCGGCCGTCAGAACGGTGTTCTGGTATCGGTAGAAACCGGCAAGGCACTGACCTACTCCCTGGAAACCCTCCAGGCGCGTGGCAAGCTGTTCGTTGAACACGGTCAAGAGATCTACAACGGTCAGATCGTTGGTCTGAACAGCCGTGACAACGACATGGGCGTCAACCCAACCAAAGGCAAGAAGCTCGACAACATGCGTGCTTCGGGCAAAGACGAAACCATCGCTCTGGTTCCACCTGTTCGCTTCACCCTGGAACAGGCCCTGGAATTCATCCAGGACGACGAGCTGTGCGAAGTCACGCCTAAGTCGATCCGCCTGCGTAAGAAGATCCTGGACGAAGGCGAGCGTACCCGCGCTGCCAAGAAAGCCAAGAACTGAGTTAACTCAGGCTGAATGAAAAACGCCCCCGGTCGAAAGGCCGGGGGCGTTTTTTTGTGCCTGCGATTTATATGTTGTCTCTGCTGGCCCCATCGCAGGCAAGCCAGCTCCCACACTTGAATGTATTCACAAATCAAAATGTGGGAGGGGGCTTGCCCCCGATGAGGCCCTCAAGAGCCCTACAAGGTTTGGATCAGAACTTGTCGAGGGTCTTGAACTTGGTCTCGCGCACCACTTCCTTCGGCTTGTACGCGCAATACCCCGGTCGCGGCCCGATCTTGGGGTGGTTGCGGCAAGTATCCGGGCGCTTGTCATAAATAGTGCAGAAGCGCGTCTTACGATCCAGATACAGGCAGTCGTTGTTGCTCATGCGCTGCAGGGTAAAAATTTCTGATTTGGAATTGAACCGCTCGACGATGCCTTCCTTCTGCAACCGCTTGGCGATGTTCTTCGGCGGGTCACCGCGCTCGAATTCATCGACGATGCCAATGCGGATCAGGTCCTTGATCTTCACTTCGACCGGCAGCGTGCAGCAGCTGGACACGCAACCACCGCACATATGCGCGGAATATTTCTGCCACGATTCAAGTCGGTCGAGTTCCGCGGCGGCGATCAGTTGAGGCTTCATCAGGGTTCCAAAAGGTGGGGCTGTGTCCGGGCGCGCGATCATACCGGGATTGGTGGTTTTTTGAACAATATTTTGCGGGTTTCAGCTCAAAGGCTGATCAGGCACGACCCCTGCATCAAATTCCCGCCAAGGTGAATGAGCTAAAAAACTGCCGAACCAGCGCGTCTGCCGTCTGTCAGACCGACTAGGCTCTAGCAACTCCTTCAATCTCGCCCGAGGTCACACCGATGTCTCAGGAACCGCTTGCACGAGAAGCAGAGGTAGCCGCATTCCGCGATGCCGTCTTGACCAAGCTCACCTATGCGGTGGGCAAGGACCCGGATCACGCCTTCGACCATGACTGGTTCGAAGCCATCGCCCTGGCCGCTCGCGACCAGATGGTCGACCACTGGATGGACCATACCCGGCGCATCTACCGCAAAGGCCAGAAGCGAGTGTATTACCTTTCCCTGGAATTTCTCATCGGTCGCTTGCTCTACGACAGCCTGAGCAACCTCGGCGTGCTGGAGATCGCCCGCGAAGCGCTGGCCGAGCTGGGTGTGGACCTGGAGCGCATCCGCCTGCTGGAGCCCGACGCGGCGTTGGGCAACGGTGGCCTGGGCCGCCTGGCGGCGTGTTTCATGGAAAGCATGTCAACCTTGGGTATTGCCGGCCACGGTTATGGTATCCGTTACGAGCACGGCTTGTTTCGCCAGGCCATTGTCGATGGCTGGCAACAGGAACAGACCGAGCGCTGGCTGGATTTCGGCAATCCGTGGGAGTTCGAGCGAGCCGAAGTGATTTACCCGATTGGCTTTGGTGGCAGCGTTGAAACACTGGAGGATGCTTCCGGCAAAGTGATCCAGCGATGGACGCCGAACGAAACCGTGCGTGCGGTTGCCTATGACACGCCAGTGGTCGGCTGGCGTGGTGCCAGCGTCAATACCCTGCGCCTGTGGCGTGCGCGGGCAGTGGAAGACCTGCACCTGGAACGCTTCAATGCGGGTGACCATTTGGGCGCCGTGGCCGAAGTGGCCCGCGCCGAAAGCATCTCCCGCGTGCTTTACCCGGCCGACAGCACCGAAGCGGGGCAGGAACTGCGCCTGCGCCAGGAATACTTCTTCGTCTCGGCCTCGCTGCAAGACTTGCTGCGCCGCCATAAGAACATGCACGGCTCGGTGCTGAGCCTCGGCGAGCACGCGGCGATTCAGCTCAACGACACTCACCCGTCCATCGCCGTGGCCGAGTTGATGCGGCAACTGGTCGACCTGCATGACATTCCGTGGGAAGCGGCGTGGGACGTCACCGTCGAAACCCTTTCCTACACCAACCACACACTGTTGCCCGAGGCCTTGGAAACCTGGCCTGTAGGTCTGATGGAGCGCATGTTGCCGCGACACATGCAGATCATCTACCTGATCAACGCCCAGCATATCGACTCGTTGCGTGCCAAAGGCATCCACGACTTTGACGTGCTGCGTGCCGTGTCGCTGATCGAAGAGGACAACGGCCGCCGCGTGCGCATGGGCAACCTGGCGTTTCTTGGCTCCCATAGCGTCAATGGCGTATCCGGCCTGCATACCCAACTGATGCGCAGCACAGTGTTCTCCGAGCTGCACAAGCTGTACCCGGAGCGCATCAACAACAAAACCAACGGCATTACCTTCCGCCGCTGGCTGTACCAGGCCAACCCCAAGCTGACCGAGATGCTGGTGGAGGCGCTGGGGCCGGACATCCTCGACAAACCCGAGGAGCGCCTGGTCGAGCTGGAGCCCTTTGCCGAGAAGCAACCTTTCCGCAAGGCCTTCGCCGAGCAGCGGCTGCACAGCAAGCGCGCACTGGCGGAGATCATCCACGAGCGTCTGGGCATTGCGGTCAACCCGGCGGCGATGTTCGATGTGCAGGTCAAGCGTATCCACGAGTACAAGCGCCAACTGCTCAACCTGCTGCACACCGTGGCGCTGTACCAGGCGATCCGCGCCGAACCGGGCACCGACTGGGTGCCACGGGTGAAGATTTTCTCCGGCAAGGCCGCGGCCAGTTATCACCAGGCCAAGTTGATCATCAAGCTGACCAACGACATCGCCCGCACCGTCAACAACGACCCAACCGTGCGCGGCTTGCTGAAGGTGGTGTTCCTGCCCAACTACAACGTCAGCCTGGCAGAAAGCATCATTCCGGCGGCGGACTTGTCCGAACAGATCTCTACTGCCGGCTTTGAAGCCTCGGGCACCAGCAACATGAAGTTCGGCCTCAACGGTGCGCTGACCATCGGCACCATGGACGGTGCCAACGTGGAGATGCACGAGCGCGTCGGCGCCGAGCACATGTTTATCTTCGGCCTCAGTGCGCAGCAGGTGGAAGCGCGCAAGCATGCCGGCGAATTCAACGCGGGTCCCGATATCGCTGCGTCCTATCGCCTCAACGATGTGCTGCAAGCGATCCGTGGCGGGGTGTTTTCGCCGGATGATCCGGGCCGCTATGTGGGGTTGATCGACGGACTGATCGACTACGACCGCTTCCTGGTGTGTGCCGACTTTGACTCTTACTGGGACGCCCAGGCGCGGGTCGAGGCGCATTGGCATGACTCCAAGGCATGGTGGCGCTCGGCGGTGTTGAATACGGCGCGGATGGGCTGGTTCAGTTCGGACCGGACGATCCGCGAGTACGCTACCGAGATCTGGAAAGCCCTCGACTAAACATCGCTGACCTGAACATGTGTGCGGGCTTATGTGGGAGCTGGCTTGCCTGCGATAGCATCACCTCGGTGTGACAGATACACCGAGGTGCCTGCATCGCGGGCAAGCCCGGCTCCCACATAAGCTTGCTTTCACATTGGGCCCGCGTCGATATACTAGGCCTCGGTTTGCCCGCCTCGGGCTGCTTAGGGATATCGACCATGCAATGGATTTTCATGCTGATTGGCCTGGTGCTCGGCTGGACACTCGACGAGTCGTTTAGCGATGCAGGCATTGGCGCGCTGCTGGGTTTGGGCATCGGCCAGGCGATTCGGCTGTCACAGCTTGCGGCCAAGGCGGAGCAGCAGGCAGGCCAGTTGGAAACCACGCAAAAGGCGTTGATCGCCCTGGGTGAGCGCTTGCATCAATTGGAAGTGCCTGCGCCGACCAGCCCGGTCATGGTCGAAACACCTGCCCCGGAGCCCGCGACGGTCACCGCGATGCCCGAGCTGGTTTGGGAGCTGCCTGCCGACATCGCACCCGCCATCATGGCCGCCGAAGCGAGCCAGCCGCTGCCGGATGACGTTTGGGCGCCAGAACCCATTTCACGTCCTGAGGCGCCCGTCGTCCCACGTGGCCCCAACCTGATCGAGCGCACCATCAGCGGCGCACGCAATTGGCTGTTCGGCGGAAATACGGTTTTGCGTGTTGGTGTGGTGCTGCTGTTTCTCGGCCTGGCGTTCCTGTTGCGCTACGCCACCGAGGGCATGGTGGTGCCGATCGAGCTGCGGTATGCGGGTGTCGCCGCTGCCGCCATCGGCCTGCTGGGCCTGGGCTGGTGGTTACGACTGCGCAACAGTAACTACGGTTTGATGCTGCAAGGCACCGGTATTGCGGTGCTGTACCTGACCGTGTTCGCCGCGATGCGCCTGCACCCGTTGATTGACCCGAGTGCGGCGCTGGGCCTGTTGGTAGCGGTCACGGTGTTCTCGGCAATCCTGGCGATCACCCAGGATGCCCTCGGTCTGGCTTGCGCGGCGGCGCTGGGTGGTTTTGCCGCGCCGATCCTCACCTCGACCGGCGCCGGTAATCATGTGGCGCTGTTCAGCTATTTTGCGCTGCTCAACGCCGGCATCCTCGCCATTGCCTGGTTCAAGGCCTGGCGCCTGCTCAACCTGATCGGGTTTGTCGGCACCTTCGGCATTGGCTTTGCGTGGGGCATGCGCTCGTATACGCCGGAGCTGCTGTGGAGCACGGAGCCGTTCCTGATCCTGTTTTTCCTGATGTATTTGGCCATCGGCCTGCTGTTCGCCCGGCGCAAGTTGCTGGAGATGGGCGAGGCGCCCGAGGGCCGTGATGCGCTGCTGCGCTGGTCGGCGTCCAAGGGTGACTACGTCGACGGCACTATGCTGTTCGGCCCGCCGTTGGTGGGCTTTGGCTTGCAGTTCGCGTTGGTGCAGCACCTGGAGTTTGCCGCTGCGTTCAGTGCGCTGGGGCTTGGGATCATCTACATGGGCCTGGCGCGCTTGCTCAGTGGTGGGCGTGCCTTGTTGCTGGCGGAAACCTGCCTGGCATTGGGCGTGATCTTTGCCAGCCTGGCGATTCCTTTGGGACTCGATGCGCGCTGGACGGCAGCCGCCTGGGCGGTCGAAGGCGCCGGGATCTTCTGGCTTGGCCTGCGCCAGCATCGGCCGTTGGCACGGGCGTTCGGCCTGTTGCTGCAGTTGGGTTCGGCGCTGGCGTTCCTCAGTGAACTGCGAGTGGGTGAACTGACTTTGCTCGACGGTGCGCCACTGGGTGCGTTGCTGTTGGGTGTCGCATTGCTGTTCAGCTTCGATCAGTTGCGCAAGGCGTCCACCGAGCAGGCGGCGGATTGGGAGCGCAAAGGTCTGCCGGTGCTGGCAAGTCTGGGCTTGAGCTTCCTGTACCTGCTTGCACCGCTGTTTTTACTGACCCAAGGCACAGCCATCAGTTGGGCAATCGGCGGTCTGGTCACGCTGTTGATCGGCCTGCGTATCAGCTCGCGTACCTTCCTGTTCACGGCTTTCGCCGTGCAGTTGCTGGGCGGCGCCTTGTTCCTGTTGCGCTTGCAGGGCGGTGATGGCGTGGCGGTGTTCAGCGCGGGTTGGGCCGGCCTGTTGACTGCCTCACTGATCGGACTGGCCTTGGTCGGCGGCATGCTGCTGGCCGCGCGCGATGACATGGTGCGCAGCGACGTACGCCTGTTGCGCGGGTTGTCGGTGGTGTTGCTGGCCGGTCTGGTGCTGATCAACCTAGCGGTGCTGTTCGTCCTGCCATGGGAAAGCGCCAGCGGTGTGTGGGCGGCCAGTGGCTTGTTGATCATCTGGTTGAGCTTGTACCTGCAACAACGCGTCAGCTTCGTGTTTGGCTTGTTGTTGCAGCTGGTTGGCGGCGCCTCGTTCCTGCTGGCGGTGCCGGGGCTGCTCGGGCCATTGACCAGCGACGGTTTGCGGCCACTGGCCCACAGCGGTTTCTGGACACCGATGGTCTTGGGGCTTGCCGCCCTGGTCGGCGCTTGGCGCTTGCAGCGTGAGCCCCATGCGGCGGTGTTTACCGTGTTGAAACTGCAACGCCTGTCCGACCTGTTGCTGGTGTGGGGGGCAGCGTGGTGGGCAATGGCGCTGATCGGCGAAGTGCTACGGTTTATCCCTGAAGAGCTGCAAGGCCCGTTCCTGCTGGCGATTGCGGCGGTGAGCGTGGCGATCTGGGCGTTTTTGGCGGAACGCTTGCGCTGGGCTTCGCTTGGCATGCTGTGCACCTTGCTGATGCCGGCGGCAGGCCTGGTATTGCTGGTGTCTGCCCATGCTTATTACCACCCGGCGGCCCACTACGGCTGGCTGGCCTGGCTGGCGGTGTTTGGGGTGCATTTCATCACGCTGCGCCGCTTGGCGACGGTGGTTCCAGGCAAGGTGTCGAGCATTGCTCACGTGCTGGGCTGCTGGATGTTGATTGGTGTGTTGGCCCTGGAGCTGCGTTACGGGCTGTTGTTGCTGTCGAGCGAGTACAACGCCTGGCGCTGGTTGGGTTGGGCGATTCTGCCGAGCCTGTACCTGGTGCTGGCGGCTGCACCGCGCAGTTGGCCGTGGCCGGTGTCGGCTTATCCGCGTGAGTACCGTGTGCTGGCGGCGTTGCCGTTGGCGGTGCTGATGCTCGGCTGGTTCTGGCTGGCGAATATCTTCAGTGACGGCACGGCCAAGCCGCTGCCGTATGTGCCGCTGCTCAACCCGCTGGACCTGGGTTTGTTGTTCGCGCTGTTGGGTGTGTACTTGTGGTCGCGCAGTGTGGCGCCGCAACGCGGGCTGCTAGCCGAGTGGGTCGCCCAGGGTGTCGCGGGTGTTTCGCTGTTTGCGTTCTTTACCGCGTTGGTGATGCGTACCGCCCACCATTGGGGCGGCGTACCGTTTCATTTGGACGCACTGCTGGAGTCGATGCTGGTCCAGGCCGGGCTGTCCATCGTCTGGACCCTGATCGCCCTCGGCCTGATGATCGGCGGCCACCTGCGTCATCGTCGCGAAGTGTGGCTGATCGGCGCGGCGCTGATTGCCGTGGTGGTGGCCAAGCTGTTCTTTGTCGAACTGAGCAACCGTGGCGGGTTGGCGCGGATTGTGTCGTTCATCGGCGTGGGCGGGTTGTTGCTGGTGGTGGGTTACTTTGCACCGCTGCCGCCCAAGCGTGCCGAACCTGTGATTGAAACCGAAGGAGCGTCTTCTTGATGGGCAAGCTGAGTCTGGGCGGGTGGGTGGTAGGGATGCTGTGTTCGGCGGTTTACGCCCAGGAAGGACCTGCCGACTTCACCACGCAGGTGCCGCTGGCCGTGAGCGGCAGCGGCCCGTGGTATCGCGTGGAGTTGCCGCTGGCGCTGCAATTGAGTGCCCGTCAGGCGGATCTCAGTGACGTGCGAGTGTTCAACGCCGCCGGGGAGCCGCAGGCGTATGCGCTGTCACGCCAGTCAGCGCAGCGCACCGAAAGCCGCGATGTGGCCGATGTGAAATGGTTTCCGCTGTACGCCGCCGATGCGCAGGAAGCGTTGCCTGGCGTGGTGATGAAATCCACCGCCGAAGGCACCTTGCTGGAAGTCCGTCCAGCCACCAAGACGGACAAGCAGGTGCTACGCGGCTGGGTTCTGGATGCCAGCGGGATCAAGGCTCCGTTGCAGCAACTAAGCCTGGACTGGAGCCGCGAGCAGGATGGCTTCCAGCGTTTCAGCATTGAAGCCAGCGATGACCTGCAGCACTGGGAGTCCTGGGGCGATGGCCAAGTGGCGCGCCTGTCGTTTGCCGACGAACGGGTCGAACAGCATGACGTGAGCTTGCCGGGGCAGTCGGCGCGTTATCTGCGTCTGGTCTGGCAGGGCCAGGCGGCGCCGCAGTTGACCTCGGCCAAGTTGGTCAGTGCCACCAGCAGCAGCCTGCCGATGCCGTTGGTGTGGTCGCAGCCGTTGTCGGGCGTACGCCTCAAGGCTGGCGAATACAGCTGGCAATTGCCGACGGGGTTGCATGTCGAGCGCCTGCGTATCGAGTTGAAGCAGCCCAACACGTTGGCCCCTGTGACCTTATCGGGGCGCCGTGAGGTCAATCAGGCCTGGCAGCCACTGAGCAATGCCTTGTTGTATCGCCTGACCCAGAACGGCCAGGACGTGGTGCAGGATCAATTGCAGTTGCCTGGCGTGGCCGTTGGCGAGCTCAAGTTACAGGTGGACGAGCGTGGTGGTGGCCTGGGCGTCGAAGCGCCCGCCCTGAGCTTTGCCGTGCGTGCCACGCAATTGGTCTTCCTGGCGCGGGGCGAGCCGCCATTTACCCTGGCGCTGGGCAATGCGTCGGTGAAAGCGGCGAATTTGCCGCTATCGACGCTGATTCCTGATTACAGTGCCGAGCGCCTCAAGACCCTGGGCCAGGCCGTGGTGACGGGAGAGGCTGTGGTCAAAACCCCCGCCGTCGCTGTTTCGCCCGAAGTCGGTAGCGACTGGAAGAAGCTCGGCCTATGGGCCGTGCTACTGCTCGGCGTGGCGGCACTGGGGGCGATGGCCTACAGTCTGTTGCGCAAGCCGCAGGGCAAACCGTGAACTCTATTGGCGTTAAATCCTCTGATTAGAGGAAATAAGCCTCGACTCGCGTTAAACTGCGCGGGTTTTTAAGCCCCCCATTCTTCGGAGCCTTCCATGTCCCGCGTTACCTTGAGTCGCTATTTGATTGAGCAGACCCGCAGCAACAACACGCCTGCCGATCTGCGCTTCCTTATCGAAGTGGTGGCGCGTGCTTGCAAGGAAATCAGCCACGCCGTCTCCAAGGGCGCACTGGGTGGTGTCCTGGGCAGCATGGGCACTGAGAACGTCCAAGGCGAAGTACAGAAGAAACTCGACGTACTCTCCAACGAGATCCTGCTCGAAGCCAACGAATGGGGCGGTCACCTGGCCGGCATGGCGTCCGAAGAAATGGACAACGCCTACCAGATCCCGGGCAAATACCCGAAAGGCGCCTACCTGCTGGTGTTCGACCCACTGGACGGCTCGTCCAACATCGACATCAACGCACCGGTCGGCACCATCTTCTCGGTATTGCGCTGCCCGAACGAATACCTGAGCCAAAACGAAGCCCTGAACGAAAAGGCCTTCCTGCAACCAGGCACCGAGCAGGTCGCTGCCGGCTACGCGATCTACGGCCCACAGACCATGCTGGTGCTGACCTTGGGCGACGGCGTCAAAGGCTTCACCCTGGACCGCGAAATGGGCAGCTTCGTGCTGACTCATGAAGACATCAGCATTCCTGCTTCCACCCAGGAATTTGCGATCAACATGTCCAACCAGCGTCACTGGGAAGAACCCGTGAAACGCTATGTGAACGAGTTGATGGAAGGCGAAGAAGGCCCGTTGAAGAAGAACTTCAACATGCGCTGGGTTGCCGCGATGGTGGCTGACGTGCACCGTATCCTGACCCGTGGTGGCCTGTTCATGTACCCACGTGACAGCCGCGAGCCGTCCAAGCCGGGCAAGCTGCGCTTGATGTACGAGGCCAACCCGATGTCCTTCCTGGTTGAACAGGCGGGCGGCGCGTCCACCGACGGCCATCAGCGTATCCTCGATATCCAGCCGGAAGGTTTGCACCAGCGTGTGGCGGTGTTCCTGGGCTCGAAGGAAGAAGTTGAGCGCGTGACCGCGTATCACAAGAAATAAGCTACGCAGCCATTGAAGAAGCCCCGAAACGTTTCAGCGTTTTCGGGGCTTTTTTGTTTTTGCTTGTCGGGAACCAGACACCTCTTTTCCCTTCTAAGCTTCTGGCAGATACCCCAGCTGCTTTGTCTCTCCAGGAGCTTTTCCATGTCTTTACGCCGTCTCGCCTTGCTGGCTTTTTGCGTGCTGTTAGCCGCTTGCAGCAAGGTCACCCAAGAAAACTACGCGAAACTGTCGGCCGGCATGGCCAAGGCTGAGGTTGAGTCGTTGCTGGGCAAGCCGACCGATTGTTCTGGTGCGCTGGGTATGTCCAGCTGCACATGGGGCGATAAAAACAGCTTTATCAGCGTGCAGTACGCCGGTGACAAAGTTCTGATGTTTTCCGGGCAAGGCCTGAAGTAAACCGGGGCGCGAGCCTGCGGGAGAAAAAGAATGATGCGTTTTGTTATATACCTTTGTGCCAGCCTGTTTTTGGCGGGCTGCGCCAGCCATTCTGGCGATGATCTGCAACCCAAGACCGCGAGTAACGTCAACCTCAAGCGTTACCAGGGCACATGGTATGAGTTGGCCCGATTGCCGATGTACTTCCAGCGCAACTGCGCGCAGTCCGAAGCCCGCTACACCTTGCTGCCGGATGGCGACATGTCGGTGTTCAATCGCTGTCTGACGACTGAATGGAAGTGGGAAGAGGCCAAGGGCACCGCCACGCCGCAGGTTCCGGGCAAGACCGACAAGCTTTGGGTGGAATTCAATAACTGGTTCACATCGCTGTTGCCGGGCGTCGCCAAGGGCGACTACTGGGTGCTTTACGTCAGCGATGACTACAAGACCGCCATTGTTGGCAGCCCGAGCCGGCGCTATATGTGGATCTTGTCGCGCACGCCGACAGTGAATGCCGATACCCGCGAAGACCTGCTGAGCAGGGCGCGACAGCAAGGGTATGACACCACTCGGTTGATCTGGCGTACGTCGGATCAGCAGATGGCCAAGACCTCACAGTAATTCTGGATCGCCGCCAATCAAAATGTGGGAGCTGGCTTGCCTGCGATGCAGTCACCTCGGTACATCAGGTACACCGAGTTGATGCCATCGCAGGCAAGCCAGCTCCCACATTTGTTATGTGTCGCCTATTAGCCGAGTAAATCCCTCAGGACTTTCGTGAACGCCTGGCTGCTTTCTTCCTCGCCAGCATGGCGCCCCTCGCGCACTACCCACTTGCCGTTGACCAACACATCCCGCACCTGCCGATCCCCACCAGCAAACAACCAGCGATTGAGAATCCCGTCCTCGGTCGCCGTGGCCAGGTACGGATCGTTGCCATCCAGCACCAGCCAATCCGCGCGCTTGCCCACTTCCAACCGGCCGATCGGTTGGCCCAGCGCTTGGGCACCACCGTCCAGCGCGGCATCGAACAGCGTGCGGCCGACCATCGGCTGATCACTGCGATACAAACGATTACGCCGCTGATCACGCAGGCGCTGGCCGTATTCCAGCCAGCGCAATTCTTCCACCACGCTCAGTGACACGTGGCTGTCGGAGCCGATACCCATGCGTCCACCTTGAGCCAGGAACTCCACGGCGGGGAAAATCCCGTCGCCCAGGTTGGCTTCGGTGGTCAGGCACAAACCGGCAATCGCGCGACTCTTGGCCATGCGCGTGACTTCTTCGGGATTGGCGTGGGTGGCGTGCACCAGGCACCAGCGCTCATCCACTTCGACATTGTCATACAGCCACTGCAGCGGACGTTTTCCGCTCCAGGCCAAGCAATCATCGACTTCCTTTTGCTGCTCGGCGATGTGGATATGCACCGGGCACGCCTTGTCGCTGGCGGCCAGCACTTCACTGATTTGCTGTGGTGTGACGGCACGCAGGGAGTGGAAACACAGGCCAAGAGCCTGCGCCGGCTGTTCGGCAAGGATCGGTTTGAGCCGCGCTTGCAGGTCGAGGTAGTTTTCGGTGCTGTTGATAAATCGGCGCTGGCCGTCATTCGGCGCCTGGCCACCAAAGCCTGCATGGGTGTACAGCACGGGTAGCAACGTCAGGCCGATGCCGCTGCTGGCTGCCGCCTGACTGATCTGTCGCGACAGTTCGGTACGATCAGCGTACGGCTGGCCGCTGGCGTCATGGTGTACGTAATGAAACTCGGCCACTGACGTGTAACCGGCCTTGAGCATTTCGATATACAGCTGGCGCGCGATGACGTGGAGTTGGTCCGGGTTGATCTTGCCAACCATGCGGTACATCAAGTCGCGCCAGGTCCAGAAACTGTCATTCGGGTTGCCCGCCACTTCCGCCAAACCGGCCATGGCGCGCTGGAACGCGTGGGAGTGCAGGTTCGGCATACCCGCCAACACCGGGCCGCTGAGCCGTTCGGCGCCGTCTGCACTGGCATTGGCCTCAACCTTTGTCAGCAGCCCTTCGGCGCTGACTTCAAGACGTACATCGTTGGCCCATCCATTAGGCAGCAGTGCGCGTTCGGCAAAGAAAGCGGACATGATCAAGGCACCCCGGTCGTGTGTTTATTTGTATATACATATACAGACGTTTGCCTGCTCGGTAAACTCCGGCAATCTATGCATCTTTTCCCCCTGCAAGGATTCCCTGTGCCGACTCCGCCCGCCAACTCTTCGCTGGCTGCCCACATGGACGAAAGTCCGGCGCCCTTGTATGCCCGCGTCAAACAGATGATCAGCCAGCAAATCCTCAACGGCAACTGGCCGCCCCATTACCGCGTGCCGTCGGAGAGCGAGCTGGTCAGCGAGCTGGGCTTCAGTCGCATGACCATCAACCGTGCCCTGCGTGAGCTCACCGCTGAAGGGTTGCTGGTGCGCATGCAAGGTGTTGGCACTTTCGTCGCCGAGCCCAAGAGCCAGTCGGCGCTGTTTGAAGTGCACAACATTGCCGATGAGATCGCTTCCCGCGGCCATCGGCACACTTGCCAGGTCATCCACCTGGGCGAAGAGGCCGCCGGTTCCGAGCGCGCCGTCGCCCTGGAGATGCGCGAAGGCGGGCGGGTATTTCACTCGCTGATTGTGCACTTCGAAAACGACATTCCCGTGCAAATCGAAGACCGCTTCGTCAACGCCCTGGTCGCGCCGGAATACCTGCAACAGGATTTTACCCAGCAAACGCCTTACGCCTACCTCAATCAGGTCGCGCCGCTCACTGAAGGCGAGCACGTGGTCGAGGCGATCCTTGCCGACGCCGAGGAATGCAAGTTATTGCAGATCGAGCCGAGCGAGCCGTGCCTGTTGATTCGCCGGCGTACCTGGTCCGGTCGCCAGCCGGTGACCGCCGCGCGTTTGATCCACCCCGGTTCCCGTCACAGCCTGGAAGGACGTTTCAGTAAATGAGTGCAGTGAAAGTCTGGCGCGCCACCGATTACGTGCGCATGCCGTGGAAAAATGGCGGCGGCAGCACCGAAGAAATCACCCGCGATGCAGGCACTGGCCTGGATGGTTTTGGCTGGCGCCTGTCGATTGCCGATATCGGCGAGTCGGGCGGCTTCTCTACCTTCGCCGGCTATCAGCGTGTGATCACCGTGATCAAAGGCGCGGGGATGGTGTTGACGGTGGATGGCGAGGAACAGCGTGGGTTGTTGCCGTTGCAGCCGTTCGCGTTCAAGGGGGAGAGCGAGGTGTCATGTCGCTTGATCAGTGGGCCGATCCGCGATTTCAACCTGATTTATTCGCCTGAGCGTTACCACGCGCGGTTGCAATGGGTGGACGGTGTGCAACAGTTCTTCAGTACCGCACACACCGTATTGATATTCAGCGTCGCCGATGAAGTGAAGGTGCTGGATCAAAAGCTGGGCCATCACGATTGCCTGCAAGTGGACGGTAATACCGGCCTGCTGGATATCTCTGTCAGTGGCCGCTGCTGCCTGATCGAACTGACCGCACGCGGTTAAAACTGTGGGAGCTGGCTTGCCTGCGATAGCGGTGTATCAGTGTCAGATGTACTGACTGACACGACGCTTTCGCAGGCAAGCCAGCTCCCACATTTGTTTTGTGGTGTTCACACAATCTGTTTCCAGTACCTGCACCAGTTTGTTACCGAATGCCCCAGCGTGGCGCAAAACCACGGCGTCGTGACAAATCCTCCTCGCTCTAAAACTCTTCCGTAAGAAATTTCATCAAGTCTCTAAGCCCGGATTTCCAAGGCTCGCAGACAAAATCCCAAAAAATATCAATGACGCCTTCGGCAAGTTGGCCGCTCGATTGCATATGCTTGTATGTACAAGTAAAGATGTGTGCGTAAGACTCTCCTTCGCACCATCCATGTTCGCGCATCGATCGCCGAGGAGTCCTAGCAGTGACCAAGCCTACAAAATACCGTGACGTCGAAATCCGTGCCGCCCACGGTACCAAGCTCACCGCCAAAAGCTGGCTGACTGAAGCGCCGCTGCGCATGCTGATGAACAACCTCGACCCGCAAGTGGCCGAGAACCCGAAAGAGTTGGTGGTGTACGGCGGTATCGGCCGTGCAGCGCGTAATTGGGAGTGCTACGACCAGATCGTCGAGAGCCTCACCAACCTGAATGACGACGAAACCCTGCTGGTGCAATCCGGCAAGCCGGTCGGCGTGTTCAAGACCCACAGCAACGCCCCGCGCGTGCTGATCGCCAACTCCAACCTGGTACCGCACTGGGCCAGTTGGGAGCATTTCAACGAACTGGATGCCAAGGGCCTGGCCATGTACGGCCAGATGACCGCCGGCAGCTGGATCTACATCGGTAGCCAAGGCATCGTCCAAGGCACCTACGAAACCTTCGTCGAAGCCGGTCGTCAGCACTACAACAGCGACCTGACCGGCCGTTGGGTACTCACTGCCGGCCTCGGTGGCATGGGCGGCGCCCAGCCATTGGCTGCCACATTGGCCGGCGCCTGCTCGCTGAACATTGAATGCCAGCAGGTCAGCATCGACTTCCGCCTGAACAGCCGCTACGTCGACGAGCAAGCCACCGACCTCGACGACGCCCTGGCGCGCATCGCCAAGTACACCAAGGAAGGCAAGGCCATCTCCATCGCCCTGCTGGGCAACGCGGCGGAAATCCTGCCGGAACTGGTCAAGCGTGGCGTGCGCCCGGACATGGTCACCGACCAGACCAGCGCCCATGACCCACTCAACGGCTATCTGCCGGCCGGCTGGACCTGGGACGAATACCGCGCCCGTGCCAAGACCGAACCGGCTGCTGTGATCAAGGCCGCCAAGCAGTCGATGGCCGTGCACGTCAAAGCCATGCTGGAATTCCAGAAGCAAGGCATTCCGACTTTTGACTACGGCAACAACATCCGCCAGATGGCCCAGGAAGAAGGCGTGGAAAACGCATTCGACTTCCCGGGTTTCGTACCCGCCTACATCCGGCCATTGTTCTGTCGTGGCATCGGTCCGTTCCGTTGGGCGGCGCTGTCCGGCGACCCGCAAGACATCTACAAGACCGACGCCAAGGTCAAAGAGTTGATCCCGGACGACGCCCACCTGCACAACTGGCTGGACATGGCCCGCGAGCGCATCAGCTTCCAGGGCCTGCCGGCACGTATCTGCTGGGTAGGTCTGGGCCAGCGCGCCAAGCTGGGCCTGGCGTTCAACGAAATGGTACGCAGCGGCGAGCTGTCGGCACCGGTCGTGATCGGTCGTGACCACTTGGACTCCGGCTCGGTCTCCAGCCCGAACCGCGAAACCGAATCCATGCAGGACGGTTCCGACGCTGTGTCCGACTGGCCACTGCTCAACGCCTTGCTCAACACCGCCAGCGGCGCGACCTGGGTGTCGCTGCATCACGGAGGCGGCGTCGGCATGGGCTTCTCCCAGCACTCCGGCATGGTGATCGTCTGCGACGGTACCGACGAAGCCGCTGAGCGCATCGCTCGTGTGCTGCACAACGACCCGGCTACCGGTGTAATGCGTCATGCGGACGCCGGCTACCAGATCGCGATCGATTGCGCCAAAGAGCAGGGCCTGAACCTGCCGATGATCAAGTAACGACTGGCTCGGTTCCTGTGGGAGCTGGCTTGCCTGCGATGGCATCACGGCGGTCTACCTGAAAGACCGAGTCGTCTGTATCGCAGGCAAGCCAGCTCCCACAAAGGAGCAATTGGTAACCATAACAATCCATCAGAGGTTGAACACCCATGGCTGCAAATGACACCACTCCGTTGATCGAAAGGCGTTCGATCGACTACATCCCGGAAGCGGAAAGACACGGTCGTCTATTGAGCCAGTTCACCCTGTGGCTGGGTGCCAACCTGCAGATCACCGCGATTGTCACCGGGGCCTTGGCCGTGGTGTTGGGGGGTGATGTGTTCTGGTCGTTGATCGGTCTGTTGATTGGCCAACTGCTGGGCGGTGGCGTGATGGCGTTGCATGCGGCGCAAGGCCCGCAACTGGGCTTGCCGCAGATGATCTCCAGCCGTGTGCAGTTTGGCGTGTACGGGGCGGTGATCCCGCTGGTGTTGGTGTGCCTGATGTACATCGGTTTCTCGGCCAGCGGCTCGCTGCTGGCGGGGCAGGCGGTGGCGCAACTGCTGCATGTGGAAGACTGGGTCGGCATCGTGTTGTTCGCCGGGCTGATCATGGTGTTTACCATCTTCGGCTACCGCGTCATCCACGGTATCGGCCGCGTCGCCAGCGTGCTCGGCGTGGTGGCTTTCATCTACCTGTTCTACAAATTGCTGGCCGGTAACGACGTCGGTGCGTTGCTGGGCAACAAGCATTTTTCCCTCAGCAGTTTTCTGCTGGCGATTTCGCTGTCGGCGTCGTGGCAGATTGCGTTCGGTCCGTATGTGGCGGACTACTCGCGTTACTTGCCGCGTAGCACATCCGCCTCGAAAACCTTCTGGGCCGTGGGCCTGGGGTCGGTGATCGGTGCGCAGGCGTCGATGGTGTTCGGTGTGTTTGCGGCGGCCCTGGCCGGTGCGCAATTCGCCCACCATGAAGTGTCGTTTATCGTCGGCCTGGGCGGTACCGGGATTGTCGCGGCGCTGCTGTATTTCAGCATCGCTTTTGGCAAAGTCACGGTGACTACGCTCAACGCCTACGGCAGCTTCATGTCCATCGCGACGATCATCAGTGGCTTTCGTGGCAGCCGGCACATTTCCAGTGCGGTGCGCCTGCTGTACATCTTCCTGATGGTGTCGATTGCCGCCGCACTGGCGCTGCTGGGCAAGGACTCGTTCCTCAAGGATTTTTCCGCGTTCATTCTGTTCCTGCTGGCGTTCTTCACGCCGTGGAGCGCGATCAACCTGGTGGACTTCTACTGCATCACCAAGGAGCGCTACGACATCCCGGCACTGTCCAATCCCAACGGCCGGTACGGTCGCTGGAACTGGATGGGTATCGGCATCTATGTGTTCGGTGTGCTGATCCAGATGCCGTTCATCTCCACGCATTTCTACACCGGCCCCCTGGTCGCCAGCCTTGGTGACACCGATATCTCCTGGATCATCGGTTTGGTGGTGCCTGCCGCACTGTATTACTGGGCCGCGAAAAAGTGGCACAGCGCAATTCCTGAACACCTGATCCTGCCGGTAGAGCAGGGCGCTGCACCAACGACGACAAACGGGCTGGCTGCACAGGCCTGATGGGACGTGGACAGGGCAGGATGCCTACTGACTGCCGTAATCCATTTCAAGATTGGGAGCGTCACAACAATGAAAATGCATAAGACCCTGTTGGCCACTGTGTTCTCTGCGGGCGTATTGGCGAGTGCCGGTGCCCAAGCGGCCGGCTGGTGCGAATCTGGCAAACCGGTGAAATTCGCAGGCCTGAACTGGGAAAGCGGCATGTTGCTCACCGACATCCTGCAAACCGTGCTGGAAAAAGGCTACGACTGCAAAACCGACAGCCTGCCGGGCAACTCCATCACCATGGAAAACGCCCTGAGCAGCAACGACATCCAGATCTTCGCCGAAGAATGGGTGGGCCGCAGTGAGGTCTGGAACAAGGCCGAGAAGGCCGGCAAAGTCGTCGGTGTCGGTGCTCCTGTTGTCGGCGCTATCGAAGGCTGGTACGTGCCGCGCTACGTGATCGAAGGCGATGCCAAGCGCAAGCTGGAAGCCAAGGCACCGGACCTGAAAAGCATTGCCGACCTGGCCAAGTACGCCTCGGTATTCAAGGACCAGGAAGAACCGTCCAAGGGCCGTTTCTATAACTGCCCGGCCGGTTGGACCTGCGAGCTGGACAACAGCGAAATGCTGAAAAGCTACGGCCTGGAAAATACCTACACCAACTTCCGACCAGGCACCGGTCCGGCGCTGGATGCGGCCGTGCTGTCGAGCTACAAGCGTGGCGAGCCAATCCTGTTCTACTACTGGTCGCCGACGCCGCTGATGGGCCAGGTCGACCTGGTCAAGCTGGAAGAGAAGCCCGGTGTGGATAAGAGCGTGAGTATCAAGGTCGGCCTGTCCAAGACCTTCCACGAACAGGCGCCGGAGCTGGTGGCCGTACTGGAGAAGGTCAACCTGCCTATCGACCTGCTGAACCAGAACCTGGGACGCATGGCCAAGGAACGAATTGAGTCGCCAAAACTGGCGAAAATTTTCCTCAAGGAACATCCTGAAGTCTGGCACGCATGGGTGAGCGACGACGCAGCCAAGAAAATCGAAGCGGCCTTGTAGGTCAAGCGTGCCCGGCTCCCATGAAGGGCTAGCCGGGCGCCTGGCCACAACCCACTGGATCGAGAGCACGATATGTTTCCTGAGAGTTTTACGTTTTCCATCGCCGACTGGGTCAACGGTTGGGTGGACTCACTGGTCACCAACTATGGCGATGTGTTTCGGCACATCTCCGACACCCTGCTATGGGCCATCGTCAACCTGGAAGGCTTGCTGCGCGCAGCGCCTTGGTGGCTGATGCTGGCCATCGTCGGCGGCGTCGCCTGGCACGCCACCCGCAAGGTGATCACCACGGCGGTGATCGTCGGTTTGCTGTTTCTGGTGGGCGCGGTTGGCCTGTGGGACAAGCTGATGCAAACCCTGGCACTGATGATGGTTGCCACGGTGATCTCGGTGTTGATCGGCATCCCGTTGGGCATTCTGTCGGCGCGCAGCAATCGCCTGCGTTCGGTGTTGATGCCGTTGCTGGACATCATGCAGACCATGCCCAGCTTCGTGTACCTGATTCCGGTGCTGATGCTGTTCGGCCTAGGTAAAGTCCCGGCGATTTTCGCCACGGTGATCTACGCCGCGCCACCGCTGATTCGTCTGACGGACCTGGGTATTCGCCAAGTTGACGGCGAAGTCATGGAAGCCATCAATGCCTTTGGTGCCAACCGCTGGCAGCAACTGTTCGGTGTGCAACTGCCATTGGCCCTGCCAAGCATCATGGCCGGTATCAACCAGACCACCATGATGGCGTTGTCCATGGTGGTGATCGCCTCGATGATCGGTGCACGTGGCTTGGGTGAAGACGTCCTCGTCGGCATCCAGACCCTCAACGTCGGCCGTGGCCTCGAAGCCGGGCTGGCGATCGTGATTCTCGCAGTGGTCATCGACCGCATTACCCAGGCCTATGGTCGTCCACGGCATGAGGCGAGCAAATGACTACTGTCAGCAAAATCGAAGTAAAAAACGTCTTCAAGATTTTTGGCGCCCGCTCCAAGGATGCGCTGTCGCTGATCGGCCAGGGCAAGACCAAGGACCAGGTGCTGGCCGAGACCGGTTGCGTGGTCGGCGTGAACGACCTGTCCCTGAGTATCGGCACCGGTGAGATCTTCGTGATCATGGGCCTGTCCGGCTCCGGCAAGTCCACGCTGGTGCGCCACTTCAACCGCTTGATCGACCCCACCAGCGGCGCGATCCTGGTGGACGGCGAAGACATCCTGCAACTGGACATGGAAGCCCTGCGACAATTTCGTCGGCACAAGATCAGCATGGTGTTCCAGAGCTTCGGCCTGTTGCCCCACAAAAGCGTGCTCGACAACGTCGCCTACGGCCTGAAAGTGCGCGGCGAAACCAAGCAGGTCTGTGCCGAGCGCGCGCTGCACTGGATCGAAACCGTGGGCCTGAAGGGCTACGAAAACAAATACCCGCACCAGCTTTCTGGCGGCATGCGCCAGCGTGTTGGCCTAGCCCGCGCCCTGGCAGCCGACACCGACATCATCCTGATGGACGAGGCCTTCAGCGCCCTCGACCCGCTGATCCGCGCCGAGATGCAGGACCAGTTGCTGGAGCTGCAAAAGACCCTGCACAAGACCATCGTGTTCATCACCCACGACCTCGACGAGGCCGTGCGCATCGGCAATCGCATTGCGATCCTCAAGGACGGCCAACTGATCCAGGTCGGCACGCCTCGCGAGATCCTGCATTCGCCGGCGGATGACTATGTGGACCGGTTTGTTCAGCGGCGGGCGGCGGTGGTCTGATCTGGATTTGTTAGTGAGGCTGCTGGCCTCATCGGGGGCAAGCCCCCTCCCACATTTTGAATTGTGAACACCTTCAAGTGTGGGAGGGGGCTTGCCCCCGATAGGGCCAGTGAAGCTGCAACAGAATTGAAGAAGGTATGAAGATGTCCCAGGCAACAAAAATCATCATCGCCGACACGCCTATGCGCTGGCAGGACGTAGTCGCCGTCGCCCGCCACGGCGCCGTACTCGAACTCTCGGGCCACGCCTGGGCGCGGATCGACAATGCCCAGGCCATCGTGCAGCGCATCGTCACCAGCGGCGAACGTGCTTACGGTGTGAACACCGGGCTGGGTGCGTTATGCAACGTGTCGCTCAAGGGCGAGCAACTCAGTCAGCTGTCGCGTAACACCCTGCTGAGCCACGCCTGCGGCGTCGGCCCGGTACTGAGTGACGAGCAGACCCGAGCGATCATTTGCGCGGCCATCATCAACTACAGCCACGGCAAATCCGGCCTGCACCCGCAGGTGGTGCATTCGCTGCTGGCGTTGCTCAACCACGGCATCACACCGCAAGTGCCGTCCCAGGGTTCGGTGGGTTACCTGACTCATATGGCGCACATCGGCGTGGCCTTGCTCGGCGTTGGCGATGTGAGCTATCGCGGCCAGATCGTTCCGGCGCAACAGGCATTGAGTGCGGAAGGCTTGCAGCCGGTGGTGCTCGGTGCCAAGGACGGTTTGTGCCTGGTCAACGGTACGCCGTGCATGACCGGCCTGAGCTGCCTGGCCCTGGCCGATGTGCATCATCTGCTGCAATGGGCCGACGTGATCGGCGCCATGAGTTTCGAGGCCCAGCGCGGTCAGATCGATGCGTTCGATGAGCAAATCATCGCCCTCAAGCCGCACCCGGGGATGCAGCAGGTCGGTATCAACCTGCGCGCCTTGCTCGATGGCAGCGAAGTGATCGCCAGCAGCAAAGGCATCCGCACCCAGGACGCGTTGAGCATCCGTTCGATCCCGCAGATCCACGGCGCGGCGCGTGATCAAGTGGAACACGCCACCCGCCAGATCGAGACCGAACTCAACAGCGCCACCGACAACCCGCTGGTGCTCGGCACGCCGGACAACTACCGCGTGGTATCACAGGCCAATCCTCACGGGCAGTCCGTTGCACTGGCGGCGGACATGCTTGCCATCGCCATGGCCGAAATCGGCTCGGTGGCCGAGCGCCGTCTGGATCGCCTGATCAACCCTCACGTCAGCGGTTTGCCGGCATTCCTGGTGAGTAACCCTGGCGTCAACTCCGGGATGATGATCGTGCAGTACGTCGCCGCCTCCCTGTGCGGGCAGAACCGTCAGTTGGCACAACCGGCGGTGCTCGACAACTTCGTCACCTCGGGCTTGCAGGAAGACCATCTGAGCATGGGCACCAACGCCGCGCTCAAGCTGCATCAACTGCTGGCCAACGTCACCCAGATCCTGGCCATCGAGTACCTGTTGGCCGCCCAGGCTTTTGAGTTCTTGAAGGACCAGCGTTTCGGCGTGGGCACCGACAGCGCTTGGCGCTTGCTGCGCGAACAGATCCCGCCGTACGAGCAGGACCGCTGGCTGGCGCCGGACATTGCGACCACCGCCGCGCTGCTCAAGGACACCGCTTTGCTGCACCGCGTATTACCGAATTTGCACTGAACACTTATTCAAGAAAATAATTCACAAGGAGTATGAATGTGACTGCGCTAAATCTGATTCCAGGCCAACTGAGCCTCGCCCAACTGCGGGCCATCTACCAGCAGCCGGTAACCCTCAGCCTGGATGACAGCGCCACGGCGCAGATCAACGCCAGCGTCGCCTGCGTGGAGCAGATTCTCGCCGAGAACCGCACCGCCTACGGCATCAACACCGGTTTCGGCTTGCTGGCTTCGACCCGCATTGCCAGTGAAGACCTGGAAAACCTGCAGCGCTCCCTGGTGCTGTCCCACGCTGCCGGCGTCGGTGAGCCGATCAGCGATGCGCTGGTGCGGTTGGTCATGGTGCTCAAGGTCAACAGCCTGAGCCGTGGGTTCTCCGGGATTCGCCGCCAGGTGATCGACGCGCTGATCGCACTGATCAACGCCGAGGTGTACCCGCATATTCCGCTCAAAGGCTCGGTGGGTGCGTCTGGCGACTTGGCGCCATTGGCCCACATGTCCCTGGTCCTGTTGGGTGAAGGCAAGGCGCGCTATAAAGGCGAATGGCTGGAAGCCACCGAAGCGCTGAAAGTCGCCGGCCTGACGCCGCTGACCCTCGCCGCCAAGGAAGGCCTGGCGTTGCTCAACGGCACCCAAGTGTCTACCGCCTATGCGCTGCGTGGCCTGTTCGAAGGCGAAGACCTGTTTGCCGGCGCCCTGGCCTGCGGCGGCCTGACGGTTGAAGCGGTACTGGGTTCGCGCTCGCCGTTCGATGCGCGTATTCACGCGGCTCGTGGTCAGCGTGGGCAGATCGATTCCGCTGCGGCCTATCGCGACCTGCTGGGCGACAGCAGTGAAGTGTCCAAGTCGCACCAGAACTGCGACAAGGTGCAAGACCCGTACTCCCTGCGCTGCCAGCCGCAAGTCATGGGCGCCTGCCTGACCCAGTTCCGCCAGGCCGCTGAAGTGTTGGTGGTGGAGGCCAATGCCGTGTCGGATAACCCGCTGGTATTTGCCGCTGAAGGCGACGTGATCTCTGGCGGTAACTTCCACGCCGAACCGGTGGCCATGGCTGCGGATAACATGGCATTGGCCATCGCTGAAATCGGCTCCCTGAGCGAGCGTCGTATCTCGTTGATGATGGACAAGCACATGTCGCAACTGCCGCCGTTCCTGGTGGGCAATGGCGGGGTAAACTCCGGCTTCATGATCGCCCAGGTGACCGCTGCCGCGCTCGCCAGCGAGAACAAGGCGCTGGCCCATCCTCATAGCGTGGACAGCCTGCCGACTTCGGCCAACCAGGAAGACCATGTGTCGATGGCGCCGGCTGCCGGCAAACGTTTGTGGGAAATGGCTGAAAACACCCGTGGCATCCTGGCGGTGGAATGGCTGGCTGCATGCCAGGGCCTGGATTTGCGCGATGGCCTGAAAACCTCTGCGAAGTTGGAAAAAGCCCGTGGCCTCCTGCGCGCCAAAGTAGGCTTCTACGACAAGGACCGCTTCTTTGCTCCGGACATCAACGCGGCCAGCGAACTGCTCGCCAGTCGCTGCCTGAATGAGCTGGTGCCGGCCAAGCTGTTGCCGAGCCTCTAAGCTCACCGCTGCTCAATGTGGGAGCTGTCGAGCCCCAGCGAGGCTGCGAAGACGTCGGCACAGGCGACATCTTCGTTGTCTGATCCACCGCTTTCGCAGCCTCGCTGGGGCTCGACAGCTCCCACATTTGATCTTCAGCGGATTCAAGTTCTCTCGGGATAAGAATAATTAGGGAAGAGAAATGCACCAGCAAGAAAAAGGTTTGAAACGCGGGCTCTCAGCCCGACATATTCGCTTCATGGCACTCGGTTCCGCCATCGGCACCGGGCTGTTCTACGGCTCTGCGTCCGCCATCCAGATGGCCGGCCCGGCTGTGCTGCTGGCCTACCTGATTGGCGGCGCCGCCGTGTTCATGGTGATGCGCGCTCTCGGCGAAATGGCCGTGCATAACCCGGTGGCAGGCTCTTTCGGCCAGTACGCCAGTACCTACCTGGGCCCCATGGCCGGGTTCATCCTCGGTTGGACCTACGCCTTTGAAATGATCATCGTCTGCCTGGCCGACGTCACTGCCTTCGGCATCTACATGGGCTTCTGGTTTCCCGAAGTCGCGCGCTGGGTCTGGGTACTCGGCATCGTGTTTTTGATCGGCGGCCTGAATCTTTGCAACGTCAAAGTGTTTGGTGAGATGGAGTTCTGGTTGTCGCTGCTGAAGGTCGGCGCGATTGTCGCGATGATCCTCGGCGGCTTCGGAATCATGTTGTTCGGCATTCACTCGGCGGGCGAGACCCAGGCCGCAGGCCTGAGCAACCTGTGGGCCCACGGCGGCTTCATGCCTAACGGTGTGGGCGGCCTGATCGCCTCGTTCGCGGTGGTGATGTTTGCCTTCGGCGGCATCGAAATCATCGGCATCACCGCCGGTGAAGCCAAAGACCCGCAACGTGTGATCCCCAAGGCGATCAACGCCGTGCCGTTGCGCATCCTGTTGTTCTACGTACTGACCTTGTTTGTGCTGATGGCGATCTACCCGTGGCCGCAAATCGGCAGCCAGGGCAGCCCGTTCGTGCAGATCTTTAGCAACCTGGGGATTGGCTCGGCGGCGACCATCCTCAACATCGTGGTGATCTCGGCGGCGGTGTCGGCCATCAACAGTGACATCTTCGGCGCTGGCCGCATGATGTACGGCCTGGCGCAGCAAGGGCAGGCGCCCAAGGGTTTCGCTCAGTTATCCAGGCAAGGTGTGCCGTGGATGACCGTGGTGGTGATGGGCGCGGCGTTGCTCGGCGGCGTGGTGCTCAATTACCTGATCCCGGAAAACGTGTTCCTGCTGATCGCCTCGATTGCCACCTTCGCCACCGTGTGGGTGTGGCTGATGATCCTGTTCACCCAGGTCGCCATGCGTCGCTCGATGACTAAAGAGCAGGTGGCCGAGCTGAAATTCCCGGTGCCGTTCTGGCCTTATGCGCCAGCAGCGGCCATCGTCTTCATGCTGTTTGTGTTTGGCGTGCTGGGTTACTTCCCGGACACCCAGGCGGCTTTGCTGGTCGGTGCCGTGTGGATCGTGCTGCTGGTGGTTGCCTATCTGCTGTGGGTCAAGCCCGCTGCCGGGCAAGCGGCCAAGGTCCATTACGACCCGGTTTTGTCTCATCGTTAACTTAGGGAGGCGTTGATGAAAACGCTTTGGCAACACTGCCACGTCGCAACCATGGCCCACGGCAAATACTCGATCATCGAGGATGCCGCCATGGTCACAGCAGGTTCGCTCATCGAGTGGATCGGCCCCCGCAGCGAAGTGCCAAAGGCGGGCTACGCCCAAGTGCATGACCTGCAAGGCGCGTGGGTCACCCCCGGGCTGATCGACTGCCACACCCACACGGTGTTCGGCGGCAACCGCAGCGGCGAATTCGAGCAGCGCCTGCAAGGCGTGAGCTATGCTGAAATCGCAGCCAAGGGTGGCGGTATTGCCAGCACCGTGCGCGCCACCCGCGCCGCCAGCGAGGATGAATTGTTCGCAAGCGCCCACAAGCGCCTGCGCAGTTTGTTGCGAGACGGCGTGACCACGGTAGAGATCAAGTCCGGCTACGGGCTGGACCTGGTCAACGAACGCAAAATGCTGCGGGTAGCACGTCGTCTGGGGGACGCGCTGCCGGTCAGCGTGCGGGCCACGTGCCTGGCGGCCCACGCGTTGCCGCCGGAGTACAAGGACCGCGCAGACGATTACATCGACCACATCTGCACTGAGATGCTGCCGGCGTTGGCGTCTGAAGGTCTGGTGGACGCGGTGGATGCGTTCTGCGAATACCTGGCGTTTTCCACCGAACAGGTGGAGCGCGTGTTCAAGGTTGCCCAGCAACTCGGCCTGCCGGTGAAGCTGCACGCCGAGCAACTCTCTTCGCTGCACGGCTCCAGCCTGGCGGCGCGTTACCAGGCACTATCGGCGGACCATCTGGAGTTCATGACCGAAGAAGATGCCATCGCCATGGCCGCTTCCGGCACCGTCGCGGTATTGCTGCCGGGTGCGTTCTACTTCCTGCGCGAAACCCAGTTGCCGCCGATGGACGCCCTGCGCAAGCACGGTGTGAAAATCGCCATCGCCAGCGACCTCAACCCCGGCACCTCACCTGCATTGTCGGTGCGCCTGATGCTGAACATGGCTTGCACCTTGTTCCGCATGACTCCGGAAGAAGCCCTGGCCGGCGCCACGCAGCACGCGGCCACGGCCTTGGGCATGGGCGCCACCCATGGCTCCCTGGAAGTGGGCAAGGTCGCGGATTTTGTCGCCTGGCAGATCGACCGTCCCGCCGACCTGGCCTACTGGCTGGGTGGCGAGCTGGATAAACGCGTCGTGCGCCACGGCGTCGACGTCACTGTTTGAGGAGTGTGGTTGTGGATAAGGTTCTGACTTTCAAACAAGGCCGTGTGCCACTGCTGATCAGCATGCCCCATGCAGGTGTGCGCCTGACACCCGCCGTCGAGGGCGGTTTGATTCCCGAGGCACAAAGCCTGCCGGACACCGACTGGCACATCCCAGCGTTGTATGACTTTGCCGAAGAGCTCGGCGCCAGCACTTTGGCGGCCGAGTACTCGCGGTTTGTCATCGACCTGAATCGGCCCTCCGACGACAAACCGTTGTACGTCGGCGCCACCACCGGCTTGTACCCGGCGACGCTGTTCGACGGTGTGCCGTTGTTCCGCGAAGGCCTGGAGCCGTCCAAGGAAGAGCGCGCAACCTACCTGGAAAAGGTCTGGGGCCCGTATCACCGCACGCTGCAAGAGGAGCTGGCGCGGCTCAAGGCAGAGTTCGGCTATGCGTTGTTGTTCGATGCGCACTCGATCCGTTCGGTGATCCCGCACCTGTTCGACGGCAAGCTACCGGATTTCAACCTCGGCACTTTCAACGGCGCCTCCTGTGATCCGGAGCTGGCCAGCCAGTTGGAAGCTATCTGCGCCGCACATCCGCAGTACACCCATGTGCTGAACGGGCGCTTCAAGGGTGGGCATATCACCCGGCATTACGGTAATCCGGCGCAGGATATTCATGCCGTGCAGTTGGAGCTGTGCCAGAGCACCTACATGGAAGAGTTCGAGCCGTTCCGCTATCGGCCAGACTTGGCTCAGCCAACCCAGGTGGTGTTGACGCAGTTGCTGGAAGCTTTTCTAGCCTGGGGACAAAAGCGCTACGGCTGAAATTGCTATCGGGGGCAAGCCCCCTCCCACATTCGACCGCATTCTCATGTGGGAACTCGGTCAAGTGTGGGAGGGGGCTTGCCCCCGATAACGCTCGTACAGTCGCCACAGTGCAACTGCCAGTCGCCACCGTTCGTGTTGACAGCATCCCTGCTGGGTAAGGTTGTTGAATAAAAACAGCCGAGTGAGCCCACACCCATGAAAAAACTGTTGTTATCCCTCACTGGCGCCGCACTACTCAGCGCGAATGCCATGGCCGCCGAGCCAAGCGCCTGCAAAAACATCCGCATGGGCGTGGTCAGCTGGACCGACGTGGTCGCCACTTCCGGCATGGCCGACGTGCTGCTCAACGGCTTGGGTTACGACAGTAAACAGACCAGCGCCGTGCAGCAGATCATCTTTGCGGGGATTCGCGACAAACGCCTGGATATCTTCCTGGGTTACTGGAAGCCGGCGATGGATAACAACATCGCACCGTTCCTGGCGGCCAAGCAGGTCAAGGTCTTCGACAAACCCAGCCTCGCCGATGCCCAGGCCACCCTGGCCGTGCCGCAGTACGTTGCAGATGCGGGCCTGAAAACCTTTGCCGATATCGCCCGCTTCAAGGACAAGCTGGGCGGCAAGATCTATGGCATCGAACCCGGCAGCGGCGCCAACACTGACATTCAGAAAATGATCGACACCAATCACTTTGGTCTCGGTGGCTTCAAGCTGGTTGCTTCCGGGGAGGCCGGCATGCTGGCGGCGGTGCAGCGTGCAGTGAACCGCAAGGAGTTCGTGGTGTTCGTCGGCTGGACCCCGCATCCGATGAACATCAATATGAAGATGACCTACCTTACCGGCAGTGAGGATGTGTTCGGCCCCGACGAAGGTCGCGCCACCGTATCCACCGTTACTGCTCCGGACTTCGCCGAGCGTTGCCCCAACGCCAACCGGTTGCTGGAAAACCTCACGTTCACCGCTGCCCAGGAAAGCCAATTGATGGTGCCGATCATGGAGCGCCAATCGCCCCAGGACGTGGCCAGGCAATGGCTGCGCGATCATCCCGAGGATTTGCAACGCTGGCTGGCCGGGGTCACGGCGTTTGATGGCGGTGATGGCGTGGCGGCGGTGCAAGCCAGCCTCAAACTTTAAGCCGGATGCTAATCCAAATGTGGGAGCTGGCTTGCCTGCGATAGCGGTGTATCAGTCAAAGATGTATCAACTGACAGATAGCCTTCGCTGGCAAGCCAGCTCCCACATTGAATATCCATCGCCAGGGAAGTCTATGCATGGCCGAATACCCTATTTCTTCGCAGATGCGCACTTTCGTCGCCAAGACCGAATCCTTCTCCAGCGACGACTCGTCCCTGGCCGGCCTGCGCCAGAACTACGATCGCATGTGCCAAGCGTTTACGCCGCCGACGCCTGAAGGGCTTCAGGTGTCAGACTTTTCCTTGGGGGGCGTTGGCGTACGCAGTTATGCACCTACGGCTCCCGTACCGACCGCGGGCTGGCCGTGCCTTCTCTATATGCATGGTGGCGGGTGGGTAGTCGGTGGGTTGGATTCCCATGACTTCATCTGCTTCGAACTGGCCAATGCGTTGCAAGTGCTGGTGATCGCCATCGACTACCGTCTGGCGCCGGAGCATCCGTTCCCGGCAGCCTATGACGATTGCCGCGCGGTGTGGCAGGCGATCCAGGCGGGTCAAGGGCCTCACGCCATCAACCTGCAATGCCTGGTGGTGATCGGCGACAGTGCCGGTGGCAACCTGGCGGCGGCGTTGTGCCTGGGGCTGCGCGATGGCGGCCAAGCGTTGCCCCGAGCCCAAGTGCTGATTTACCCAGGCTTGGGCGGCCCGGCCGATTTGCCGTCCCGTCGTGATTGCATGGACGCGCCGTTGCTCAGCACTGCTGACACCGATTGTTATCTCGCGCTGTACTTGCAGGGCACAGGCAAACCATCGGCCTATGCCATGCCGCTGCTCGCCGAGGATTATCGCGGTTTGCCTGGCGCCCTGATCGCCGTGGCCCAGTTCGACCCGCTACGTGACGACGGCATGTTGTATGCCGAGCGCCTGCGAGCGGCCGGTGTCGAAGCCGTGTTGTATCCAGGCAAAGGCTTGATCCACGGCTGTTTGCGCGCACGCGGCCAAGTGCCAGAGGTGGATCGCCTGTATGACTATCTGCTGCATTTCCTCAAGAGCGAAGTGCTGACACAGGTCTAAGTGCTCAAGGACATGCTCATTGCACAATTCGGGTTTATGATGCCAGACGGCAAAATAACAGACGTCCCCCCAGGGATGAACCCGACACCCTACGGAGCGCGCAATGCAGACTTGGTACCCGCAGATCAAACCCTACGCCCGGCACGATCTGGCTGTCGATGACACCCATACCCTGTACGTCGATGAAAGCGGCTCCCCCGAAGGCTTGCCCGTTGTCTTCATCCATGGAGGCCCTGGCGCCGGTTGTGACGCCAACAGCCGCTGCTATTTTGATCCGAACCTTTACCGCATCGTCACCTTTGACCAGCGCGGTTGTGGGCGCTCTACCCCTCGGGCCAACCTGGAAAACAACACCACCTGGGACCTGGTCGCTGACATGGAGCGCATCCGCGAGCACCTGGGCATCGATAAATGGGTGCTGTTCGGTGGCTCCTGGGGCTCGACCCTGGCCCTGGCCTATGCGCAAACCCACCCGGAGCGCGTGCATGGCCTGATCGTGCGCGGGATTTTCCTGGCGCGCCCCCAGGACATCCACTGGTTCTACCAGGAGGGCGCCAGCCGCATGTTCCCGGATTACTGGCAGGATTACCTCGCGCCGATCCCGCAGGATGAGCGACACGACCTGCTCAGCGCCTACCACAAGCGGCTGACCGGCAACGACCAGATCGCCCAGATGCACGCGGCCAAGGCGTGGTCGACCTGGGAAGGGCGCATGCTGGGCCTGTGCCCGAACCAGGCGCAAGTGGAGCGCTTTGCCGAGCCGCAGCGTGCGTTGTCCATCGCACGAATCGAGTGCCACTACTTCGCCAACAACTCCTTCCTGGAACCCAACCAACTGATTCGCGACATGCACAAGATCGCCCATCTGCCTGGCGTAATCATCCATGGCCGCTACGATATGATCTGCCCGTTGGACAACGCCTGGGAGCTGCATCAGGCGTGGCCCAACAGTGAGCTGCAAGTGATTCGCGAGGCTGGGCATGCTGCATCCGAACCCGGCATCACCGATGCACTGGTGCGTGCGACCGGTGAAATGGCGCGCAGCCTGCTCGACTTGCCGCCTGAAGAAGCATGAAGGGCTTGTTGCAACGGGTGCGCTGTGCCCGGGTCGAGGTGGCGGGTGATGTCGTGGGCGCGATCGACCAGGGTTTGCTGGTGCTGGTCGCCGTCGAACCCTCAGATACGCCCGAGAGTGCCGACAAACTTTTGCACAAGCTGCTTAACTATCGGGTGTTCAGCGACGATGAGGGCAAGATGAACTTGTCTTTGAAGGATATCGGCGGCGGTTTGCTGCTGGTTTCCCAATTCACCCTGGCGGCGGATACCAAGAGTGGGTTGCGGCCGAGCTTCTCCACGGCGGCGCCTCCTGCCTTGGGGGCGGCGCTTTTCGAGCACTTGTTGTTACAAGCGCAACAATTGCATGGCAAGGTGGCGTCAGGGCGTTTTGGCGCTGACATGCAGGTGCATTTGGTCAATGATGGCCCTGTGACATTCCTCTTACAGACATGAATGTATTAAAAACGACTTTAATGCCTAAAAACGCAGGCTTTCGCTACAAATACTTCGTTGACCCTGATGCGTTGTATCGCGGGCTACTAGATAATCGCGCGCTATGGGGATCAGCGTTGTTTGGTCCATTTTTGACTTAGGTAGAGACTTGTCCGACGGCCTTTGGGGAATCATTTAGCCCCTGGGGAGTCGGAACAATGCTCGCCAACCTGGCATATAGATAGCTGGCCGTTGGTTTTTTGATCTGTTTTCGGCGAGGGTTGCTCGTGATTGTTAGTCCCTGTAATGCACCAAAATTGTCTGCCAAACGGTTACGAAACGCACTGGTGACGGGCTCTGCCCTGTTTTGCCTGTTCGGCGCGGGTCAACTGTGGGCATTCAGTCTGGATGATGTGTCGGCCAAGGCAAAAGAGCTGGCCGGGCAGAAATACGAAGCTCCGCGCAGCAATTTGCCGAACGAATTCCGCGAAATGAAGTTCGCTGATTACCAGAAGATTCGTTTCCGCAACGAAAAAGCCGAGTGGGCCGATCAGAACACCCCGTTCAAGCTGTCCTTCTATCACCAGGGTATGCATTTCGATACACCGGTGAAAATCAACGAAGTGACCGCCGACAGCGTCACCGAAATCAAGTACGACCCGACGCGTTTCGATTTCGGCGACGTGAAGTTTGATCCTAAAGCCACCGAACAACTGGGTTATGCCGGATTCCGTGTGCTGTACCCGATCAACAAGGCTGACAAGCAAGACGAAATCATGACTATGCTCGGCGCCAGTTATTTCCGTGTCGTCGGCAAGGGCCAGTCCTATGGCCTGTCCGCCCGTGGCATGGCGATCGACACCGCATTGCCGTCCGGCGAAGAATTCCCGCGTTTCACCGAGTTCTGGATCGAGCGCCCAAAACCGGGTGAAAAACAGTTGGTGATCTTTGCCCTGCTGGACTCGCCACGGGCTACCGGTGCCTATCGCCTGACCCTGCGCCCTGGCACCGACACCATTGTCGACGTCAAATCCCAAATGTACCTGCGCGACAAGGTCAGCAAGCTGGGAGTTGCCCCGCTGACCAGCATGTACCTGTTTGGCGCCAACCAGCCGTCCAAGGTGCTCAACTACCGTCGCGAGTTGCACGATTCCAGCGGCCTGTCGATCCATGCCGGTAACGGCGAGTGGATCTGGCGCCCGCTGAACAACCCTAAACACCTGTCGGTCAGCAACTTTGCCGTGGAAAACCCTCGTGGTTTCGGCCTGCTGCAACGTGGTCGCGACTTCAGCCACTACGAAGACCTGGACGACAACTACGACAAGCGCCCAAGCGCCTGGATCGAGCCTGAAGGCGACTGGGGCAAGGGTTCCGTCGACCTGGTAGAGATCCCTACCGCAGACGAGACCAACGACAACATCGTTGCGTTCTGGAGCCCGGCCGAGCTGCCAAAAGTCGGCGAGCCGCTGGACGTCAGCTACCGCCTGCACTGGACCATGGACGAGAAAGACCTGCATCCGGCCGACAGCGCCTGGGTCAAGCAGACCCTGCGTTCTACCGGCGACGTGAAACAATCCAATCTGATCCGTCAACCTGACGGTAGCGTGGCTTATCTGGTGGACTTCGAGGGCCCGTCCCTGAAGAACCTGCCGGTGGACGCCCCGGTGCGCAGCCAGGTGAGTGTTGGCGATAACGCCGAGATCGTTGAAAACAGCGTGCGCTACAACGAGCACACCAAAGGCTGGCGTTTGACCCTGCGTATGAAGATCAAGGACGCAGGCAAGCCGACCGAAATGCGTGCAGCCCTGGTCCAGGACATCGTGAAACCGGAGCCTGAGAAGGTTTCGACCCAGGTGCTGAAGGCTGACAAAGTGCTGGCTAAACAGCACGAGAAACAAGCCAAGAAAGACGCCAAAGAAGCAAAAGACAAGGAAGCCAAGCAGCCAGAAGCTGCCCCAGCCACACCGGAACCGGCCAAGACCGAACAAGTCCTGACCGAAACCTGGAGCTACCAGTTGCCTGCCGATGAGTAATTCACACGCTACGCCCGAGACTCTGTCCGAGTACCTGGCGCATCTCCCGATGACTGCCGAACAGCGCGCCGAACTGGCGGGCTGTACGTCCTTCAGCGAGTTGCACGAACGCCTGTCGTCCAAGACCTTCGATGCACCGACCGATGCCGCCCAGGCATCGGTGGGCTCTCGCTTGACCCTCGGTACCGCCGAGGAATTGCAAGACGCCGAAATGCTGGCGCTCGACGCCAGTGGCCGGGTGTGCCTGAAGGCCACGCCGCCGATCCGTCGGACCAAGGTGGTGCCCGAGCCATGGCGCACCAACATCCTGGTGCGTGGCTGGCGCCGGATGACCGGTCGCACCAACCCGCCGAAGCCGCCGAAAGACGAGCGTGTATTGCCGGCCGCGCGCTGGCGTACGGTGGGTTCGATCCGCCGCTATATCCTGCTGATCCTGATGCTCGGCCAGACCATCGTGGCCGGCTGGTACATGAAAGGCATCATGCCGTACCAGGGGTGGTCGCTGGTCGACTTTGACGAGATTCGCAACCAGACCCTGCTGCAAACCGCTACCCAGGTACTGCCTTACGCCCTGCAAACCAGCATCCTGATCATGTTCGGGATTTTGTTCTGCTGGGTTTCGGCGGGTTTCTGGACGGCGCTGATGGGCTTCCTGGAACTGCTCACCGGTCACGATAAATACCGCATCTCCGGCAAAAGTGCCGGCGATGAGCCGATTCCGCAGGATGCCCGCACCGCCTTGGTGATGCCGATCTGCAACGAAGATGTGCCCCGCGTATTTGCCGGGCTGCGCGCCACCTTCGAATCGGTGGCGGCCACGGGTGACCTGGACCGTTTCGATTTCTTCGTGCTCAGTGACAGTAACGACGCCGATATCTGCATCGCCGAACAACAGGCCTGGCTGGATGTGTGTCGCGAAGCCGGTGGCTTCGGCAAGATCTTCTATCGCCGCCGTCGCCGCCGTGTAAAACGCAAGAGCGGCAACCTCGACGACTTCTGCCGTCGTTGGGGCGGTGATTACAAGTACATGGTGGTGCTCGACGCCGACAGCGTAATGAGCGGCGAATGCCTGACCAGCCTGGTACGCCTGATGGAAGCCACGCCGGACGCGGGGATTATCCAGACCGCGCCACGTGCGTCGGGCATGGACACGCTGTATGCGCGCATGCAGCAGTTCGCTACCCGCGTGTACGGCCCGCTGTTTACCGCTGGCCTGCACTTCTGGCAGTTGGGTGAATCCCACTACTGGGGCCACAACGCGATCATCCGCATGAAGCCGTTCATCGAGCACTGCGCCCTGGCGCCATTGCCGGGTAAAGGTGCGTTTGCCGGTGCGATCCTCTCCCACGACTTCGTTGAAGCGGCGCTGATGCGCCGTGCCGGCTGGGGCGTGTGGATTGCCTACGACTTGCCGGGCAGCTACGAAGAACTGCCACCGAACCTGCTGGACGAACTCAAGCGTGACCGTCGCTGGTGCCACGGCAACCTGATGAACTTCCGCCTGTTCCTGGTCAAGGGCATGCACCCGGTACACCGTGCGGTGTTCTTGACCGGCGTGATGTCCTATTTGTCGGCGCCGTTGTGGTTCTTCTTCCTGGTGCTGTCGACCGCGTTGTTGGCGGTGAACACCCTGATGGAGCCGCAGTACTTCATGGCACCACGCCAGTTGTACCCGCTGTGGCCGCAATGGCATCCGGACAAGGCGGTGGCGCTGTTCTCCACCACCATCGTGCTGCTGTTCCTGCCTAAGTTGCTGAGCATCATCCTGATCTGGGCCAAGGGCGCGAAAGAGTTCGGTGGCAAGTTCAAGGTGACGTTGTCGATGCTGCTGGAGATGCTGTTCTCCATGCTGCTGGCGCCAGTGCGAATGATCTTCCACACCCGCTTCGTACTGGCCGCGTTCCTCGGCTGGGCCGCGACCTGGAACTCGCCGCAACGTGACGACGACTCCACTCCGTGGAGCGAGGCGGTCAAGCGCCATGGTCCGCAAACGGTTCTCGGCTTCCTGTGGGCGTTGTTGGTGGTGTGGTTGAACCCGAGCTTCCTGTGGTGGCTGATTCCGATTGTTGGTTCGCTGATGCTGTCGATTCCGGTGTCAGTCATTTCCAGTCGGGTCAAGCTGGGTCTGAAGTCCCGCGACGAGAGCCTGTTCCTGATTCCTGAGGAATACAACCCGCCGCAAGCACTGTTGTCGACCGAGCAGTACACCCACGAAAACCGTTGGCACGCCCTGAACGACGGGTTTGTGCGTTCGGTGGTCGACCCGCAGCAGAACGCCTTGGCCTGCGCCTTGGCGACCTCGCGTCACCGCGAGGCGGAGCCGATCGAGCACCTGCGTGCCGAGCGTGTGCGCCATGCGTTGAAGGTCGGCCCCGCCGCCCTCAACAACGCTGAGCGCCTGGCCCTGCTCAGTGACCCGGTCGCCCTGGCTCGCCTGCATCAACAGGTCTGGAGCGAAGGTCACGCCGAGTGGCTTGGCGCCTGGCGTGCTTCGATCAAGGCTGATCCGCATGCGCCGTTGCTGCCGCTGCAACCGCTGTCGTCCCAGGCTCAACCAGCCTGATTCAGACGCCCCGAAGGCTCACTTCGGGGGCGCTTGAAACGCTGATCCTACAGTGTTTCGCGCTTCTTCCATTTAGCGCTAACTCCTTGTTATTTCGAAACAAAAGACCTTGGTTCGAGGCGTACAACCGTACCTTTTGCTGGGGTAGCATCGCCCCCCCAAACTCAACGCGCTACGGGGGTATTCATGATCAAAAGGTATGGTTCGGCATGGCTGATGGGGGCTCTCGCACTGATTCACGCAGGCTTGTTGCAGGCTGGCGCCATTGACGATGCGGTGCGCCGTGGCACGCTGAAGGTCGGTACCACGCCCACCTATATGCCCTTTGAAATGAAGGACAAACAGGGACGTATTGTCGGCTTCGAGATCGATCTGCTCCAGGCGATGAGCCGTGCGCTGGGCGTCGAGCTGGAGTTGGTTGCAGTCCCTTACACCGAGTTGATACCCGGGCTGATGGCGAAGAAGTTTGATCTGATTGGCAGCGGCATGACGGTCACTCAGGAGCGCAACCTTAAGCTGAATTTCAGTGACTCTTTTATCGTGGTGGGCCAAACCGTGCTCTTGCACCCGCGCCTGGCCGGTACCGTCACCAGTATCGAAGACCTGGATGAGGCCGGGTACCGGGTCGCCACCACAGAAGGCACCACGGGGGAGGCTGCGGCACAACGTTTTCTGGGTGCGGCTCGGCTGATCAGTTTCGCCACTTCGGAAGAGGGTGTGCGGCAGGTTGTAGAGGGTAAGGCTGATGCTTTTGTGCATGACGCACCTTACAACCTGATTGTGATGAGTCGACCCGAGAACGGTACTTTGCTGGCGCTGGAGCAGCCCTTCACCTTCGAACCCCTGGCTTTTGGCTTGAAGAAAGGCGACTACGACAGCCTCAATTGGATCAACCATTTCCTCAATCAGGTCGCCCAGGATGGGACCTACGATCGCTTGCATGACAAGTGGTTCAAGGAGACCGATTGGATGGCCGAAATCGACTGAATTTCATAACTGCTTACACATCAATCAATGGCTGATTCTCTGGGCGGATGCGTCTACGGCTGCGCTTCGCTGCACCGTTGTGAGGCATTTCCGACATACGCCGATAACATTTACCCGTGAAACCTTTGTGACGGGCAACGAGTGGGTTAGGATCGCACCCCGAAATGGTGCAGCCCTTTTGCGCGCCGATCTTATAAGAACCGTTCAGGGGACTTGATGATGAAAAAGTATCTTTCGATGCTGATGCTCGGCGTCACGGCGCTGGTCGCCGCCACTGCGGCCCAGGCCGGTGCCATCGATGATGCGGTCAAGCGCGGCACGCTGAAAGTCGGCATGGACCCGACCTACATGCCGTTCGAAATGACAGACAAGCGCGGTGAAATCATCGGCTTCGAAGTCGACATCCTCAAGGCCATGGCCAAGTCCATGGGCGTCAAGCTGGAGCTGGTCTCCACCGGTTATGACGGCATCATCCCGGCCTTCCTGACCGGCAAGTTCGACATGATCGGCAGCGGCATGACCCTGACCCAGGAACGCAACCTGCGCCTGAACTTCAGCGAACCCTTCATCGTGGTCGGCCAGACCCTGCTGATTCGCAAAGACCTGGAAGGCACCATCAAGTCCTACAAGGACCTGAACGACGAGAAATTCCGCCTGACCTCCAAGCTCGGCACCACCGGTGAGATGGTTGCCAAGAAACTCATCTCCAAAGCCAAGTACCACGGCTACGACAACGAGCAGGAAGGTGTGCTGGACGTGGTCAACGGCAAGGCTGATGCCTTTGTGTATGACGCGCCTTACAACGTGGTTGCCGAGAAAAAAGTCGGCAACGGCAAGCTGGTGTACATCGAAGAACCCTTCACTTATGAGCCATTGGCGTTTGGTCTGAAAAAGGGCGATTACGACAGCATCAACTACATCAACAACTTCCTGCACCAGATCCGCAACGACGGCACCTACGATCGCATCCATGACAAGTGGTTCAAGAGCTCCGAGTGGCTCAAGGACATGGAATAAGGCTGGCTGAATACCGAGTCGCTCCCATCGCAGGCAAGCCAGCTCCCACATTTGACGGTGTTCACAAATCAAATGTGGGAGCGGGCTTGCCCGCGATGACGGCCTGACAAGCGACACCAATCCCGGAAAGTGAAATGAAACAGAAAAAAGCCCAATGGCCCTGGCACCTGCTGACCGTGGTCGTGCTGGTTGGCCTGGCCGGTGCCTTGTACTACGCCACTTCGTTGATGTCCTACGAATGGCGCTGGAATCGCGTGCCGCAGTACTTCGCTTATCAGGCCGAAACATCCCAGCGTGCCGCTGATATTTCCACCGTCGTTGAATTGGTGCGCAAAGGCGATGTGGCCGAAGTCACCCTGCGCAACGACGCCGGCGCGGAACAAAAGCTGACCGTGGCTGACAACAGCCTGCAAGTGGCACGTGGCGATGACGTGGCCGAAGGCGACGTGGTCGGCGTGACCCGGCATTGGGCATTGGGGCCACTGATGTGGGGCTTGTGGACCACCTTGTGGCTGTCGGTGGTGTCCGGGATATTGGGCTTGGCGATTGGCTTGGCGACCGGTTTGTGCCGCCTCTCCAATAATCCGACTTTGCGCGATCTGTCGACGATCTACGTCGAACTGGTACGCGGCACACCCCTGTTGGTGCAGATTTTCATTTTCTATTTCTTCATCGGTACGGTTCTCAACCTGTCCCGGGAGTTCGCCGGGGTTGCTGCGTTGTCGCTGTTCACCGGTGCCTATGTGGCGGAAATCGTCCGTGCGGGTGTGCAGTCCATCACCCGTGGCCAGAACGAAGCCGCACGTTCCCTGGGCTTGAGCGCCAGCCAGTCGATGCGCCATGTGGTGTTGCCGCAAGCCTTCAAGCGCGTGCTGCCGCCACTGGCCGGGCAATTTATCAGCCTGGTCAAAGACACGTCGCTGGTGTCGGTGATCGCCATTACCGAGCTGCTCAAAAGCGGCCGTGAAGTGATCACCACCTCGTTCTCGCCATTTGAAATCCTGTTCTGTGTGGCAGGCCTGTACCTGCTGATCAACCTGCCGCTGTCGAAAATGGCCAGCCGGCTTGAGCGGAGGCTCGCGCAAAGTGATTGAAGTCCGCGATCTGGTAAAAGTCTTCGACACCCGTGGTCATGTCGTGCGTGCGGTGGACCATGTGACCACCCAGGTGGCCAAGGGCGAAGTGCTGGTGGTGATCGGCCCATCAGGCTCCGGCAAGTCCACCTTCCTGCGCTGTCTCAATGGCCTGGAGGAGTTCGACTCGGGCTCGGTAAGCATCGACGGCCTGCAACTGGCCGACCCGAAAACCGACGTGAACGCTTATCGCCGCGAAGTCGGCATGGTGTTCCAGCACTTCAACCTGTTCCCCCACATGACCGTGCTGGAAAACCTGTGCCTGGCGCAAAAGGTCGTGCGCAAGCGTGGTAAGAAAGAGCGTGAGGCCAAGGCCCTGGCGTTGCTGGAAAAGGTCGGCATTGCGCAAAAGGCCAACGAATTTCCATCACGCCTGTCCGGCGGCCAGCAGCAGCGCGTAGCTATCGCTCGCGCCTTGGCAATGGAGCCCAAGGTGATGCTGTTCGATGAGCCCACCTCGGCCCTCGACCCGGAAATGGTCGGTGAAGTGTTGGACGTGATGAAAACCCTGGCCCTGGAAGGCATGACCATGGTCTGCGTCACCCATGAAATGGGTTTTGCCCGTGAAGTGGCGGACCGGGTGCTGTTCTTCGATCACGGCAAGTTGCTGGAGGATGCCTCGCCGGCCGAGTTCTTCGATGCACCGAAAGACCCGCGGGCCCAGGCCTTTCTGCGCCAGGTCCTATAGCTGGAATCTGCCCACTAGGGCCTGTAGATCCAGGCTCAACTTCGTCAATTGAACACTGGCGGCCGCCGTTTCCTCACTGGCGGCGGCCGTTTGTTCCGTCACATCCCGTACTTTCAACACGCTACGATTGATCTCCTCAGTCACCGCGCTTTGCTGCTCGGCGGCGGCCGCAATCTGCGGGTTCATTTCCTGAATGATCGACACAGTGCGGGCTATCGCGGCCAGTGCATCACTCGCATCGCGGGTCAGGCCGACGCTGTTGTCGGTGAGGTTGCGACTGCTGTCCATGATGTCCGCCACTCGCTGGGTGCCGGTGTGCAAGCCCAGAATCAACCCTTCGATTTCTTCAGCGGACTCCTGGGTGCGCTGGGCCAGACTGCGTACTTCGTCGGCTACCACGGCAAAGCCTTCGCCGGCGCTGCCCGCCCGTGCGGCTTCAATGGCGGCGTTCAAGGCCAATAGGTTGGTTTGCTGGGATACCGACTTGATCACGTCCAGCACGCTGCCGATTTTTTGGCCCTCTTGCTGCAAGGCGAGCATGGCCCGGCTGGAGAGTGCCATTTCGCTGGCCAAGCAGCCGATTTGCTCAGTCGCCTGGGTGATCACTTTGTCACCGGCGCTGGTCTGCTGGTCAGCACTATTTGCCGCCGTCGAGGCCAGCTCGGCATGTCGGGCAATCTCCTGGGCAGTGGCGAGCATTTCATTCATGGCTGTGGCCACTTGATCGGTTTCGTCTTTTTGGACGCTGATCCCGTCACGGGTCTGCTCGGTGACAGTGGACAGTTGTGTAGCGGCGCTGGCGATCTGTCGTGCGCTGTCGCCGATGTTGCTGATCAGTGTGCGCAGGTTACGGGTCATTGTCCGAATGCTTTGCTGTAATTGACCCAGTTCGTCGCGGCGCTCCACCTCGATGTCGTGGCTCAGGTCACCGTCGGCGACACGATGGGCGGCCGTGAGGATTTCGCGCAGCGGCACGGCAATCTGTCGCGCGATCCACCACGCGGCCAGGGCGCCTAATAGCAAGGCAGACACTGTGACGCTGACCAGCAGTAGACGTGTGTGGCTCGCTTCGTCATCGCGCCTGGCGTTCTGGCCTTCACTGAGCAGTTGGTTGTGCTGGCGCAGGTCATTGAGCTGTTGTTCAAAACGGTTTTGCACGGCTTCAGTGTTGAGCTGAGCTTCCTTGAGCTTGGCCAATTGCTCGCGATAGTTGGCCAGGTCGGTTTTGAGCAGGGCCGAGTCGACGGGCAGTGTGGTGACGGCGGTCTGGGCGACCTCCAGGGCCTCAAAGGCCTTGGTAATGGCCTCGGCGTAGGCTTGCAGCGATTGCGCGGCCCACGCGGGGCTCTGAGTGCGATTCTCGGCCTGCTCCATGGCTTGGCGCAGGTGCTCAATGGCTTCCAAGGCTTGCTCGTCTTGTTGGTCGGGTAGTTCGCTGGCGAGCTGGGCGAGTGTATCGCTGGCCTGTAGTGCAGCTCTTCTGAGTGAAGGGCGAATGCTGTCTCGTTGCTCGATCAAGGGCGGCAGTTCCACCAATGCCGCCTTGAAACCGGTAACCAGTCGCGTCGCTTCTTGCAGGCGTTGCAGGTCGGCGGGGTCTTTCAAACGGCTTGAAAGGTAGGCCAGGTGCCTATCAATTTGCTCAATCTTAATCGCCATCTTGCCCAGGCTGTCGGCGTCCGTAAGGGTGCGGTATACGATGCGATCAGCGCGCATGGCCTCAGTGTCGAGAGCCAGCTGCCCTAGGGTCGTCAAGTTGCTGGAGCGATACAGCGCGTCATTCAATGCTTGCCAGCCTGTAACGGCGATCAGGCAGCTGAGGATCAGTACTTGGCCGAAGCCCAGGATGAGCTTAAGGCGGACACTGGCATTGACCAGCAAGCGGGTCAGCCGAGAAAACATGATGTACCTCCAATCAGAAAAGCGTTCCGTTGAAACGCTAAAACGATTCGAGGTGATGGCGGGCTGATAACTGCGTAGGAAGTTTCATAAATTGCGGCGGCCTTGATTGGCCGCCGCGATTAAAAGCTCAGACGCGGAAGCGCCCGACCAAGGTCTGCAAATAGATGCCCAGGCGCGCCAGTTCTGCACTGGATGCGGCGGTCTCTTCACTGGCCGACGACGTTTGCTCCGACACGTCGCGCACGTTCAGCACGCTGCGGTTGATCTCCTCGGCCACGGCGCTTTGTTGTTCGGCGGCGGTGGCGATCTGCGAGTTCATCGCCTGGATGGTCGAGACCGTGCGGGTGATGCTCGCCAAGGCGCTGCCTGCGCGGCGGGTCAGCTCGACGCTGCTGTCGGTCAGGCTGCGGCTGTTGTCCATGATGGTTGCCACATGCTGGGTGCCGCCTTGCAGGCCGACGATCAGCTCTTCGATCTCTTCGGTGGACTTCTGGGTGCGCTGGGCCAGGCTGCGCACTTCATCAGCCACCACCGCGAAACCGCGTCCGGCCTCACCCGCGCGTGCGGCTTCAATCGCCGCGTTCAGCGCGAGCAGGTTGGTTTGTTGGGCCACCGACTTGATCACATCGAGCACGCTGCCGATCTTGTCGCTTTCGCGCTTCAGATTGCCCATGGCCGCCGTGGAGTTGCCGACTTCGCTGGCCAGGCGTTCGATCTGGGCAATGGCTTCACCGACTACCTTGTCGCCTTCACGGGCCTGTTGGTCAGCGGCCACGGCGGCTTCGGAGGCTTCTTCGGCGTTACGCGCCACTTCCTGCACGGTAGCGGCCATTTCGTTCATGGCGGTGGCCACCTGGTCGGTTTCGACCTTCTGGCTGTTGACCCCGGCGCTGGTCTGTTCGGTCACGGCTGACAGCTGCTCGGCGGCGCTGGCGATCTGTGTCACGCCGTCGCTGATGCCGCCGATCAGCTCGCGCAGGCCCACGGTCATGCTTTGCATGGCGCGTTGCAATTGGCCCAATTCGTCTTGGCGCAAAGAGTCGAGGTTGTGGCTCAGGTCGCCAGAGGCCACGCGCTCTGCGACTTTGAGGGTCTGGTTCAATGGGATGACGATCTGGCGGGTGATGGCCCAGGCGGCGACCATACCGAAAACCAACGCCAACACGGTGGCCAGCAGCAACAGTTGTTTGGCCTGCGCCGCGTCAGCATCACGCACTGCCGTTTGCGACGTGGTGAGTTTTTCGCTGTGGCTCAGCAGGATGTCGCCTTGGGCGTTCATCGTCGCCAAGGCTGCCGCGCTGGCGACCTGGGAGTCACGATACTGGCTGACGGCAGCGCGATAGGCTTGCAGTGACACGCCGGATTCTTGCAGGTTCGCCTGGTACGGCGCCGGTAGTTGGCCTTGCAGTTCGCTGATTTTTTTCAGGGCGTTGTCGATGGCATCCAGGGCTGGCTGTTCGGCTTCCGTCTTGCCGCTGTAGGTGTAGCCGCGAACCTGGAAGCGCGATTGCTGGATCAGCTTGCTCAAGTCCACCACGCTATTGAATTGGGCGACGCTGTCGCCCTGCAGCAAGGTTTTTTCGATCTCGTTGATCTTGGCCACGGCATTGTCGGCGGTATCGCCCAGTTGGCTGCGGGCGCCTTCGCGCTTGAGACCGGCCTGGACCATGGCGGCGAAGGCCTTTTTAAATTGATTCAGGGCTTCCAGTTGTTGCTCGACCAGGGCCTTGTCGTCGGGCTGTTCGATCAGGGCTTCGGCGGTTTTCAGGCCACTGTCCAACTGCGTGAGCAGGCCATTGACCGCATCCGTGCCTTGCTCGCCGCGACGCATCTCGAAGTCCAGGCGTGCCAGTCGCAGGTCTTTGGTCAGGCTGTTGAGGCTGGAGATAAAACCCAGCTTGTCGCCGCGGCTGATCACGTCGCCGAGGCCGGTCCAGCCGGTGAAGGTGATCAACAGCGTCAGGATCAACACCAAGCCAAAGCCAATGCTCAGCTTGCGATTGACGCTCACATTCCCCAGTTTTGCGGCTAACCAACGATACATGCTGCGATCTCCTTTGGAACAAGGCTTGGACTTATTCAAAGGTTATCGGCCTGCATTGGGGATTCTGTAGCGAAGCTGCACCAGTGTGGGAGGGGGCTTGCTCCCGATGGCGGTGGCTCAGTACTAGAAGTGTTGGCTGACCCGACGCTATCGGGGGCAAGCCCCCTCCCACAGTGTTTAGAACAGGCGGGCGAGCAGGGCGGTGACGGCGGTTTCGACCCGCAGGATGCGTGCACCCAGTTGCACGGGCTGCAAGCCGGCCTTGGTCAGCAGGTCCACTTCGTAGGGAATCCAGCCTCCCTCGGGGCCAATGGCTAGCGTGACCGCTTCATCCAGCCCACGCGGGCAGGCCGGGTAATCACCGGGATGGCCGATCAGGCCCAGGGTGCCTGCGGTCATGGCCGGCAAACGGTCTTCAACGAACGGCTTGAAGCGTTTTTCGATAATGATCTCGGGCAGCACCGTATCTCGCGCCTGTTCCAGGCCCAGAATCAATTGCTCACGAATGGCTTCAGGTTCCAGGAACGGGGTTTGCCAGAAACTTTTTTCCACGCGGTAGCTGTTGATCAGCACCACTTTCGGCACGCCCATGGCCGCGACGGTTTGCAGCACTCGGCGCAGCATTTTCGGGCGTGGCAGGGCCAGTAACAGCGTCAGGGGCAGCTTGGCCGGCGGCGGCTGGTCGAAGCTGACTTGCAGCTCGGCTTCAGCCGCTTCCAGGCGCAGCAATTGCGCATTGCCCATCAGCCCGCCGATGCGGCCGACGCGCAGGCTGTCGCCGACGGCGGCACGGTGAACTTCCTGCATGTGCACCAGGCGGCGATCACGCAGGACCACTCGGTCGGCCGCGATAAAGTCGGCCTCTTCTAGTAGCAGCAGGTTCACGGCTGGGTCGCCGGCGGCTGGTCGTCGTCGGTTTGGTCATCCGGGTGCTCGCCGCGCTTGCTCACCAGGCTGCCGAACAGGATGCCGATTTCGAACAACATCCACATCGGAACGGCCAGCAAGGTCTGCGAGAAGATATCCGGTGGGGTCAGGATCATACCGACCACAAAGCAGCCAATGATCACGTACGGGCGGATCTTGCGCAGGTATTTGACGTCGACCACACCGATCCATACCAGCAGCACTACGGCCACCGGAATTTCGAAGGCCACGCCAAAGGCAAAGAACAGCGTCATCACGAAGTCGAGGTAACTGGTGATGTCGGTCATCATCTCCACGCCGGCCGGGGTGGCGGCGGCGAAGAATTTGAAGATCAGCGGAAACACCAGGAAGTAGGCGAACGCCATGCCGGTGTAGAACAGCAGGATGCTCGACACCAGCAACGGTACGGCGATGCGCTTCTCATGCTTGTACAGGCCCGGCGCGATAAAGCCCCAGATCTGATGCAGGATCACCGGGATCGCCAGGAACAGCGAGACCATCATGGTCAGCTTCAGCGGCGTGAGGAACGGCGACGACACATCGGTGGCGATCATCGTCGCGCCTGCCGGCAAGTACTGGCGCAATGGCGTGGAGACGAAGGTATAGATCTGCTGGGTAAAGGCGAACAGCCCGGCAAAGATGATGAAGATGGCCGCTACGCAACGCAGCAGGCGGGTACGCAGCTCGGTGAGGTGCGAGACCAGCGGCATGTGCTGGTCGTTTTCCGGTTTATCAGCGCTCATGGGGCTCGCGGCGGCAATGTAGGGTCATGGGGCGCGGGCGACGCGACAGGCGTCGGCGCAGGCTCGGTTGGCGCAGGGGGCGTGGCTTCTGCGACGGGGGCTGGCGCAATGCTGTTTTCGGCCACAGGTTCCACCGGTTTGGCCGGCTCCTGTACCGGCGACAGGATTTTCCGGGCTTCCTGTTCCAACGACAGAATGTGTTCGTTGTGCAGTTGGCGACGGATCTCGTCGGCGCCGATTTCCCGTTCAACTTCCTGTTTGATTGCGTTGAAACTGCGTTTCAGGCGCCCGATCCACAGGCCGGCCGTGCGCGCTGCACCGGGCAGGCGTTCCGGCCCCAGCACCAGCAAGGCCACGAGGCCGACGAGTAGCAGTTCAGAGAAGCTGATACCAAACATTAGTCAGTGCTCACGAGTCTTTGCGGGTCGGCTCTTGGACTTTCTCAGCCTGCACGTCGAAGGTGCGACGCTCGGTGATCGGCTGGGTAGCCTGCGGGTGCACAGGCTGCGCCGGTGGCACCGGGTTGGCGGCCGGGTCGGCCGGTTTTTCGTCGTCGTTCATGGCTTTGCGAAAGCCCTTGATCGACTCGCCCACGTCGGTGCCCAGGTTCTTGAGTTTCTTGGTGCCGAACACCAGTACCACCACCACCAGAATGACGATCCAGTGTTTCCAGTCAAAAATGCCCATGCTGCAATTCCTCTGTGAAAGTTATTCAGGCGGACGGGCGCGAGGCCTTCTCGGCGTGTCCGGACAAGCCGAAGCGACGGTCCAGTTCGTCCAGCACGGCCTGTGGGTGCTGCCCCAGTTGGGCGAGCATGACCAGGCTATGGAACCACAAGTCGGCGGTCTCATAGATTACATCGCTGTAATCGCCGCTGATTTGCGCATCTTTGGCGGCGATGATTGTCTCGACGGATTCTTCGCCAAGTTTTTCCAGAATCTTGTTCAGACCCTTGTGGTACAGGCTGGCGACATAGGAGCTGTCGGCGTCCGCGCCTTTGCGGTCTTCCAGCACCTGGGCCACACGGTTCAGGGTATCGCTCATGTTCAGTGTCCTGCGGAGTAGATGGCGTGCGGGTCTTTGAGCACCGGTTCCACAACCTTCCATGCGCCGTTCTCGAACACGCGATAGAAGCAGCTGTGACGGCCGGTATGGCAGGCGATGTCGCCGATCTGCTCGACCATCAGGATCACCACGTCGGCGTCGCAGTCGATGCGCATCTCGTGCAGGGTCTGCACGTGCCCGGACTCTTCGCCCTTGCGCCACAGTTTGCCACGCGAACGTGACCAGTAGATGGCGCGCTGCTCAGCGGCGGTGAGGCTCAGGGCCTCGCGGTTCATCCAGGCCATCATCAGCACGCGCCCGGTCTTGTAGTCCTGGGCAATGGCCGGCACCAGGCCGTCATTGTCCCACTTGATCTCGTCCAGCCAGTCTTTCATGTTCGGCTCCGGCAATTTGCGACAGTGTATAACCGGATCGGCTATCGACGCACGATCAGATAAACACCCACCGCGATCATGATGCCGGCTGGCCAGTGACCCAGCTCATTCAGCGGTCCACCGATGGCCAGTATCACACCGCCCGCCAGGTGCGCGCCGCCCAGCAGGCGCAGGAACCAGTCGTCCTTACGCTTTTGCCGCGTCGGTGCCGGGTCTTGGGCGTGGGGCTGGGACATACGCTCAAGCAGGTCGCGGGTCATGTTGGCCAGGTGCGGCAGCTGTTCGAACTGGCTGTGCAGGTTGCCAATCAAGGTTTTCGGGCTGACCCGCTCGCGCATCCAGCGTTCCAGGAACGGCTGGGCGGTGTTCCACAGGTCGAGGTCCGGGTACAACTGACGGCCCAGGCCTTCGATGTTCAGCAAGGTTTTTTGCAGCAAGACCAACTGCGGCTGCACTTCCATATTGAAGCGCCGGGCGGTCTGGAACAGGCGCATCAGCACCTGGCCAAAGGAAATATCTTTTAACGGTTTTTCAAAGATCGGCTCGCATACGGTGCGGATCGCTGCTTCGAATTCATTGAGTTTGGTCTCCGCTGGCACCCAGCCCGAATCAATGTGCAACTGCGCCACGCGGCGGTAGTCACGCTTGAAGAAGGCGAACAGGTTGCGCGCCAGATAGTCCTGGTCTTCCGGGGTCAGGCTGCCGACGATGCCGCAGTCGATCGCAATGTACTGCGGGCTCCACGGGTTCACGGTGCTGACGAAGATGTTGCCCGGGTGCATGTCGGCGTGGAAGAAGCTGTCGCGGAATACCTGGGTGAAGAAGATCTCTACACCGCGCTCGGCGAGCATCTTCATGTCGGTACGCTGGTCGGCCAGGGTGGCGAGGTCGGTGACTTGCACACCGTAGATGCGCTCCATCACCAGCACTTTGGGGCGACACCAGTCCCAATACACTTGCGGCACGTACAGCAGCGGCGAGCCTTCGAAGTTGCGCTTGAGCTGGCTGGCATTGGCCGCTTCGCGCAGCAGGTCGAGTTCGTCGTAGATGGTTTTCTCGTAGTCGGCAACCACGTCCACCGGATGCAGCAGGCGCGCGTCGGCAGAGAAGCGCTCGGCAGCGCGGGCGAGGATGAACAACCACGCCAGGTCCTGGCCGATGATGGGCTTGAGGCCCGGGCGGATGACCTTCACCACCACTTCTTCGCCGGTCTTGAGTTGCGCGGCGTGTACTTGAGCCACGGAAGCCGAGGCCAGCGGGTCGACATCGAAACGGCTGAATACTTCGCTGATCTTCTTGCCTAACTGTTCTTCGATCAGCGTCATCGACTGCTGGGAGTCGAACGGCGGCACGCGGTCCTGCAGCAGCATCAACTCGTCGGCGATGTCTTCCGGCAGCAGGTCGCGGCGGGTGGAGAGGATCTGCCCGAACTTGATGAAGATCGGCCCCAGGTCCTGCAACGCCAGGCGTAGACGTGCGCCACGGCTCAGCTCCAGCGGCTTGCGCGGGAACCAGCGCCACGGCAGCACGTAGCGCACCGCAAGCAGGAACCACGGCAAGGGCAGGGCGAACAGCAGGTCATCGAGGCGGTAGCGGATTACGACGCGCTGGATACGAAACAAACGGCGGACGGCGAGCAGCTTCATGCGTTATCGCTTGGATCAAGGGAACGACTCAGGCGCTCGAAGCGGGCCTCAAGGCGTTCCAGGTCGATTTTGGCCTTGTCGAGTTCACGAAAGCGCGCTTGCGCTTCCCGTTCTCCGACCAGGGTGCGCGATTCTTCGCTCAAGTATTCGGCAAGGTTCTGGTTGAGGCTGGCGAAGCCTTGCTGGTACCAGCGTTTGCGGCTGCGCAGGTGGCCGCTGATCAGTTGGGTGGCGACGGGGCCGATCCAACGTGACAGCTCATACTCCCAATCCAGTTCCAGGTCTTGCAGCACGGCAGCCAGGTCCATCAGCACTGAACTGTCGCCCTCCAGCTCCACTTCGGCGCTGTGCAGGATAGCGGTCTTGTTGCGGCTCAAGGCCAGGTGCAACAGGCTCGACGCCGGCGCACGCAGGGTACAGTCGGCTTCGGCGGCCCAGTCGCTGGCGAGCAGCAGGCCTTCATCGCTGGGCAGGATGAACAGCTGCAAGGCAGGGCTGCGGCAGTCGACGGCAATGATCTTGCCGTTGAGGTGCGCGAGCCGCGCCAGGGCGGTGCTGTCCAGGCGCAGCACACGGTTGAGGCCGTGTTCCACGCTGGCGAGAAGACCGGCGAGCAACATCAGGGCTTGATGCCGCGATGCAGGGCGACGATGCCGGAGGTCATGTTGTGGTAGGTCACGCGGTCGAAACCGGCTTCTACCATCATCGACTTCAGGGTTTCCTGGTCGGGGTGCATGCGGATCGACTCGGCCAGGTAGCGATAGCTCTCGGCGTCATTGGTGATCAGCTTGCCCATCAACGGCATGAAGGCGAAGGAGTAGGTGTCGTAGACCTTGGACATCAGCGCGTTGGTCGGCTTGGAGAACTCCAGCACCAACAGGCGGCCACCCGGTTTGAGCACGCGCAGCATGGAGCGGATCGCGTCTTCCTTGTGGGTGACGTTGCGCAGGCCGAAGGCGATGGTCACGCAATCGAAATGGTTGTCCGGGAACGGCAGTTTTTCCGCGTCGGCCTGGACGAATTCGATATTGCCGGCGACACCTTTGTCCAGCAGGCGGTCGCGACCGACCTTGAGCATCGAACCATTGATGTCCGCCAGCACCACCTGGCCGGTGGGGCCGACGAGCTTGGAGAACTTGGCGGCCAAATCGCCCGTGCCGCCGGCGATGTCCAGCACACGGTTGCCGGTGCGCACGCCCGACAGCTCGATGGTGAAGCGCTTCCACAGGCGGTGCATGCCGCCCGACAGCACGTCGTTCATCAGGTCGTACTTGGCGGCCACGGAGTGGAACACCTCAGCGACTTTTTCCGCCTTCTGGCTTTCCGGGACGTTCTTGAAACCGAAGTGAGTGGTGGGTTCGGCATCGCTGCCTTTGCGCTGATCAGTCATATCGCTGTCACCAAAAGAGAATGCGGGACATGATAATCCCCACGACCTGCTTTGTCTTGGCAAGGCTGCAGGTAAGATGGACGGTCATCGAGACCTTTTGCCGCATGGCAGGTGTTCCACTCGCTATAAAGAGGAGTCATTGCAATGGCCCGTATTACCGTTGAACGTGCACATACCTTGGGTAAGGAAGGCGCACGGGCGAAGGCCGAGAAGTTGGCGCACAAACTCAAGGAGCAATATGGCCTGGAGCCGTCGTGGTCCGGCGATACCTTGAACCTCAAGCGCTCGGGGGTCAAAGGCACCGTGTTAGTGGCCGATGAGTCGCTGCGTATTGATGTGGAACTGGGCCTGTTGATGTCGGCCATGAGCGGCACTATCAAGTCTGAAATCGAGAAGGCATTGGATAAGGCGCTGGCTTGATTCACTGCGCTTAGGGTGCCGATTCTAATTTTTCGCCCTACTTTGTGCCCAAGCCCTCAACTCCTGCGGGCCGTTCCTCCACCCTATTTTGCGTGAGGTGCACCATGGCCAAAGTTATTTTGAAGAAAAAAACCGACGTTCAGTCCACTGCCCTGAGTGACGTTAGAAGCTATGCCCGCAAGATCTGGCTGGCGGGTCTTGGCGCGTATGCCAAGGTCGGCAGCGAGGGTAGCGAGTACTTCAAGGAGCTGGTCAAGACTGGTCAACATGTTGAAAGTAAAGGCAAAAAAGTTGTGGTTGAACAACTTGATGCTGCCAACAGTCAGATTGACCAAGTAAAGAGTAATGTCTCCAGCGTCAAAGGCCTGGTAGAAGTTCAACTGGATAAAGTTGAAAAAGCCTTTGACACGCGTGTTGCAAGTGCCTTGAATCGGATCGGCATTGCGTCTAAACATGACGTGGAGACACTCTCTGCTAAGCTCGAAGAGCTGACGGCATTGCTCGAACGTGTCGCGCGTAAACACTAAGGAGACAACGGGATGGCTGTTCAAAAGAAAACTCAGAAAGAAGGCAGCTCGTGGATCGGGGAAGTTGAAAAATATTCCCGTAAGATCTGGCTTGCTGGTTTAGGCGTGTACTCGAAGGTTAGCAGTGACGGCGGTAAATACTTCGAGACCCTGGTTAAAGACGGCGAGAAGGCCGAGAAGTTGACCAAGACTACAGTGGGTAAGAAAGTAGAGGCGGCAAAGGCAAGCGCGGGTTCTGCCAAGTCGAGCATTTCTGACACTTGGGGCAAGTTGGAAGAGACTTTCGATAAACGTCTCAACAGTGCCATTTCGCGACTGGGCGTGCCCAGCAAAGCGGAGTTGAAGACGCTGCACAGCAAGGTCGATACCCTGACCAAGCAAATCGAAAAACTCACCGGTGCTAAAGTGGCTCCGGCCAAAACCGCAGCGGCCAAACCTGCTGCCAAGCCAGCCGCTAAAACCGCCGCTGCCAAACCTGCTGCAAAAGCCGCCGCCAAACCTCTGGTAAAAGCTGCCGCCAAGCCGGCTGCCAAACCTGCGGCCAAGGCTCCGGCTAAAGCAGCGGCCAAACCCGCCGCCAAAACTGCGGCAGCTAAACCGGCCGCCAAGCCTGCGGCTAAACCAGTTGCAGCTAAAGCCGTTGCCAAGCCTGCGGCTAAAACCGCCGCTGCCAAACCTGCTGCCAAGCCGGCTGTTGCGAAATCGGCAGCCAAGCCAGCCGTGGCCAAACCCGTCGCCAAGCCAGCTGTTGCAAAGCCTGTAGCTGCCAAGCCTGCGGCGAAACCTGCCGCGGCGAAGAAGCCAGCAGTGGCCAAGAAGCCCGCAGCGAAGCCTGCTGTTGCAGCCAAACCTGCAACGCCAGCACCGGCTGCTTCAACAGCCAACTCGGTGTCCGCGCCGACGCATGCGGCTACTGCCTCGACTGCAACGCCGGTAACCCCGACGCCATCCAGTCAGTCCTGATTCTTTCGGGGCACAAAAAACGCCCGGCCTGTGAAGGTTGGGCGTTTTTCATTGCGATCGGATAAGCACTGCACTTCCCACATTTTTAGTCCAGGTCATCCAGATACTTCAGGGCGAACTTCTCGGTCGCCTGTCGTATCGGTAGCAGCAGATGCGGTGCCACTAACATCATGATCTGGTACACCACCACCCGCACCTCGCCTTCACGGTCGAGAATCCGCTGGTAATCCAGGGAAAACAGCAGGGTCATGGTGATCTGCTCCACCAATTGCCCCAGTGCCTGGGTCTCACTGACCAGTTGTCCTGCCGACTTCAACCGCGCCAGCAATGAAGCCAGCGTACGCTTGAGCGCCGTGAGCAGACTGCGAATACCCTTGGCCAGTTTCGGCAGGCGTCCGGCCAGGTTCGACAGGTCTTGGAACAGAAAGCGATAGTGGGCCATGCGCTCGACGATCAGGTGCAGGAACAACCAGTAATCTTCGGCCTCCAGCTGCGCGTTCGCGGGCGGATCAAGCAGGGGCGCCAGCTCACATTGAAAGCGCTCGAACAGCCCGAGCACCAGCGGTTCCTTGCCATGGAAGTGGTAGTAGAGATTGCCTGGACTGATCCCCATTTCATTGGCCACCTCCATGGTCGACACATTGGGCTCGCCCTTCTGGTTGAACAACTGCAGGGCACATTCAAGGATACGGTCGCGGGTCTTCATCCAGTCTTCTTAAAAGGTTCGTTGGGCTCAGCGCACCCGCACATAGGTGCCCGGCGCTGCTTCCATCGGTGGGTAATTCTGGTTGCCCAGGGCGGTGAGGGTTTCGCGCTGCACGCCCGAACGTTGCGTAATCCACTCCAGCCATTGCGGCCACCAACTGCCTTCGACGTGATTGGCGTCGTAATACCAGGCGCGTGGGTCGCTGCTCAGCTTGGGGTTCTCGACATAGTTGGCCTTGGGGTTGCCAGGTGGATTGAGGATGCTTTGGATATGCCCGCTGTTGGACAGCACGAAGCGTCGCTCGCCGCCCAACAATTGAGTGGAGCGATACACCGCGTCCCACGGTGTGATGTGGTCGTTGATTCCGGCCACGCTGAAGCTGTCCACCGTGACCTTCTGCAAGTCGATCGGCGTGCCGCACACTTCCAGGCCGCCGGGGTGGCTCAAGGGGTTGTGCTTGAAGAAGTCCAGCAGGTCGCCATGCAGCGCGGCAGGCAGGCGCGTGTTGTCGTTGTTCCAGTACAGGATGTCGAAGGCGGGCGGCTCCTTGCCCAGCAGGTAGTTGTTGATCCAGTAATTCCAGATCAAGTCGTTGGGGCGCATCCAGGCGAACACCTTGGCCATGTCGCGACCGTCCAGCACGCCCTGCTGGTAGGAGCGGCGCTTGGCGGCTTCCAGGGTTTGCTCATCAGCAAACAGGGTGGCGGGGCTATCGATCTGGCTGTCGAGCAGGCTGACCAGATAAGTGGCGCTGGAGATGCGCCGCAGCTGGCGCTTGGCTTGCAGGTGGCCTTGCAGGGCGGCAATGGTCAGGCCGCCGGCGCAGGCGCCCATCAGGTTGACCTCCCGGGCGCCGGTGATTGCCCTGCACACATTGAGTGCTTCCTCCAACGCTGCGACATAGGTAGAAAGGCCCCATTCGCGGTGACGCACATCGGGGTTGCGCCAACTGATCATGAAGGTTTGCAGGCCGTTCTTCAGGGCGTATTGCACAAAGCTATTAGCGGGGCTCAAGTCGAAGATGTAGTACTTGTTGATTTGCGGCGGCACGATCAGTAACGGTTTGGCGTACTGTTTTTCACTCATGGGCTTGTACTGGATCAACTCCAGCAGCTCATTGCGAAACACCACCGAGCCTGGCGTGGTGGCCACTGTCTTGCCCACTTCGAAGGCGTGCTTGCTCACCTGGCGCGGCAGGCCATTGTTGTGCAGCAGGTCTTCGAACAGGTTGCTCACTCCGCGCACTACGCTGTTGCCCCCTGAGTTCAGCAGCTCCTTGACGGCCAGTGGGTTGAGCAGGGTGTTGGAGGGCGAAACGGCATCATTGAGCAGCGAGAAGGCGAAGTGCGCGCGGGCGCGGTCGTCAGCGTTCAGTGAGCTGTCATCGATCCAGTGGCGCACCTGTTTCTGCCAGCTCAGATAGGCTTGTAGGCTGCGCCGGTAGAGCGGGTTGAGCTTCCAGGTGGGGTCGATGAAGCGACTGTCGCTGGGGTTGGGCTCATGTACGGTTTCGCCCAGCAGCACACGCCCCAACTGGCCGCCCAACGCCAGGGCGTGACGGGCGGTATGTACCGGGTTGCGCAAGCCATGGGCTGCCACGCTCCGTAAGGTCGACAACAGGTCTCGTCCTCTGAGACCGGTGATCGCATTTTGCGCATTAATGAACGCAGCAGGGGTGGGCGCCGGGTTCGTCACGGATCTTTCTCGCATGATCCAACACTCCTTGGTCAAGTCATCAAGCAGGCACGCCAATTCAGAACCATAGCCGGTTCCTGGCAAGTTGCGCGGCGGTGTGGTCCTTACACCGCAGGACGCGGGTGAATCACAGCCCGCAGGCGCTCCTCTTCAAGAAACTTCATGATGATCGGTGCCACGGCTTCGGCCCGGGTGATCAGGAACAGGTGGCCGTCATCGATGATGTGCAACTGCGCGTTGGGAATGCGCCAGGCCAGCAGGCGCATATTGATCAGCGGGATCAGTGGGTCATCGTCCCCCGCCAGCACCAGGGTCGGCTGACGGATCTTGTGCAGCCAGTGGATGCTGGTCCAGCCCAGTCCGGCAAACAACTGCCAGTAGTAACCCAGTTTGCCGGCCGAGCGGACTTTGCTGGCGTGTTCGGCGGCGAGTTTGGAGTCGCGGCGGAACGAGCCGCCATAAATCATCGGCGCAATGCGCACCACGTGGGATGGCTGGATATAACGGCGAGGGCTGGCCATCAGCCACAGCACTTTTGGTTTGCCCGGCACCATCACTGCCCCCGCTGCCGTGGCCGCCAGGATCAGCTTTTTGCAGCGCTCCGGGTAGTCATAGGCAAACTGCTGCGCCAGCGCTCCGCCCCAGGACACACCCACCGCATTGACCTGGCCATAGTCGAGGTAATCGAGCATGCGCGCGGTGAGTTTGGCCAGGCCCGGAAAGCGATAGGGCACGCTGGGTGTCGAGGAGCCGCCGACCCCTGGCACGTCGAATGCGATCACTTCCAGGTCCGGGTCCAGTGCCTGGACGAACGGAAACACCAGCTCAAGGTTGGCGCCGATACCATTGAAGATCAGCAGCGGCGTCAAGTGAGGCTTGCCCGGACGTACCGCCGTGCGGATGGTTTGGCCATCCAGGTCGATGGTACGGAAGATGAACGGTTGCGGCATGCTCAAGCCCTGTCAGGTGGTGCAAAGATCGAATGGACAGCTCGGTTCATGTGGGAGCTGGCTTGCCTGCGATAGCATTCTGTCAGTTAGCCCATCAGTCAGCTGACCCACCGCCATCGCAGGCAAGCCAGCTCCCACACTGACCTCATTTCAACCACACACGTGCTTATCGCTCATGGACATAGGTACCCGGTGCCGCTTCCGCCGCGGCGTAGGTCTTGTTACCCAAGCTTGTCGGCGCTTTTTTCAATTTACCCGCCCGCTCCGCCATCCATCCCTGCCAATGCAGCCACCAGGAATCGGTGTGCTTGGTGGCATTTTCCTGCCAGTCCAAGGCCTTGCCGGTCAGGCTTTCGCTGGTTTGGTAACGCGCCTTGGGGTTGCCCGGGGGGTTGAGGATGCTCTGGATGTGCCCACTGCTGGACAGCACAAACTCCACCTTGCCACCGAACAGTTGCGCCGATTTGTAGCAAGACTGCCACGGTGTGATGTGGTCGTTGGTGCCGGCCAATGAATAGATATCCGCGGTGACCTGCTTGAGGTCGATCGGCGTGCCGCACACTTCCAGGGCGTTGGCGCGCACCAGCGGGTTGTTCTTGAACAGTTCGATCAGGTCGCCGTGAAAGGCGGCGGGTAGGCGCGTGGTGTCGTTGTTCCAGAACAGGATGTCGAACACCGGTGGCTCGTTGCCCAACAGGTAGTTGTTGACCCAATAGTTCCAGATCAGGTCGTTGGGGCGCATCCATGCGAACACCTTGGCCATATCGCGGCCTTCCAGCACGCCGGCCTGGTAGGAGTGGCGCTTGGCCGCCTCCAGAGTCTGTTCATCGACGAACAGCGCCACCTGGGTGTCCAGGGTGGTGTCCAGCACGCTCACCAGCAGGGTCAGGGCGTTGACCTTCTTCTCCCCCAGTGCCGCGTAGTGGCCGAGCAGCGCAGTGCAGGTGATGCCTCCGGAGCAGGCGCCGAGCATGTTGACGTCCTTGCTGCCAGTAATCGCCGTGACCACATCCACCGCTTCCTTGAGCGCCTCGATGTAGGTGGACAGGCCCCATTCACGCTGGGCCTTGGTCGGGTTGCGCCAGCTGACGATAAAGGTCTGCTGGTTATTGCGCAGGCAAAAACGCGCCAGGCTTTTATCCGGGCTCAGGTCGAAGACATAGAATTTGTTGATCTGCGGCGGCACCACCAGCAGCGGGCGTTCGTGAACCTGTTCGGTGATCGGCTTGTACTGGATCAGCTCCAGCACATCATTGCGAAACACCACCGCGCCTTCGCTGGTGCCCAGGGTCTTGCCCACTTCAAAGGCACCCATGTTGACCTGGCTCGGCATGCCACCGTTGTGTACCAAGTCTTTGGCGAGATGGGAGAGGCCATCGAGCAGGCTTTTGCCACCGGTTTCAAAGAAACGTTTGACCGCCGCCGGATTGGCCGCGCTGTTGGTGGGGGCCATGGCTTCGGTCATCAGGTTGATCACGAAGTGACCACGGCTGATGTCCTGTTCCGACAGGTTGCTGTCGCCGATCCAGTCGTGCAGCTCCTTGCGCCACGCCAGGTAGGTTTGCAGGTAGCGTTTGTAGAGTGGGTTCTGGCTCCAGGCCGGATCGGTGAAGCGACGGTCGTCGCCCTCGGGCACCAACTGGGATTTGCCGAACATCACGTTTTTCAATTCAACGCCGAAGTGGGCGACGTGTTTGACGCTGTGCAACGGTTGCTTGATGGCTTGGGTCAGCACCATCTTCGCCGAGGCCAATAAATCCTTTTTGCGTAACGCGATGATCGGGTTCAGCCCCAGGGTGTTTTCCGAGGCTTGGCGTTTCAAGTCATCGTTGTTCTTGTTACTCATCTACGACGCTCCATTGTCCGAAAGACGAGTACCGGGTACCGCTGTGCGCCAAGTTTCGATGCACAACACAAGCCAGGTACGCGACTCGGGTGACCGTTGATACCGCATCGTCAAATGCAGGGAACTTGCCAGTTCCATTGGTTACCCGAGTTTAATTTTTTTCGCAAGCGGGCCAATCGTTGGCCACGAGACAGGGCATTCAAGCAGATGAAATTAGAAAATGCTCTCTAAAGAGCAAGAGGCCTGAGCTAGAGCATCAGCCGTACGACAGACTCGTTCGGGTCACGGGTTTTTCCGGCGGCCTTGAGTTCAGCCAGGTAGTCGGCCCACAGTGATTCCTGACGTACAGCTAGTTGGTAGAGGTAGTCCCAGGTGAACAGTCCGCTGTCATGGCCGTCGTCGAAGGTCAGTTTCAGTGCGTACTGCCCGGCCGGTTCGATCTTGATCAAGCGCACGTTGAGCTTGCCGAATTGCAGGATGGGTTTGCCGTGGCCCTGGACCTCGGCGGAAGGCGAGTGCACCCGCAGCAGTTCGGCGGGCAACTGATAGACCTCATCGGGCCCGTAGGTGAGGCCGAGGGTATTGGAGGTTTTGTGCAGGTTTACAGCAGTAGGAAATTTCGACATTAGAGATAACCCTGAGGAGCCGGCTCCAAGCTAAAAAGTGTGGGAGGGGGCTTGCCCCCGATAACGGTGTGTCAGTCAATATACATCTATCTGACAGACCGCCATCGGGGGCAAGCCCCCTCCCACATTTGAAGCAAAGCAGTTCTATATGAGCCTTACAGGATATAACGCGACAGATCTTCGTTCTGCGCCAATTCGCCCAAGTGGCTGTTGACGTAGTCGGCGTCGATCTTGATCGCTTCGCCATTTTGCGCACCGGCCATGTCGCCGGCGCTGAAGGACACTTCCTCCAGCAAGCGCTCAAGCAGGGTGTGCAGGCGACGGGCACCGATGTTCTCGGTCTTCTCGTTGACCTGCCACGCGATCTCGGCCAGGCGCTTGATACCGTCCGGCTGGAATTCGATACCCAGGCCCTCGGTTTTCAACAGCTCACGGTACTGCTCGGTGAGCGAGGCATGCGGTTCACTGAGGATGCGCTCGAAGTCGCCCGGCGTCAGTGCCTTGAGTTCCACGCGAATTGGCAGGCGGCCTTGCAGCTCCGGCACCAGGTCGCTTGGCTTGCTCAGGTGGAATGCACCGGAGGCGATAAACAGGATGTGGTCGGTCTTGACCATGCCCAGCTTGGTGTTCACGGTGCAACCTTCGATCAGCGGCAGCAGGTCGCGTTGTACACCTTCGCGGGATACATCGACGCCACCAGCGTTGCCGCGCTTGGCCACCTTGTCGATTTCGTCGATAAACACGATACCGTGCTGCTCGACCGCTTCCAGGGCCTTGGCCTTGAGCTCTTCTTCGTTGACCAGGCGCCCGGCTTCTTCGTCGCGCACCAGTTTCAGCGCTTCCTTCACCTTGAGCTTGCGGCTTTTCTTCTTGCCCTTGCCCATGTTGGCAAACAGGCTTTGCAGCTGGTTGGTCATCTCTTCCATGCCCGGTGGCGCGGAAATATCGACGCCAGCATGCTCGGCCACTTCGATCTCGATTTCCTTGTCGTCCAACTGGCCTTCACGCAGACGCTTGCGGAACAGCTGGCGGGTGTTGGAATCCGAGGCCGGCGCGGCGTCTTCGTTGAAGCCCGTGCGTGCCGGTGGCAGCAGGGCGTCAAGGATACGTTCTTCGGCTGCATCTTCGGCGCGGTGGCTGACCTTGGTCATTTCCTGCTCGCGCAACAGCTTCAGCGCGGCGTCAGCGAGGTCGCGGATGATCGATTCGACATCGCGACCCACGTAGCCCACTTCGGTGAACTTGGTGGCTTCGACCTTGATGAACGGGGCGTTGGCCAGTTTGGCCAGGCGACGGGCGATCTCGGTTTTACCGACGCCGGTCGGGCCAATCATCAGGATGTTCTTCGGCGTTACTTCAACGCGCAGTTCTTCGGGCAATTGCATCCGGCGCCAGCGGTTACGCAGCGCGATGGCAACGGCGCGCTTGGCATCGTCCTGGCCGATGATATGGCGGTTAAGTTCATGGACGATTTCGCGGGGAGTCATGGACATAGTGTTTGGCGGCCTCAAGCGGGAATAAGCCTACGGCTTACTCGGCGAGGTCCTGCTCCTCAATGGTGAAGTTGTGGTTGGTGAACACGCAGATATCGCCGGCGATACCCAAGGCGGTTTCGACGATTTCCCGGGCCGACAGGTCGGTTTTCTTCAGCAGTGCGCTGGCGGCCGCTTGGGCATAGCCACCGCCGGAACCCATGGCGATCAGGCCATGTTCAGGCTCAACCACATCGCCGTTGCCGGTGATGATCAGGGACGCGTCTTTGTTCGCGACGGCGAGCATGGCTTCCAGGCGGCTGAGGGAGCGGTCGGTGCGCCATTCTTTGGCAAGTTCGACAGCGGCACGTACGAGGTGGCCCTGATGTTTTTCCAGCTGGCCTTCGAAGCGTTCGAAAAGGGTGAAGGCGTCGGCGGTAGCGCCGGCAAAGCCCGCAAGAACCTGGCCGTGGTACAGGCGACGGACCTTTTTGGCGTTGCCTTTCATCACGGTGTTGCCAAGGGAAACCTGGCCGTCGCCGCCCATGACGACTTTGCCGTGGCGACGAACTGAAACGATGGTGGTCAAGGGGAGAGTCTCCACGCAGCGGGGCGAAAATGCCCTGGTGAAAACTCATATGGGGGTGGCGGGGGGGATTTCAACCGTAGGGTGTTGTGGCGGACGAGTGGTGTTTATCGGTCTTACACATGCTCAAGAACACTACAAAACAAATGTGGGAGCTGGCTTGCCTGCGATAGCGGTGTGCCAGTCACTGAAAATATTGACTGTTACACCGCTATCGCAGGCAAGCCAGCTCCCACATTTTGATCGGCGTTGTGCCTGGATCAGCGGCTCTGGCGTTGTTGTAACAACAGGTTGCTGAAGCCAGCACCGGCCAATTGCTTCTGCGCCACGGTCAACTGCTCGCGGTTGCTGAATGGCCCCACCAACACGCGATACCAGGTCGCATCCTTCACCGTGCCAGACTCCACCGTCACCGCCTGGCCCAACAGAATGATCTGCGCCCGCACGCGATCCGCATCCGCCTGTTTCGGGAACGAGCCCGCCTGCAGGAAGAACTTGGTCACCGGTGCCGCCTTGGGGGCGGCCACCGGCGGCGGTGGCGGTGGGGTAATCCCGGCCAGTGCCGCCTGGGCACGCGCAGTGTCGATCTTCGCCGCTTCCGCTGGCGTGACCGGTGTGGTCGGCACCTGTGGCGTCGGCAGGGTTTTCTCCGGCACGGCGTCAGGCGGCACGATCACTTCCGATTCCGGCAGCAGGGTGTAGAAGTCGTACTTCGGCTTCACCGGTGCGGTCGGGCTTGGCACAGTCTTGTTGGCCTCGGCTATTTTCGTGGCCTTCTGCTGCTCTTGCTTGACCCGTTTGACGTCATCGCCTTTTCCCGGCTCCAGTTTCATCAGGATCACCACAAACGCACCGACCGCCAGGCCGATGGCCATCCACAGCCAGCCCGGAATAGGTTTCTTCGCCGGAGCCTGGTAACGGCTGGCGCCGCGCTTGGGTGCAGGTTTTTTCTTGGCAGCCAACTTACATACGCTCCAGAGTTTCCAGGCCCAAGAGTTCCAGGCCTTGCTTGAGGGTCCGTCCAGCCAGTGCGGCGAGGCGCAGGCGGCTTTGCTTTTGCGCTTCGTCGTCGGCGGTGAGGATCGGGCAGTTCTCGTAGAAGCTGGAGAACAGGCCGGCGACTTCGTACAAGTAAGTGCAGAGGATGTGCGGCGTGCCTTTCTCGCCCACGCTGTTCAGCACTTCGCCGAATTGCGCCAGCTTGGCCGCCAGCTCCTGTTCGTGCGGCGCTGCCAGAACGATCTGGCCTTCGACTTCGCTGAAGTCCTTGCCCAGCTTACGGAACACCCCGGCCACACGCGTATAGGCGTACAGCAGGTACGGCGCGGTGTTGCCTTCGAAGTTGAGCATCAATTCGAAGTTGAAGCTGTAGTCGCTGGTGCGGTGCTTGGACAGGTCGGCGTACTTCACCGCACCAATGCCCACCACGCGGGCGATGTTGCGCAGGTCGGCCTCGGCCAGCTCCGGGTTCTTTTCCTTCACCAGGTTGTAGGCACGCTCCTGGGCTTCGTTCAGCAGGTCGATCAGCTTCACGGTGCCGCCGTCGCGGGTCTTGAACGGGCGGCCGTCGGCGCCGTTCATGGTACCGAAGCCCATGTGTTCCATGTGCATCGGGTGGGTGATGAAACCCGCGCGGCGGGCCACTTCGAACACCTGCTGGAAGTGCAGGGCCTGGCGTTGGTCGACGAAATACAGGGCGCGGTCGGCTTTCAGCACGCCGCTGCGGTAACGCACGGCCGCCAGGTCTGTGGTGGCGTAGAGGTAGCCGCCATCGGCCTTGACGATGATCACCGGCAGCGGTTCGCCGTCGGCGGTCTTGAATTCTTCGAGGAACACGCACTGCGCGCCGTTGCTTTCAACCAACAAACCCTTGGCCTTGAGGTCGTTGACCACATTGATCAGGTCGTCGTTGTAGGCGCTTTCGCCCATCACGTCGGCCATGGTCAACTTGACGTTGAGCAGCTCGTAGATTTCCTGGCAGTGAGACAAGGAGATGTCACGGAAACGGCCCCACAACTCCAGGCATTCCTTGTCGCCGGCCTGCAGCTTGACCACCAGGCCACGGGCGCGGTCGGCGAACTCTTCGGACTCGTCGAAGCGCTTCTTGGCGGCGCGGTAGAAGTTTTCCAGGTCCGACAGCTCGTTGCTGGTGATCGGGTTTTCTTGCAGGTAGGCCATCAACATGCCGAACTGGGTGCCCCAGTCGCCCACGTGGTTCTGGCGGATCACGGTGTCGCCGAGGAATTCCAGCACGCGAGCCACGCCGTCGCCGATGATGGTAGAGCGCAGGTGGCCCACGTGCATCTCTTTGGCCAGGTTGGGGGCCGACAGGTCAATCGCCACGCGCTGCAGCGGGCCGGCCTTGCGTACGCCGATCCTGGCGTCGGCCAGGGCCTCATCCAGGCGCGAAGCCAGGGCCTGGGTGTTCTGGAAGAAATTGATGAAGCCAGGGCCGGCGATATCGGCCTTGGTGACGCTTTCGTCGGCAGGCAGGGCGGCGATGATTTTCTCCGCCAGGTCACGCGGCTTCATGCCCGCAGGCTTGGCCAACATCATCGCGATGTTGCTGGCGAAGTCACCGTGGGTCTTGTCGCGGGTGTTCTCCACCTGGATCGCCGGCGTCAGGCCTTCAGGCAACACACCTTCGTTGACGAGTTGGGTGAGGGCTTGTTGGATCAGCTGGCGAATGGTGTCTTTCATGGTGTTCTCTTTCGACCGCAAGCGGCGGTGCGCGAAGCGCAGGTGGAAAAACTGGGCATTATCCGTGGCGAGGGCGGGCTTGCCAACCGTTCAGACCAGATGGCAGACCTGCGGGCCTCATCGCGGGCAAGCCCGCTCCCACATTTAATGGTATTCACAATTCAAACTGTGGGAGCGGGCTTGCCCGCGATAGCGATCTATCTATCAATACAAATCTACCGGGTCTACATCCAGCGACCATCGCACCTGCCGGCCACTGGGCATTTGCTCCAGGGCAAGCAACCAGCTACTTAACAACCGGTGCAATGGTGCCCGAGACGTTGCCTGCAAGAGTAGCTGAGCGCGATAGCGCCCGGCGCGGCGCTCCATAGGCGCAGGCACCGGGCCGAGCAGTTCGATGCCGGTCAGACCCAGTTCGGCCAGTAAACGTTCGGCAGCGCTACAGGCTTCATCGAGAAAACTTTCTGCCTGCCCCGGCTTGTGGGCTTCCGCCCGTAGCAAAGCCAGGTGCGCAAAAGGCGGCAGACCTGCGGCGCGGCGTTCGCTCAAGGCTTGTTCGGCGAAGGCAAAGTAGCCTTCTTCTGTCAGTTGGATCAGCAGCGGATGGTCGGCCAAGTGGGTCTGGATAATCACCCTGCCCGGCTCTTCGGCCCGCCCGGCCCGGCCTGCGACTTGTACGATCAGTTGCGCCATGCGCTCGCTGGCGCGGAAGTCGCCGGAGAACAACCCGCCATCGGCATCCAGGATCGACACCAGTGTCACGCGTGGGAAGTGGTGCCCCTTGGCGAGCATCTGGGTGCCAATCAGGATGCACGGCTGGCCTTTCTGGATGGTAGCGAACAGCTGGTTCATCGCATCTTTGCGCGAGGTGCTGTCGCGGTCGACCCGCAGCACCGGGTAATCCGGGAACAGAATGCCCAGGCGTTCTTCGGCGCGCTCGGTGCCTGCGCCCACCGGGCGCAGGTCGACTTTGCCACACTGCGGACAGTGGCGCGGCACGCGCTCCACATGGCCACAGTGGTGGCAGCGCAGCTCGCCGTAGCGCTGGTGCACGGTCATGCGCGCATCGCAGCGCTCGCACTCAGACATCCATCCGCAGTCATGGCACAGCAGGGTTGGGGCGAAACCGCGACGGTTGAGAAACACCAACACTTGCTGGCCGGCGGCGAGGGTCTGGCCTATGGCTTGTTGCATCGGCCCGGAAATACCGCTGTCCAGTGGACGGCTTTTGACGTCCAGGCGCAGGAAGCGCGGTTGCTTGGCGCCACCGGCACGCTCGTTGAGGCGTAGCAGGCCATAACGGCCGGTGTAGGCGTTGTGCAGGCTCTCCAGGGATGGCGTGGCTGAGCCCAGCACGATCGGGATGTCCTCCTGGCGTGCCCGCACCAGCGCCAGGTCGCGGGCGTGGTAGCGCAAACCTTCCTGCTGTTTATAGGAGCCGTCGTGCTCCTCGTCGATGATGATCAGCCCGGGATTTTTCATCGGGGTGAACAGTGCCGAGCGGGTGCCGATAATGATGTCGGCCTCGCCGTCACGCGCCGCCAGCCAAGACTCCAAGCGTTCACGATCGTTGACCGCTGAGTGCACCAATGCGATGCGTGCGTTGAAGCGTTGTTCGAACCGCGCCAGGGTTTGCGGGCCGAGGTTGATCTCGGGGATCAACACCAATGCTTGCTTGCCGGCTTGCAGGGTTTCACGGATCAACTGCAAATAGACTTCGGTCTTGCCGCTGCCGGTCACGCCGGCCAGCAGGAAGGCATGAAAACTATCGAAGCCGGCACGGATAGCTTCATAAGCCGCACGTTGCTCAGTGTTCAGCGGCAGTTCGGGCTGGGCCAGCCAGTGTTCATGGCGTGGGTCCGGCGCGTGCTTGCGGATTTCCACCTGCACCAGCCCCTTGGCCAGCAGCAGGTCGAGGCTGTCCTTGCTCAACATCAGCTTGCTTAATAGCTGATGGGCCACGCCGTGCGGGTGCTGGGCCAGCGTAGCCAAGGCTTCGCGCTGGCGTGGGGCACGGGCGATGCGTGGGTCGTCGAGGCTGGCTCCGGGGGCCACTGACCAGAAGCGTTCCTGGCGCGCTTCCGCCAGTTCGCCCTGGCGTAGCAGCACCGGCAGCGCCCAGCTCAAGGTATCGCCGAGGCTGTGCTGGTAGTACTGGGCGGTCCACAGGCACAGTTTGAACAGTGCGGGTGGCAGCGGCGGGGTGGCGTCAAGGATTGCCAGGGCAGGCTTGAGCTTTTCGGCGGGGACTTCGCTGTGATCGGCGACTTCCACCAGGATGCCGATCATCTCCCGCCGCCCAAACGGCACACGCACGCGCATGCCCGGTTGCAACTGCGCGCGGGGCACGCCGGCCGGAGCGCGATAGTCGAACAGGCGGCGCAGGGGCGAGGGCAGGGCTAGGCGCAAAATGGCGTCGGGCACGCGGGGAGTCTCATATAAAGGCAGGCGGTGGCGCAGGGGCGGGAGCCTAGCAGACCTGCGGTGGGGGTGTCCTGTCTGTGGTGCAGGAGGCTGTACTTCTGTGGGAGCCGGGCTTGCCCGCGATGGCGGCGTATCAGTCGCCGGATTGGGTGTTTGACACACCGCCATCGCGGGCAAGCCCGGCTCCCACATTGATCATGATGAGTCGGCAGTTTTTCGGATGAAAGGGGCTTTTATGTGGATAAACCACGGAAAGCGCCGCTTGCGCGATTAAAAAGGTCTGGTAGAATCCGCGGCCTAATTACGTGCGGTATTCGACAATAGTGTCGAGTGGCGGCACGCTAGCCCGAGGAAGTGCCATGAAAGCCGATATCCATCCAGCGTACGAAACCATCGAAGTCACCTGCAGCTGCGGCAACAAGTTCGAAACCCGTTCGAACCTGTGCAAGCCACTGGGTACTGACGTATGCAACGAGTGCCACCCGTTCTACACCGGTAAGCAGAAGACTCTGGACACCGGCGGCCGTGTACAGCGCTTCGCAGATCGCTTTGGTGCTTTCGGTGCCAAAAAGGCCTAAGGCCGATCAACTTGGGAAGCCGTTCAGGTTTTTCCATGCTGATGAAAAAGGCGTCCCTTGTGGGCGCCTTTTTTGTGCCTGCGATTTGGCTGGCCGCCGCTCAGGCCGAAGCGTACTGCCCGGCGCCGGCGTCCGTGGTGCAGGTCGAAGTGCAGCGCGTGGTGGATGGCGACACGGTACGTCTCAAGGATGGTCGCAGCGTGCGCATGATCGGGCTCAATACGCCGGAGACCGGTAAAAAGGGGCGTACAGACGAACCTTTTGCCGTCGCCGCGCGTCAGCGCTTGCAGGCATTGGTGACGGCCAGCGGCGGCCGGCTCGGCATGGTGACGGGGCGCGAGAGCAAAGACCGCTACGGACGGACCCTGGCCCACCTCTATGGTGCCGATGGCGAGAACCTGGAGGCGCAATTGTTGGCCGAGGGTTTCGGCTTTCAGGTTGCAGTGGCACCGAATATCGACTTGGCCGCCTGCCAGCAAGTGGCCGAAGACGCAGCTCGCCGAGCACAGCTGGGGCTTTGGCGGCAATCGCCTGTGCAATCCGTGGCGCAACTCAAACAGTCCGGCTTTGCCTTGGTCAGCGGCCGGGTAAGCAAGATTGAGCGCAATCGAGGTGGAATTTGGATTGGGCTGCAGGGCGCGCTGGTATTACGTATTGCGCCTGACCAGATCAATAAATTCGACAGCGCCCGGCTCAATGGCCTGCAAGGCCAGGTTATCGAGGCGCGAGGTTGGGTGCAGGATCGCTCTCGGCGTGGCGGCCTGAAAAACGGCCAGGCGCGCTGGCTTCTGACATTGAGCGACCCCAGCATGCTCAAATCGGCACTTTAAGAAAAAATTGTAGACATTTTTAGAGTCGATTGTGAACAGTTGAGCCCTTGTATCCCGTGGCTCTTGGCCGAAAGTCGTAGCGCAGGGCCCTTGACACCTGTGACTGCCCAGTCTTGTAGGGGCTTTACGACACGAGTATCCTCGGCGGTCCGTCGACCAACAGTAAAAGCGGAATGCCGATATGTCTGATTTGAAAACTGCCGCTCTCGAATATCATGCCCATCCTCGTCCAGGAAAGCTGAGTGTAGAGCTCACCAAAGCCACTGCCACCGCTCGCGACCTGTCGCTGGCCTACAGCCCTGGTGTTGCCGAGCCCGTACGTGAAATCGCCCGCGACCCTGAACTGGCGTACAAGTACACCGGCAAAGGCAACCTGGTTGCAGTGATTTCCGATGGCACCGCGATTCTTGGCCTGGGTAACCTCGGCCCATTGGCGTCCAAGCCAGTCATGGAAGGTAAAGGCGTGCTGTTCAAGCGCTTTGCCGGCATCGACGTTTTCGACATCGAAGTCGATTCCGAAAGCCCACAGGCTTTCATCGACACCGTAAAGCGCATTTCCATCACTTTCGGTGGCATCAACCTGGAAGACATCAAGGCACCTGAGTGCTTCGAGATCGAAAAGGCCCTGATCGAACAGTGCGACATCCCGGTATTCCACGATGACCAGCACGGCACCGCGATCGTTACCGCGGCCGGCATGATCAACGCCCTGGAAATCGCCGGCAAAACCCTGGCTGACGCCAAGATCGTCTGCCTGGGCGCCGGTGCTGCGGCCATCTCCTGCATGAAGCTGATCGTGAGCATGGGCGCCAAGCTGGAAAACATCTACATGGTCGACAGCAAGGGCGTGATCCAGTCCGAGCGTACCGACCTGAACCAGTACAAGGCGATGTTTGCGCACCCGTCCTCCAAGCGCACCCTGGCTGACGCCCTTGACGGTGCAGACGTGTTCGTCGGCCTGTCCGGCCCGAACCTGCTGAGCGCTGAAGGCCTCAAATCCATGGCGGCCAACCCGATCGTGTTCGCGTGCTCCAACCCGGACCCAGAAATCTCGCCAGAGCTGGCTCACGCCACTCGCAGCGACGTGATCATGGCCACCGGTCGTTCGGACTACCCGAACCAGGTCAACAACGTGCTGGGCTTCCCGTTCATCTTCCGTGGCGCCCTGGACGTTCGCGCCAAGCGCATCAACGAAGAGATGAAAGTGGCTGCTGCCAACGCCCTGCGTGAACTGGCCAAACTGCCAGTACCACAGGACGTATGCGACGCCTACGGCGGTGCCAAGTTGGAATTCGGTCGTGAGTACATCATTCCGAAACCAATGGACAAGCGCCTGATCACCCTGATCTCCGATGCCGTGGCCAAGGCCGCCATCGAGACTGGCGTGGCTACCCTGCCGTATCCGAAGCACTACCCGCTGAAAAGCGTGGATGATGTGTTCAACGGCTAAGCCGTTGTAGCGCACCAACAAAAAGCCCCGGCTCTCGCGAGTCGGGGCTTTTTTGTTGTGTAGCGATTTACTTGAGCCTTACACAGGTCCAAATGTGGGAGCTGGCTTGCCTGCGATAGCATCACCGCAGTTTGACTGATACACCGAGGTGCCTGCATCGCAGGCAAGCCAGCTCCCACACTGGATCTCACCGATCAGAAGAGATCGATCGGCGCCCCTTCGTCCGCAGGCAGCGGGCTGCCCGGTGCAACGCCATTGCCCAGCTCGTTGACCGACGGTGGCGTGTCTTCGCTCTTGAACAGTTCGAAGTAAGCATTCGGCGTGCTAGGCGAGGCTGCGCGGCCACTGACCGGGTCGATCCGCAGGCTGAGGATGCCTTCCGGTTCCGGCTGGGTGTGCAGTGGCTTGTCTTTCAAGGCTGCGCCCATGTAGCTCATCCAGATCGGCAGCGCGACGGTGCCGCCGAATTCGCGGCGGCCCAGGCTTTCCGGCTGGTCATAGCCGGTCCATACGGTGGTCACGTAGTCGGCGTTATAGCCGGAGAACCAGGCGTCCTTGGACTCGTTGGTGGTACCGGTCTTGCCCGCGATATCCGCACGGCCCAGGGCCAATGCGCGGCGGCCGGTGCCCTTCTTGATCACGTCCTCAAGGATGCTGTTGAGGATGTAAGTGGTGCGGCCATCAACTACGCGCGGTGCAACGGCGGGCGCTTGAGGTTCGGTCGGCGCGGTGGTACTGGCGACGGGCGCTGTGCCTGGGGTTGGCTCGACAGTGATGCCACCATTGCCCGGTGCAGCGATGCCGTCAGGGGCGGCGACGCCGTTGACCACATCGCCCGGCACCCGTGGTGGGTTGGCGGTGAACAGGGTTTCGCCATTGCGGCTTTCGACCTTGTCGATCAGGTACGGTGTGATCTTGTAGCCGCCGTTGGCAAAGGTACTCCAGCCAGTGGCGATCTCCATTGGCGTGAGGGTGGCGGTGCCCAGGGCCAGGGACAGGTTTGGCGGCAGGTCCGACTTGTTGAAGCCAAAGCGCGTGATGTAGTCGATGGTCTTGCCCACGCCCATCGCTTGCAGCAGGCGAATCGATACGAGGTTGCGCGACTTGTACAGCGCTTCACGCACGCGGATCGGGCCGAGGAACGTATTGGTGTCGTTCTTCGGGCGCCAGACCTTGTCCAGGTACTCATCGACGAACACGATCGGTGCGTCGTTGACCAGGCTTGCGGCGGTGTAGCCGTTGTCCAGCGCGGCGCTGTAGATGAATGGCTTGAAGCTCGAGCCCGGCTGGCGCTTGGCCTGGATGGCGCGGTTGTAGTTGCTCTGCTCGAAGGCAAAGCCGCCGACCAGGGCACGGATCGCACCGTTCTGCGGGTCGAGGGAGACCAGGGCGCCCTGTGCCACCGGCACTTGGCTGAATTTGAGAGTGTCGTCCTTCTGGCGCTGCACGCGGATCAAGTCACCCACCTGCGCCACGTCCGACGGCTGCTTGGGCATCGGGCCCATGCTGTTGGTGTTCAGGAACGGGCGTGCCCATTTCATGCTGTCCCACGCCACGTGCGCTTCGCCGGTGCGAGTCAGCACTTGCACGCCATCTTTCTTCACTTGGGTGACGATGGCCGGTTCCAGGCCGCTGATCGAGCGCTGCTTGCCCAGTTCTGCAGTCCAGGCGCTCAAGGTCTTGCCGGGCAGGCGCGACTCGGGGCCACGGTAGCCGTGACGCTGGTCATAAGTGATCAGGCCCTCGTGCACCGAGTGGTTGGCGATTTCCTGCAAGTTGCTCGGAACCGTCGTGGTGACACGGAAACCTTCGGTATAGGCGTCGCTGCCATAGCGACCGACCATCTCGGCGCGGGCCATTTCGGCGATGTATGGAGCATTCACTTCTGGCGTCGGCACGTGATAGCTGGCGTTCAGCGGCTCGGCCACGGCACTTTCGTAAGCGGCCTGGTCGATCTTGCCCAGCTTGTACATGCGGCCCAGGATCCAGTCGCGGCGCTCTTTGCTGCGCGCCGGGTTGGCCAGCGGGTTGAAGCGCGACGGGGCCTTCGGTAGGCCGGCAATCATGGCCATCTGCGCGAGGCTGGCATCACGAATCGACTTGCCGTAGTAGACCTGGGACGCCGCCTCGATCCCGTAGGCGCGGTTGCCCAGGTAGATCTTGTTCACGTACAGCTCAAGGATCTCGTCCTTGGTCAGCTGACGCTCGATTTGCAGGGCCAGGAGGATCTCGGTGGCCTTGCGCGAAAAGCTGCGTTCGCTGGTGAGGAAGAAGTTCTTCGCCACCTGCATGGTGATGGTGCTGCCGCCTGACTGGATGTGTCCGCTTTTTACCAATTGTGTGGCTGCACGCACCAGGCTGCTGGGGTCGACGCCGTAGTGGTTGGCGAAATTATCGTCCTCGGCGGACAACAGTGCACTGATGAAATTGGGTGGAATGTCGGCGAAACGGATCGGTGTGCGGCGCATTTCGCCGAACTCCGCGATCAGTTTTTCATCGCTGCTGTAGACCCGCAAAGGAATCTGCAACTGGATACTTCTGAGCGCCTCTACGGAGGGCAAACCCGGACTAAGGTAGAGGTAGGCACCGCTGAGTACGAGCAGCAGCCCGCAGACAATCGCGACAATGGAGTACCCGAAAAACTTCAGCAGACGAATCAAGGCTTTTGGATTTCCAGAGAAAAGAATGGGTTACGCGTCGGGGCATGCATGGCAAACGATGGATCGACCCGAGCTGCAGATAAAAAGCGGGAAAAAACGCTGGGCATTAAAGCATTTTCGGCTTGGGGCGTCATTCGCGCCACTCAAACAAGTCGACCGAATGCACGACGGCCGGCGGCAATCAGGCGGTATGACAGGTAAAGTTTTAGGGAGTTTTATGAGAAAAGGATTTTTCAGGCGAAAAACCGACAGCGTTCTGGGTGTCGATATTCATGAGGCCGGTATCAAGCTGATCGAACTGGGCCGTTCGGCCACTGGGTATACCATCGAGGGTTATGCCACGCAGGGGCTGTCAGCCCATGCCGTGGTCGATGGCACATTGCTGGATCTTGAGGGGATAGGGCAGGCGCTGCGTCAAGCGCTCGCACGGTTGCGTACATCGGTTCGCCAGGCAGCGGTGGCCGTGGTTGGGCCCTCGGTCATCACGCGGGTGATCGAAATGGATGCGGGGCTCAGTGATGAGGAGATGGTCTGGATGATTCAGATGGAGGCCGACCAGTACATTCCTTATCCATTGGATGATGTGGCCATCGACTTTCAAGTCCGCGGCCCTTCGATTCAGGACCCGCGCAGGGTCGAAGTATTATTGGCCGCCTGCCTCAAGGAACAGGTCGAGGCCCGCGCTGCGGTTTTGGCCCTTGCCGGGCTTGTCCCGCAGGTGGTGGACATCGAGGGGTTTGCATTGGAGCGCGCGAGCCGTCAGGATTTTGCCAGCTTCACGCCGGGTCATCGAGTCGATGGCGCACAATGGGCGGTGGATGCCCAGGAAATGGGAGTGGCTTGCGGGTTGGCCCTGAGGAGTTTCGCTGGATGACACGAATCAATCTTTTGCCTTGGCGCGAGGCGCTGGTGCAACGGCGGCGCAAATATTTCCTGATGCTGCTCCTGGCGTTCGCCGGTGTGGCACTCGCTGCGGTGTGGCTGGCTGATCAGGTGATTGATCGGGCGATAGACCGGCAGGTGGCGCGCAATCATCACTTGGGCAAGGAAGTCGCCGTCCAGGATTCGCGCATCAAGACCATCGACGACCTGCAGGAGCGAAGCCAGCAGCTGGCAGAGCGCATGAAGGTTGTGCAGGACCTGCATGACACCCGTTCTACCAGTGCCCAGTTGTTTGATCAGTTGGCGCGCGCAGTGCCTGATGGCGTCCGGCTGCACGAGGTGCTGGCAGATGGCGATACCGTCAGCGTCAGCGGCAGTGCTGAAACCAGCGAGGACATCGCCCAGTTGATGCGCCGCCTTGAAGCCTCGCAGGGCACCCACGCAACGCGGCTCCAGCGTGTGCGTACGGACGCTGGGAGCGGCGACAATGAGTTCCAGTTGATGGTACGTCAGGGGGAATCCACCGAGGCGCAACCATGAGCCTGCCCAGGCTCGACTTTTCCGCACTCACCTACAACGCTGCAGCATGGCCCTGGCCTGGTAAGGCTCTGCTCGCCTGCGCGTTGGCCTGCCTGCTGATGGTGGTGGGAGAAGCCTGGTACCTGAGCCCGTCGCGGGAGCGATTGCACGTAGTTGAAGCTCGGGAAGTGGCACTGCAACAGCAGCTTGCGCAAAGAGCTGATGTGGCTGCCAGCCTTGAAGAGCGCACCCGCCAGTTCGAGGTGATGGAGCAGCAAGCTGCGGGTCTGTTAGGGCGTATTTCCGGCCAGTCCGAGGTGCCTGCGTTTCTTGAGGATATTACTCGTCTGGCGGCGGCCAATGGGCTGGTGGTGGAGGGCATCACGGTTTTGGATGAACAGCCGTGGTCGTTTCTCGTTGAACAACCCGTGCAGATAGGGACTAGTGGGGTTTACCACGACCTTGCGATGTTTGTGGCGGCCTTGGGCGGGCTGTCGAGGATCGTGACTGTGCATGATGTTGCGCTTCGACCGGATGGCGCCTTGCTGCATCTCAATCTGTTGGCTAAAACCTATCGCCGCGACTCGCCTCGCGGGCAGGCAATCGACCCTGGGGCGCGCTTTGCCGACGACTCATCATCCCTGCGTGATCCGTTCCAGCCATTCGCTTTGCAGGTTGAACGGGTGCTTGGCAGGCCGGCGCTTGCGCCTGATCCCACCCGTATCCGGGGGAAGCTGGAAGGTCTGGCTACCGATCAGTTTGAAATGGTCGGCACATTGTCTCGCGGTGGGCAGGTTTTTGCCTTGCTGCGTGCGGCATCAGAGGTCTATCGGCTGGCGGTAGGCGACTACCTGGGGCCGAATCATGGCCGGGTCAACGCTATTCATGACGGCCACATCGAACTGGTCGAGCTGTTCCCCGATGAACAGGGCACATGGCTGGAGCGCCCGCGAACCCTGAAGCTGAACGTCAACTCATAACGGAATCAATCAATGAAAAGGACTTTCTCGTCCTTCGGTGTGGCGCTATGGATAGCGTTCACGGCACCGATGGCTGCTGCTGTACCCAATCGCCTGGACTTGATCCAACTGCCGCCTCCTGACGGCGTGGTGCCGGGGACGTACTCCGGCGAAAAGCTGAACCTGAATTTCCAGAACATCGAGCTGCGCGCGGTGTTGCAGCAAATCGCTGATATCGCGGGCCTCAACCTAGTCGCCAGCGATGAGGTGCAGGGTTCGATTACCTTGCGGCTCAAGGACGTACCCTGGGACCAGGCGCTGGACTTGGTGCTGCACACCAAAGGCTTGGATAAGCGGCTCAAAGCCGGTGTGTTGCTGGTCGCCCCAGCCGACGAATTGGCTGCTCGCGAGTTGCTGACGTTGGAGTCACGCAAGCAGATGGCCGAGCTGGCGCCCTTGCGTCGGGAGTTGTTACAGGTCAACTACGCCAAGGCGGCGGACTTGGCCAAGTTGTTCCAATCCGTCAGCGGACTTGAAGGCACCACCGATGAGCGCGGTTCGGTAGCGGTGGACGACCGCACCAACAACATCATCGCCTATCAGACTGGGGAGCGGCTGGAGGAGCTGCGGCGAATCGTGGCGCAACTGGACATTCCTGTGCGGCAGGTGATGATCGAGGCGCGTATCGTCGAGGCCAATGTCGATTACGACAAAAGCCTGGGCGTGCGTTGGGGTGGTGGGCTGAGCCGGGGTAATTGGGGCGCTGGCGGTATTCGCAAACCGCTGCCTGAAGGCGCGGAGCTACCGGAAAACCCGCCCAGCTCACCCTTTGTCGACTTGGGTTCACTGACGGGCACGTCAGGCCTGGGCATCGCCTATATCAGCGACAATCTGTTGCTGGATCTTGAACTGACTGCCATGGAAAAAACCGGCAACGGTGAAATCGTCTCGCAACCCAAAGTGGTCACCGCCGACAAAGAAACCGCGCGCATCCTCAAAGGCACCGAGATCCCCTATCAGGAATCCAGTTCCAGTGGCGCTACATCGGTGTCGTTCAAAGAGGCTTCGTTATCCCTGGAAGTGACCCCGCAAATCACTCCCGACGACCGGGTCATCATGGAGGTCAAAGTCACCAAGGATGAGCCTGACTACCTGAACAAGCTCAACGACGTGCCACCGATCAAGAAAAACGAGGTGAATGCGAAGGTGTTGGTCAAGGATGGCGAGACCATTGTTATTGGTGGAGTTTTCTCCAATACCCAAAGCAAAGTGGTAGATAAAGTGCCATTTTTGGGCGATGTGCCGTATCTTGGCCGACTTTTCCGGCGCGATGTGCTGGCGGAGAAAAAATCCGAGCTGCTGGTATTCCTGACTCCGCGTATTATGAATAACCAGGCGATTGCTGTGAGTCGTTGATTCTGTGCGAAATTTGATTCTTGTAGGACCGATGGGCGCTGGAAAAAGCACCATCGGCCGTTTGCTGGCCAAAGAGCTGCGCCTGCCGTTCAAAGATTCCGACAAGGAAATTGAATTGCGCACGGGCGCCAATATCCCATGGATCTTCGATAAGGAAGGCGAACTGGGCTTTCGCGACCGCGAGCAGGCGATGATTGCCGAGCTGTGCGGCTGCGACGGCGTGGTATTGGCCACCGGCGGTGGCGCAGTGATGCGCGATGAGAACCGTCGGGCGCTGCATGCCGGTGGTCGGGTGGTCTATCTGCATGCTTCAGTGGAGCAGCAGGTTGGCCGCACTGCCCGTGACCGGAATCGCCCATTACTGCGCACCGCCGACCCGGCAAAGACCCTGCGGGATCTGTTGGCGCTGCGCGATCCGCTGTACCGGGAAATCGCTGATCTGGTGGTGGAAACCGATGAACGGCCACCTCGGATGGTGGTTCTCGACATTCTTGAGCGCCTGCAACAGCTGCCACCCCGTTAAAGCCAGGCCCGAAATGCGCTATTCTCGGCGGCGCGCCATTCTCCTACGGAGTGTGGCGTAGAGCCATCAGGCGACGTCAGATCTCGACGTTACCGGTCGTCAATACATCTCAACGCGGGGACACATGCAGACACTTAAGGTCGATCTAGGCGAGCGCAGCTACCCGATCCACATCGGCGAAGGTTTGTTGGACCAGCCCGAATTGCTCGCACCGCATATTGCCGGGCGGCAAGTGGCGATCATCTCCAATGAAACGGTCGCGCCGCTGTATCTTGAGCGTCTGAGCCGCAGCCTGGCGGCTTACTCGGTGATCTCTGTGATCTTGCCTGACGGCGAAGCCCACAAGAACTGGGAAACCCTGCAACTGATCTTTGATGGCCTGCTCACTGCGCGGCATGACCGCCGCACCACCGTTATCGCCCTGGGCGGCGGTGTCATCGGGGACATGGCCGGCTTTGCAGCCGCTTGCTACCAGCGCGGCGTGGACTTTATCCAGGTACCGACTACCTTGCTGTCCCAGGTCGACTCGTCGGTGGGTGGCAAGACCGGAATCAACCATCCGCTGGGCAAGAACATGGTCGGTGCGTTCTATCAGCCGAATGCCGTGCTGATCGACACTGCCACGCTGAATACCCTGCCGCCGCGTGAACTGTCTGCCGGTCTGGCGGAAGTCATCAAGTACGGGCTGATCTGCGACGAGCCATTCCTGACCTGGCTGGAAGAGCACGTCGATGCGCTGCGTAACCTTGATCAGGTGGCATTGACCGAAGCGATATCCCGCTCCTGCGCCGCCAAGGCGTTGGTGGTGAATGCCGACGAACGGGAGTCCGGCGTGCGGGCCACCTTGAACCTGGGTCACACCTTCGGCCATGCGATCGAAACGCACATGGGCTATGGTGTGTGGTTGCATGGGGAAGCCGTAGCTGCTGGCACGGTGATGGCGTTGGAGATGTCACAACGCTTGGGCTGGATCACTGCCCAGGAGCGTGATCGTGGCATTCGCCTGTTCCAGCGTGCGGGTTTGCCGGTCATTCCGCCTGAGGAGATGACCGAGGCGGATTTCCTCGAACATATGGCAATAGACAAGAAAGTGATCGACGGTCGACTGCGACTGGTACTGCTGCGCCACATGGGCGAAGCGGTAGTGACCGACGATTATCCGAAAGAGATTTTACAGGCCACGCTGGGAGCGGATTACCGCGCCCTGGCCCAGCTTAAAGGTTAATAAGATCCCGATGACTAGTTTGCATGCCGACGAGGCGTTCCTCGGCCATTTCCAGCTCAGCCACGACCCATTTGCTCCGCGGGTGCCTGGCTTCAAATTCTTCCCGGCGCAGCGCAAGCCGGTACTCGGCCAACTGCATCACCTGGCGCGGTACAGCCAGCTGCTGCTGGTGGTGACCGGCCCGCTGGGCAGCGGCAAGACCTTGCTGCGCCAGGCACTGGTGGCCAGCACCAACAAGCAATCGGTGCAGAGCGTGGTGGTGTCGGCCCGTGGTGCCGGTGATGCGGCGGGCGTGCTGCGCCAAGTGGCCCAGGCGCTGGATGTCTCCACCGCCGAGCCGAACGCGATTCTCAAGCAAGTGGTGCAGTTGGGGCTGACGGGCCAGGAAGTCTACCTGCTGGTGGATGACGCCGAGCAGCTCGACGAATCTGCCCTGGAAGCGTTGCTGGCGCTGGCGGCGGGCACGCCGGAAGGTCGCCCGCACGTATTCCTGTTCGGTGAGTCGTCGATGATCGCCGATCTGGAGCAGATCAGTGGCGACCAGGAACTGTTCCACGTCATCGAATTGCAGCCGTACGAAGAAGAAGAAACCCGCGAATATCTGGCTCAGCGCCTGGAAGGCGCAGGGGCGGGTATCGAACTTTTCTCCGCCCAGCAGATCTCTGATATTCACGAAAGCTCCGACGGCTGGCCTGGCACCATCAACCAGGTTGCCCGAGATGCCATGATCGAAGCCATGATTGCCAGCCGCTCTGCGGTGAAGCGTCCAAAGATGGGGTTCACTATGCCTAAGAAGCACGTATTGGCTATTTCCGCGGTTGTCGTGGTTGCTGTAGCCGCTGCCTGGTTGATCCCAGGTCGCAGCAAAGCGCCTACCACTGCCGGCGCGCCAACCGAACAGGCGCAGTTGCCACTGGGCAAACCCACGCCGAACGTCGAATTTGCCAACTCCGGCCAACCGACCAACCTGCCGATGGTCGGCCAGCCTGTCATGCGCGGCCCGCTCGCCGAAGAAGCCGGTGGCATCGCCGAAGGCGACGACGGCGTGCCGGTGGAAGGCTCCAGCGCCACACCACCGACCGTGACCACCACTGCGCCGCCTGCGGGCGTACCAGCGGGTCAGCCGGCTGCGGTTGCCAAGCCGACCCCGGCACCGACCGTTGCCACCGCCAAGCCAGCCCCTGTGGCCAAGCCTGTGGCACCGGCTCCAGTCGCCAAGCCTGCACCTGTCGCCAAGCCGGTTGAAAAGCCAGCTGCCACCGTTGCCAAGGCCGCTCCAGCCGCCGCTGGCAGCAGCTGGTACACCAGCCAGCCAGCTGGTCATTTCGTCGTGCAGATCCTGGGTACCAGCTCCGAAGCCAACGCCCAGGCGTTCGTGAAAGAGCAGGGCGGCGAGTACCGTTATTTCAAGAAAGTGCTCAACGGCAAGCCTCTCTACGTGATCACCTACGGCAGCTTCCCAAGCCGCGCTGCAGCTGATTCCGCGATCAAAGCCTTGCCAGCGAAGGTTCAGGCTGGTAAACCTTGGCCTCGCACTGTTGCCAGCGTTCAACAAGAACTGGCAGCAACTCGCTGAAGATCCGGCGGCCTTACCCAGGCCGCCCTCCCGGCACCTCAAAAAATAACCGCAAGTGCGTGCAGTCCCCCAAGGACCGCGCGCTTTGTGGTGTCTGCGTCACAGTAGCTTTTGAGTCGATGCGGTCAGAATTAAAAAAGTTTTGACTAGCACAGCATATCGCTTTAAACCTTTCATAAATGCGACATAGATTTGCGACATTTCGTCGCTAAATTTGTGAGCGTTCGTGTCGGTGTGTACAATGACCTCCCTTTTGCCCCCGCTAAGCCGGCGTACGTTCGGCGTGGAAGGTAACCGGTTGAATTGAAAAGAAATTTGCCTCGATATAAGAGGCAGCCTGGTGAGAAAGTGTCTATGAAAGCAGGTCTGTACCAACCCGATGAATTCAAGGATAACTGCGGTTTCGGCCTGATAGCCCACATGCAGGGCCAGCCCAGTCATACCCTTTTGCAAACGGCCATCGAGGCCCTGACCTGCATGACCCACCGCGGTGGGATCAACGCCGACGGCAAGACCGGTGACGGTTGTGGCTTGCTGATTCAAAAGCCCGACCAGTTCCTGCGCGCTGTCGCAAAAGAGCAATTTGCAGTCGACCTGCCCAAGCAATATGCCGTGGGCATGGTGTTCTTCAACCAGGACCCGGTCAAAGCCGAAGCCGCTCGCGAGAACATGAACCGCGAGATCCTGGCTGCCGGCCTGCAACTCGTTGGCTGGCGCAAAGTGCCAATCGACACCAGCGTGCTCGGCCGCCTGGCCTTGGAGCGCCTGCCGCAGATCGAACAAGTGTTTATCGCAGGCGACGGCCTGAGCGACCAGGACATGGCGATCAAGCTGTTCACCTCCCGTCGTCGCTCGTCGGTATCCAACGCCGCCGACACCGACCACTACATCTGTAGCTTTTCTCACAAGACCATCATTTATAAAGGCCTGATGATGCCGGCGGACCTCACCGCCTTTTATCCAGACCTGAGCGATGAGCGTCTGCAAACCGCAATCTGCGTGTTCCACCAGCGCTTCTCCACCAACACCCTGCCGAAATGGCCGTTGGCCCAGCCATTCCGCTTTCTCGCCCACAACGGCGAGATCAACACCATTACCGGCAACCGCAACTGGGCTGTGGCCCGTCGCACCAAGTTCGCCAACGACCTGATGGACCTGGAAGAACTCGGCCCACTGGTTAACCGTGTAGGTTCCGACTCCTCCAGCATGGACAACATGCTCGAGCTGATGGTCACCGGCGGCATCGACCTGTTCCGTGGCGTGCGCATGATCATTCCGCCTGCGTGGCAGAACGTCGAAACCATGGACCCGGACCTGCGTGCGTTCTACGAGTACAACTCGATGCACATGGAGCCGTGGGACGGTCCGGCCGGCGTGGTCATGACCGACGGCCGCTATGCGGTGTGCCTGCTCGACCGTAACGGCCTGCGCCCGGCGCGTTGGGTTACCACCACCAATGGTTTCATCACCCTGGCGTCGGAAATCGGCGTGTGGGACTACAAGCCCGAAGACGTCATCGCCAAAGGCCGTGTAGGCCCTGGGCAGATCCTGGCCGTAGACACCGAAACCGGGCAGATCCTCGACACCGACGCCATTGACAACCGCTTGAAGTCTCGTCACCCGTACAAGCAATGGCTGCGCAAGAATGCCCTGCGCATCCAGGCGACCATGGAAGACAACGACCACGGTTCGGCTTTCTATGACGTGGACCAGCTCAAGCAATACATGAAGATGTACCAGGTCACGTTCGAAGAGCGCGACCAGGTACTGCGTCCGCTCGGCGAGCAAGGCTACGAGGCCGTCGGCTCCATGGGCGACGACACGCCGATGGCCGTGCTGTCCCAGCGCGTGCGCACGCCGTACGACTACTTCCGCCAGCAGTTCGCCCAGGTGACCAACCCACCGATCGACCCGCTGCGCGAAGCCATCGTGATGTCGTTGGAAGTGTGCCTCGGTGCCGAGCGCAACATCTTCCAGGAATCGCCGGAGCACGCCTCCCGCGTAATCCTCAGCTCGCCGGTAGTGTCCCCGGCCAAGTGGCGCTCGCTGATGACCCTGGACCGCCCAGGATTCGACCGCCAGATCATCGACCTGAACTACGATGAGAGCCTCGGCCTTGAAGCCGCGGTACGCAACGTCGCCGACCAGGCCGAAGAAGCCGTGCGCGCCGGTCGTACCCAGATCGTGTTGACCGACCGCCACATTGCCCCAGGCAAGCTGCCGATCCATGCCTCGCTGGCGACTGGCGCGGTGCATCACCGGTTGACCGAAAAGGGCCTGCGCTGCGACTCCAACATCCTCGTGGAAACCGCCACCGCCCGTGACCCGCACCACTTCGCGGTGCTGATCGGTTTCGGCGCCTCGGCGGTGTATCCGTTCCTGGCCTACGAAGTGCTGGGCGACCTGATCCGTACCGGTGAAGTGCTGGGCGACCTCTATGAGGTGTTCAAGAACTACCGTAAGGGCATCACCAAGGGGCTGCTGAAGATCCTGTCGAAGATGGGCATCTCCACCGTCACGTCGTACCGTGGTGCGCAACTGTTCGAAGCCATCGGCCTGTCCGAAGAGGTTTGCGAACTGAGCTTCCGTGGCGTGCCAAGCCGCATCAAGGGCGCGCGTTTCGTCGACATCGAAGCCGAGCAGAAAGCCCTGGCCGCTGAAGCCTGGAGCGCGCGCAAGCCGATCCAGCAAGGCGGCCTCCTCAAGTTCGTACACGGTGGCGAATACCACGCCTACAACCCGGACGTGGTCAACACCCTGCAAGCCGCCGTGCAGCAGGGCGACTACGCCAAGTTCAAGGAATACACGAGCCTGGTGGATAACCGCCCGGTGTCGATGATCCGCGACCTGTTCAAGGTGAAGACCCTGGACACGGCGATGGACATCAGCGAAGTCGAGCCGCTGGAGTCGATCCTCAAGCGCTTCGATTCTGCCGGTATTTCCCTGGGCGCCTTGTCGCCTGAAGCCCACGAAGCCCTGGCCGAAGCCATGAACCGCCTGGGTGCGCGTTCCAACTCCGGCGAAGGCGGCGAAGACCCGGCGCGCTACGGCACCATCAAGAGTTCGAAAATCAAGCAGGTTGCTACCGGCCGTTTCGGTGTGACCCCGGAATACCTGGTCAACGCCGAAGTGCTGCAGATCAAGGTCGCCCAGGGTGCCAAGCCCGGTGAAGGCGGCCAGCTGCCTGGCGGTAAGGTCAACGGTTTGATCGCCAAGCTGCGTTATGCAGTGCCAGGCGTGACTCTGATCTCGCCACCACCGCACCACGACATCTACTCGATTGAAGATTTGTCGCAGCTGATTTTCGACCTGAAACAAGTCAACCCGCAGGCCCTGGTCTCGGTGAAACTGGTAGCAGAAGCTGGCGTGGGCACCATTGCCGCCGGCGTGGCCAAGGCCTATGCCGACCTGATCACCATCTCCGGCTACGACGGCGGCACTGGCGCTTCGCCGCTGACTTCGATCAAGTACGCCGGCGCACCGTGGGAACTCGGCCTGGCTGAAACCCACCAGACCCTGCGCGGCAACGACCTGCGCGGCAAGGTCCGTGTGCAAACCGACGGCGGCCTGAAAACCGGCCTCGACGTGATCAAGGCCGCGATTCTTGGCGCCGAGAGCTTCGGCTTCGGTACTGCACCAATGATCGCCCTGGGCTGCAAATACCTGCGCATCTGCCACCTGAACAACTGCGCTACCGGCGTCGCGACTCAGAACGAGAAGCTGCGCAAGGATCACTACATCGGCACTGTCGACATGGTGGTGAACTTCTTCACCTACGTCGCCGAAGAGACCCGTGAGTGGCTGGCCAAGCTGGGCGTGCGTTCGCTGGAGGAGCTGATCGGTCGTACCGACCTGCTGGAAATCCTCGAAGGCCAGACCGCCAAGCAACACCATCTGGACCTGACGCCGTTGCTCGGGAGTGATCATATCCCGGCTGACAAACCGCAGTTCTGTGGTGTCGACCGTAACCCACCGTTCGACAAAGGCCTGCTGGCCGAGAAGATGGTCGAGATGGCCGCCTCGTCGATCAATGACGCCAGCGGTGGCGAATTCGCTTTGGACATCTGCAACTGCGACCGCTCCATCGGCGCCCGCATCTCCGGCGAAATCGCGCGCAAGCACGGCAACCAGGGCATGGCCAAGGCGCCGATCACTTTCCGCTTCAAGGGCACTGCGGGCCAGAGCTTCGGCGTATGGAACGCCGGTGGCCTGCACATGTACCTGGAAGGCGACGCCAACGACTACGTGGGCAAGGGCATGACCGGCGGCAAGCTGGTGATCGTTCCGCCTAAAGGCAGCGTCTACAAGACCCAGGACAGTGCCATCATCGGCAACACCTGCTTGTACGGCGCCACCGGTGGCAAGCTGTTCGCCGCCGGTACGGCCGGTGAGCGTTTCGCCGTGCGTAACTCCGGTGCCCACACTGTGGTGGAAGGCACAGGCGATCACTGCTGCGAGTACATGACCGGTGGCTTTGTCGCGGTACTGGGCAAGACCGGTTACAACTTCGGTTCGGGCATGACCGGCGGTTTCGCCTATGTGCTCGACCAGGACAACACCTTCGTCGACAAGGTCAACCACGAGTTGGTCGAGATCCAGCGGATCAGCGGCGAAGCCATGGAGTCCTACCGGAACCACTTGCAGCACGTGCTGGACGAGTACGTCGAGGAGACCGGCAGCGAATGGGGTCGTAACCTCGCCGAGAACCTCGATGATTACCTGCGTCGTTTCTGGCTGGTCAAGCCCAAGGCTGCCAACCTGAAATCGTTGCTTTCCAGCATCCGTGCCAACCCGCAGTGATATGCGCCTGAAGAGTTTGATGAGGTTTTAACATGGCTGAACGTCTGAATAACGACTTCCAGTTCATCGATGTCGGGCGCAAAGATCCGAAGAAGAAACTGTTGCGTCAACGCAAGAAAGAGTTCGTGGAAATCTACGAACCGTTCAAACCCCAGCACTCGGCCGACCAGGCCCACCGCTGTCTGGGTTGCGGTAACCCGTATTGCGAATGGAAGTGCCCGGTGCACAACTTCATTCCCAACTGGCTCAAATTGGTGGCCGAGGGCAACATCCTCGCCGCCGCCGAGCTGTCGCACCAGACCAACACCCTGCCGGAAGTGTGCGGCCGGGTGTGCCCGCAGGACCGTCTGTGTGAGGGTGCGTGCACCCTCAACGACGGCTTCGGCGCGGTGACCATCGGCTCGGTGGAGAAGTACATCACCGACACCGCGTTCGCCATGGGCTGGCGCCCGGACATGTCCAAGGTCAAGCCAACCGGCAAGCGCGTCGCCATCATCGGCGCCGGCCCTGCCGGCCTGGGTTGTGCCGACGTATTGGTGCGTGGCGGCGTGACCCCGGTGGTGTTCGACAAGAACCCGGAAATCGGTGGCCTGCTGACCTTCGGCATCCCCGAGTTCAAGCTGGAAAAAACCGTCCTGAGCAACCGTCGTGAAGTGTTCACCGGCATGGGCATCGAGTTCCGCCTGAACACCGAGATCGGTAAAGACGTGGCCATGGAGCAACTGCTCGAAGAATACGATGCCGTGTTCATGGGCATGGGCACCTACACCTACATGAAAGGCGGCTTTGCCGGTGAGGACCTGCCGGGCGTGTATGACGCGTTGGACTTCCTGATCGCCAACGTCAACCGCAACCTGGGTTTCGAAAAGTCGCCGGAAGATTTCGTCGACATGAAAGGCAAGAAGGTCGTGGTGCTCGGCGGTGGTGACACCGCGATGGACTGCAACCGCACCTCGATCCGCCAGGGCGCCAAGTCGGTGACCTGTGCCTATCGTCGTGACGAAGCCAACATGCCGGGTTCGCGCAAAGAGGTGAAGAACGCCAAGGAAGAGGGCGTGAAGTTCCTCTACAACCGCCAGCCGATCGCTATCGTCGGTGAAGACCGCGTCGAAGGCGTGAAGGTGGTCGAGACCCGTCTCGGCGAACCGGACGCCCGTGGCCGTCGCAGCCCCGAGCCGATCCCGGGTTCCGAAGAGATCATCCCGGCTGACGCCGTGGTCATCGCCTTCGGCTTCCGCCCAAGCCCGGCGCCGTGGTTCGAGCAGTTCCAGATCCAGACCGACAGCCAGGGCCGTGTTGTAGCCCCGGAACAAGGCCAGTACAAGCACCAGACCAGCAACCCGAAGATCTTCGCCGGTGGTGACATGGTACGGGGGTCTGACCTGGTGGTGACGGCGATCTTCGAAGGGCGCAATGCCGCCGAAGGGATCCTGGACTACCTGCAGGTTTGATCTGAAACACGGTCAAATGTGGGAGCTGGCTTGCCTGCGATGACGGTGGTGAATTCGACATCGCTATCGCAGGCAAGCCAGCTCCCACACAAACCCCATTCCACATTGGGTTTGGTGGTGTTGGTCATACTGCAAGACACCGCGACAAATTGACCCGATAGACAAAAGGCACGGCTCACTCCGTGCCTTTTGCGTCCGGCTCTGAGAAAATGCCCGCACTTTTTTTGCGGATGCCGACATGACTGCCCTCAAGAACGACCGTTTCCTTCGTGCCCTGCTCAAGCAACCCGTGGACGTCACCCCCGTGTGGATGATGCGCCAAGCCGGTCGCTACCTGCCGGAATACCGCGCCAGTCGCGCCAACGCCGGCGACTTCATGAGCCTGTGCATGAACCCGGAGTTCGCCTGCGAAGTCACGATGCAGCCGCTGGATCGCTACCCACAACTGGACGCGGCCATCCTTTTTTCCGACATCCTCACCATCCCTGACGCCATGGGCCAAGGCCTGTACTTCGAAACCGGCGAAGGCCCGCGTTTCAAGAAAGTCGTCAGCACCCTGGCTGATATCGAGGCCCTGCCGATTCCTGATCCGCATAAAGACCTCAGCTACGTGATGGACGCTGTCAGCACCATCCGCCGCGAGCTTAACGGTCGCGTGCCGTTGATCGGCTTCTCCGGCAGCCCATGGACCCTGGCCACCTACATGGTTGAAGGCGGCTCGTCGAAAGACTTCCGCAAGACCAAGGCCATGCTCTACGACAACCCACAAGCCATGCACCTGTTGCTGGACAAGCTGGCGCAGTCGGTCATCTCCTATCTCAACGGCCAGATCATGGCCGGTGCGCAAGCGGTGCAGATCTTCGACACTTGGGGCGGCAACCTGTCGGCGGCGGCGTACCAGGAGTTCTCCCTAGCCTACATGCGCAAGATCGTCAGCGGCCTGATCCGCGAGCATGAAGGCCGTAAAGTGCCGGTCATCCTGTTCACCAAGAACGGTGGCCTATGGCTGGAGAGCATCGCCGATGCCGGTGCCGATGCACTGGGCCTGGACTGGACCTGCGACCTGGGCGAAGCCCGCCAGCGCGTGGGTAACCGCGTTGCGCTGCAAGGCAACATGGACCCGACCGTGCTGTACGCCAAGCCGGAAGCGATCCGCACTGAAGTCGGCCGCATCCTCGCCAGCTACGGCAAGGGCACCGGCCACGTGTTCAACCTCGGCCATGGCATCACCCCGGAAGTGAACCCGGAACATGCCGGCGCGTTTCTGCGTGCGGTGCACGAACTGTCCGCGCAATACCACGAGTAACACACAAAACAAATATGGGAGGGGGCAAGCCCCCTCCCACATTAAAAGCCAAAAGTCCTCAGGCAGTCACATTCCCCAACGGCGGCAACTTCGCCAACTTCAACGCCACCAGCAACGCGCCAACCAATAGCGCAATGATGAACCCACCAATCCCATTCCAGCCGGCAAAGTGCCAGAAGAACCCACCCGCCGTTCCCGCAACACTCGATCCCACGTAGTAGCAGAACAAGTACAGCGAAGACGCCTGCCCCTTGGCTTTCACCGCGCGGCGGCCGATCCAGCTGCTGGCCACCGAATGGGCACCGAAGAAGCCGAAGGTGAAGATCAGCATGCCCGGCACCACCAGCCACAATGGCGTGAGCAGCGTCAGGGCCATGCCGGCGAGCATCAATACGATGGTGCCCCACAGCACGCGTCGGCGGCCGAGGCGGTCGGCCAGGGAGCCGATTTTTGCCGAGCTGTAGATGCCCGACAGGTACACCAGCGACAGCAGGCCGACCACCGCTTGGCTCAGGTCATACGGATCGGCCAGCAGGCGGTAGCCGATGTAGTTGAACATCGTCACGAATGCGCCCATCAGCAGGAAGGCCTCGAGGAACAACCACGGCAGGCCCGCGTCCTTGAAGTGCATGACAAAGCCATCCAACAGGCTGCGTGGCTTGAGGCTGGTGGCGCGGAAGTTGCGCGATTCGGGGAGGATTTTCCAGAACAGCGTGGCCGCTATCAGGGCCAGGGCGCCGATGATCAGCATTGCGGTGTGCCAACTGACGAAGTCGATCAGCACGCCGATGATCAGGCGCCCGCTCATGCCGCCAATCGCGTTGCCACCGATGTACAACCCCATGGCCAGGCCGATGTGCTGTGGGTGGATCTCTTCGCTCAGGTAGGTCATCGCCACCGCCGCCAGGCCGCTCAAGGACAAGCCCACCAGTGCTCGCATCAAGAGGATACCTTCCCACGTCGGCATCAAGCCGCTGGCGATGGTTGCCAGTGCGGCGCAGAACAGCGCGCAGACCATCACCGGTTTGCGTCCCAAACGGTCGGAAATTGGGCCGGTGACCAGTAGGCCCAAGGCAAGCATCGCTGTGGATACGGAGAGAATCAGGCTGCTTTGCGCCGCGTTGATGGAAAACTCATGGGACAGCGCGGGCATCATCGGCTGCACGCAATACAACAGGGCAAAGGTGGCGAAACCACCGGAGAACAGCGCCAGCACCGTGCGCATGAACATCGGCGTGCCTTTTTCGATGTACTCGTCGTTGAGCTGGGCGACCACCTCATCCAGGGCGTTGGGCGGGACTTCTTGAGCGAATGGCGCGACAGCAGATTTCACGGGGACCTCGGGGAGGGAAAGCCTGCCAGGACTGGCAATACAAAAAAGAATATAGCTGCCTAATGATTCTTTCCAATATATTGTTCGACCTGTTTGATAGCTTTTACGACCTAATGAGGTTTGCATGGAATTGCGTCATCTGCGGTACTTCATTGCCGTCGCCGAAGAACTGCATTTTGGCCGCGCCGCGCAGGTGCTGGGCATCTCGCAGCCGCCGCTGAGTCAGCAGATCCAGGCGCTGGAACAGGAGGTGGGGGCACGTTTGTTTGAGCGTACCAATCGTCGGGTCGAGCTGAGCGAGGCCGGGCGCTTGTTCCTGCACGAGGCGCAGCTGGTGCTGGCTCAGGTCGACAAGGCGGCGGATGTGGCACGGCGTGCGCAGTTGGGTGAGTTGGGGGAATTGAAGATCGGCTTTACCTCGTCGGCTCCCTTCAACTCCAGCATTCCCCAGGCGATCTTTGCGTTTCGCCAGGCGTTCCCGGCGGTGCACCTGAACCTGCAGGAAATGAGCAGTACCGAAGTGGCGGAATCGCTGGTGGATGAATCGATCCAAGTGGGACTGATGCGTCCGCTGCCGTTGCCGGATTCTCTGAGCGTCGTCGAGTTGATGCGCGAACCGCTGGTCGCCGTGCTGAATGCCGGGCATCCGCTGGTGGAGGGCAGTGAGCGCGGCTTGCACCTGGCGCAGTTGGCGCAAGAACCCTTTGTGTTTTTCCCGCGCACTTATGGCAGTGGCCTGTATGCACAATTGCTCAACCTGGCCCGCGATGCCGGCTTCAGCCCGCATTTTGCCCAGGAGGCCGGGGAGGCGATGACCATTATCGGCCTGGTGGCGGCGGGTTTGGGCGTGTCGGTGCTGCCGGCGTCTTACCAGCGCATCCGCATTGATGGCGTGGTGTATCGCACCTTGCTCGATCAAGAGGCGGTGACGGCGGTGTGGCTGGTGCAGCGCAAAGGCGCGCAGACGCCGATGGCAGAGGCGTTTGTGGAGTTGTTGACGCGTCAATCCGCTCAGTAAGAAACGCGGACTTTAAAACGACGCAGATCGGTGTGGGAGCTGTCGAGCTTTAGCGAGGCTGCGAAGGGATCACCGCGCTGTACCTGCAAGACCGCGACGCCTGCATCGCAGTCTCGCTAAAGCTCGACAGCTCCCACATTTGATCTTTGGCATATTCCAGCAGTTGTCGTTTCCGGGATGGTTACAGCCCTGCCGCACGCAACCCCGCCATGATGTCGCGATCGAGCATGCTCACCCAACGGTTGTAGTTGCGATGGATCTTGCCGTCCTTGTAGCCCAGGTCGCGACTGTCGCGGTAGGTGATCGCGTAGCTGTTGCGGGTGTAGCGGATGTCGATTTCAGCATGGAACTGGTTGCGCACGGTGATCTCGGCCTGCACGAGTTGTGGGCTCAGGCGCTGCACCGTCCATTCGCGCTTTTGCAGGGCGCTGACGATCACCTGTTTGACTTGTTCTTCGCTGACCTGGGTGTTCGTCGACAGATCGTGCTGGGTGTTGAGCACCGGCTTGCTGGTGCAGCCCGCCGTGGTCAGCAGGGCCAGGGTGATCAAGGCAGCGCGTAGCAGGGAAGACATTCCATTTTCTCCAATCGATTAAAAAGTCAGGACCAGCGGCGAAAGATCAACGATGTGTTGACTCCGCCGAAGGCAAAGTTGTTGTTCATCACGTAGTCGTGGTGCATTTCGCGGAAGCCACCTTGTAGGTAATCCAGTTCGCCGCATTGCGGGTCGACGGCGTCCAGGTTGAAGGTGTGTACGTACTGGTCGCGGTTCATCATTTCGATGCTGAACCAGGACTCCAGCGCACCGCAGGCGCCCAAGGTGTGGCCAAGAAAGCTTTTCTGCGAACTGATGGGCATGCGGCTGCCGAACAGGCTGCTGGTGGCTAGCGTCTCGGCGATATCACCCTGGTCGGTGGCGGTGCCGTGTCCATTCACATAGCCGATCGCAGAAGGCTCAAGCCCGGCATCTTCCAGAGCCAGCTCCATGGCGCGGCGCATGGTTTTCTGCTCTGGGCGGGTGGTGTGCTGGCCGTCGGCATTGCTACCGAAGCCGACGAGTTCGGCGTGGATGTGCGCGCCCCGGGCCAGGGCGTGTTCCAGTTCTTCCAGCACCAGCATGCCGCCGCCTTCGCCAATCACCAGGCCATCACGGCCACTGTCGTAAGGGCGTGGGCTGGTCTGTGGCGCATCGTTCTTCAGGCTGGTGGCGTAGAGCGCGTCGAACACCATGGCTTCGGTGGGGCACAGCTCTTCGGCGCCGCCAGCGAGCATCAGTGGCAGGCGGCCGAACTTGATCGCTTCATAGGCGTAGCCGATGCCCTGGCTGCCGCTGGTGCAGGCGCTGGACGTGGGGATCAAGCGCCCGGTCAGGCCAAAGAAAATGCTGATATTCGCCGCGGTGGTGTGGGGCATCATGCGCACATAGGAGTTGGCATTCAGCCCTTCGGCCACCGAGTTGAGCAGCATGTTGCCGAACGCCTTGATCTCGTCGGTGCTGCCGGTGGACGAGCCGCAGGCCACGCCCATGCGCCCATCCTTGATCGACTCGTCACCGAGCAAGCCCGCATCCTGCAACGCCTGCTCCGCTGCCCACACCGCCAGGCGCGAGACACGGCCCATGCTGCGCAGTTGCTTGCGCGTCCAGTGGGCCGGTACCACAAAATCGTCAATCGGCCCGGCCAGGCGCGTGTTCAGTTCGGTGAAGCGGTCCCACTCGTCCATGCGCCGGATACCGCTGCGGTTGGCGCGGAAGTTGGCCGAGATGGTGTCCCAGTCGCTGCCCAGGGAGGTCATGCCGGCCATGCCGGTCACTACGACGCGTTTCATCAGCACAAGCCTCCATTCACCGCCAACACTTGGCGCGTGATGTAGCCGGCTTCGGCGGACATCAGGAAGTTCACCGCACCAGCCACCTCTTCTGGCGTGCCCATGCGTTGTGCCGGGATCATCTTCATCAATTCTTCCACCGGCACGTTTTCATCGAGCATCGCGGTGTCGATCAAACCGGGGGCCACACAGTTGACGGTGATCTTGCGCTTGCCCAGCTCGATGGCCAGCGCTTTGGCCGCGCCAATCAGGCCGGCTTTGGAGGCGCTGTAGTTGACCTGGCCACGGTTGCCGATCAACCCCGATACCGACGTGATACACACGATACGCCCAGCGGTGCGGCGCCGGATCATCGGCATCATCACGGGGTGCAGCACGTTGTAGAAACCGTCGAGGTTGGTGCGCATCACCACGTCCCAATCGTCTTCGGACAAGGCCGGAAACGCGCCGTCGCGAGTGAGGCCAGCGTTGAGTACCACGCCGTAATAGGCGCCATACTGCTCCACGTCCGCTTCCAGGATTTGCTTGCACGCGGCGCGGTCCACTACATCAAATTGCAGCACCCGTGCCTTGCGGCCTAGCGCTTCGATTTCGACCTGCACCGCTTCGGCTTCGGCACGGCCGCTGCGGCAATGCAGCACGATGTCGTGCCCAGCCTGGGCCAGGCGCAGTGCAATGGCGCGGCCGATGCCACGGCTGGAGCCGGTGACCAGTACGGATTCAGTCATGGCGTTTCGTCCTTCGATTCATCTAAATAATTGGCCGCCTGGGGCGGTCGAAATACATTCAAGCGGGCGCTGGCCTGGATACCGTCACCTGTCAGGTGGCATTCGAACACCCCCATGCCGTTGTCGTCTTCCAGGGAGCGCAGGCCGTGGATGCGCAGTTCGGCCCCAGCCGGAAAGTGCTCCACGTTGCACTCGAATTTACGTGTGCCCAACAGGAATCCCAGTTCCACCGCTTCGCCTTTCTGGCGCGCACGGCAACCGGCATAGGCGGCGACACTCTGGGCCATCAACTCAATGCCGACCCAGGCCGGCAGGCTACCGTCCGGGCGGTTGAACAAGCCGCCGGGCTTGACGGTGGTGCGGGTGTGAATCTGCTCTTCATCGAACGACAGCACTTGGTCGATCAGGATCATGTCGCCCGCATGGGGCAGCAGTTCGGCGAGTGGCCAATCGATCATGGGGCCTCTGCGATTATCAGGCTGATGTTATTGCCACCGAAGGCAAACGAGTTGCTCATCAGGCAGCGTCTTTTCAATGTGTCGCCGGCTTTGGCCCAGTGTAAGGCAGGCAGCGCGGGGTCGGCCTGGCCGTCCCATACATGCGGTGGTACTCGCCCATGGGCCAGGCTCAGCCAGCAAAACGCGGCCTCGAGTGCACCGGCCGCGCCGAGGGTATGACCGCTCATGGGTTTGGTCGACGAACAGGCCACGCCTTGGGGGAACAGGCTGGCCACGGCCAGGCTCTCCATCGCGTCATTGTGCTGGGTAGCGGTGCCATGCAGGTTCAGGTAGCCGATCTGCTCGGGTGTGAGTTTGGCACTGGCCAAGGCTTTACGCATGGCTTGCAACGCCCCTTTGCCGGAGGGTTCGGGCGCGGAAATATGGTGGGCGTCACAGCTGGAGCCGCTGCCGAGCAACGCGATGGGGGCTGGTTCCCGAGTCATCAGGAACAGCACGGCTGCCTCGCCGATATTGATGCCATTGCGGTTCACCGAAAACGGATTGCAGCGCTCGCTCGACACCGCTTCCAGCGAGGTGAAGCCGTTAAGCGTCAGCTTGCACAAGCTATCCACACCGCCGCAGATCACCGCATCGCACACGCCCAGGTCCAGCAGCCGCTGGGCACTTACCAACGCACGGGCGCTGGAGGTACAGGCCGTGGAAATCACATAGGCCGGGCCGCTCAGGTGCAGCCAGTCGGCGAGGAAGTTCGCTGGAGCGCTGAGTTCCTGCTGCTGGTAGTCATAGTCGCCGGGGAACTGCTGGTTGCGCAGGTAATGGGCGATGCCGCGACTGGCCTCATCGATACCCGACGTGCTGGTGCCCAACACAATGCCAACCCGCGACGCGCCATAGGTCTGGATCGCCTGGCGTATCTCTTCTTCAATTTGCAGCGCTGCTTCCAGCAACAGTTGGTTGTTGCGGCTGCTTTGCGCACTCAGCTCCCCGGGAATCTGCGGCAATTCATTCCGCACGCCACCCACCGGCAGCACGCGCTCGGGCACCCAGCCGCTTTCGGCGCGCATGCCGGAGCAGTCGCCGGCAAACAGACTGCGGCTGACGTCGGCCTGGCCGCGCCCCAGGGCGCAGATCACACCGAGGGCATTCAGATACGCGGTCATTGGCCCATCCCAAGCGGCGTGATGCGGTAGCTCAATGGTTGCCCGTTCATGTTCACCGTGAATACCTCGGAAGACTGATACACGATTTGCCAATGTCCCGGCAGTGTGAGCGTAAGGTCCATTGCTTGGGCGCTCGGGTACAGCGCCCGTACGTCATCGGCCGAACTCAGGGCAAACAGCAGCGCGGCGAACAATTCCCGCGCCTGGGGATTGGGCGGTAGCAAACCATCGGCCTGCCACTGGCCATCGATCAGTTTTTGCCGGGCCAAGGGAATGCCCAGCGGGTCCATCATCGACCAGCGGATCGCATTGCCTTCATTCTGGATCACCAGCACCCAATCCTGGGTCTGTCCTTGCGCACGGCGCTGCACGTGCAATTGCATAGGCAGGTTCAGGGCCGGATTCTTTGCAGGCAACGGCGGCTGGCTGGCGCAGGCGCTCAGCAGCAACAGGCAACCGATCAACAGCAGGCGCATCATGGGGCGACACTCGCTAAAGGCTTGCGCGCCACACAGTTGACCAAGGTTTCTTCACGCTGGCCCACCGGCGGCGGATTGCGCAGGCCCCAGCGTTCCAGCAGGCCGAAATCACTGGCGCGGCTCCACCACAAATACGGGTACGAGACGTTCTGTGGGCCAAATTCAAAGCCCTGCTCGCGAAGCATCTCCAGGTACTCTTCGGCGCTTTTTTGCACGTGCATGGGGTGGCGGAACAACCAGCGGATCACCCAGGTATCGATATAGGCTTCAGTGGACTCGGCAAACAGCAAATAGCCACCGGGCTTGAGTACCCGGTAGAACTCTTTGAGGGCGCGATGCTGTTCAACCAGATGGTGGAAGGTCTGGTGACAGAATAGGATGTCGACGCTTTCGTCTGGCACCTGCAGGGTGGCGCAGTCGCTGCCGATCAGCTCCACGGCCAGGCCCTGGCGTGCGGCTTCGGCCTGGCTCAGCGCCAGGCTGTGAGGGTCGGCATCCAGCCCGATCAGGCGCCCAGGCGCAAACACCTGCTGCAAATAGCGGAACGATTTGCCCTGGCCGCAACCGGCGTCGAGCAGCACTGGCGCCATCGGCAGCGGCTCACTGAACAAGCTGTGCAGGTCATTGATTGCCACGCGCAATACGTGGTGCTGCCAAGTGTGGCTGCGCAGGAACCAGAAGCCGAACTTGGTTTCTTCGACGTAGTTCTTACTCAGGTACTGGGTGGTCATACTGTTTCACTCGCACAAATTTCCGACAACATCCGCAACCGCCGCTTGGGTTCGCTGACAAACGGGTTGCGTTCATCCCAGGCGTAACCGGCGAGGATCGAACTGATCATCCGGCGAATCTGCGGTGAACTCCCCGGATGGAAAATCACGTCCTGGAAGGTTCCGGCGTACCAGCCTTCGACGTAGCAACGGAAGGTGTCGACACCACGCTTCAACGGCTCGGCAAATTCGGTTTGCCAGTCCACGGTTTCGCCCTTCAACTGGCGATGCAATACGCCGGCCGCCATGCTCGCCGAACGCATGGCGATAGTCACGCCGGAGGAGAACACCGGGTCGAGGAACTCCGCCGCGTTGCCCAACAGCGCAAAGCCCGGCCCGTGCAGGGTTTTGACGTTGGCGGCGTAACCACCGAGGGTGCGCGCCGGCGTGTCCCACACGGCGTTTTGCAGCACGCCCCGAAGGCTTGGGGTTTCGTCGACGAAGCCGCGCAGGCAAGCGTCCAGGTCGTTGTCGCGACCAGCGAAGTGTTCCTTGGCCGCGACCACACCCACCGAGCAACGTCCGTTGCTGAACGGGATGGTCCAGAACCAGATATCGCGCTGCGTCGGGTGGGTGGTCACGAGAATTTTGCTGCGGTCGAAACCGGGGTGCTCGATGCGGTCTTCAATGTGAGTGAACACCGCCTGGCGCACTGGGAAATCCGACGGCAGGTCCAGGTCCAGCAAGCGTGGCAGCACGCGGCCGTAGCCGCTGGCATCCAGTACGAACTTGGCCTTCAGGTGGTACTCGCTGCCGTTTTCCCGACGTACATGCAGGTAGCGACACTCGCCGTTGAAATCCACACCGACGATGGTCTCACCGTAGCGAATGTCCACCCCTTGCAGCGCAGCCTGGTCGGCCAGCAACTTGTCGAACTCGCCGCGCTGCACCTGGAAGGTGGTGGGCTTGCCCTCGCTGAACGTGTCACCGAAATCAAACGCGCTGTAGTGCTCGCCCCAGGCGAATGCGGCGCCGGTTTTTACCTGGAAGCCCGCTGCCTGGACCGCGTCGAGCATGCCGGCTTCTTCGATAAAGTCGATGCAGTGGGACAGCAGGCTTTCGCCAATCGAGAACCGCGGGAAATGCTGGCGCTCGATAATCAAGACATCATGCCCGTTGCGCTTTAACAACGCGGCGGCAATGGCACCGGATGGCCCGGCACCGATCACCACCACCTGGCGACGTTCCATTTCAACTGTGGGCACGAGGGCTCCTTGCCACTTTGGCGATAATCACATTCATAAGGCGTGTTTCCGCTGCCCGGCCCAAGGCGCCAGCATAAAGCTGAACGCCAGGCCCAGGCTGACCGACAGGCCGAAATTACTCACTGCCGGGGTGCTCGACACCGCCAACAGGCCAAACGACAGCCATGTCGTCAGCGCCGCCAGCAATGTCCCCAAAAGGCTCACGGCCGCGCCGCCGATCTGCTCGCGCATCAGGATGGCGTAGTCGACACTGATGGCTGTGACCAGCAGCAGGCCGAACAGGCTGAACAAGGTCAACGGCTGGCCCAGCCAACCGAGGCTAGCGAGGCTGCACAACGCCGCCAGCAACGGCAGGGCGACGATGCGCAAGGCACCGCCGAAGCCGAACGGCAGGATCAGCAGCAAGACGATCAGCACACAGGACATCAACTTCAGTTCCGCGGCGCTGACCTGTGTATCGGCGAATACGCGGTTCAAGTCGCCCAGACGATCCACCAACTGTACGCCGGGCAGGTCTTGCGCTTGCACGCGCAGCAATGCCGGGTTGTTCAAGCCTTGCAGGCTGACCATGGCCGCTACGCCGCCGTCCACTGGGCCGAGCCATAGTGTGCGCCATGGTTCGGCTAACGGGCCGGGCAGTGCGGCGTCGATATCTTGGGTCGGCAGTGCTTGCAGCTGAGCGACTTCGGCTTGCAGGGCACTCGCCGGGATGCCGAGGTCCAGCAGCGGCTGCCAGTGTTGCGCCAGGCTGTTCAGCGCCTCACGTAGTTGTTGCTGTTCGCCGGGCAGGCTGACCAGTTGGTTGAGCGCCAGGTAGCCCTGGAGTTTGTTCATGTTCACCAACTGGTCCAGGCGCCGGCCCAGTGCGGCCTGACGTTCCAGCAACTGTTGCTGGTTGTCCGCTCGCACCAGGAAGAACTGGCTGGTGGGCTGGAACCCGGTGATACGCGCCACGGCCTGGGCTTCCTGCAGCAGTTGCGGCGGTGCACCGATCCACTGACGGATATCGTTTTTGCTGTTCAGGTGCCACAGGCCACCGGCGCAAAACAGCAGCAACAGCGCCAGCAGCACCGGGCTCGGTACGCGCTTGAGCAGCGCCGTCCGTAACTGCCAAAGGCATTCGGCGACACGCAGTGGCCACTGTGCCGGGCGCAGTTCCAAGCCCTTGAGCAGCGCCGGCAACAGGCATACGGCCGACAGATACGCACCCACCAGACCTGCGGCCGAGAACACCGCGATTTGGGTCAACGCTGGGAATGGCGTCCAGGCCAGCGCCAGGTAGCCGATGCAACTGGTGGCCAGGCTGAGGCTCAGTCCGGGCAAGGTAATGCGTAACGCCGGCCAACTGCGCCACGGGCTCATGCTCCAGCTTTTCGACAGGTAGTGCAGCGGGTAATCCACCGCCACGCCGATCAGGCTGGAGCCGAGTACCAACGTCATCACATGCATATGGCCGAACAGCGCCACGCAGGCCACTGCACCGAACAGCATGCCCACCAGCACTGGCACGAACGCCAGCAGCACGCGCCAGCGACGGAAGGCTAGCAGCAGCAATAACAGGATGCCAAAGGTGGCACCGCCGCCGACCCAGGTGATTTCCCGCGAGGCTTGCTGCTGCCCGTTGGCCGCGTAAAGCAGACCGCTGGCGGCGAGCAATTGTGCGCCGTGTGCGCTGGCTTGTGTGCGGCTGGCTTGGAGCAGATCCGCCACTTGCAGCGGCAGTTTCATATCGAAGGCATTGCCGGTGGTGCGCGCACGCAACAGCACCCAACTCTTGCCGTCGGCATCGGCGATCAGCGCGCCGCTGCCGATATCCAGCTGCACCGAACCGTGTTGCGGCTGGCTGTTCTGGATGCGCCCGGTCAGGCCCAGCCAGTCGTCTTGGCTCGGTACTAGGCTGAAGCCGGTGAAGGGATCGAACAGGGCCTGCACGCGCTGTTGAATGAACGCGTCGGGCTGTTCGATCAGTTGCTCGCGGTCCTTGGCCGACAGCATCGCCAGCCGCCCGCGCAACAATTGCTCGCGCAGGGCGGGCAGATCGGCTTGCAGGTTCCACTGCACCTTTTCAAACAGGCCGCTGGCTTGCCAGCGTTCGCCCAGTTGCTGCGCCACCTGTAGCGCTTGTTGGCGATCGGCATGCCCCACCAGCACCAGCATCTCGCGGTTCAAGGGTTCCTGCATGCGCTGCTCGGCTTGCAGCTCCAGGGCATCCGGCGTGTTGCCTGGCACCAGTTCCATCAGGTTGGCCGACAGCGGCGCGCCATGGCGCCATTGCCAGCCGGCCAGGGCCAGCACGGCCACCAGCAGGATCAGGAACAGGCGTGGCAGCAGGCGCTCACTGGGCAAAGTCGTGCTGCTCCGATTCGCTCAGTGGACGGTCGGCATGGCTGTCCTGCATGCGCAGCACGGTGCTGTCACCCTGGGTTTCCAGCAGCTCGATGGTTTGCACCAATTCGCCGCCGTCGATATTGATCTGGGTGAAGACTTGTTTTAACAGCAGCGAGCGTGGGGTCAGCGTCAGCTTCCACTGCCTGGCTTCGCCTTGCAGTTGCAGCTCGAAGTCACGCTGCAAGCCGCTGCTGTCGCCCTGGAGTACGGCGAGGAACAGGCGATTCTGCTCGGCCCCGGCACTCTTGTTTGGCAGCAGTTGCCAGCCACTGGCGTCACGCCGCGCAATGCCTTGGGCGCTGATGCGGTAGTCCTGTTGCAAGGGGGTTTTGAGCAACCACAACAGGCCATGGTTTTTGGCCAGCACGAAGGTGCCTTTGCTGACCAAGGGCTGGGGCAGGGCGCGCAGGTGTTTTTCCTGGGTGAAGTTGCCGTGGATCACACTGGGCTTGGCCAACTGGTCGCTCAGTTGCTGCAAGTCGAAAGCATGGGCGCTAAAACTCAACAGCAACCCGATCAATAATGTGGGAGCGGGCTTGCCCGCGATAATCCTGAGGGCGCCGCGCAGTGTCAGGCGCCCCGCGTTATCGTTAACGTTCATCGCGGGCAAGCCCGCTCCCACAGGGGATCTCATTTCAGGGCACCCTCTACGGCGTCTGTGAAGACTTTGGGGGAAACCAACTGCATCTCGCGGCTGGCGATTTCTACGGCGACTTGCACAGTGCTGGCGCGGGTCAGGCGTGCGCCGCTGGCAAGGTCGGTGATCAGGTAGTTGACCTTCAAGCGGTTCTCCCACTCCACCAGGCTGGCCCGCACATTGATGGTCTGGCCGAACACGGCGCCGCGCACGTAGCGCAATTGCAGGTCGATCACTGGCCAGGCGTAGCCGGATTCAAGCATCGCCGTGTAGTTGTGGCCGATCTTGTCCAGCAACGCACAGCGCGCCACTTCCAGGTACTTCACGTAGTGCCCGTGCCAGACGACGTTCATGGTGTCGATGTCGAAAAACGGCACGAGGATTTCAGTGTCGCAGTGCAACACGCCCGAGCTACGCATGCAGCCTCCAGTGTTGCTCGGCGATGCGTGTGAGGCACAGGCGCAGCTCGCTTTCCAGGGCGCGGTCTTCGATGACGGGCGGGAAGTCCTTGGCCAACTCGATGTGCATGGCGGCCAACGCGGGTGGTAATGGACGAGCGTCTTCGGCCTGTGCACGCAACCACACGCCCTGGTTGGCCGCGAGCAAGGTGGCGGCGGCGACCTGCTCGGTCAGCTCCAGCACGCGGATCGCATCGCGGGCGGCGATGGTGCCCATGCTCACCTTGTCCTGGTTGTGGCACTCGGTGGAGCGTGAGAACACGCTGGCCGGCATGGTGTTTTTCAACGCTTCGGCGGTCCAGGCACTGGTGCCGATCTGCACCGCCTTGAAGCCGTGGTTGATCATGGCGCGGTCCGCCGGCGCACCGGACAGGTTGCTTGGCAGGCCATGGTTGTAACGCACGTCCACCAGCAGCGCGAGCTGGCGGTCGAGCAGGTCCGCGACGTTGGCCACCAGGGTCTTGAGGCTGTCCATGGCAAAGGCGATATGCCCGCCGTAAAAGTGCCCGCCGTGCAGCACGCGTTCTTCTTCAGCGTCGATGATCGGGTTGTCGTTGGCACTGTTCAGTTCGGTTTCGATGAACGAGCGCAACCAATTCAGGCTGTCGGCCAGCACGCCGAGCACGTGGGGCGCGCAGCGCAGCGAGTAGCGGTCCTGCAGGCGATGCAGTGGCGCGGTCGGCGCATCGATCGCCAGGTCCTTGCGCAGCCAGGCGGCCACTTGCATCTGCCCTGGGTGTGGCTTGGCGGCGAACAGGCGCTCGTCGAAGTGTTCCGGGTTGCCTTGCAGCGCCACCACGTTCAGTGCGGTGATGCGCGTGGCCAATTGCAGCAGGTAGTCGGCGCGGGCGAAGGCCAGGCAGGCCAGGCCGGTCATCACGGCTGTGCCGTTCATCAGCGCCAAGGCTTCCTTGGGGCGCAACACCAGCGGCTCCCAACCCAGTTCGCGGTGCACGTCGGCAGCCTGGCGGCGTTCACCACGGAACATCACCTCGCGCTCGCCGGACAGGGTCGCGGCCACATAGGACAGCGGTGTCAGATCACCGCTGGCGCCCACCGACCCCTCTTCCGGGATCAGCGGCAGTACATCGTGTTCAAGGAACGCATGCAGCCGCTCCAGCAACTCCACACGCACGCCGGACACACCGTGGCACAGCGACTGCAAGCGTGCCGCCAGCACTGCACGGGTAGCTTGTGCATCAAGCAGCTTGCCCAGCCCGCAACCGTGGAAGGTGTACAGGTGACGCGGCAACGCTTCGACGTGCTGCAACGGCACCGCCACCACGCAGGAGTCGCCGTAGCCGGTGGTCACGCCGTAGATCACGCCTTCCTTGTCCAGCAGCGAGTCGAGGAACTGTGCGCCCTTGGCGATGCGCTGGCGGTACGCGATGTCGTTTTGCAATTGCGTGGGCGCCTGACGGTTGGCCAGGGCCAGCACGTCTTCAATGCGCAAAGGGCGCTCGCCAAAGGTTACCGGCTCAAGATGCGTCGTCATCGGTCTTCCAGAAAGGGTAAAAGTTGAACCATTGTTGGGGCGCTTCCAGGCAGAACTGGCCCAGGCGTGCGGCGTAGCGTGCGGTCCACAGGGCGATGACCTGTTCACGGGTGCTGCGCTTCCATTCAATCAATTGCGCGAAGGGCTCGATCGTCAGGCGATAGCGACCGTTGTGCTTTAGGCACATCAGCAGGTTGACCGGACATTTGAGCAGGCCGGCCAACAGCCATGGGCCTTGGGGGAAGGCGGCATCATGCCCAAGAAAATCCACCCGCACCTTGCGCCCGCCGTGCAACGGCACACGGTCGCCGGCAATCGCCAGCCACTCGCCGTCGTCCAGGCGCTGGCTGAGCAGGAGCATGGTGGCCGGGTCCAGTTCGCTGACCTGGATCAAGCGCAGATGGGTCGCCCCGGCTTCGCCCAACAGGCGGTTGAATTGTTCGGCGTGCTTGGTGTGCACCAGCACGTTCATGGTGACTTGCTCACCCAGCTCCGCCAATGCGCGGCACACTTCGAGATTGCCCAGGTGCGCACCCACCAGCATCTGCCCACGTTCGCCGCGCAGTTGCCCGCGCAACTGCGCCGGGTCGTTGATTTCGATCTGCTCGATACACAGCTTGCCGTTCCACACGTCGAGCTTATCGAGCAAGGAGTCGGCGAAGGCCATGAACTGGCCGAACACGCTTTTATGGGTGGGCCTCAATTCATCGCGACTGCTCCAGTCGGCCAGGCGCTGTTGGTATTCCCAGGCGCTCTGGCGTGCCGTGCGGCCGAACAGGAAGAAGTACAACACGATGCCGTACAGCAGCGGGCTCAGCAGGCGGCGGCCAAGTACCTTGGCCGCGAGGGCGGTGAGTTTCATCAGCCAGAAGCTGCCGCGCTCTTCGCGGTCGGCCCAATGTTTGTGGCTGTCGCTCATGCTTGCCACCGTCGCCACAGGATCATCGGTGCGCGCACCAACATGCCGAAGAACAATCGCGTGTGCATGGCCGAGATGCGCACGTTGTCGCGGAACAAGCGGAAGTGCGACAGGCCGTCGGTGGGGTAATGCACCTTCGTCGGCAGCCAGCGCATCGGCTGGTTGCGCCAGGCCAGGCGTACCAGGATGTCCGAGTCAAAATCCATGCGTGTACCGATGTAAGCCGTGTCCATCAAGGCCAGCGTGGGCGCCAGTGGGTACACGCGAAAGCCGCACATCGAGTCGCGAATCTGCAGCGACAGGGTGTTGATCCACACCCACACGTGGGTCAGGTAGCGTGCGTACAAGCGGCCCTTGGGCACGCTCTCATCGTATTCGGGATAGCCGCAGATGATGGCGGTTGGATGGGTGCGCGAGGCATCGAGAAAGGCTTCGACTTCACGCAGGTCGTGCTGGCCGTCGGCGTCCACTTGCAGGGCGTGAGTGAAGCCCAGGCGTGCGGCCTCGCGGAAACCGGCCATGACCGCGCCGCCTTTGCCCTGGTTGCTCGGCAAGGTCAGCAAGGTGACCTGCTCCAGCGTTGCCAACTGCGCCAACACTGCCGCACAGGATGGGCTGCTGCCGTCATCCACCAACAGGCAGGGCAAGCCGCTGTCCAGCAGACTGCGGACCACGGCCGGCACGGCGGCTTCGTGGTTGTAGACCGGGATCAGGGCACAGGGCTTATGCATGGGCGGGATCTCCTGAGAGACCGAGCTGTCTGCATCGCAGGCAAGCCAGCTCCCACATTTGAGCGTGTTCACCCGTGTGGGAGCGGGCTTGCCCGCGATTGAGCGCGAAGCGCTCACCAGATCTATACACGCGCAGCCTCCAATTGAATTCGCCCGCTGGAACAGGCGGCTACGCCATTGCGGTAGGCGAAATACAACTTGCTGCGTTCCTGATCGAAGCGCAGGTGCAGTTCGATCTGGTCGCCTGGCCGCACCAACTGTTGGAACTTGAGCACTTCCATCCCGGCAAAGGTCGCTGGCAGGTCGAGAAGTTGCTGGCCCAGGTTGAACGCCCATTCCACCTGCACCACGCCCGGCAGTACCGGTGTGGCTGGGAAGTGGCCGCTGAAATAGGCCAGGTCCGGCGGGATGCTCAGTTGCAGGGTCCATTCGCCTTCGGCTTCGACCTGTTCCAGCACTTCCGGCGCTTTCGGCCGAGGGGCCATCAGCAATGCCTCGACATGCGCCTGAGGCAGTTTGCCTTGGCTGTTAAGGGGAAGCTGCCTCAGGAACCGCCAGCGGCGGGGCAAAGCCAGCGCCTCGCAATGTTCACTCAAGTGTTCGCGCAGGGTTTGCGTCACCACGCGGCGGCCCTGATTGCGCAAGGCGTGCAGGCCATCGGCACTGAGCACCACCAGCGCGCCGAGGGAGGCACGGTTTTCCTGCACGACGCCCAGACGGGTTTCGGCGAGCCACGGGTGGGTCATCAGCGCCTGTTCCAGCATGGGCAGGGAGATGCGTTTTTCTTCCAGCTTGACGATGCGATCCAGGCGACCGAGCAGCTCGAAGCGACCATCGGCGTGAATGCGCGCAGCGTCGGCAGTCTGTTCGATATGCCCGGCTGGCAGATAGGGCGAAGCGATGCGCAGGGCGCCGTCGGTATCTTGGCTCAGTTGCACATCGGCGAATGGCTGCCACGGCTGTGCACCTTGGCGCCAGGCGATGCCGCCGGTTTCCGAGCTGCCGAGAATCTCCGTAGGCCATTGCTGCAAGCGGTCGTACAGTTCACCGGCGGCCTCGATGGGCAAGGCGCCGCCGGACGAAAATACCCGGGATACCTGGCGTAGAGCGGGCCAGTCGAGGTTGTCGCCCATGCGCTTGAGCAGCGCCGGGCTGGCGACCCAGGCAAATTGCGGGTGCTCGCGGCTGGCGCGCTGCAAGTCTTCGGGGAAGGCCAGTTGCCGACGCACAAAGCGGCGTCCGGCGTACAGCGGCCATAACACGCGAAACAGCAAACCGTAGATATGTTGGGTGGCAACGCTGCCAATGATGCAGGCGTCTTTGAGGTCCGCACCCCACAGGGTTTCCAGGGCCTCAACTTCGTTGGCCAGCTGGCGCAGGCTTTTGTCGATACGTTTGGGCTCGCCGCTGGAGCCGGAGGTGCACAGGCTCAGTTGGCAGGTGTCCAGGTCGAGTGCGGCAGGGCTCAGTGGTGCTTGATACAACGCGTCGAGATCAGTTGTCTCAACCAGCCAGGCATCCACCGAGTCGTCCCAACGTTGACGGGTCTGGGGTTGCAGGTCGGCAGGCAGCAGCACGCTGACCCCGGCACGCCAGGCGCCCAACAAGGCAATCGCCAACTGGCCTGCATCTTCCAGGTGTACGGCCAGGCGCTGGATGCCACGCGCTTGCAGGCCCGCCGCCAGGCTCAGGGCTTGTGCCTGGAGCTGGGCGTGACTCATCAGCGGCTCGGTGGTCACCCAACGCTGTTCCAGCGGCTCAAGCAGCAAGTGCTCAAGTTTCAAACCCTTCATACGCGGCCTCGAACCCTTTGTCGTACCAGCCATTCCACGGCAAACAGCAGCCCCATCAACCCGTAGGCGATCAGACCGTTGTACAACGTCCACCAGCTCAGCGGCGCCCACAGCGTGAGGGCGGCGGCCAGCAGGCCATTACACAGAAAAAACACACTCCACACTACGGTGACCTGGCGCGTATACACCACCGCTTTGGGCGGCAATTCGGGGTCGGTCATGCGCGCCAGGCGTTCGACCATCGGCGGGCCGTATTTCAGGCTCAGGCCGAACAGCGTCAGCATGAAGACGCTGACCAGGCTCGGGTACCAGCGCAGCCACTGCGGGTTATCGAACCAGGCCAGCAACAGGCAAAACACAATCACCGCCCCAGCCATCCAGCGGCTGCCGGGGCGCCGTGCCGAAGTGAGTGCGCGCAACAGCCACAGGCCACCCAGCAACAGGCCGAACTGCCAGGGCGCAAAGTGCTCGGTGCCGTAATACACCGCGAAGGGGTACAGCAGCCCTACCAGCAACAGGCCAAGGCCAATCAGCCGGCTCATGCGGCAGGTGTGACCAGACGGTACACCGCCTCAACCACGTCGTTCACGGTGCGCACCGCCTTGAATTCTTCGGCGGCGATTTTCTTGCCGGTCTGGCGCTTGATATGGTCGATCAGGTCCACGGCATCGATGCTGTCGATTTCCAGGTCCTGGTACAGGTTGGCGTCGAGGGTGACGCGTTCGGCAGGCAATTCAAACAGTTCCACCAAGGCATCGCGCAGGGTGTTGAAAATATCGTCACGAGTTTGCATGGTCCGGTCTCAAGCTGCCTGTCTGGCCGTGACGAATGCCGCAAGGCTGGCCACGTTGGTGAAGTGATTACGGGTGTCCTTGGCGTCGGCATCGATCTTGATGCCGTACTTTTTCTGGATCGCAAGGCCCAACTCAAGGGCATCGACCGAGTCCAGGCCCAGGCCTTCGCCGAACAGGGTCTGTTCACTGCCAATGTCGTCAACGCTGATATCCTCCAGGCCCAGGGCCTCGATGATCAGCGTTTTTATGTCGTGCTCAAGGCGTTGTTGGTCGCTCATCTTCGGCGAGCTCCTTAATGAAATAGTGGTGCAGGTGATCGTTGAGCTTGCGTGAAGCCTGGGGCGCGGGCCCAAGGGCTGCAAACGCTTGTGGTTCTATATCGGCACCCACGCGCAAACTGAAGTGCACGCGGCATTTGGGGATGCGATACCAGGGTTCGGCCTTGGTCAGGGTGGTGGGGCTGACCTTGATCACCACGGGGGTGATGATTGTCGCACCGCGCAACGCAATGGCAGCACCGCCGCGATGAAAGGCGGGCGCTATGCCGGGTGGGGTGCGGGTGCCTTCGGGAAAGATGATCAGGGTCTGGCCTTCGCGCAGGGCATCGGTTGCGGCATCAAGCATTTCGGCGCTGCCATCATTGCTGATATAGCCGGCCTCATGCACCGGGCCACGGGTAAAGGGGTTTTGCCACAGGCTCTGCTTGACCACGCAGTTGGCCTGGCGCACCAGGCCGATCAAGAACACCACGTCGATCAGCGACGGGTGGTTGGCGATGATCATCTGGCCTGGGCGACCGAGTTTGTCGGCGCCCTCGACGCTATAGGTCAACACGCCGGCTTTTTGCATCAACTGGATAAAGAACCAGAACAACTTGCTGATGGTGTGGCGTGCGCGGCGCTGATGTGTTTCGGCGCTGCCCGGCAGGCAGCCGAGCAACGGAAATACCAGCAATCGCAGGCACAGTCCGCCCACACCGAACAGCGCGAAGCTGGCGGCGGTGGCGAACAGGCGCCAGTAGTAGGCGTCCCGTGGTTTATGGGTCAGGGCTTGCGTTGCCAGTTCCATACACGGTTCTTCCAGGCATGTTGGCAGGCGACCTGTTCGGTGAGCAGGGTGCGCAGCAGGTTCAGGGCGTGGGGCCACGGTTGGGTCGTACTGGGTTGGACAGTGGCGGTGGTGAGTTCCAGCTGCCACTCGTCGCCCGGAGTCAGCAGCAGGCCGAGGGCGTAAGGGAACGGTACGTCGTGGATCCAGTCGGCATAAGCCTGCGGCGGCTGTTCTTCGGTGATCACCAGCAGCACGGTCGGTGCGCCTTCATTGAATAGCGCGGCGGCTTCCAGCAAACCGTGCTCCAGGCCATCGCCAGCGGCGGCGAGGGCGGTCATTTCGCAGGTCTCGTTGCGCAGGATCGACCACAGGCCAATCACCGCGTTATGCACCGACAGGCTGAACTGGGTTGGCGACAACGGCTGGTCATTGGCCAGGTCGCTGAGGATGTCGAGGGTGCGTGGGGTTTCGCCGTGGCGGGAGATAAAGACCAGTGGCAGGTCCTGCAAGCCCTCGGCCAACGGCCAGCCCACGCTGAACGCCATGCGCGCCAGGCGGCCCAGACGTCGGCGCTGCATGGCCGGGAGGAATGACACGTCGGGGCAGGCTTCGCTGACGGGCAGCAACACCGGGTCCTGGCACCATACGCGCCAGTCGTCCGCAGTCTCCAGGCCAGGAGCCCAGGCGCGCCATTGGGCGATGTTGAAATTGATCACTGAGAAGTTATCCCGCCCCTGCGGGCTTCCATGTGCGGCTGCTGGCCCCGAATACCGGGGCAGGGAACAATGGCCGAATGGCGCGCATTATCCCGGTGACGTGGGGTTCTAGCAAACTTTGGTAAAAAATTGTGCACGGTCGATTACAAAATAGTCGGGAAGATTTACAGATTGTCCTTTACCTGCGAGCGAGTTGGATCGTCGGACGCTTCCCTTTCATTTGTACGTGATGCGCTACAGCTAACCTGTAATGCAGCGGTGCATGGATGAACGAGGTAGCTAACAGGCGCTTTTGCCCTCTACACTCGGACATTCATTGATACACGGAGGTTTTTCCATGCGGCGCGTGGTGTTCAATCAGAAAGGCGGTGTCGGCAAGTCCAGCATTGCCTGCAACCTGGCGGCGGTCAGCGCCAGCGAAGGCTATCGAACCCTGTTGGTGGACCTCGATGCACAAGCCAACTCAACCCAGTACCTCACTGGGCTGACCGGCGACGATATCCCCATGGGGATCGCGGATTTTTTCAAGCAGACCCTGTCTTCCGGGCCGTTTTCCAAGAAGAACCAGGTGGATATCTACGAAACACCCTTCGACAACCTCCACGTGATCACCGCCACCGCCGAATTGGCGGACTTGCAGCCCAAGCTCGAGGCCAAGCACAAGATCAACAAGCTGCGAAAACTGTTGGATGAGCTGAGCGAAGATTACGACCGCATCTACCTGGATACGCCGCCTGCCTTGAATTTCTATGCGGTTTCGGCGCTGATTGCCGCTGATCGTGTGTTGATCCCTTTCGATTGCGACAGCTTCTCGCGCCAGGCGCTGTATGGCCTGCTGCGTGAAATCGAAGAATTGAAGGACGACCACAACGAAGGCCTCGAAGTGGAAGGCATAGTGGTCAACCAGTTTCAGGCCCGGGCGAGTTTGCCCCAGCAGATGCTCGATGAGTTGATTGCAGAAGGCTTGCCGGTGTTACCGGTGTACCTGGCCAGCTCCGTGCGCATGCGCGAGTCGCACCAGGAGAGCAAGCCGCTGATCCACCTGGACCCACGGCATAAGCTGACGTTGCAGTTTGTGGAGTTGCATAACCTGCTGGAAAACGCGTGATCTGAAAGGCAACGCGGACCAGAATTTGAAATGCGACCAGTGTGGGAGCTGGCTTGCCTGCGATGGCAGTGTTGAATTCACTACAGCTATCGCAGGCAAGCCAGCTCCCACATTTGACCGCGTTAAACGCCCTGGCTGCGCAACCAGCTCATCAACTGTGGCAACGGAAACGCCCCGCTCTGGCGCGCCACTTCGCGGCCGTTCTTGAACAAAATCAAACTGGGGATCGAGCGAATGCCCAGCTGCGCCGACAACTGCTGATTGGCCTCGCTGTCGAGCTTGGCCAATCGGCACTTGCCCTCCAACTGCCCAGCCGCCTGTTCAAACACCGGCGCAAACGACTTGCACGGCCCGCACCAATCGGCCCACACATCCACCAGCAGCGGCAAATCGCCCTTGATCTGGCTGGCGTAATCGCCCTGTTTCAACTCAAACGGCTTGTTTAACAAGACCGGCTGCTTGCAGCGCCCGCATTTGGGCGCATCACCCAAGCGTTCGCCGGGGATGCGGTTGAGGCCGTTGCAGTGGGCGCAGGGGATGACAAGAGGTTCGGACATGGTGGGGCTCCAGGGAATGGCCAATGCACTCTATTTGGAGCCGACGCTCAGCTTTATCAAGCCGCAGAGGGGGGACTCATTCGTTCATATTTTCGCCGTGTTGATCTGACCTTGTCTATCTAGGCTGTTGGAGCGTGTTCTGTTTTGCACCGCTGGTCTGTTTGTGAATATAGCAATTTGCGATATTCGAGAGTCGAGCTTAACCTTCATAGCAAGATGCGATAAGGACGTTGCATGCGAGTAATCAGTGAGAAGCGGGTTTGGGAAGCAAAGGAAAAATGGCCACGCACTGCAAGTGCTCTAGATGAGTGGTACCGCCGGATAAGGCGCAACAGCCCGGAGGACTTCGCGTCAATGAAGGGCATTTTCCCCGCGACGGATAAGGTTGGACAACTCCATGTGTTCGACATTGGAGGCAACAAGCTGAGGCTGATTGCGTTTGTGCATTACCAATCGCAACGGATTTATATCAAGCACCTGCTGGATCATCGTGAATATGAACAAGACAAGTGGAAGGAGAGACTCAGATGAGCGCACTTATTCGGCTCGCAGCTGAACACTGGCAGTTTGTTTCGCCCTTGCTGCGCAAGCCAAAAAATGAGGCGGATTACGACGCACTGGTTATAGCCCTCGACGAACTGCTGGACCTGATCGGCGAGGACGAATCAAATCCATTGATGAGCCTGGTGGATATCCTCAGCGATTGGATCGAAGCCTACGATCATGAGCATCGCCCGATGCCTCTTGCCAGCGGTGTTGATGTGCTGCGCGCGATGATGCGCGAGCACGGTTTGAATCAAAGTGATCTACCGGGCGTGGGAGCGCAGTCGGTGGTTTCAGAAATCCTTAGCGGCAAGCGCCAGCTCAACATACGTCAAATTCGTTGGCTGGCCGAGCGATTCGGTGTTTCAGTAGAAACCTTCATCTGAAGGTTTTACGACGAACAACTAATCTCCAAATGCTTCCCCCAATCCGGCGGACGCTGTGCGTATTGCTCCATTTCCGCTTGTTCCTCAAACGGTCTGGAAAGCACCTCATGCAGCCGCCGCACTTCGCTGTAATCCCCGGACTCGGCGGCAGTGATGGCGTTCTGCGCAAGGTAGTTGCGCAAGATGTACAGCGGGTTCACTGCATGCATTCGCTCCCGACGCTGCTCTTGGCTGTCATTCCCGTCTCGGGCAACCCGGGCTTTGTACAACTCAGCCCAGGCATCAAACCCGGCCAGGTCGACAAAATCATCGCGCAACCTCGCTACGGCCAACGCCGCCGACTCGTCCCCCAAGCGCCGGAAGAACAACGTGTAATCCACGCCACTGTTCTGCATCAGCTTCAGCAAGCGCTCCACCAGTTTCTGGTCATCGTCTTCGGCGGTGGTCAATCCCAACCGGCGGCGCATCAAGTCCAAGTAATGCGCCTGATACAGCGGCAGGTACAGGCCAAGCGTTTCCTTCAGCGCGTCGACGCTGATAAAGGGTGTGAGCGCCTGGGCCAATGCGCTGAGGTTCCACTGCCCGATCGGCACCTGGTTGCTGAAGGAGTAACGCCCTTCATGATCGGAATGGTTGCAGATGAAATGCGCGTCGAAATCATCGAGAAACGCAAACGGCCCGAAATCGAAAGTGATGCCCAGGATCGACATGTTGTCGGTGTTCATCACCCCATGGCAGAAACCATAGGTCTGCCATTTGGCGATCATCTCGGCGTTGCGTTCGACGATTTCGCGGAACATGGCCAGGTACGGTTCGGGCTGTTCACGGCATTCGGGGTAATGCAGGTTGAGGACGTGTTCGGCCAACTGCGCCTGCTGCTCGGGCTTCTTGGTGTAGTAGAAATATTCGAAATGTCCGAAGCGGATATGGCTGGGTGCCAGGCGCAATACCATCGCCCCGCGTTCCTGCTTTTCACGCCATACCGGCGTGCTGGAGCCGATCACGCACAGCGCGCGGCTGCTGGGGATGCCCAGCGCATGCAGCGCTTCAGAGGCCAGGAACTCGCGAATCGAAGACCGCAGCACCGCCCGCCCATCGCCCATGCGCGAGTAAGGCGTTTGCCCGGCACCCTTGAGGTGCAGGTCCCAATGCTCGCCTGCTTCGTTGTAGACCTCGCCCAGCAACAGCCCGCGTCCATCGCCCAGTTGCGGGGTGTAGCCGCCGAACTGATGCCCGGAATAGACCATCGCCCGCGGTTCCGCCTCCGCCCATAGCTTGTGCCCGCCAAACAGTTCGGCGAACACCGGCGTTTCGGCCACGGCCGGGTCGAGGTCGAGTAAGGCCAAGGCGGCATCGCTCGCCACTACAAGGCGCGGCTCGTCAAGGGGTTCAGGCAGTACGTGGGTTGAGAACGCGTCGCCCAGGCGTGCGAAGCGGTTGTCGAAGGTCAGTTCGTCGAGGGCTTTCACCGGCCATCTCCAGCAGAATGTCCGAGCATTCTGCTGGGGATAGCGCGGTTAGTCGAGTTTGCTGGGTGGCGGCTCTTGCACGCCGCCGTCGTTGGCGGGTTTGTTCGCCGGTTCGACTTCCACCAATTTGTATTCCTGGCCGTGAAGGTTTTTCAGGTAGACCTCCATCTGGCGGAACGAAATGTTGATGTGCTCTTTCTTGAACTCACGGTTGATAAAACGGTTCACTTCATCGATCACCGGGTTGCGGTCGCCCAGGTCGCGCACGTGCATGCGCAGTTCGTGGTCGAGGGTGCTTTCGCCGAAGTTGAGGAAGTACACGTGGGGCTCCGGCTCCTTGAGCACCCGTGGGTTGTCGCGGGCGGCCTTGAGCAGCAGTTCCTTCACGCGGTCCAGGTCGGAACCGTAGTCCACGCCGAGTTTCAGGGTGACGCGGGTGATGGTGTCGGTCAGCGACCAGTTGATCAGTTGCCCGGTAATGAACGTCTTGTTCGGGACAATGATGTCCTTGCGGTCGAAGTCGGTGATGGTGGTGGCGCGGATGCGGATCTTGCTCACCGTGCCCGACAGGTTGCCGATGGTGATGGTGTCACCGATGCGCACCGGGCGTTCGAACAGGATCATGATGCCGGAGATGAAGTTGGCGAAGATCTCCTGCATCCCGAAACCCAATCCCACCGACAGTGCCGCTACCAGCCATTGCAACTTGTCCCAGCTCACGCCGAGGGTGGACAGGGTGGAGACGAAGCCGACGCCGGCAATCACATAAGACAGCAGCGTTGTGGTCGCGTAGGCACTGCCTTGGGCCAGGTCCAGCTTGGACAACACCAAAACTTCCAGCAACCCCGGCAGGTTGCGCGCCAGAGCAAAGGTAATCCCGACGATGATGGAGGCGCCGAGCAAGTCGCCGATGCTGATTGGCACCATGCTGATATTGGCGCCGGTGCCGCTGGTGTATTCGTAGAGGGTGACGTTGTCCAGGTAGGAGAACACGGTGATCAGGTCTTTCCACACCCAGTACAACGCCGCGATAAAGCCGCCGAGCAAGGCCAGGCGGATCAGGCGCATGGACTGTTCGTTGACCTGCTCGATGTCCAGGGTCGGCTCTTCGATTACCGCTTCGCCGTCACCAGCCTCCTTGGCGGCCTGGCGCTTGGCCAGGGCGCGAGCGTAGGCCAAGCGCCGTGCGGCAACGCCCAGGCCGCGTACGAAGGTGGCTTCGATGACCAGCCAGAACATCAGCAGGTACAGGGTGTTGATCAAACGGTCGCTGAGTTTGAGCGCGGTGTAGTAGTAGCCGAAGCACACGGCGATAAACAGTGCGATAGGCAGGGCGGTAAACACCAGCCCGACGAACTTGCGGAACAGCGAGGCTTTTTCGTGGGTCGGGCTGTTCAGCAGCAGGCGACCCAGCAGCCAGGCCATCAGTGCGTAGCAGGTCAGCACCACGGCGATGCCCAGCACGTCATCGGCCAGCGCTGCCGGTTGGTGTTCGGCGATGGCCACCACGGCCACCAGGGCCAGCACCACCAGCCCGAGTTTGCGTATCCAACCTTGAAGGAAGGCCACTTGAGGCCGTTCCCAACGGAAGTGCAGTTCAGCCACGCCACCTGGCGCCAGAATCCGATAGGCGGTGTAGAACACCAGCCACGCTTGGGCAATCAGCAGCAGTGCCGCGCCCAGGTTGGCGTTTTGCCCACGGGCGTCGATCTGCAACGCATAGCCGCATAACGCCAGGCCCAGAGACACTGGCATCGCCAGCAGGATATTGATCAGGATCGCCTGCGGCGTGTGCCACTGGCTGTCGCGCTTGAAGTGGCCGATGTCCAGGTGCACCTTGCTGAGGCGCTGGTACAGGGCCTTGCGTCGCCATAGCAGCGCACCGATCAACAGCAGCAAGGGCAGGAACAGCAGCGGGCGCTGGGTCAGGCCGTCATACAGTTCGCTGACGCTGGAGGCCCAGGGCAGGGTGGCGACTTGTCTGCTCAGGTGATCCGGTATGGTTTCCAGCCACTCGGTGTCCAGCGGCTTGTTGCTGGGAATCCAGAACATCTGCTCGTCGAGGGTTGCGCGCAGGTTGGTGGCGGTGCTGAGCAGTTGTTTCTGGTTCAGTTGCAGGGTGATGGATTCGTTAAGCAGCGCACTCAGCTCACGACTCAATCGCTCCAGCAGGTCGCTGCGGGTGATCGCCAGTTCCAGCAAGGTGCGGCGCAATTGCGGGGTGACTTCATCCGGCGGCTGGTTGGCCAGCAGGTTATCCACATAGGCGCTGGGGGTGCTGATCAGTTCCCGTTGCTGGTTGACCTCGAACTGGTACAGGCGAATGTTGGCGATGTCGTCTGCCAGGTTACGGTCGACGGTGAGGCGCGGCAGTGCCTGTTTCTGCTTATAGAGGATCTTGGACAGCAACAGGCTGCCCTTGAGCACGTTGATTTGCTCATCCAGGGCCGAGTCGCTCTGGGTCACGGTGTCCAGTTGCTGCTTGGTCTGCAGGTTTTTCTGGGTCAGGTCGTTAAGGCGATCGGTGCTTTTGAGCAGGTAGTCGGAGAGCTTGAGGTTGGCCGCACTTTCGGTGGCCAGCAGGCTGCTGCCACCGGCTTTTTGCGCCTCGATGGACTGTTGGGTCACCGTTTGCTGGGACTGGGCCAGGCGTTTCTGGTTGATCAGGGTTTGCAGGTCCTGGATCTCTTGCTCCAGGCGCGCGGTCTTTTCGAGTACCAGATCATGCTGGCTGTTGCCCAGGTCTTGCAGTTGGCTGTTGCCGGCCAGCTCTTGGCGGCGCAGAGGGATCAGCGCGTTCAGGGAGGCGAGTTCGGCATTCAATTGGTTGCGCTGGTCGCCGCTGAGGGCCTTGCCATTGTCTTTACCGAGCTTGAGGGTCGTGTTGATCTGCTGGATACGCGTCTGGCTACTGCTGATTTCGGTCTGGGCGCGCTCGGGGCGCGTCTGGGCGGCGATGGTCAGGCTGTTGGCGTCGGCCAGATCTTTTTGCAGGTCACCTTGCTGGGTGGTGCGTTGCACCAGCAGTTGCTCAAGCTGCGGTACCGGCAGGCTGGCGTAGCGTTGGGCCACGGGGACGACTTTGGTGGCCTTGAGCCGCACCAGTTCGCGCTGGTTGTCGGTGGTCTGGCGCGGGGCGTCTTCCAGCTGGCGCTTGAGGTCGGTGAGGCGCTGCTCGTAATCCTGCTTGTTGCCCAGGTAGGTCAGGGTCTGTTGCAGGATCGTCTGCAACGCCTTCATGTCGGCGTCGGGCAGCTTGCGGTCGGGCAGCTTGTCCAGGGTTTGCTGGATGGCGTCGGCGCTGGGCGGGTCGGCGGCGCGGACGACACCGACACACAGGGTCAGGCTCAGCAGGGCAGTGGTGAGGAAAGTGCGCAAGGTTGGCATAGAGACCGATCGAGCAAGGTGAAGAATCGGGACGTTGTCGCCCCGCAGTTTAGAGGAAGAGTCCGGGGCCCGGGCGACTTCCTTCGGGGAATCTGACGCCGACTTTGCCAATCTTGTTCCCGTCCATGACTGCGACGGTCCAGATGGTGTTGTTCCATTCCACTTGGTCGCCGACGATAGGTGCGCCGCCGACTTTCTGGGTGATGAAGCTGCTCAGTGGCATGTCCGGGTCGATGCCTTCGAGCTTGAGGCCATACAGGGCTGAGACCGCGCCCAGCTGGGCGTCGCCTTCCAGCACGAAGTCGCCGAAGAAGCGCAGGTCGAGGCCGCGTTGTGGTGCCTGGCTGAACAGTTTGCCCAAGGCTGGCAGGTTGTGTTCGTGGCCTATCACGCAGAGCAAATCATCAACTTCGAGTACCGTACTACCCGACGGATGGAGCAGTTGTTGGCCACGGAACAGTGCGGCGATACGCGTGCCTTCGGGCATTTTCAGCTCGCGCAGCGCGGCGCCGATGCACCATTTTTCTGCACCCAGGCGGTAGACGAACAGCTCCCACTCGCTGGTGACGTGGACTTCCAGCGCTGCGCGGGAAATAGGGGCGGGGTCCGGTGGAACGGTCACTTTGAGCAGCTTGGCCACCCACGGCAGGCTGGTGCCTTGTACCAGCAGTGAGACCAGTACGATAAAGAACGCCAGATTGAAGTACAGCTGCGCATGGGGCAACCCGGCCATCAGCGGGAACACCGCGAGGATGATCGGCACCGCGCCGCGTAGGCCGACCCAGGCGATAAAGGCTTTTTCGCGGCCATGGTACGCCTTGAACGGCAGCAGCCCGACGACCACCGACAGCGGCCGCGCAAACAGAATCATCCACAGCGCCAGGCCCAGGGCCGGCAGGGCGATCGGTAGCAAGTCGTGGGGAGTGACCAGCAGGCCCAGCACCAGGAACATGCCAATCTGCGACAGCCACGCCATACCGTCGAGCATATGCAAGATGCCATGACGGCTGCGCACCGGGCGGTTGCCGATCACCAGGCCGCACAGGTACACGGCGAGGAAACCGCTGCCGTGCAGGGCGTTGGTCAGGGCGAAGACCACGAGGCCGCCGGCGATCACCAGGATCGGGTACAGGCCGTTGGCCAGGTTGATGCGGTTGACCATCTGCAGCAGCAACCAGCCGCCGCCCAGGCCGATGATGCCACCGATGCCGAACTCGCGGATCAGGTGGCCCAACAGGCTCCAGTGCAGGCCAGTCTGGCCGCTGGCGAGCATGTCGATCAGGGTCACGGTGAGGAACACCGCCATTGGGTCGTTGCTGCCGGACTCGATTTCCAGGCTGGCGGTGACCCGTTCGTTGAGGCCTTTGCCACCCAGCAGCGAGAACACCGCGGCGGCGTCCGTGGAGCCGACAATCGCGCCGATCAGCAGGCCTTGAATGATATTGAGGTTGAACAGCCAGGCGGCGACCATGCCGGTGAGGCCGGTGGTAATCAACACCCCCACCGTGGCCAGCGACAACGCCGGCCAGAGTGCCACGCGGAAACTCGCTACCCGTGTGCGCAAGCCGCCGTCGAGCAGGATCACGGCCAAGGCGAGGTTGCCCACCAGGTAGGCGGTTGGGTAGTTATCGAAAATGATGCCGCCGCCATCGACGCCGGCGACCATGCCTACGGCCAGGATGATCACCAGAATCGGGATACCCAGGCGGGACGAAAGGGAACTCACCAGAATGCTCGCACCCACCAGCAACGCGCCGATCAAGAACAGGCTGTTGATGGTCGTTGCATTCAAAGGCAGTACTCCAGAGCGGGGAAGACGGGGCGCAAACTGACCATGCAGTCTGCGTGCCAGCGATTCTAACCTGTTGAATTGCTGCGCTGTCAAAAAGCTTTTTCTGAGTCTCGTTGGAACTAAATGTGGGAGGGGGCTTGCCCCCGATTGCGGTTAGTCAGCCAGCTTATCTGTAGCTGAACCACCGCTATCGGGGGCAAGCCCCCTCCTACATTTTCAAGCCAGTGGTGTCTGTTAGAGGCGGAAGCGTCCTACCATCCCATTCAAATCCACCGCCAGGCGCGACAGCTCATTGCTCGCTGCAACAGTCTGGCTGGCACCCGTGGCCGACTGCACTGACAGATCACGAATATTCACCAGGTTACGGTCCACTTCCCGTGCTACCTGCGCCTGCTCTTCCGCCGCGCTGGCGATCACCAGGTTGCGTTCGTTGATTTCCACAATCGCTGTGTTGATGGTGTCCAGGGACAGCCCCGCGCCTTTGGCGATGTTCAACGTGGATTCGGCACGCTCAGTGCTGTTGCGCATCGAGTCCACCGCATGTTCCGTACCGGTCTGAATGCTGCCGATCATCCGTTCGATCTCGCTGGTCGATTGCTGGGTGCGATGGGCCAGCGCTCGTACTTCGTCGGCGACCACGGCAAAGCCACGCCCGGCTTCACCAGCACGTGCGGCTTCAATCGCTGCGTTCAGGGCCAGCAGGTTGGTCTGGTCGGCCAGGCCACGAATCACGTCCAGTACCTTGCCGATGTCCCGCGACTCATTGGCCAGGTCACCAATCAGTGTGGCGGTGGCTTGCACGTCGCCGCTCATGCGTTCGATGGCACTGACGGTTTCCTGTACCAAGTCACGGCCATCGCCGGCTGACAGAGTGGCGTTGCGCGAGGCTTCGGAAGTACTTACCGCGTTGCGTGCGACTTCTTCGACGGCGCTGGTCATCTCGTTGACGGCAGTGGCGGCTTGTTCTATTTCGTTGTTTTGCTGAGTCAGGCCACGAGCGCTTTCGTCGGTGACGGCGTTCAGTTCTTCGGCGGCGGACGCCAGTTGGGTGGCTGAGCCGGCGATGCGTTGCAAGGTGTCACGCAGTTTGTCCTGCATCTTGGCCATGGCAGCCAGCAGGCGGCCCGCTTCGTCGTTGCCGTCGACCTTGATCGGGCGTGTCAGGTTGCCTTCGGCCACTTCTTCGGCTGCTTCCAGCGCCTGGGAAATCGGCACGGTGATGCTGCGGGTCAGCAGCCAGGCGAACAGCAGGGTCAGCGCCGTGGCAATGATCAGCAAGCCCACCACCAGATCAAAGGCCATGTCGTATTGGTCTTTGGCTTGCTGGTTGGTGGTGTTGGCGGCGTCGTTATTGATGTCCAGCAAACGGGTCAATACGGCGTTGACCTGCTCGGAGTTGTTCAGCAACTCTGTGTTGAGCAGGTTGCGCAGCTCTTCGATTTGATTGGCGCGAGACAGGCTTTTCATGCGCGCTTCAATCTGGTGGTACTGGCCCAACAGGCGGACGTACTCGTCGTAGGCGTTGCGTTCCTCAGGGCTGGTGATCAGTTTTTCGTAGATGGCCTGGGCGGCGCGGATCTGCTGATTGCGCACTTCGAAGGCATCCAGGGTCTTTTGCTGCACGTCTGGCTCGCGGTTGGTCAGCAGGCGGTACGACAGCACTCGCAGGCGCAGGGTCAGTTGGGTGAATTCGTCGAGGGCGCGAATGCTCGGCACGCTGGACAGGGTGATGTCTTCGGCGGCACCACGGATTTTGCTCATCTGGTTCAGGGCAAAAATACCGAGAAGCAACATCAGCGCACCAATAAACGCGAAGCCGAGGAAAGCCCTCGGAGCGATATTCATATTACGAAGAGACATGCGGGAGTCCTGGGGAGAAGCGCGATCCATGCGGCCATGAGACGAGGTGTGCATCAGGTATCGGCCGTGCGACTAAAGTCTTAAGGGGGTGCGCGCTTTTGTCGCATCGGACGAGGGGTTTAACGGATTCAGGAACCAGATGGGGGAATTGCAGTCACTAAGGCTCGAAAGTGCGGCTCGGCCCTTAAAAAACGGGCTGCGCGCCGGGGATAACCCTGGCATCCGAGGTGAATTTTCTTTATCGTCACCGCCCTTTTAAAAAGCCCGAGAAATCAAAATGTTAGAAGCATCCCTCAGTCAATTGGAACAACTGGTCGGCGACTTGGTACAGCAGAACCAGGATCTGCTGGGCAGCAACGAGTCCCTCAAGGCGGAACTGGCCCGTGCCAAGGACGAAAACGACAGCCTGCAACTGAACCTGATGGAACAGGAAGAAAAGCACGGCGCCACCGCCGCTCGCATCCAGGCGTTGGTTGAGCGTGTGAGCGCAGGTCCTGTCGGCGCATGAATGAAGGGATAAAGGTCGTTTCGATTCTCGGAGAGGATTACTCGATCAAGGCCCCGGCCGGGGAAGATCAAACCCTGATGCACGCCGTGACCCTGCTCAAGGCCTCCCTGGCCACCACCAAGAAAAAGTACCCGACCCTGATCGGTGACAAATTATTGGTACTGGCCGCGCTGAACCTGTGCGCCGAGCAGATCGAAATGCAACAGCGTCACCAGCAGGAACTCGACCGTTACCAAGAGCAAGTCAGCGCCACGGTCGATGTGATTTCCAAGGTAATAGGTCAGCCTTAGAACCATTCGTCCTGCATTGCCAGGCACGTATCATCGCGTGCCTCCAGAATCGCCAGTTCATGATGGCAGCCCGGCACTTCCCAGGTCAGGAAGTACCGGGCGGCCTGGAGCTTGCCTTTATAGAAGGCCACATCGGCCGCATTCCCCTTGGCCAGCCCTTCTTCAGCGCGGATCGCCTGTTCCAGCCAGCGCCAGCCAATCACTGTATGCCCGAATACCTTCAAGTACAGCGCCGAGTTCGCCAGGCTGCTGTTGACCTTGCCTTGGGCCAGATCCGTCAGCAGGCCGAGGGTCACGCTTTGCAAGCGGTTGACCAACTGTTCCAGTGGTTCGCGCAATGCGGTCAGTGATGGGTATTCCTGTGCCCGTGCGCCCGTTTCGGCGATCAACCGGATCAACTGCTTCAAGCCCGCGCCACCGTTTTGCGCCAGTTTGCGCCCCAGCAAATCCAGGGACTGGATGCCATGGGTGCCTTCATGGATCGGGTTCAGGCGGTTGTCGCGGTAGTACTGCTCCACCGGGTATTCACGGGTGTAGCCGTGGCCGCCGAGGATCTGGATCGCCAGTTCGTTGGCCTTGAGGCAGAACTCCGACGGCCAGGATTTGACGATGGGCGTGAGCAGGTCCAGCAATTCGTGGGCTTGTTTGCGTTCGGTATCGGTGGCGAGGGTCGTGGTGTCATCGAATAGCCGCGCGGCGTATAGGCCGAGGTCGAAAGCGCCTTCTACGTAGGACTTTTGGGTCAGCAGCATGCGCTTGATGTCCGCGTGCTGGATGATCGACACCGGTGCGGTTGTGGGATCTTTGCTGTCAGGCAAGCGACCTTGCGGGCGTTCGCGGGCGTACTCCAGCGAGTACAGATAGCCGGCATACCCGAGCATCACCGCGCCCATGCCCACGCCGATGCGTGCCTCATTCATCATCTGGAACATGCAACTCAGGCCCTGGTGCGGCTTGCCCACCAGGTAGCCGACACAGTTGCCGTTATCGCCGAAGTTCAGCGCAGTGGAGGTGGTGCCACGCCAGCCCATCTTGTGAAACAGCCCGGCCAGCAGCACATCGTTGCGCTCGCCCAGGCTGCCATCGTCGTTGACCAGGAACTTGGGCACGATAAACAGCGAAATGCCTTTCACCCCAGGCGGCGCATCCGGCAGTTTGGCCAGCACCATGTGCACGATGTTTTCCGAGAGCGGGTGGTCGCCACCGGAGATGAAGATCTTGTTGCCCTTGAGTCGGAAGGTGCCGTCGGCCGCAGGTTCTGCGCGTGTACGAATATCCGACAGCGACGAGCCGGCGTGGGGTTCGGTGAGGGCCATGGTGCCGAAGAAGCGGCCGTCGATCATCGGTTGCAGGAAGCGTTGTTTCTGATCCTCGGTGCCGAAGCTTTCAATCAGGTTGGCGGCGCCCATGGTCAGGAACGGGTAGGAGGTGGATGCGGCGTTGGCCGACTGGAAGTGCGCGAAGCAGGCTTGGGACAGCAGGGTCGGCAGTTGCATGCCACCCGCTTCGAAACTGCGCGCGGCATTGAGGAAACCAGCTTCGAGGAACGCGTCCACGGCCGGCTTCACTTCTGGAATCAGGATGGCCTTGCTGTTCTCAAAGCGTGGCTCGTTCTCGTCGTTCTTACGGTTGTGTGGCGCGAAGTACTTCTCGGCAATGCTGCGCGCTGTGCTGATGGCCGCATCGAAGGTTTCGCGGTTGTGCTCGCTGAACCGCTCACGCTGAGTCATGCCCTCGGCATCGAGAACTTCGTACAGCTCGAAAGCCAGATTGCGGGAACTGAGCAGCGTCTCGGACATGGCGGGTCACCTATGTGGGAATAGGTCCGAGTCTAAGTGCGCGAATGGAGGGTGGATAGCAAGATTGATCTGAGTGATGCCCAGGCAAATGTGGGAGGGGGCTTGCCCCCGATAGCAGTGTGTCAGCCACAAATAAGTCGACTGATACACCGCAATCGGGAGCACGCCCCCTCCCACATTTTTTACCGCGTTTTGTCAGGTCGTTAGCCGATGGTCATCAGGCTGGCATTACCGCCTGCTGCTGCGGTGTTAACGCTCAATGCACGTTCAATCACCAAGCGCTCCAGCGCAATCGCCGTCTCACCCTGCGACAAACCATGCACGCCAACAATCGCCCCGCCACGCTGGGCCACTTGCTGGCACACCGCGCGCAGTTGGTCGGAATCACCGTGGTGCAGGACCGCGTCGAACACCACCTCGTCCTTGGTCCAGTCGGCCACGCGCTTGATCTTCGCCTGAACTTCCTTCGGTAGGCGTGGGAATAGAGCTTTGGTCAGGTCGGTTTCCGGCCATACCGCCGAACCGCCCACTGCCAATACCGCTGCCAATTGAGTCAACAGGTCGCCTTCCACTTCCGCCAGGCACAGTACGTGCTCACGAGGCAGGATGGCGTAGCTGTTGCGTTCGCCGGTCGGTCCGGCCAGTTGGCGGGTGATACCGCTTTGGGATTGTGCGGCGAACTGGCTGCACAGGGCGCTCAGGTCGCTGAACTTGTTGCTGTCGGACCAGGTTTTCAGGGCCGTCAGCGGTTGGCTCATGACGTCGCGCAGACGTACGTCCGGTGCCGTCAGTGCGTCGCCACGTACGAAGGACTGTTCGATCGCATCGGTAGGACGAGTCGACAGCAGGCGGTACAGGTACAGTGGACCACCGGCTTTCGGGCCGGTGCCTGACAAGCCTTCGCCACCGAACGGTTGCACGCCAACCACGGCGCCCACAATGTTGCGGTTCACATAGACGTTACCGGCATTGACGTTGTCGATCACCTTGGCGATGGTCTCGTCGATACGAGTGTGTACGCCCAGGGTCAGGCCATAGCCGGAAGCGTTGATCTGGCCGATCAGTTGATCGATCTCTTTGCGCTTGTAGCGCACCACGTGCAGCACCGGGCCGAAGATCTCCCGTTGCAGTTCGTCAAAGCTTTCCAGCTCGATCAGGGTTGGCATCACGAAGGTGCCGCGCTTGACCTCTTCGCCGTCGGCGATTGCCACTTGGTACACGTTGCGGCCTTTGTCGCGCATGGCCTGGATATGTTTCTCGATGCCGGCCTTGGCTTCGGCGTCGATCACCGGGCCGATGTCCACCGACAGGCGCTCCGGGTTACCCAGGCGACATTCCGCCATGGCACCCTTGAGCATTTCGATGACACGGTCTGCCGAATCTTCCTGCAGGCACAGTACGCGCAGGGCCGAGCAACGTTGGCCGGCGCTGTCGAAGGCCGAAGACACCACGTCGATAACCACTTGTTCGGTGAGGGCCGAGGAGTCGACGATCATCGCGTTCTGGCCACCAGTCTCGGCAATCAGCGGGATCGGACGGCCCTGCGCATCGAGACGGCCGGCGACATTACGTTGCAGCAAGCGCGCTACTTCGGTGGAACCGGTGAACATCACGCCTTTGACGCGATCATCACCCACCAGGCGGGCACCGACGGTTTCGCCTTGACCCGGCAGCAGTTGCAGCACGCCTTCGGGAATGCCGGCTTCCAGCAGGATGCGCACGGCTTGTGCGGCGACCAGCGGGGTTTGTTCGGCAGGCTTGGCCAGGACCGGATTGCCGGCGGCCAGTGCAGCGGCGACCTGGCCGCTGAAAATTGCCAGTGGGAAGTTCCACGGGCTGATGCACACCACCGGGCCCAGCGGGCGGTGGGCGTCATTGGTGAAATCGTTGCGTGCCTGCACTGCGTAGTAACGCAGGAAATCCACGGCTTCGCGCACTTCGGCGATGGCGTTGGCGAAGGTCTTGCCGGCTTCGCGGGCTAGCAGGCCCATCAGCGGCTGGATCTCGCCTTCCATCAGGTCGGCGGCGCGTTCCAGGATCGCGGCGCGTTCGGCGGGCGGGGTGGCCTGCCAGATTGGGCCGGCGTTGATGGCGCACTGGATGGCATTGTCGACGTCTTCGACGGTGGCCTCTTGCACGTGGCCGACTACATCACGCAGGTCGGACGGGTTCAGCACCGGTGCGGCTGCTTCATTGCTGGAGGCACAACCGAGCATCGGCGCGGCTTTCCAGTTGTTGTGTGCGGTGGCCAACAGGGCGCAGGACAGCGATGCCAGGCGGTGTTCGTTGGCCAGGTCGATGCCGGCGGAGTTGGCGCGGTCACTGCCGTACAGGTCGCGCGGCAATGGAATGCGCGGATGCGGCAGACCGAAGCCACCTTCCAATGTGGCCATTTGCTCAATGCTGGCCACTGGATCGGCCACCAGTTCCTGAATCGAGATGGACTGGTCGGCGATGCGGTTGACGAACGAGGTGTTGGCACCGTTTTCCAACAGGCGACGCACCAAGTAGGCCAACAGTGTTTCGTGGGTGCCGACCGGTGCATACACACGGCATGGACGGTTCAGCTTGCCATCGGAAACCTTGCCTACAACCTGCTCGTACAGTGGTTCACCCATGCCGTGCAGGCATTGGAACTCGTACTGGCCAGGGTAATAGTTCTGACCGGCGATATGGTAAATGGCCGACAGGGTGTGGGCGTTGTGGGTAGCGAACTGCGGGTAGATGACTTCCGGTACCGACAGCAGTTTGCGTGCACAAGCAATGTAGGAAACGTCGGTGTACACCTTGCGGGTATACACCGGGTAGCCTTCCAGGCCTTCGACCTGGGCGCGCTTGATTTCGCTGTCCCAGTACGCGCCTTTTACCAGACGGATCATCAGGCGGTGGCGGCTGCGGCGCGCCAGATCGATGACGTAGTCGATCACGTACGGGCAACGTTTCTGGTAAGCCTGGATCACGAAACCGATACCGTTCCAGCCGGTCAGTTGCGGTTCGAAGCACAGGCGCTCCAGCAGGTCCAGCGACAGTTCCAGGCGGTCGGCTTCTTCGGCGTCGATGTTCAAGCCGATGTCGTATTGCTTGGCCAGTAGGGTCAGGGACAGCAGACGTGGGTACAGCTCGTCCATCACGCGCTCATACTGCGCACGGCTATAACGCGGATGCAGTGCCGAAAGCTTGATGGAGATGCCAGGGCCTTCATAAATCCCACGGCCGTGGGACGCTTTGCCGATGGAGTGAATGGCTTGTTCGTACGATGCCAGGTACTTCTGGGCATCGTGTTCGGTCAGCGCGGCTTCACCGAGCATGTCGTAGGAGTAGCGGAAGCCCTTGGCTTCGAACTTGCTCGCGTTGGCCAGGGCTTCTGCGATGGTTTCGCCGGTGACGAACTGCTCGCCCATCAGGCGCATGGCCATGTCGACGCCCTTGCGGATCATCGGCTCGCCGCTCTTGCCGATGATGCGGCTCAGGGATGAGGTCAGGCCGGCCTCATTGTGGGTGGCGACCAGTTTGCCGGTCAGCAGCAGGCCCCACGTGGCGGCATTGACGAACAACGACGGGCTGTTGCCCAGGTGCGGCTGCCAGTTGCCGGTGCTGATCTTGTCGCGGATCAGCGCATCGCGGGTGCCTTTGTCGGGGATGCGCAGCAGCGCTTCGGCCAGGCACATCAGCGCCACACCTTCTTGGGACGACAGGGAAAATTCTTGCAGCAGGCCCTGGACAATACCGGCACGGCCGCCGGCACTCTTCTGATTGCGCAGTTTCTCGGCAATCGAGGCGGCCAGCTTGTTGGTGGCTTCTGCCATCGGAGCTGGCAGGCGGGCCTGCTCGATCAGCATCGGTACCACTTCCGGCTCCGGGCGGCGGTAGGCGGCAGTGATCGAAGCGCGCAGTACCGACTGCGGCAGGATACTTTCGGCGAACTCCAGGAAGCACTGGTGGGCGTGGTCGGCCTGGACCTCGCCCGCGTCTTCAGCGTCCTTGCTGGCCAAGCCATTGAGCTCGGTCAGGGTTGCACCACCCTCGAGTTTCTCCAGGTAATTGAAAATCGCCTGCTTGATCAGCCAGTGCGGCGTGCGATCAATGGAGGTCGCGGCAGCCTTCAAGCGTTCGCGGGTTGGGTCGTCGAGTTTGACCCCAAGGGTGGTCGTTGCCATCTTTATTATCCTCATGGGTGCCACTACCGAGTGGCATCTGCTGGCGGCAAGATTAGCTTTGCCCATGAAGAGGTGCAACCGGGTGCAACCCTTTTGTTCAGGAAATTTTTGAAGGTCCTCACGAAAAAAATCGGCCCTCAGCCGAATCCGCTTTCTCTTGGTGCATTTGCTTCTGACTTCGGCTGTTCTTGCTCCAAAAAGGAGCAAAAACGCGGTGTTTTCCGGAATACATGAGTGGGTGCAACTTATTCTCAAGAAACTGGTTGCACCTTATTTGCTTTGTTGAATAGCATTCGCGGCCAAGGTGCAACCACCTCAGCGGTTCGGTTCATCGGCTGGCGGCTTTCCTGGGGAAACGCCAGTCATAAATGCGCGGCACGCAGTTTCGTCTACCCGGTTAGCAGTGGGTGGCCGTCTGACAGGCCGTCGCTACATAAAAACAAAGCCAGGGCGTCACTCTTATGAGCGTTAGCAATCCAACCCTGATCACGTTCGTGATCTACATCGCAGCAATGGTGCTGATCGGCTTCATGGCCTATCGCTCCACCAACAACCTTTCCGATTACATCCTCGGCGGTCGCAGCCTCGGTAGCGTGGTGACGGCTCTGTCGGCCGGCGCTTCTGACATGAGCGGCTGGTTGTTGATGGGTTTGCCGGGTGCGATCTACATGTCGGGCCTGTCGGAAAGCTGGATCGCCATCGGCCTGATCGTCGGTGCTTACTTGAACTGGCTGTTCGTGGCCGGTCGTCTGCGGGTACAGACCGAACATAACGGCGACGCCCTGACCCTGCCGGATTATTTCTCCAGCCGTTTCGAAGATAAGAGCGGCCTGCTGCGGATTATCTCTGCGGTGGTGATCCTGGTGTTCTTCACTATCTACTGCGCATCCGGCATCGTGGCCGGTGCCCGCCTGTTCGAAAGCACCTTCGGCATGTCCTACGAGACTGCACTGTGGGCCGGCGCCGCGGCGACGATTGCCTACACCTTTGTTGGTGGTTTCCTGGCGGTAAGTTGGACAGATACCGTACAAGCCACGCTGATGATCTTCGCGTTGATCCTGACGCCGATCATCGTGCTGCTGGCCACTGGCGGTGTCGATACGACCTTCCTGGCCATCGAGGCCAAGAACCCCGACAACTTCAACATGCTGAAAAACACCACCTTCATCGGCATCATTTCGCTGATGGGCTGGGGCCTGGGCTACTTTGGCCAGCCGCACATCCTCGCACGCTTCATGGCGGCGGATTCGGTGAAGTCGATCGCCAAGGCGCGTCGCATCTCCATGACCTGGATGATCCTGTGCCTGGGCGGCACCGTGGCCGTGGGCTTCTTCGGTATCGCCTACTTCTCGGCGCACCCGGAAGTGGCAGGCCCGGTTACCGAGAACCACGAGCGTGTGTTCATCGAGCTGGCCAAGCTGCTGTTCAACCCATGGATCGCAGGCGTGCTGTTGTCGGCCATCCTGGCGGCGGTCATGAGTACCCTGAGCTGCCAACTGCTGGTGTGCTCCAGCGCCCTGACCGAAGATTTCTACAAGACCTTCCTGCGTAAAAATGCTTCCCAGCTGGAATTGGTATGGGTTGGCCGCGCCATGGTGCTACTGGTGGCCCTGATCGCTATCGCCATGGCGGCCAACCCGGACAACCGTGTACTGGGCCTGGTGAGCTATGCCTGGGCCGGTTTCGGCGCGGCATTCGGCCCAGTGGTGCTGATCTCGGTGATCTGGAAAGGCATGACCCGCAACGGCGCACTGGCCGGTATCCTGGTCGGCGCAATCACCGTGATCGTGTGGAAACACTTCAGTCTGCTGGGCCTGTACGAGATCATCCCAGGCTTCATCTTTGCCAGCCTCGCGATTTACTTCGTAAGTAAGCTGGGCGCGCCGACGGCGGGTATGCTCGAGCGTTTTGATGCAGCGGAAAAAGACTACAACCTCAACAAGTAATGCTTCGGGCGTTGATCGCCCGTTGAGCTGAAAAAAAGCCCGCATCCTACAGATGGCGGGCTTTTTTACGTGTGTGATTTACGCCGCTCCGGAGAAGATTCAGGCGTTAGCATGTAGGGTTTTACTGATTTGCTCGGGGCGTGCTCAGCAGGGCGTAACCGTGGTGCAGAATCTGCCGCCCACCCTTCGCAGAGAAACATCGGATGTTCGCTCCTGCCAACCAATGCGTCTTTACCCTGACCCTCGACGGGGCGTCCAGTGAACTCAAGGTACTCGAGTTCAGGGGCACCGAAGCCATCAGTCAGCCCTACCGTTTTGACTTGGAATTGGTCAGCGAGCAGCCCGACCTTGACCTTGAGAGCTTGCTCCATCGTCAGGTGTATCTGGGCTTCGACGACCAGGGGCAGGGTGTTCATGGTCTGGTTTACCGTGTGGCACAGGGTGATTCCGGGCGGCGCCTGACGCGTTATCAGATGAGTGTCGTTCCTCAGCTGACCTATCTGAAACACAGCAGCCACCAGCGCATTTTCCAACACAAGAGCGTGCCGCAGATCGTTGCGCAGGTGCTGGTGGCGCAGGGGATCCAGGGCGACCGGTTCACATTCCAACTCAGCGGAACGTATCCCGAGCGCGAGTATTGCGTACAGTTCGGTGAGAGTGATCTGGCATTCATTCAGCGGCTGTGTGCCGAGTTGGGCATTCACTATCACTTCCAGCATTCGCCGGAGGGGCACCTGTTGGTGTTCGGTGACGATCAGACGGTATTTGCCCAGGCCGAGCAGCCCACGCCTTACGCGCCTGGTTCCGGAATGGTGGCGGACACAGCGGCAATCAAGAGTTTTACCGTGCAATTGGAAACCCGCACCACGGCGGTGAGTCTGCGCGATTACGACTTTCGTAAACCGCACCTGGCGTTGCAGAGCGAAGTCGCCAGCGAACGGCTTCCTCGGCTGGAAGAACAAGATTATCCCGGCTATTTTTCCGACCGTCCCCACGGCAAATACCTGGCGCAGCACAGGCTGGAACGGCACCGCAGCGACTACCGGGTCGCCCATGGCGAAGGTGACGAGCCGGGGTTGACCAGCGGTCGTTTCCTCAAGCTTGGCGGGCACCCGCGCGCCGACTGGAACGACCTGTGGCTGGTGACGCGCATCACGCACGAAGGCAAACAACCCCAGGTACTTGAGGAGGCTGTGGTCGAAGTGGCTGGCGGGGATTTTCGTCAGGGCTATCGCAACGAGTTCACGGCCGCGCCGTGGGATGTGGTTTTCCGGCCGTCGCTGCCAGAACAACCACGCCCGAATAGTTCGGGTTATCAGAATGCGGTGGTTACCGGGCCTGCCGACAGCGAGATCCATTGCGATGAATACGGCCGGGTCAAGGTGCAAATGGCTTGGGACCGTACGGGGGAGCACAACGATCATTCGAGTTGCTGGTTGCGAGTGGCCAGTGCTTGGGCGCATGACGGTTATGGCTCAGTGCTGATTCCCAGGGTCGGCATGGAGGTGCTGGTGGGCTTCGTCAATGGCGACCTGGATATGCCAGTGGTCATGGGGTGCTTGCCCAACGCGGCGACGCCGGTGCCTCTCGACCTGCCGACGGATAAGACCCGCAGCATCTTGCGCAGCCAGAGCAGCCCCGGTGGGGGTGGCTATAACGAACTGCGCATCGAAGACCGCAAGGGGGCCGAGGAGATCTACCTGCGCGCCCAGCGGGACTGGACCCAGCATGTGTTGCACGACCAGCAGGTGCAGATCGACAACCAGCGTCGGATAACGGTGGGCGGCGAGTCGCACCATGAGTTGCAGGGCGAAGAGCAACGCGTTACCCACGGCAACCGTCTGACTGAACTCAAGCAGGATGATCATCTGATGGTCGGTGGCTCGCAGCGTATACGGGCCGGGAGGACTATCCAGATTGGTGCTGGGCAAAGTGTCGTGATCGATGCGGGTGCCGGTGTGACGATTCAGGCGGGTGGCCAATCCATTACGGTTTCGGCGGGCGGTATCTTCAGCAGTGTTCCTATCCAACTTGGCAGTGCGCCAGTTCCCGCCGCTACACCGTTGATACCGGGAATGAAGGAGAAGCTGCTGGTGGTTATTCCCGTGCCGTTGAGCCGCGTTCAAGTGGCCAGCCTGAAACGTAGCGCACCGTTTTGCGAAGAGTGTGAGCGCTGCAAACACGGCCAGTGTGATATCCCACGACACAGTGGCTGACAGGAGTTTGCCTTGATGAACAAGCGTCTGGCGCCTGACGCCTGGATTGCACAGCAGCCTCTACCGTCTGGTGAGCGGGTCTTCGCCATCTTGAGCAATGCCAGTGATGCCAAACCTTTTGACGCAGCGGTTGGAATGCTGCCCCAATCGATCTGGGCAGGCACGGCCTATGCCGAGTGGGGGGAGGTGATGCCCTATGTCGGCATCGTTGAGCCGGGGAGTGCCTTCTGCGATTGGGTCGCAACCACTGAGGCTGCCGATTGGGGCTGGCTGGCGGTGTCGTCCAGCCCGTTGGACGTGGTGATTGCGCACCTGCAAAGCCTGACCAAGGTCTATCTACCCGACGGCCGGGTCGTGTTCTTGCGTTTTTGGGATGGAGCTCGGTTTTTGCCAATCCTGCAGGGGCTGGAGGAAGAGGCGGGGCGGGTGCTGCCGGTGTTCCGACGCTATCTGATCAACGGTCAGCCCTTGGTGGTAACGCCGGCGCCTGTGACAGTGGCGAAAGCCAGTCCTTGGTAGCGGGTGCCGGCGTCTTTGTTAGCCGGGCTGGCGCAACAATCGCCCCAGACCTTGACCGACAACCTGATGCAATGGCTGGAGGAGCATCGTCCGGAGCTGTATGCGGCTTTCTCGCTGGCGACCTTGAAGCACAAGGTGGCTTACTTTTCGCGTGGGCCTGATGTCTGTCATGAGACATTGGCCAGCTATCTTGTTTGCGAGTCTGGAGGCATGTCCCTCACCGGCCCGTGAGCAACAGCCGACATGCAGCCCTGCACCTTTGTCCCGGTAGAAGGTAAACTTCGCCCCCTGCGCAGGAGCAACCATGAATTATCGTCACGCCTTTCACGCCGGCAACCATGCCGATGTCTTCAAACACCTGACCTTGACCCGCCTCATCGCCCTGATGTCGCGCAAGGAGCAACCGTTCGCCTACCTTGATACCCATGCCGGTATCGGGCTGTATGACCTGCAGGGCGATCAGGCCAACCGCACCGGTGAATACCTGGAAGGCATCGCCCGTCTGTGGGGTGAAAGCGACCTGCCGCCGCTGACCGCCGATTACATGCGCGTACTGCACGAGATGAACCCGGATGGCCAGTTGCGTTACTACCCTGGCTCCCCGGAGCTGGCCCGGCGTCTCACGCGCCCGCAGGACCGTGTGTTGCTCAATGAGAAACACCCGGACGACGGCGTGTTGCTCAAGGACAACATGAAAGGTGATCGCCGCGTCAAAGTGCACCTGGGCGAAGGTTGGCATGTGCCGCGTGCCTTGCTGCCGGTGCCGGAGAAGCGCGCGCTGATGCTGATTGACCCGCCGTTCGAAAAGCTCGATGAAATGCAACGCTGCGCCGCGTCGCTCAAGGAGGCGGTGGGCCGTATGCGCCAGACCGTCGCAGCGATCTGGTACCCGGTGAAGGACCAGCGCATGCTGCGTCGTTTCTACCAGGACCTGGCCGGTACCGGCGCGCCGAAATTGCTGCGCGTGGAGTTGCTGGTACATCCGCTGGACACGCCCAACACCCTGACCGGTTCTGGATTGGCTATCGCCAACCCGCCGTGGGGTTTGGAAGAGGAGTTGCGTGAGCTGCTGCCGTGGCTGTCCAAGAAGCTTGGCCAGACGCAGGGTGGGTGGCAGATGGATTGGTTGATCGCTGAGTAGCTAGTCGCCTGCCAGGACGCCATCGCGGGCAAGCCCGCTCCCACATTTGGAATGCATTCCAAGGTGGGAGCGGGCTTGCCCGCGATGCTTTTGGTGTCAGATCGGGCAGGTCACGCCTGTGCCGCCGATACCGCAATACCCTTGCGGGTTCTTCGCCAGGTACTGCTGGTGATACGCCTCGGCGAAGTACACCGTTGGCGCTTCTTCGATTTCCGTGGTGATCACGCCCAGGCCGGCTTTGGTCAGCTCCTGCTGATATGCCTGCGCGCTGGCTTGCGCTGCTGCCAATTGCTCGGGTGTAGTGGCGTAGATCACCGAGCGGTACTGGCTGCCGATGTCATTACCCTGGCGCATGCCCTGGGTCGGGTTATGCAGTTCCCAGAACATCTTCAGCAGGTCTTCGTATTTCACCTTGGCCTGGTCATACACCACCAGCACCACTTCGCTATGGCCGGTCAGGCCCGAGCAGACTTCTTCATAGGTCGGGTTCGGCGTGTAGCCGCCGGCGTAGCCAACCACGGTGCTGACCACGCCATCGCGCTGCCAGAACTTGCGCTCGGCGCCCCAGAAGCAGCCCAGGCCGAAGATCGCGAAGCCGACGTCGTCGAGGAATGGGCCCAGCAGCGGATTGCCGTTGACGAAATGGGTCTCCGGCAGCGCCATCGGGGTTTCACGACCAGGCAAAGCTTGTTCTTGAGTAGGCAGCACGTTTTTGTTCACCAGAATTTCCGAGCGCAAGACCATGATCAGTCCTCTCAGTCAGATTGAGTTAGGTAAGAATTCAGACAGCCAGTGTGCCCGAGTGTTACATCGCTGTCAGGCGATTGGCCCGCGCGGGTAGCGTTTAAGCATCTTCATCAGCTCGGACCCGGGGATCGGCCGGTCGAACAGGTAGCCTTGGCCCACATCGCAGCGATGCCGGCGCAGGAACGCCAGTTGCTCTGCGGTCTCGATACCTTCGGCCACCACCTTGAGCTTGAGGTTGTGGGCCATGGCGATGACCGCCGAAGTGATCTCCATATCGTCCTGGTTATCCGGGATCTCATGGATAAAGCTGCGATCGATCTTAATGATGTCGATGGGGAATTTTTTCAAGTAGCTTAGCGACGAGTACCCGGTGCCGAAGTCGTCCATGGCCAGGGTCAGACCGAAACTCTTCAACTGGTCCAGTTGCAGGCGCGTGTCTTCGGTGGCCTCCAGCAGCAGGCCTTCGGTCAGTTCCAGCTCCAGCAGGTTCGCCGGCAGCTGTTCTTCCTTGAGGATGGTGGCGATGGACGCCACCAGGTCCGGGTCGGAAAACTGCTTGGGCGACAGGTTGATCGCCACCTGCAGATTGCCCATGCCGGCGGCGCTCAACTGCTTGCTCATGCGGCAGGCCTGGCGGGCGATCCACTTGCCGATAGGGATGATCAGCCCGGTCTCTTCGGCCACGCTGATGAATTGGTCGGGGCGGATCATGCCCTTTTCCGGATGATTCCAGCGCAACAGTGCTTCCATGCCCAATAGGCGGCCACTGCGCAGGCACAGTTTGGGTTGGTAGAACACGTCCAGCTCGTTTTGGGTCAGGGCGCGGCGCAGGTTGTTTTCCACGAACAGCTTGTAGCTGGCTTCGGCGTTCAGCGCCTCGGTAAATACCTGCACCTGGTGTTTGCCGTTGGCCTTGGCTTTGTGCAGCGCCAGGCCGGCGTTGCGCATCAGTGTCTGTGGATCGCGGCCATGCAGTGGTGCGCAGGCCAGGCCGACGGAGCCCGTGACGCTGATCAATTGGTTGTCGACGAACATCGGTTTGTCGAGGGTGGTCAGCAGTTGGCTGGCGACCTGCTGGCCGGTTTCCAGATCGGCGTCGTCCAGCAGCACCGCAAACTCATTGCTGGCAAAGCGCGCCAGGCTGCCACCGGTACTCAAGCTGTTGCGCAGGCGACGGGCCAGGCTGATCAGCAGCTTGTCACCGGTCTGGTGGCCGAGGCTGTCGTTGATCCGCTTGAAGTTGTCAATGTCCACCAGCAGCAGGCTGATCGGGCTGTCGCTGTCCCGGGCAAAGCGTTCATCCAGGTTGCGGATAAACGCCGGGCGGTTGCCCAGGTTGGTCAAGTTGTCGGTGTACGCCAGGCGTTCGATGCGCTGCTGGGCCAGCTTGGTCTGGGTGATGTCTTCGTAGATGCCGATGTAGTGGGTCAACTCACGGTTGTCGCCATACACCTTGGAAATCGACAGCTGGCCCCAGTAGGGCTCCAGGTTCTTGCGTCGGCTTTTGAATTCGCCTTGCCAGCTGTTGCTCTTGGCCAGGCTGGAAGGTGCGTCGAACAGCAACTCACTGAGGTTTTCCAAGGCCGGCAGTTGCGCCAGGCGATGGCCGTGGACTTCTTCGGCGCTGTACTGGGTAATCGCAGTAAAGCTTGGGTTGACGTATTCCACCACGCCATCGCAATTGACCAGCAGGAAGGCGTTGGCGCTTTGTTCCACGGCACGTTGGAACAGGTGCAGGGCGCTGGTGGCGGTGCGGCGGTTGTGATTGTTGATCACTTGGGCGAACTGGTCCGCCAGCTCGCCAGCGAAGGCGATTTCATCGGATTGCCAGGCGCGGGAGCTGCCGCTTTGTTCCAGGCACAGCACGCCGACGACCTGACCATCCACCCGAATGCTCGCATCGAGCATGGCGTGGATATCCTTGGCGCGCAGGCTTTCGGCCATTTCCCGGGTGCGTGGATCGCGCATCGCATGGGTGGCGTCGATGGCGCGGCTGCTGTGCAGGGCTTCCAGGTAGTCCGGAAAGCCACTCGCGTCGATGGCCTCGGGCAGGTGGTGTTGCTGGTCGGCACGCTGGTACGCCGAGATCGGCACCAGGCGCTGGCCCTCGAGGTTCCAGATACTGGCGCAATCGATTTGATAGATATCGCACGCACTGCGCGTGATCAGCTCGGCGGCTTCCTGTAGCGAGTTGGGCGCGCTGTAGCGCTGGCGGGCCAGCAGCAGGATCAGTTCCTGCTGGGCGCGCACCCGTTCCAGGTGCTGCAACTGTTCCTGTTGCGCACGCTGGTTGAGTTCCAGGGCGATTTGCAGGCGGCTGTTCTGGTTTTCCAGATCGGCCGTCGGGGCCGGGGCGGGGATTTCACTGAACAGGCCGTCGACGACCATGAGGTAGCCGCGCAGCAAGTGGCGATTGTGTTGTTTATAAGCCTCGCCCATTTCCAGCAGGCTCAGCGGCCCATCGTTGGTGTGCAGGGTGTAGCGCACCAGGTAATGGGGGCTCTGGCTCAGTTGCTGCTGGATCGCATCGTGCAACTGGTAGCGCGCCTGGGGTTCCATCAGGCTGGCGTAGGGGGTGCCGATCAGGGCGCATAACTCGACCGCCGGCAGGCCGAATTGGCGCTCGCAATTGGGGTCGAGGTAAAGCAACGCCCAGCTTGCCTCATTAAGCCGCTCGAAACGCAGCATACCGAGGCGCGAAGGCACCGGTAATTGCGTCACTACCTCGGCCGCCATACGGGCGACATCGGGTTGGCTTTTCATGGGGAAACTCGCTTGGGAAATTGCGCACTGCGCCGGGCTCACGCCCTCTTTACTGTCACCTGCGGCAAGGTTGCATCATGCAGCACGCACTGACAAGAGAGGATGAAGGCTAAGTGCTATATGGGTGTTATCGGCCGCACGGGGGATTTCTGCAATCGGAGCGATCGGTGGTTCGCACTGGCTTTGTGTGGGGGCCGGCTTGCTCGCGAAAAGCGCAGAGACACTGCGTTTATCCAGCATACCCGCGGCTACAAAAGCAGGGCAAAAAAAGCCCCGCCAAGTGGCGGGGTTGAGGTACGAGCGTGGCGCTCGGAAATCGGTATTGCCAGGCCTCCCCGGTGAAGGGGAGGCCCGTTGAGGCTTACAGCAGGATAGTGCGGATGTCGTTCAGCAACTGGCTCAGACGCTGAGTGAAGCGTGCAGCCGCGGCGCCGTTGATCACACGGTGATCGTAGGACAACGACAATGGCAGCATCAGCTTCGGCTGGAACGCTTTACCGTCCCACACAGGCTGGATAGTGGCCTTGGACACACCGAGGATCGCCACTTCCGGCGCGTTGACGATTGGCGTGAAGCCAGTGCCGCCAATGTGGCCGAGGCTGGAGATGGTGAAGCACGCGCCCTGCATGTCGTCCGGGGTGAGCTTCTTGTCGCGGGCCTTGGCAGCCAGTGCAGCGGCTTCGGCAGCCAGTTGCAGCAGGCTCTTCTGGTCGACGTTCTTGATGACCGGTACCAGCAGGCCATCCGGGGTGTCGACCGCGAAGCCGATGTGCACGTATTTCTTGCGGATGATCGCCTTGCCGCTTGGCGCCAGCGAGCTATTGAAGTCCGGCAGTTCCTTGAGCAGGTGCGCGCAGGCCTTGAGCAGCAGCGGCAGCACAGTCAGTTTCACGCCGGCTTTTTCAGCCACGGCTTTCTGCGCAACGCGGAAAGCTTCCAGGTCGGTGATGTCGGCCTGGTCGAACTGGGTCACGTGCGGGATGTTCAGCCAGCTGGCGTGCAGACCGGCCGCGCCGATTTGCATCAGGCGGGTCATAGGCACTTCTTCGATTTCGCCGAAGCGGCTGAAGTCCACGGTGCGGATCGGCGGGATGCCCGAACCACCGGTAGCAGCGCCAGCAGCCGGAGCTTCCTTGGCTTTCTGCATCATGGCTTTGACGTAAACCTGCACGTCTTCCTTCAGCACGCGACCATGAGGACCGCTGGCCGCTACTGCGCTCAGCTCAACGCCGAACTCACGGGCCAACTGACGCACGGCCGGGCCGGCGTGAACCTTGGCGCCGCTTGGCGCTGGTGCGGCAGCAACCGGGGCCGGTGCGGCCTCGGCTTTTGCAGCAGGCGCAGGGGCAGCGGCTGCCGGTGCGGCTTCAGCCTTGGCAGCCGGTGCGGCGGCCGGAGCTGGAGCGGCGGCAGGCGCAGCGCCTTGTACTTTCAGCTTGAGGATGAAATCGCCAGTGCCGACTTCGTCTTCCAGCTTGACCGCGATGCTTTCCACCACGCCGGCAGCCGGCGATGGGATTTCCATGGAGGCCTTGTCGGACTCCAGGGTGATCAGCGACTGGTCGGCTTCGACGGTGTCGCCGACCTTGACCAGCAGCTCGATGATCTTGGCCTTGCCCGACGAGCCGATGTCCGGGACGTGAATGTCCTGGACAGAAGCAGCGGCAGGTGCAGCAGCCGGAGCCGCTGGGGCCTCGGCTGGCTTTTCGGCAGGCGCTGGTGCAGCCGCCGGAGCGGCCGCTGGCGCAGGGGCCGCAGCAGCGGCACCTTCGATTTCCAGCTCCAGCAGTTCGTCACCTTCTTTCAGGCGGTCGCCCAGCTTCACTTTCAGGCTTTTGACCACGCCAGCCTTGGGAGCAGGGATTTCCATGCTCGCCTTGTCCGACTCCAGGGTCAGGATGCTCTGGTCGGCTTCGACGGTGTCGCCGACCTTCACAAACAGCTCGATTACTTCACCTTCACCGCTGCCGATGTCAGGTACGCGAATGAGTTCGCTCACAAAAAATCTCCTCAGCAGTCCAGTGGGTTGCGTTTTTCCGGGTTGATCCCGAACTTGACGATAGCGTCAGCCACCACCTTAGGTTCGATCTCACCACGGTCAGCCAAGGCTTCCAGGGCTGCCAACACCACGAAGTGACGGTCGACTTCGAAGAAGTGACGCAGCTTCTTGCGGCTGTCACTGCGACCGAAACCGTCGGTGCCCAGGACTTTGAATTCCTTGGACGGGACCCACTGGCGAATTTGTTCAGCAAACAGTTTCATGTAGTCGGTCGAAGCGATCACCGGGCCTTTACGGCCGGTCAGGCACTCTTCAACGAAGGTGCGCTGTGGCTTCTGGCCAGGGTGCAGGCGGTTGTGACGCTCTACGGCCAGGCCGTCGCGACGCAGTTCGTTGAAGCTGGTGACGCTCCACACGTCAGCGCCGACGTTGAACTCTTCACGCAGGATCTTCGCCGCTTCACGCACTTCGCGCAGGATGGTGCCGGAGCCCATCAGCTGTACGTGGTGCGCTGCTTCCTTGGTGTCTTCTTCGAGCAGGTACATGCCCTTGATGATGCCTTCTTCCACGCCAGCCGGCATTGCAGGCTGCTGGTAGGACTCGTTCATCACGGTGATGTAGTAGAAAACGTCCTGCTGCTCTTCGGTCATCTTCTTCATGCCGTCCTGGATGATCACCGCCAGCTCGTAGCCGTAGGTTGGATCAAAGGTGCGGCAGTTCGGGATGGTGGCAGCCAGGATGTGGCTGTGACCGTCTTCGTGTTGCAGGCCTTCGCCGTTCAGCGTGGTGCGGCCGGCGGTGCCGCCGATCAGGAAGCCACGGGTACGGCTGTCGCCTGCTGCCCAAGCCAGGTCGCCAATGCGCTGGAAGCCGAACATCGAGTAGAAGATGTAGAACGGCAGCATTGGCTGGTTGTGGCTGGAATACGAAGTACCGGCAGCGATGAAGGAGCTCATGGCGCCCGCTTCGTTGATGCCTTCTTCGAGGATCTGGCCCTTCTTGTCTTCCTTGTAGAACATCACCTGGTCTTTATCGACTGGCTCGTAGAGCTGGCCGACGGAGGAGTAGATGCCCAACTGGCGGAACATGCCTTCCATACCGAAGGTACGGGCTTCGTCCGGGATGATCGGGACGATGCGCGGGCCGATGTCCTTGTCCTTGACCAGCTGCGCCAGGATGCGCACGAAAGCCATGGTGGTGGAGATTTCACGGTCGCCCGAGCCGTCAAGGATAGCCTTGAGGGTGCTCAGGTCTGGCGTCGGTACGCTGAAGCTCTGCGCGCGACGCTGTGGCACGAAACCACCCAGTGCGGCGCGACGCTCGCTCAGGTAGCGGGCTTCGGCGCTGTTCGGCTCCGGCTTGAAGAACGGCAGGTTTTCCAGCTCTTCGTCTTTGACCGGAATGTCGAAGCGATCGCGGAACAACTTCAGGCTGTCGACATCGACTTTCTTGGTGTTGTGCGCGGTGTTTTTCGCTTCGCCGGCACCCGTGCCATAACCCTTGATGGTCTTGGCCAGGATGACGGTCGGTTGTTCTTTGTGGTTGACCGCTTCGTGGTACGCCGCGTAGACCTTGTACGGATCGTGGCCGCCACGGTTGAGTTTCCAGATCTCGTCGTCGGACAGATCAGCAACCATCGCCTTGAGTTCAGGCGTGTTGAAGAAGTGTTCACGTACGAACGCGCCGTCTTTGGCTTTGTAGTTCTGGTACTCGCCGTCGATGACTTCGTCCATGCGACGTTGCAGGATACCGTCGACGTCCTTGGCCAGCAGTGGGTCCCAGAAACGGCCCCAGATGACTTTGGTCACGTTCCACTGGGCACCACGGAATACGCCTTCGAGTTCCTGGATGATCTTGCCGTTGCCGCGAACCGGGCCGTCGAGGCGCTGCAGGTTGCAGTTGATGACGAAGATCAGGTTATCGAGCTTCTCGCGGCCGGCCAGGGAGATGGCGCCCAGGGATTCCGGCTCGTCACACTCGCCGTCGCCCAGGAAACACCAGACTTTCTGTTTGCCTTCAGGGATGAAGCCACGGGCTTCCAGGTACTTCATGAAACGTGCCTGGTAGATCGCCTGGATTGGACCCAGACCCATGGAAACCGTCGGGAACTGCCAGAAATCAGGCATCAGCCAAGGGTGCGGGTACGACGACAGGCCGTTACCGTCCACTTCCTGGCGGAAGTTGTTCATGTGTTCTTCGGTGATGCGGCCTTCCATGAACGCACGGGCGTAGACGCCTGGCGAGGTGTGGCCCTGGAAGTAGATCAGGTCGCCGCCGTGTTCGTCGGTCGGGGCCTGGAAGAAGTAGTTGAAGCCGATGTCATACAGGGTTGCGCTGGAAGCGAAGCTGGAGATGTGACCGCCCAGGTCAGAATCTTTCAAGTTCGTGCGCATTACCATCGCCATGGCGTTCCAACGTACCAACGAGCGAATGCGGCGTTCCATGAACAGGTCGCCAGGCATGCGTGCTTCGTGGGTAACGGGGATGGTGTTGCGGTACGGCGTGGTGATGGCGTAGGGCAGTTGCGAGCCGCTGCGGGTCGCGAGTTCGCCCATACGGGTCATCAGGTAGTGAGCACGGTCTTCGCCTTCTTTGTCGAGAACCGATTCCAGGGCGTCCAGCCATTCCTGGGTTTCGACGGGATCGAGGTCTTGCATGGCTTGCTCCAGGGCGGAAAGGCTACCAGAATCGGTTGCCTGAAGTTTGCGACTGGCCTTGTGGGCAGACGACATAAATTCTTGGATGGCCGAAGGTTGCTTCGGCGTCCTGTAGTTTTACTACAAATCGTCGGCCATTTCAGCCTTTCGAATGTATATACGAGTAGTAAAACTACACAAGACTGAGCGTATAGCTCGGTCTGGCTGGTGAGCATAATCGTTATTGTTGATCTTTTGCGAACAAGAAAAGGTGAATGTTTGATGTTGGCTGCCAAAATGAAATTAATTTCAGCTATTTCTAACCTTTGTTCGACAGTCCTTCACCGAGCGTGGTTCTTGCGTTCACAGCTACAAGCCATTTACGCGCCGATCAAGGATAGACCATGAGCCTTCCAACGCTGGCCGAACTGCCGGCCATTCTCTTGCCTTTTGCCCAGCGGGCCGAGCAGTCATTTCGTGACGCAGTGGCCGCGCTGGACGACGATCATGGCCTTTCTGCATGGACGTCGCAACGCTGGGCTGACTTCGCCCGTGTGTGTGCTGCCAGTGATTTCGTCATTGAACAGAGTGTTCGTGACCCTTTGATGTTGCTGGAGCTGGCCGCCTGGGGTGAGCTGGACCGCGGCTTTGCGCCGGATGAGCTGTGTGGGCAAGTCGCCGCTGCGGTGCAACAGGCTGCAACAGAAGATGAGCTGGGACGTGTACTGCGCCGCCAGCGTACTCGCCAACAAGTGCGGATCATCTGGCGCGACCTGACCCGACAGGCGGACCTGGTGCAAACCTGTCGCGACCTGTCCGACATGGCCGACGCCTGCATCGACCAAGCCTATCAATGGCTGTACCAGCGCCACTGCGTGCAGTTCGGCACACCGACCGGCCGCCGCAGCGGCGAAGCACAGCACATGGTCATCCTGGGCATGGGCAAGCTGGGGGCGGTGGAATTGAACCTGTCTTCCGATATCGACCTGATCTTCGCGTACCCCGAGGGCGGCGAGACAGTGGGCGTGAAGCGCGCCCTGGATAATCAGGAGTTCTTTATTCGTCTTGGTCAAAAACTGATCAAGGCTCTTGACCCGATGACCGTCGATGGTTTTGTGTTCCGTGTCGACATGCGCCTGCGCCCCTATGGTTCGGCCGGTGCCCTGGTGCTCAGCTTCAATGCGTTGGAGCAGTACTACCAGGACCAGGGCCGCGACTGGGAGCGCTACGCCATGATCAAGGCGCGCGTGGTGGCTGGCGACCAAGTGGCCGGTGCGCAACTGCTTGATATGCTTCGACCGTTTGTCTATCGCCGCTATCTGGATTTTTCCGCTATTGAAGCGCTGCGCACCATGAAGCAGCTGATCCAGCAAGAAGTGCGGCGCAAAGGCATGGCCGACAACATCAAGCTGGGCTCGGGCGGCATCCGCGAGGTGGAGTTTATTGCCCAGGCGTTCCAGTTGATCCACGGCGGCCGCGACCTCAGTCTGCAACAGCGACCGTTGCTCAAAGTGTTGGGCACCCTGGAAGGCCAGGGTTATCTGCCGGCGGTGGTGATTGCCGAACTGCGTGACGGCTATGAGTTCCTGCGCTACACCGAGCATGCCATCCAGGCGATTGCCGACCGGCAGACCCAAATGCTCCCGGACAATCCAGAAGACCAGGCGCGCATTGCCTTTATGCTGGGGTTCGCCGATTGGGACGCTTTCCATGAGCGCCTGATGTACTGGCGTGGCCGGGTGGACTGGCACTTCCGCCAAGTGATCGCTGATCCTGATGAAGAAGAAGGTGAAGAGAGCGAGCTGATGGTGGGCGGTGAGTGGTTGCCGCTGTGGGAAGAGTCCCAGGATGAAGACGCGGCGTGCCGCCAATTGGCCGAAGGTGGTTTTACCGACGCGACCAAGGCCCTCAAGGCCCTGGCAGGCCTACGCGGTAGCCCGCAATTGCGCGCCATGCAACGCCTGGGGCGTGAGCGGCTGGATGCGTTTATCCCGCGCCTGCTGGCCCAGGCGGTCGAACATGCCAACCCGGACCTGGTGCTGGAGCGTGTACTGCCGCTGGTGGAGGCGGTTGCCCGCCGCTCCGCTTACCTGGTGCTGCTGACCGAGAACCCCGATGCCCTGCGCCGTTTGCTGACGCTATGTGCCGCCAGCCCCTGGATTGCGGAACAGATCACCCGTTTCCCGTTGCTGCTCGACGAATTGCTCAACGAGGGTCGCCTGTTCAAGCCGCCATTGGCGCCGGAGCTGGCTGCCGAGCTACGCGAGCGCCTGACGCGCATTCCCGAGGACGACCTTGAGCAGCAGATGGAAGCGCTGCGCCACTTCAAGCTGGCTCATCGCCTGCGCGTGGCGGCTTCGGAAATTGCCGGTAGCCTGCCGTTGATGAAAGTCAGCGATTACCTCACCTGGCTCGCCGAAGCCATCCTCGAACAAGTGTTGGCCCTGGCTTGGCGCCAGACCGTGGCCCGTCACGGTGCGCCGCAACGGGTGGATGGCACCTTGTGCGATCCTGGGTTCATCATTGTCGGTTATGGGAAAGTCGGTGGGATCGAACTGGGGCATGGTTCCGACCTGGACCTGGTGTTTATCCACGACGGCGACCCGCAAGCGGAAACCGATGGGGCCAAGCCGATCGATGGTGCGCAGTTCTTCACGCGTCTGGGCCAGCGGATCATTCACTTGCTGACGACCCAGACCAACTCTGGCCAGTTATATGAAGTGGATATGCGCCTGCGGCCTTCCGGTGCGTCCGGGCTATTGGTCAGTTCCCTGGGGGCGTTTGACCGCTATCAACAAAATGAAGCCTGGACCTGGGAGCATCAAGCCCTGATCCGTGCGCGGGTGCTGGTGGGCAGCCAGGATGTCGGGCATGCCTTTGAGCAAGTGCGGGCCCGCGTGCTGGGCCGGGAACGGGACCCGATCAAGCTGCGCCAGGAGGTCAGCGAGATGCGTGCCAAGATGCGCGATAACCTGGGCACCAAGACCACGGCGGCCGGTACCGGCGCCAATGCGTTCGAGGCGACGGCGGTGTTCGACCTCAAGCAGGACGCCGGAGGTATCGTCGATATTGAATTTATGGTGCAATACGCGGCTTTGGCGTGGTCTGCGCAGCATCCATCGTTGCTGCGCTACACCGACAATATCCGCATTCTGGAGGGCTTGGAGCAGGTAGGGCTGATGCCCGCCGCCGATGCCCACCTGCTGCGCGAGGTATATAAGGCCTACCGTTCCGCCGCGCATCGCCAGGCTCTGCAAAATGAGTCAGGCACGGTTGCCGGCGATCAGTTTGTCGACGAACGGCGCCAGGTGATGCGAATCTGGAAAGAACTGGGGTTAAGCTGAAACTCGATTAATTGAGCGACGCCAATCTAATGTGGAAACTAGCTTTTTGTAGGAGCCGGGCTTGCCCGCGATGCAGGCGCCTCGGTATGTCAGTCATACCGAAGCGATGCCATCGCAGGCAAGCCAGCTCCCACACAAAGCGCGATCTACAGTCATTGTCGATGCGGGGAGGCATAAGCCTCCCCGCATCGTTTGTGGAAACTACATGAATATTCTGATCGTTGGGCCCAGTTGGGTCGGTGACATGGTGATGGCGCAGACACTGTTCCAGTGCCTGCGCGTTCGCTACCCAGACTGCCAGATCGACGTGCTCGCCCCCGAGTGGAGCCGGCCGATCCTCGAGCGCATGCCCGAGGTGCGCAAGGCCTTGAGCTTCCCGCTCGGCCACGGTGCCCTTGAGCTGGCGACCCGTCGTCGAATCGGCAAATCCATGGCCGGCCAGTACGACCAGGCCATCCTGCTGCCCAACTCGCTCAAGTCGGCGCTGGTGCCTTACTTTGCCAGTATCCCCAAGCGTACCGGCTGGCGCGGCGAATTCCGCTATGTACTGCTCAACGATGTACGCACCCTCGACAAGGCGCGCTACCCGTTGATGATCGAACGGTTCATGGCTTTGGCTTACGAGCCGGGTGCCGAGTTGCCCAAGCCTTACCCACGTCCCAGTCTGCAGATCGACCCGGTGACACGTGATGCGGCATTGGCCAAGTTCGGCCTGACCCTGGACCGTCCGGTACTGGCGCTGTGCCCGGGCGCCGAGTTTGGCGAGTCCAAGCGCTGGCCGTCGGAGCATTACGCCAAAGTCGCCGAGACGAAGATCCGTGAAGGCTGGCAAGTATGGCTCTTCGGCTCGAAAAACGATCACTCGGTGGGCGAAGACATACGCCAGCGCTTGATCCCTGGCCTGCGCGAAGAAGCGGTGAACCTCAGTGGCGATACTTCGCTGGCCGAGGCGATCGATCTGCTGTCCTGTGCGGATTCGGTGGTGTCCAACGACTCCGGCCTGATGCACGTGGCTGCCGCGCTCAACCGCCCACTGGTCGCGGTGTATGGTTCCACCTCTCCAGGCTTTACCCCGCCATTGGCCGACAAGGTCGAGGTGGTGCGCCTGGGCCTGGAGTGCAGCCCGTGCTTTGACCGCACCTGCCGGTTCGGCCACTACAACTGCCTGCGTCAATTGCTGCCGCAGCCAGTCAATGAGGCTTTGCAGCGGTTGCAGGGCTCAGTGGTAGAGGTCCGATAGTTTGCGAGTATTGGTAGTCAAGACCTCATCCCTGGGTGATGTGATCCACGCGTTGCCGGCACTGACCGACGCGGCGCGGGCAATTCCCGGTATTCGCTTCGACTGGGTGGTGGAAGAAGGCTTTGCCGAGATCCCCACCTGGCACCCTGCGGTGGACAAGGTGATTCCGGTGGCGATTCGCCGCTGGCGCAAGAACATCTGGCAGACCTTCAAGAGCGGCGAGTGGCGGCGTTTCAAACAGCGCATCCAGTCGACCAAGTACGACCTGGTGATCGATGCCCAAGGCCTGCTCAAAAGCGCCTGGCTGACCCGCTACGTGCGTGCGCCGGTGGCCGGTTTCGATAAAAACTCCGCCCGTGAACCCATTGCGGCACGCTTTTATTCCCGGCGCCTGGCCGTGGCCCGGGGGCAACATGCGGTGGAGCGTTTGCGCCAACTGTTTGCCGTGGCGTTGGGCTATGACTTGCCTAAGGCGTTGGGCGACTACGGGCTGAATGTCGACAAGCTCGTCGGCCTGCCGCCGAAGAAGCCCTTCGTACTGCTGTTGCACGGCACCACCTGGGACACCAAGCACTGGCCGGAAGCCTACTGGCGCGAACTGGCCGAGCGCATGGGGCGTTTGGGCGTGGATGTGAAGCTACCGTGGGGCAACCCAGCCGAAAAGGCCCGGGCTGAACGCCTGGCTCAGGGCCTGTCCAGCGCCGAAGTGTTGCCCAAGCTGAACCTGGCGGGTGTCGCCCGTGTGTTGGCCGGCGCCCGTGCCTGCGTGGCGGTGGACACCGGTCTTGGCCACTTGGCTGCCGCGTTGGACGTACCGACCATTTCCCTGTTTGGCCCTACCAACCCCGGCCTGACTGGTGCCTATGGCAAAGGCCAGATTCATTTGGCCAGCGATTTCCCGTGTGCGCCTTGCCTGCAAAAGCAATGCACTTATCAACCTACGGCTGATGACCTGCGGCGGTTCGACGTCCCACGCGAGTCGCCCCTGTGCTTTACACGCCTGAACCCTGAACGTGTGGCAAACCGACTGACCACATTGTTATTGGCCGAGGAACAGCACTGATGCAACTGGCTTTTGTGCTTTACAAATACTTCCCCTTCGGTGGCCTGCAGCGTGACTTCATGCGCATCGCCCTGGAGTGCCAACAGCGCGGGCATCAGATTCGTGTGTACACGTTGATCTGGGAAGGCGATATCCCGCCGGGCTTTGAAGTGCTGGTGGCACCGGTCAAGGCGCTGGTCAACCACCGCCGCAACGAAAAGCTGTATGCCTGGATCCAGGCCGACCTGGCCAAGCGTCCGGTGGACCGTGTGGTGGGGTTCAACAAGATGCCGGGGCTGGATGTGTACTTCGCCGCCGATGGCGTGTTCGAAGACAAGGCACAGACCCTTCGCAACCCGATGTACCGCTGGTTCGGGCGTTACAAGCACTTCGCGGAGTATGAGCGTGCGGTGTTTGATAAAAACGCCAAGACCCGGATCTTGACCATTTCCGCGCAGCAACAGCCGCTTTTTACCCAATATTACGGCACCCAGCCTGAGCGCTTTCACCTGCTGCCACCCGGTATCTCCCGTGATCGCCGCGCGCCACCCAACGCCGCTGAGATCCGCGCTGAGTTTCGCCGCGAGTTCGGCCTGGCGGACGATGATTTGTTGTTGGTCCAGATCGGTTCTGGCTTCAAGACCAAAGGTGTGGACCGCAGTCTCAAGGCGGTAGCTGCGTTACCGTCGGCCTTGAAGAAGCGTACTCGACTGTTTGTAATCGGCCAGGATGACCCCAAAGTATTCCAATTGCAGAGCGCTGCGTTGGGCTTGGGCGATCAGGTGCAGTTCTTCAAGGGGCGTAACGATATTCCGCGTTTCCTGCTGGGAGCTGATCTGTTGATCCATCCGGCCTACAACGAAGCGGCGGGTAACGTGCTGATCGAAGCCGTAGTCGCAGGCCTGCCGGTGCTGGTGAGCAAGGTCTGTGGTTATGCCTTCTACATCGACAAGGCCCAAAGTGGCCGGGTGCTGGACGAGCCCTTCGAGCAGGCCCAGCTCAATCAATACCTGGTCGAGATGCTCGACGATCCACACGCGCGTGCGACCTGGAGTCGCAATGGTCTGGCCTTCGCCGAGACGGCCGACCTCTTTAGCATGCCGCAGTACGCTGCGGACCTGATTCTGGCGGAGCCAAACCGATGAAGTTGATTCTTGCCGAACCGTTCAAGACCTTGTGGGCGGGGCGTGATGCCTTTGCCGAGGTCGAGAAACTGGAAGGCCAGGTGTTCCGCGAGCTGGCCGCTCGCCGTACGTTGCGTACGGTGGTGGATGGCCACCCTTATTTCGTGAAGATCCACCGGGGAATCGGCTGGGCCGAAATCCTCAAGAACCTGGTCACTGCCAAGTTGCCGGTATTGGGCGCGGGCCAGGAGTGGCGGGCGATCCAGCGCCTGCAAGAGCTGGACGTGCCGACCATGACCGCAGTGGCCTTTGGGGAAAAAGGCAGCAACCCCGCCGATCAGCATTCATTCATCATCACCGAAGAGCTGACGCCGATTATCAGCCTTGAAGACTTGACCCTCGACTGGGTCAAGCAGCCGCCGGCTCCGGCGATCAAGCACGCCTTGACCGTCGAACTGGCACGTACCGTTGGCGCGATGCACCGGGGCGGTGTCAACCACCGTGATTGCTACCTCTGCCACTTTCTGTTGCACACCGACCAGCCCATCACTGCCGACAACCTCAAGCTGTCGGTGATTGACTTGCACCGTGCCCAGGTGCGCCCGACGATTCCGATGCGCTGGCGCAACAAGGATCTGGCCGGGCTGTATTACTCGGCACTGGAAATCGGCTTGACCCAGCGCGACAAGCTGCGCTTCCTCAAGCATTACTTCCAGCAGCCGTTGCGCCAGATCCTGGCAGAGCAAACGGCGCTATTGAACGAGTTGGAACGCATGGCCGCCAAGCTTTACGCGCGCAAGCAGCGATACGGGGACGCGCTCTGATGGCGGGGTGGAACCTGGAACCCGCTTACGCCTCCCTGGCAGACGACTTTGGCAGCCTTGACGCGGTGTTCGCTCTGCAGGGTGAACAGTTGACTCGCGATCCGCTGTCGGAAGTGATCCGGGTGACGCGTGACGGAATCAACTACTACGTCAAACGCTATGTCGGCGCCGGTAAAGGCTTGCGTCGTTATTTGGGCAAGCCTCGGGTCAAATCCGAATGGCAGAACCTCAAGCGTTTTGCCAAATGGGGCATTCCTACCGCCGATGTGGTCGCCTGGGGGCTTGATCGCAAGGGCCTGGCGTACAACCGGGGGGCGATGATTACCCGTGAGTTGCCGAAAACCGAAGACTTGTCGGTGTTGGCCGAACGCAAGGATGCGCGGCTGAAAGATCCGTGCTGGGTCAATGCGATCAGCCGTCAACTCGCTGAATATACTCGCACCATGCACGATCACCGCTTCACCCATAACGACTTGAAGTGGCGCAATCTTCTGGTGGACGACCAGCGCACCCTGTACCTGATCGATTGCCCCAACGGTGATTTCTGGCGCGGCTTCTGGCTCAAATACCGCATCACCAAGGACCTGGCCTGCCTGGACAAAGTCGCCAAGTATCACTTGTCGGCCACCCAGCGCCTGCGCTTCTACATGCAATATCGCCAACACACGCACCTGACGGCGTCGGATAAACAACGCATTCGTCACGTGGTGAAGTTTTTCGAGGGGCGCGAATGAGTGACTTTCTAGCGGCCGAAGACCGTGCTCTGCTGGAGCGCAACGGTCTGGCGACCTTTGACGCCTTGTGGGCCAAGCAACTTGATGCTGTAGACGAACCCAATACCAGTCGCGGTGGCTGGAGCAGTGTGTATCGCCTGGAACTGGAGGGGCAGGGTTATTACCTCAAGCGCCAAAGCAACTACCTGACGCGCACCTTGCACAGGCCATTGGGCGAGCCGAGTTTTGCCCGTGAGTTTCGCAACATCAGCCTTTACCGCCAGCGGCGTATCCCGGCGTTGCAAGCCGCGTTCTTCGGTGAGCGCAAGATCAAGGGCGAGCGTCGTGCAATGTTGCTGACCCGTGCATTGGACGGTTGGAATGACCTGGATTCGTTGCTGGAGCAGTGGCCGCAACTGAGCGACGCCCAGCACAGTGCAATCCTGCGGGCCTGTGGCCAGCTTGCACACAAATTGCACGATGTGGGTCAAGTGCATGGCTGTTTTTACCCCAAGCATATTTTCCTGCAGGCCACCGCCGACGGTTATGCCGCACAGTTGATTGACCTGGAGAAAACCCGCCCGCTGTTGTTTGGCTGGCGTGACCGGGTGAAAGACCTGGAGCCGCTGTTGCGTCGTGCTCCCCAGTGGTCTGAGGCTCAGGTGCGCCAATTGCTGGCCGCTTACCTGGAACAGCCTGAGGACAGCGCGTTGGTTGCCACTTGGCATCAGCGTCTGACGGCCCGTCGCAGCCACAAGGAGAGCCGTTGATGCGTTTGTCCGAGCTGAAAAATGCCGGCCGTACGCCCAGCTTACCGCTGAGCATCGAGTTGGCGGATGCGGCCGGTCCCGGGCAGTTGCAACTGCTGAGCCTGTTGCGGGTGCTGCCGGGGCAGCGCTATGTGGGCGCGGCGGTTTGGCGTGGGCGCCCGGTGTTGGCCAAGTTGCTGGTGGGCAGCAAGGCCGCGCGGCATTTTCAGCGTGAACGCAACGGTGTGCGGCTGTTGGCCGAGCAAGGCTTGACTACGCCCTTACTGTTGGCCGACGGGTTGCAAGACGGCGAGGGTGGCTGGTTGCTATTCGAGTTTCTCGAAGGTGCCGAAAGCCTAGCGGATGCCTGGCATGCCGTCGAAGACTTGCCGCCGTTAGCGGACGAACAAACTGCCGTGCTCGCCGAAGCCCTCGGTGCGATTGCCCAGATGCACGCCCAAGGGGTGTGGCAGGAAGACCTGCACCTGGACAACCTGCTGCGTCATAACGGCAAGCTGTACCTGATTGATGGCGCCGGGATCTGCGCTGAAGAGGCCGGCAAGCCGCTGTCGCGCAACCGCGTGCTGGAAAACCTTGGTGTGTTTTTTGCCCAGTTGCCTAGGAGCCTCGAGCCGTTTACCGAAGAGTTGCTGGTGTACTACCTGCTAAGCAACGGTGAGCATGCGTTGCCCTTGGAAGCCCTCGAGAAGCAGGTGCGTAAGGTCAGCGCCTGGCGCATGAGGGACTTCATGAGCAAGGTCGGCCGTGAATGCACGCTGTTCAGCGTGGTGCGTGGCGCCTTTGGCTTGTGTGCGGCGCGTCGTGAAGAAGAGGCCGCGATGGTGCCGGTGCTGGAGCAGGCGGATGCGCTGCTCGAGCAGGGCCATTTGTACAAGACCGGTGGCGCGGCGAGTGTCGCCAAGGTCGAGGTGGCTGGCCGCCCGTTGGTGATCAAGCGCTACAACATCAAGGGTTTTGCCCATTGGCTCAAGCGCTTCTGGCGCCCCAGCCGTGCCTGGCATTCCTGGCGCGAAGGAAACCGTCTGGCGTTTCTTGGCATTGCCACACCCAAGCCGCTGGCGGTGCTGGAGAAGCGTTTTTTCTGGCTGCGCAGCCGGGCTTACCTGATCACCGAGTTCTTGCCGGGGCCGGATATCATCGAGCGCTTCGCGCCCTACGTTGAGCGTGGTGACGCCCCTGAAAACGAACTGCTGGCCCTGGACCAGCTGTTTGCTGAGCTGATCCGCGAGCGCATCAGTCATGGCGACTTCAAGGGGCATAATCTGTTCTGGAACGAAGGTCGCTGGGCGATGATCGACCTGGACGCGATGTGTCAGCACCACTCCGCCGCCAGCTTTGCCCCGGCGTTTGCCAAGGACCGCGCGCGGTTTATGCGTAACTGGCCTGAGAACAGTGCGCTCTACAAAGTGATCGACCAGCGCCTGCCTGCGCCATAGGTGACCGATATTGTAGTGAGCGGGGTTAGAACTGGTATTCGGCGCCGGCACCGGCGTACCACGAGCGGCCCGGTGCAGCTTCGTAGTAGCGGCCGTTGCCGTCACCCACAATCACCGATCCGACGTACTGGCGATCCAACAAGTTATCCAGGCGCAATGTCTGGTGAAAGGTCCAGTGCTCTACCTTCTGCTCGAACCGTGCACGCCAGTTGAACACGCTGTAGCCCGGTGCTGCATGTTGCTGGTTGGTGTCTTCGACGTAGACCTTGCTGCGGTACATGCCTTCGACGGCGGTGCTGACCCAGTCGCGAGGCTTCCAGTTCAGCTCGGCGAACAGCGTGGTTTGCGGCACGCCGGGGAGGTAGTTGCCTTTGTCGATTGGCGTGCTGCCGCCGCTGACGAAGTCGCTGTCGTAAGTGGCTTGCAGGCGGGTGTAGGCGAGGTTGGTGCTCCAGTGTTCGCTGAGTTGGCTTTCCAGGCCCAGTTCAAAACCACGGCGCAGGGTGCGTCCGGCGTTCTGGTAAGTGGTGCGGCCACCGCTGGATTGCTGTACCACCAACTCGTCTTCGGTAGTGATCTGGAACACGGCGGCGTTGACGCGGGTGTCCTGGCCGATGCGGGCTTTCAGGCCCATTTCATACTGTGTGCTGACTGACGGCTTGAGCGCGAAGTTGAAGCCATTCGAGGTGCTGGAATACGCCGATTCCGCCTGGGTCGGTGTCTCGAAACCTTTGCCGGCGCTCACATAACCGTGCAAGTCAGGCGTGAACGCGTACATCACGCTGACCGAGGGTGTGTTCTTCTGGTAGGTCTTGCTGCCGCTGTCGTTTCCGTCGCTGAGGAAGTGGTCGTCCACGTCCATCTTCATGGTGCTGTGGCGCAGGCCGGCTTGCAGGGTCCAGTCGCCCAGCAGCCAATTGGCTTGCACGAACGGGTCGAGGCTGGTGGCGGTATCGATTTCATCGCGGCCCAGGGCGCCTTTGACACCGTGTACACCGTTGAGCGTATTGGAGTAGCCCTGGCGATCATCCTGGCTGCGGTCGTAGTCCAGTCCTGTGATCAGGGTGAGGTCGCCGGGCGCGCTGGTGATGGGTTGCAGCCAGTGGATGGAGCCGCCGTAGAATTTGCGGTCGAAATCCACCACGCCGCCGCGCTTGTCGGCCGGTGTGCCACCTGGGATCGACAGGTACTGAATCACGCTCCGGCGCCCGGTGTATGCATTCACCTGCAGCGTCGCATCGCCGAAATACCGTTCGTAATTCATGCCCAATTGCTGGTGATCGATACTTTTTCGCGTGTTGTACTGCAGTGCGGCGGGAGCGACCGAGCGCGGGTCTGCCTTGTACGCCGCCCAGGTCTGCCCCAGCGGGTCCTGCGTGCCGTTCTGCTCCAGGCTGCTGTAGATCAGCGCCAGCTTGCTGTCGTCATCCGGCTCGACGTTGAGCTTGGCGAAGGTCTGGTCGCGGCGGGCGCTGCTGTGGTCGCGGTAGCCATCGGTGTCCATGCGCGAAGCATCAAGCACGAAGCCCGCGCCATTGGTGGCACCTTCGGCGGTGAGGTGGTTCTTGCTCATGCCATCGCTGCCCACCAGGGTTTCGGCGCCGATGCGCGGTGGGCCTTCGCCGTCGCGGGAGAACATCTGGATCACCCCGCCAGCGTTGCTGCCGTACAGCGTGGCTGCCGGGCCGCGTAGCACTTCAATGCGTTCGGCGGTGTCGAGGTTGAAGGTGGCTGCCTGCCCCTGGCCGTCCGGGGTGCTGGCGGGAATGCCGTCGGCAATCAGCTTGATACCGCGCACGCCAAATGCCGAACGCGCGCCGAAGCCGCGGGAGGAAATCTGCAAGTCCTGGGCATAATTCTGGCGATTCTGCACCACCAGGCCCGGCACGCGGGACAGGGCTTCGGAGGCGTTGATGCCGAGTTGGCCGTCGCTGATCTGCTCGCGGCTGATGCTGTCCACCGAGTAGGGCAGGTCGAACGTCGGGCTGGCGCTGCGTGAGCCGGTGACTACGCTGGGGTCGAGGATCAGGGGCGTATCGTAAGCCCGCGCGGTATCGCTCAAGGCGAGCAAGCCGGGCAACAGCAGGGTGAGGTGGGTGAGGGTCTTCATGAGTCAGCCAGAATCCGTGGCGTTTGGGAGTAAACGCGCAAAAAAGGCGCGAGTTTAATGACCCAGGTTATTTTTATCATTTAAGAATCACCCTACGCTGCAAATCGGTTTACGTACCCTGGGTTGTTTTGGCCGTCGATGGTAGCGTGGCAGGTCCTGTCGATGAAAATGGCCAGCGTGTCTAAAGGAGTGGTTCGTGCGGATTACCTCGAAAGTCTTGTGGGGGGCGCTGTTTGTATCGCTTGCTGGTTGCGGCACGGTCAACACGGTCTTTCGCCCCGACGCCGTGACTAGCCAGAACCTCAAGGACTCGCGCAGCCATTGTGAAAATGTACCGAGGGTCTACAGCGGTGTGATCTATGGCTTTTGTACGCTCAATGGTGAACCCCAGCCTGAAAAAGGCTTGAACGACAGCCACCTGTTGAACTCAGCGGGTAACGCATTTCCTATCATCGCCATCGAGGCGGTTGCCTCGGGCGTGATGGATACATTGGTGTTGCCCTACACGATCTACCGTCAAAACAAGGACGGCAGCATCGAGATCTATCGCTGATCCTCTTGGCGCTTGTCGCTAACAGCTTCCCACTGCTTTTACGCTATAATCCCGCCCTTTAGCTGTTTCCTGCCGAGGCGGGAGGCACACTTTTTTCAGGCGCGACCCGCCTGCATGCAGACTAAAAGAGGCTAGACCCCTGTGGCATTGACGATTCTTGGCCTGTCCGGCGCCCTTAGCCATGATCCTTCCGCAGCCTTGTATATCGACGGCAAGCTGATCGCGGCCGCCGAAGAAGAGCGTTTCGTACGCGACAAACATGCAAAGAACCGCATGCCTTACGAATCGGCGAAGTTCTGCCTGGAACAGGCCGGCATCAAGCCTTCCGACGTTGACGTAGTGGCGATCCCTTTCGCCCCGATCAGCCTGTTCGGCGAAGCACGCTGGCACTACGCCAAGCGTTACTGGTACGCCCCGGACCGCGCCCTCGACGCGATCCTGATGGGCAACCGCCGCTACAAACGCTATCGCAACAAGATCGTCTGGTGCCTGGAGCAACTGGGCTTCGATCCGAAGAAAATCAAGATCGAACCGGTTGAGCACCATCTGGCCCACGCTTCCAGCGCCTATCACTGCTCCGGTTTCCAAGAGAAAACCGCGATCCTCGGCATCGACGGCAAGGGCGAGTACGCCACCACATTCTTTGGCTACGGCGAAAACGGCAAGATCCACAAGATCAAGGAATTCTACGATCCGGACTCCCTGGGCGGCCTGTACGGCGCAATCACCGAGTTCCTCGGTTTCGAGATGCTTGACGGCGAGTTCAAGGTCATGGGCATGGCGCCGTATGGCGACGCCAGCAAGTACGACTTCTCGCGCCTGGCCTCCTTTGAGAACGGCGAGTTGGTGATCAACACTGACTACGCCAACGTCATTGGTCTGCGTCGCTACAAAGAGAAGGGCAAGGGTTTCTACTTCTCGCCAAAACTGATCGAGTGGCTGGGCCCGAAACGCGAAGGCGACATCGCCGACGAGCCGTACATCCACTACGCCGCCAGCATGCAAGCGCTGTTCGAGAAATTGGCCCTGCAGATGATCGACCACTATCTGGGCGACATCCTCAAGGACACCGGCAAGCTGGCCTTCGCCGGCGGCTGTGCGCTGAACGTGAAGCTGAACCAGAAGATCATCGCCCGCGACGACGTGAAAGAGCTTTTCGTGCAACCGGCGTCCGGCGATGCCGGCACCGCGGTGGGCGCGGCCGCCTATGTGTCCCACGCCCGTGGTGTACCGGTCGAGAAGATGGAACACGTCTACCTCGGCCCGTCCTACAGCAACGAAGACGTGATCGCGGCGTGCGCCAAGCACGAGAGCAAGCCGAACTGGCGCAAGATCGAGAACATGCCCAAGCGCATCGCCAAGATCATGGTCGATGGCAACCCGGTGGCCTGGTTCCAGGGCCGGATGGAGTTCGGTCCACGTGCCTTGGGCGGTCGTTCGATCATCGGTTGCCCAAGCGCCACCGGCGTGGCGGACCGTATCAACCACCAGATCAAGTTCCGCGAGCGCTGGAGGCCTTTCTGCCCGTCGATGCTCGACACCGTTGCTCCACAAATGATCAAGGTCGACCACCCGGCACCGTTCATGACCTTCACCTTTGAAGTGGCGGAAGAGTGGAAGACCCGTGTGCCGGAAGTGGTCCATGAAGATGGCACTTCCCGCGCCCAGGTGCTCAAGCGCGAGTACAACCCGCGCTACTACGACATGATGAAAGAGCTGGAAGTGCTGACCGGTAACGGCGTGTCGCTGAACACCTCGCTCAACCGTCGTGGCGAAGCGATGATCTGCTCGCCGACCGATGCGCTGAACATGTTCTTCGGCTCTGACCTGCAGTACCTGATCATGGAAGACATTCTGGTGGTCAAGGACGGCGTGGACCCTTATGACGCTGTGGTCTAAATGCTGAACCGCTTCCAGGGTTGGCGTGAACGTGGCTGGGCGCCTGTCGAGGCCGAGGTTTATGCCCAGGCCTGGCAGCGTTACGGCGGCAGCGTGGCGACTCATCCACAGGTGATCGAGCGCTTGGCCGAGCTGGCGCAGATTTCCGTGCGTTACCTGGGCTGGGAGCAGGACGGCGAACTCAAGGGGGCGATTGCCACTTGGGGGCGCGACCTGGCCCTGTCCAAGGACGTGCTCAAGCGCAATGGCAAGAAAGGCCTGTTTGACCTGGGCAATGCCGAGATCATCTTGCCGATTGCTGCCGAGGCGCGGGCTCCGTTGCGTCACCGTGCACGTTACCTGTCGGCGCTGAACGAGGGGCGTGTCAGTACTCTCAAGCCCCAGGCCGAGCAGTTGGCGATGGCGCGCACCTCTGAAGAATTGTCGAAGAAGTTTCGCTATAACCAGCGCCGTGAGTTGCGGTTGCTGGAAGAGGCGGGCGGTGTGGTGCGGGCGGTGAGTGAGTTCTCCAGCGTGGAATTGGCGGCGATTTATTGCGACCTGTTCCAGCGCCGCTGGGGTTTTCCGGCCGCCGGAGCGGCACGCCTGGCCGAGGTGCTGGAGCTGCTCAAGGAGTTTCTGTTCGGCTCGGTGCTGTTTCTCAATGACGCCCCGATTGCCGTGCAGTTGGTGTATCAAGTGGAGTCCACTGAGTGGTTCAGCGCCGAGTACGTCAACGGTGGTGTCGACCCTGAGACCCGCGCATTCAGCCCTGGCAGTGTGCTGAGCTTTCTCAATACCCAAAGTGCCTGGGAGCAGGCGCGGGCGGTCAACAAGGCGCTGCGCTTCTCCTTCGGGCGTTCCGACCGCGAATACAAGGAGCGCTGGTGCAACCCGGTGCCGGTGTTCAGCGTATGAGCCGCAAACAGCAACTGCTCAAGCGTCATCGACGCAATAAGCGTATCGCCCTGTTGATCGGCCTGTTGGTGTTGATCGCGGCCGGTGTGCTGGTGGCCTGGTGGTTGCCGTTGGTGCTGGCGGTCGTGCTGTGGGCGGCCCATGAGGCATGGTTTGCCGATCACTTGTTCTACTCGCCCAAAGACGACTATGAGTACGCTTTCCCGACGGGTAGCGAGCAACCGGGCTTGCGCCTGGAGGCTGGGCGACTGGTACTGGAATCTCCGCTGGGCGTTGATGAAACCCTGATCGTCGGTATCGAGTTGAAGAGTTCGTGGCTCGGGCGCTTCGTGGACCCTGCGGTAGAGATACTAGGCCTGGATTCGCCGGACCGACAGGTGTTCGAGCGCGGGGTTGCCGGGCGACGTTACCTCAACCTGACCGGTGCAGCCGAAGCGTTGGTAGCAGGCACGGTCGAGCTACGCGGGCGCTGGTGCCGGATCAAAGGCCAGCCGACGCTGTGGCGTTTCCAGCAGCCGGACTATCGGCAGCAGCGCGTCATGGTCATTGCGCCCCACGCCGACGATGCCGAACTGGCTGCATTCAGCCTTTATAGCCAGGCAGCCGAAAGCTGGATCGTTACCCTGACTGCCGGTGAAATCGAAGCCGAACATTATCAACAGATGGGCATGCCCACAGCTGAGGCCGCGCGGCTCAAGGGGCGTTTGCGTGCCTGGGACAGCATTGCCGTGCCACGCTGGGCCGGTGTGCCCGAGGCGCAATGTGTGCAGTTGGGTTACTTCTGCATGCAATTGCAGGTCATGCAGGCGTCGCCGGAGGAACCCCATGCCTCCCGCGAAGCCGATTTGAGCGATACGCGGCTGTTTCGTCAGTTCAACGGCTTTGCCTTGCCGGGGGATATGGACGGCGCACCGACCTGGAATAACCTGATCGCCGACCTGAGAGCACTGTTGCTCAAGGCGCGACCTCAGGTAGTCGTGTTGCCGACGCCGTTGCTGGACCCCCACGCAGATCACATCTGTGCCCATGCGGCGATACTTGAGGCGTTGCAGGGCCTGGAGTGGCAGCCCGAAACGTTGCTCGGCTATGCCAACCACCTGCATGATAACGACCGCTGGCCCATGGGCGATTCGGGTGCCGGCGTGGCGTTGCCGCCGCGTTTCGACCCCGGTGTCGAGCTGGTGCCTTGCAGCTTCACGCTTGCCTTGAGCCAGCAGCAGGACAAGGCCATGGCCTTGGGCATGATGCACGACCTGCAGCCGCGCGCGCCGTTCAAGCGCCGCGGGCGCAGGTGGCTTCAGCAGTGGTTGGCAGGCCGGGCACCATCACCTTATGGCGAGAACGAATTCTTTCGCAAGGCTGTGCGTCGTCACGAACTGTTGTGGGTCCTGAAGCGGGACTGAGATGCTATCGAAGGCAGGCCCGTATGCGCCTGTCGCCTTTTTACCGGGCTGTGTGCCCGTAGCCAGATCGCTGCATGGAGAGTTATGAAGCCTCGTTTCAAGGTTTTGCAGTTACAGCCGGACTACAACGTCAAGACCAATGACTTCGCCGATTTGGGCGAGCAGATCGTCAAGTCCTTGCCGGCTGAGCGCTTCGAGGTGACATCGGGGTTCCTCAGCGGCCGCCCTCTGCCCGGCCAGCCTTTGAGCGTGGCCGAGCATTCCCACTATTTCGAGCTGCCGGAGAAGTCCCTCAAGGGCATTCGCTTTGGCGCCATGTGGCAGATCTATAAGTATTGCCGCGAGCAGAAATTCGACGTGGTCATCTGTAACCGCTTCAAGTCGGTGAACATGATGCTGTCGCTCAACCGTTGGTTGAAGATCCCGCTGTGCATTGGCATTTCCCACGGGTTTGGCGAATATGCCCGTGGCTACCGTCGTCGCCAGACCCAGCGTTGGGTCAGCCCGGCGTGGCGTTTTGTCGGCGTGTCGGAGGCGGTGAAGGATTACCTGGTGGACCTCAATTGCGGATTCACCCGTGACAACACCACTTACGTTACCAACGCTATCGATATCCCGCAGGCAGAAGCCTTGCAGCTGACCCGTGAGGACGCACGCAAGGCCCTGGGCCTGCCGATGGATGCCCGGATGATTGGCGCGCTGGGGCGTCTGGTGCCGATCAAGGGCCACACCCATCTGCTGCAAGCCTTTGCCAACCTCAAGGACAAATACCCTGAGGCTCAGGTGGGCATCATCGGTTCCGGTCGCGCCGAAGCCGATTTGCGTGCCGACATCGAACGCCTGGGCCTGACCGGTCGTGCACACCTGCTGGGCTTCCGTGAGGACGGCATGAAGTACGTGCGCGGCTTTGACATATGGACCATGCCGTCGTTGTTCGAGGGCCTGGGCCTGGCGCTGCTTGAAGGCATGAGCGGGCACTTGCCGGTGATCGCCTCCAACGGCCCGGCCATGCTGCCGCTGGTGCAGGGTGCTGGCGGCCTTTCCCACGATCCGGGCAACGTCGAGCAATTGACCGCCGCCCTGGACACTTACCTGGCCTTGAGCGACGAACAACTGCGTGCCAAGGGTGAAGAGGTGTTCCGTTATCTGGTGGCCAATCACACCCTTGACGAGTTCAAGCACAAGTACCTGACCCTGATTGAAACCGGTTTGCGTGAAGTAGGTAGAGCATGAATCAGCCACAACCCCTGGTCTCGGTGATCATCGCGTCCTACAACCATGCTCCGTACATCGAGCAGAGTATTCTTAGCGTGCTGGGGCAGACCTACACCCATATCGAATTATTGGTGGTGGATGACGGCTCCAAGGATGACAGCGTCGAGCGCATTCGCCGTTTGCAGGCCGAGCATGGCTTTGACTTCCAGGTCCAGCAGAACCAGGGCCTGACCAACACCCTCAATGGTGCTATCGCCCGGGCCAAGGGCAGCCTGATCGTGCCGTTCGGCTCTGATGACATCATGTTGCCCGAGCGTATCGCGACCCAGGTTGCCTACATGGACGGCAAGCCGAAGGTCGGTATCTGCGCCGGTAACATCGAGCTGATCGATGGCGACGGCAAGCCATACCCGGAGAAAAAGCAGCACCGCGACCTGCCGTTTCGCAGCCTGGACTTCGACGATCTGTTCATGGATCGCAAGCCCTTTCCGCCGGCGCCCACACTGATGATCCGCCAGGAGGCGCTGGTGCAAGTCGGTGGTTTCGATCCGTTGATCCCCTTGGAAGACCTGCTGATCGAGCTGAAAATTACCCACGCCGGCTACACCATTGACGTGCTGGGCGTGGTGATGGCGCGTTATCGTCAGCACGCCACCAATACGTACAAGAACCATCGCTACATGATCCAGAACATCCTCAAGACCTATGGCTTGTTCAGCGATCACCCGGCTTATGATCAGGTTCGCTATAACTTCCTGAACTCGATGTTCCTCAAGACCGCCGACCGTGATCGCCCGTTGGCGCGGGAGATTCTCAAGCAGATCCCGTTGAAGTTCTGGGGGCGCAAGACCTTGCGCGGGTTGGTGCGGCTTTATTTGGTACGACAACGCAAGTCATAGAGTTGCGGCTTTCGCTCGCCGGTTGCGCAGGCGCCATAGCACGTGCTTGCCGGCTTCGATGCCGGGTTTTTCGATATAGATGTAGCTCAAGGTGCTGAGGGTCACTAGCAGCACGGTGGTGACCGCCAGCATGGCCAGAAACGCCTGGGGCTGGTGCAGGTCAGCGGGCATTAGGGCTGGAAGTTCGCGAACCGCCAGCCATAGCAGCAAGCCGTGCAGCAGGTAGGTACTGAAGCTGACCTCACCCAGCCAGCGCACGCTGGTCAATTTCAGCGTACCGAACAGTGTATTGCCGGATGCCACTACCACAAAGAACACCGTTAACAGAATCAGCGGTGTGATGGCGAAGCTTTTGCGAAACAAGGTCATGGTCAACGCCAGTGCTATCAGCGCGATGACTGCTGCCAGGCGCGTCTTGCCCCATGCAACCAGCGCCGGCCGGCGAACCCAATACGCCGCGCCGATACCTCCGAGGAACATCATGATGATGTGCACCCTCAGGGCGTGTTCCCAGCCTATCAATTTGTACACCAGGACGATCGCCAGGGTCGCCATGACAGTCTTTTGCCAGCGTCCGCGGCTGATGAACAGTGCGCCAAAAAACGGCAGGGCCATATAAAAGAACAGCTCGTAGTTCAGGGTCCAGGTGACATTGGCAATCATGTTCCCTGTATGAGCAAAACCGTTGATGTCCGGTCGGTCGAAGGTCAACCACAGAGCGATGTGCTTGAGCAGATCCGCAGGTGACTCCATCAGGGTCCAGCCTTGCAGGCGGAACACGTTTGCGATTACCACCACCAACAGAAGCAGATACAGAGGGTAGATCCGGAATATCCGGGAAACCGCAAACGCCAGCCAGTCATGCGACTGACCATGCTTGAGCAGACGCCCCCAGAACAGAAAGCCGGTAATCATGAAGAACAGCGCCACGCTGGCCAGGCCGATTTGGGCATAGAACTTGTTGGCGGGAACGTCGGTAACGCCGGTAGTGAGCGCAATCCACAGGATCACTGCGTGATGGATGAATACGCCGAGGGCCAGATAGCCACGCAGTCCGTCGATACTTTCATAACGCTGGCTACCCGTGGATATCAGGCTTTCACCCATGCGCGGAAACAGGCGCAGCAGCACTGCTGAGGTGGTAATGGCAATCGCGTAGATCGCGATCGCCAGCATCGGAGTAGTGAACCATAAGTTCATGCTATTACCTCGTCGTTGTAGGGCGGATCGCCTGTGCCGGACGAGTAAGGGTCAGGACCTGTTCGCGAATTTTTGCCGTGGCCTGGGCCGATGCGACGGAGGCATAGCCTCGGACGAGCTGTTCAAAGTGAGCCTCGAACAACCAGTTGCGGTCTTGTGGATAACGTTGCATGTGGCGCAGGTTACGTTGGCGCAGCGCGTTGCGCAGCGCCGAGGGGTATACGCGCATGTCGGCCACATCGATCAGGCCGAACTCACCATCGTCCATCAACAGTACATTGCCCAGGTGCAGCGAGCGGAAGTACACGCCGCGCTCGTGCAACTGAGCCATGAATCGGCCAAAACGCTCGATCAGCGACTCACGCAGACTGCTGTCCAGGCTTTGCAGCGCTTGGCGCAAGGTAAGCCCTGGTAGTGGTTCGTAGCGCACGGCGCTGCTGCCATCGTTCAAGGTATAAAGATTCAGAATAGGGGGGGCAGGAATGCCCAGCTCGCGCAGTTGTTCGCTGTTGCTGGCAAACCGCTCTGAGTAGGGGTTAAAACTACCCGATGTGTACCAGCGACGTGACCGGAACAGTTTGAGGTAGCTGCCATCTTCCAGGCGCAGTACTTTTGGCCCTAGGCCATCGGCCTCAATTACATGAGCGTTGCCGCACAGTTGCTCGAATGCGTGCGGATTGAGGGGCTCCACTGGCATGCGCAGCACACTGCGTCGGCGCTGGGCAATGCTCAGGCCAGCAATCAATGCCAGCGGAATCCACAGCAGGAACCAGTGCTCCTTGGGGCGCGAGAGAATACCCCCACCTTCGGTCAGGCCTGCGCCGATGCCATAGGCCAACAGAGACGAGGCGAGGATGAACAGCGGTTGTGCCCGTTGCTGGAAGCTGTTGTACAACGCCCAGCCGATCATGAAAATCCATGGGATAAAGCCGATGATGCCAACGTAATACAGCACCCCCAGGGCAAAGCTGTGGGGTTCGCGCAGGGTTTCACCCCAGCCGAGGCTCAGGTAAAGATCGGAGTCATAGCTGTGACCGATCCATGGGTGTTCGGCGATACGCTCCAGAGACATCTGCCAAAGGCCCAGTCGGGAGGAGTCGCCCCGTGCGGTGATGATCTGAGGGTCGATCAACAGGACGAGTGATGCCCCGAGAGCTAGGCCGGCAATCATCATGGCCGATCGACGGTTCGGGCTGGCAAACGTAAGCCAGAGTGCCGATAGCACCAAGGCGACCAATGGTGTCCGGGAGCCTGTCGCCAACACAGCGGCGAGCATAATGGCGAGCGCGGGTACCGCGAACCAGAGGTTTTTCAGTCGGCGGGTCGTTACACAGACATACAGCCAGTAAATGGTGAAGAAACCAAAGACATGAGAGCTGAGCAGCGGGTTGTCAAGCGCTCCGCGCCCGCCAATCATGCGCCCGCCCGGCTCGAAATCCGTGATGAAATGCACCAGGTTGAAAGTGGTGGCGACCAACGCTATAAGTGCGGCACTAAAGAAGATCGGCTTGAACAGCTCGTTGCGATAATGCAGCACAAGCCCCATTCCGCCGAACAGCATGAACGTATTCAGCGGCCGTTTGAGCAGGTCGGTGTCGTTGGTCGATTCAGGGGTCCAGAGCATGCTGATCAGGGCCCAGGCGGAGAACACCACAAACGCGATCGCCAAGGGCTCGCGCAAAAGCTCCCTGAGTTCTCGGGGGCGCATGCACAGTAGGAACAAGGTCGGTACGCTGAACGTTATGTAGAAGAAGCGGTGCAGCACATTGCGGTTGGTGACGAAGAACAGTGCACTCAGGAGCAGCAACAAGCCAATGGGCAAAATCCATAGGACCAGGAAGTCGAAAACGCGATTTGAGCCATAGGTTAGGCGCTTGGAGTGCATACAGTAAAAGCCATTCCAGAAAGAGAAAGCCGACCATCTTAAGGTAGTGGCTATGTAATGTCGCCGGTCGGGTCCAACCGGGCCGCGGCTTACGCCGGGTGCAAGTACAACAGAGAAGCTGTGCTAAAGTCAGCCTCCTTTTTCAAAACGCCGCGTGATATGACCGACTCCAGTCCGAGCGCAAGCCCTTCGAGCTTGAAAATATACTTCCGCCTGCTTAGTTACGTTAAGCCCTACATGGGCTTGTTCGCGTTGAGTATCGTCGGATTTCTGATTTTCGCGTCAACCCAGCCGATGCTGGGTTACATCCTCAAATACTTTGTCGATGGCCTTTCCAACCCGGAAGCCGTGTTGTTCCCCACCGTGCCTTTCCTGCGGGACCTGCAATTGTTGCAGGCCGTTCCGCTGCTGATTATCTTGATCGCTGCCTGGCAGGGCTTGGGGTCATTCCTGGGCAACTACCTGTTGGCCAAGGTCTCCCTGGGTCTGGTCCACGACTTGCGAGTGCAGTTGTTCAACAACCTGCTGACGCTGCCTAACCGGTATTTCGACAATCACAACTCGGGGCACCTGATTTCCCGCATCACCTTCAACGTGACCATGGTTACGGGCGCGGCGACCGATGCCATCAAGGTGGTGATCCGCGAAGGCATGACGGTGATCTTCCTGTTCGCCTCCCTGCTGTACATGAACTGGCGCCTGACGCTGGTCATGATCGCCATCCTGCCGTTGATTGCGGTGATGGTCAGCACGGCCAGCAAGAAATTCCGCAAGCAGAGCAAAAAGATCCAGGTGGCAATGGGCGACGTGACCCACGTGGCCTCGGAAACCATCCAGGGCTATCGCGTGGTGCGCAGCTTCGGCGGTGAAGTCTACGAGGAGAAGCGCTTCTTCAAGGCCAGCCAGAGCAATACCAACAAGCAACTGCGCATGACCCGCACCGGCGCGATCTACACGCCGGCACTGCAACTGGTGATCTACACCGCCATGGCGGTGCTGATGTTCCTGGTTCTGTATCTGCGTGGCGATGCGTCCGCCGGTGATATGGTTGCCTACATCACCCTGGCCGGTCTATTGCCCAAGCCGATCCGCCAACTGTCGGAAGTCAGCTCGACCATCCAGAAAGGTGTGGCCGGCGCTGAAAGTATTTTCGAGCAGTTGGACGAAGAGGTCGAAGTCGACCACGGCACTGTCGAGCGCGACAAGGTCAATGGTCGTCTGGAAGTGCGCAACCTGAACTTCACCTACCCAGGCACTGAGCGCCATGTGCTCAAGGACATCAGCTTCACCGCCGAGCCTGGGCAGATGATCGCCCTGGTCGGGCGCTCGGGTAGCGGCAAGTCGACCCTGGCCAGCCTGATCCCGCGTTTCTATCACCATGAGAGCGGTGAGATCCTGCTCGATGGCGTCGAAATCGAAGATTACAAGCTGCTCAACCTGCGTAAACACATTGCCCAGGTGACCCAGCATGTGACGTTGTTCAGCGACACGGTGACCAACAACATCGCCTATGGCGATCTAGCCGGCGCACCACGGGAAGATGTCGAGGCGGCAGCGGCGGATGCCAATGCCAAGGACTTCATCGACCAGTTGCCCAAGGGCTTTGACACTCAGGTTGGCGAAAACGGCGTGCTGCTGTCCGGCGGCCAGCGCCAGCGCCTGGCGATTGCCCGTGCGTTGCTCAAGAATGCGCCACTGCTGATTCTCGACGAGGCCACCTCGGCTCTCGACACCGAGTCCGAGCGGCACATTCAGGCGGCGCTGGACAAGGTCATGCAAGGTCGCACGACCCTGGTGATCGCGCACCGCCTGTCGACCATCGAGAAGGCCGACCTGATCCTGGTGATGGACGACGGTCGTATCGTGGAGCGTGGTACTCACGGCCAGTTGCTGGCGCAAAACGGCTACTACGCCCGCTTGCACTCCATGGGCCTGGATACGCCGGTGTCGGCCGATATCACCTGATTTGACAGCTACATAGGACTACTGTGGGAGGGGGCTTGCCCCCGATAGCAAAGTGTCAGCTTGCAGAAATGCTGGCTGACCCACCGCCATCGGGAGCAAGCCCCCTCCTACATTTGCCCCGCAGTGGATTCGGTGTCTCGCTAGTCGCAAGCCATCGCAAACCCTGTGCTAATATCGCGCCCCTGTTCATTTTGTATGTGGGTTGCTCCATGAAGTTGTCCATGCCGCGATTCGATCAAGCCCCTGTCTTGGTGGTCGGCGATGTCATGCTCGACCGTTACTGGCATGGCGGTACCTCACGGATTTCCCCTGAGGCACCGGTACCGGTAGTCAAGGTCGAGCAAATCGAAGACCGTCCAGGTGGCGCTGCCAACGTTGCCCTCAATATTGCTGCGCTCGGCGCCCCGGCCTCCCTGGTGGGTGTGACCGGCGACGACGAAGCCGCCGACAGCCTGGCCAACAGCCTGCGCGGTGCAGGCGTGCGTGCGGTGTTCCAACGCATCGCCCATCAGCCGACCATCGTCAAGCTGCGGGTCATGAGTCGTCACCAGCAGCTGCTGCGTATCGATTTCGAAGAACCCTTCGCCACCGACGCCCTGGCCCTCGGCAGCCAGGTCGATGAGTTGCTCGAAGGTATCAAGGTGCTGGTGTTGTCCGATTACGGCAAAGGCGCCTTGCGCAATCACCAGGTACTGATCCAGGCCGCCAAGGCCAAGGGCATTCCGGTGCTGGCCGATCCCAAGGGCAAGGATTTCTCGATTTATCGGGGTGCCAGCCTGATCACGCCAAATCTCAGCGAGTTCGAAGCCATCGTCGGCGGCTGTGCCGATGAGCATGAATTGGTGAGCAAGGGCGCCACCCTGATGGCTGATCTCGACCTGGGCGCCTTGCTGGTGACCCGTGGCGAGCACGGCATGACCTTGCTGCGCCCGGGCCATCCGGCGATGCACCTGCCGGCACGTGCCCGTGAAGTGTTCGACGTGACCGGTGCCGGTGACACGGTCATTTCCACCTTGGCCGCTTCTATCGCGGCAGGTGAAGAATTGCCTCACGCGGTAGCCCTGGCCAATCTGGCCGCAGGTATCGTGGTGGGCAAGCTGGGTACGGCGGCCATCAGTGCGCCTGAGTTGCGCCGGGCGATCCAGCGTTCCGAAGGTTCCGAGCGTGGCGTGCTGAGTATCGAGCAGTTGCTGCTGGCGATTGACGATGCCCGCGCCCACAACGAAAGCATTGTGTTCACCAATGGCTGTTTCGACATCCTGCACGCGGGCCACGTGACTTACCTGGAACAGGCGCGTGCCCAAGGCGATCGCCTGATCGTTGCGGTCAACGACGACGCTTCGGTCAGTCGCCTGAAAGGTCCGGGCCGTCCGATCAATAGCGTCGACCGTCGCATGGCGGTGCTGGCGGGTCTGGGCGCGGTGGATTGGGTGATCAGCTTCCCTGAAGGCACCCCGGAAAACCTGCTGGCCCAGGTCAAGCCGGACGTGCTGGTCAAGGGCGGTGACTACTCCGTCGATCAAGTCGTCGGTGCCGACATCGTCAGCGCCTACGGTGGCAAGGTCAAAGTGCTGGGCCTGGTTGAAAACAGCTCGACCACCGCGATCGTCGAAAAAATCCGCAGCAACGAATAAAGCGCGTTGCCGCTAGAAGCGAGGGTGCTCGCTCCTAGCGGCTGGCTTTTTTCGGCACGATCTTGCGCAGCATCTGCCGCGCCTTGCCGGTCAAGCGCTTGAGCTTCGACTCCTTCTCCGGTTCCGCCAGGCCTTGCTGCCTGAGCCAGTCCTTCCAACGAATCCGCTCATCACGCACCAGCCAGCCTTCTTGCTGGGCGAAGCTTTCTGCCAGGTACAAACCCCGTGTGCTCGCCGGATACAGTTGGTCTTTCTTGACGGTGTACAACTCGGCCAGCGGCTGGCCGTCTTTCAAGGGCATCAGGTACAGGTCCGGACGTTGGCGGTCCAGGCGTGCCACCAACTGATCGCCTTCAAGCCGCTCGTCCACATGGAACAGGCTCAGGGACTTGGCTTCCTTCGGTACTTCCAGGCGCAAGTCATAGATCAATTGCAGCGATGCGGTGGGCAGGTGCACATAGGCTCGCGGGCGCTCGATCAACTGCGTCGTTGCGCAGCGCACCGGGCGCGCGGCTCCGGAGAGCGGGCTGAGGCGAAAGGGCAAGGCTTCACGGTAATGCAGGGCGGCGGAATAGGGCGCCGGCAGCCAGGTGTCGTTGAAACGCCCGCCGAGCCAGCCTTCGGGGGTTTCGAGCAGGCACTCCTCGGCAATTTCCTGGATGGCGGTGTGCAGCGGCAGGTTCAGCTCATGAGCGGGAACGTAGCCGGAGATCAGTTTGAGCACCACATCGCCGCGGTCCTGGCGACGCTGGCGCACGAGCACCCAGTAGTCTTTGTTTTGCCAATGCAGCGTCAGTCGCACCGATACGCCAAGGTTGGCCAGTTCCAGGGCAAAGCGCTCGGCGTCCGGTACGTCGACCGGTTTGCGTCGTTGCAGGACCTGGGCGAAGTTGAGCGGCATGCCGACGCTCTGGTAGCTCAGGCCCTCGGGTGTGGCTTCGACGTACAGCGGCAGTGTCTTGAAGTTGCTGGGATTTTTTCTTATGAGCGTTCGCGGCATGTCGGCTCCTTCTTGCGACGGGGTCGGCCGCGTGGGCGGCATCAGAGTTGACGAATGACCTGGGCAGCGGTCGCCACGTTATGGGCCAGGTGCAGCGGGTTAATGGTCCCGACAATAGCACTGGCGACGCCCGTTTGCGCAAACAACAGCATGAAACTGGCATGAATTGGATCCATTCCAGGCTCCAGGCAAACATGGCCGCTGGCCAGGGCCTTTTTCACCAAGATGCCTTTGCCATGGGCCGCCGCGTAATCAATCACGGCTTTCTCGGTTTGCTCGTTCAGATTGTAGGTGACCATCGCACAATCGCCCTGTTCCAGAGCCTTCACGCCGCCTTCAACGGTTTTGCCGGAGAAGCCGAAGCCGCGAATCTTGCCTTCTTTTTTCAGCTCGGCCAGGGTTTGGTAAACCTCGCAATCGTTGAGGATGTGCAGGTCATTGCCGTCGGAATGCACCAGCACCAGATCGATAAAATCCGTTTCAAGTCTTTTCAGGCTGCGTTCGATCGACAGCCGCGTATGGGCGGCACTGAAATCGTGATGGGACACGCCATCGACGAACTCTTCGCCGACCTTGCTGACAATCACCCAGTCCTTGCGTTGGCCGCGCAGCAGCGGCCCCAGGCGTTCTTCGCTGCGCCCGTAGGCGGGGGCAGTGTCGATCAGGTTGATGCCCAACTGTTGGGCTTGGCGCAGCAGCATCCGCGCTTCGTCATCATCAGGAATCTGGAAGCCGCTGGGGTATTTTACGCCCTGGTCGCGACCCAGCTTGACGGTGCCCAGGCCCAGTGGCGAGACCATCAAGCCAGTACTGCCCAAGGGGCGATGCAAGTCGTGCAAGGTGGGCAGGCTCATGGCAACAGTTGCTCCCAGGCAGGTACGCCAATAGCCGGTTTGGGCAGGGCTGGCAGAGGCTCGGTGGCGCCTGGGCGGATACCGTCGCGCTCCAGGGCGTTGAGCACGCGATCAGCGAAGTCCGGCGCCAGCGCCAGCTTGGTCGGCCAGCCCACCAGCAGGCGGCCCTGTTCGGCGAGAAAGGCGTTGTCGGGACGGGTCAGGCCCGATTGCAGTGGCTCGGCCCGGTCGACGCGCAAGGTGGCCCACTGGGTCTGGCTCATGTCGATCCACGGCAACAGGTGCGCCAGCTCCTTTTGGGCGGTGGCGATCTGTTCTTCTGGTGTACGTGCCACGCCATCGGCTTCGGCGATATCGCCGCCCATGTACCACACCCAGTTGCCATCAGCGGCCGGATGGGTGGTGACGGTGATGCGCGGCTTGGTGCCGCCGCCCAGGCAGTGGGCGTACAACGGCTTCAGGCCAGGGCCTTTGGCGATGATCATATGCAATGGGCGTTTCTGCATGGCGGGTTGGCTGAGGCCCAGGGTGCTGAGCAAATCCGCCGTGCCGGCACCGGCGCTGAGCACGATGCGTTGGGCGCGGATCTCGCGGCCATCCACCTTCAGGCCCACCAGGGTGTCGTTTTCCAGCAGTGGCTCGATGTGCTGCCCGGCGAGCAGCCCGTCACCGGCCAGTTGCGCGAGGCGTCCGATCACGCTGGGCACATCCACCACGAGTTCGGCCAGGCGATAGACCTTTCCCTTGAAGCGGCGATCCTGCAGGGCAGGGGGCAAGTCGTCACCCTTTACCTGATCCACGCGCCCGCGCACGGCCTTGCTGGCAAAGAAGCTGGTGAGATTGCCGGCGAGGGTGCCGGGGGACCATAGATAGTGAGCTTGAGACAGTACGCGCACGTCGGAGAGGTCCAGCTCACCATTACCCGCCAGGGCTTCACGCCAACGGCGCGGCATGTCGGCAATGGCTTCGGAGGCACCGGTGAGGGCGCCGTGCAGGGCGTACTTCGCCCCGCCGTGAATGATCCCCTGGGACTTCACGCTTTGCCCGCCGCCCAAGGTGGCGCTTTCCACCAGCACCGTGGAAAACCCCTGGCGGCGCAGGCGCGCATTGAGCCAGAGGCCGGCAACCCCGGCGCCGACAATCAGAACGTCGGTGGAAATAACGGATGGCATCGGCGACCTCAGTGTTCAAGACAAGGGGCGCAGTATACAGCCTGTTGAGTAGCGGTCAGTGCCCGACGGTTTTCGAGAACAGCTGAATCACCACCACGCCCAACACGATCAGGCCCATCCCCAGCATCGCCGGGACGTCCAGCTTCTGCCCGTAGATAAACAAGGCAGCGACACTGACCATCACGATCCCCAGCCCCGCCCACACCGCATAGGCCACGCCCACCGGTACGGTGCGCACCACCAGGGTGAGCATCCAGAACGCCACGCCATAACCCACGATCATCAGCAGCAGCGGGATGGGTGTGCTCAAGCCCTTGACCGCTTTCATGGAGACGGTCGCGATCACTTCCGAGCAAATGGCAATGGCCAGGTAGAGGTAGGCGACATTCATGGGGTAATCCTCGGTGTATTGCGTGTTGGTTAGGTCGGCATTCTAGCGCTTGAAAAGATGGGGTAAAGTCATTACCTATCCGAACAAGAGATGGGTTGTGCCATGAGCGTGCAGTGGAATCTTGAGCAAATGCGTCTGTTTGTCAGTGTTGCCGAGCAGCGTTCGTTTTCGGCAGTGGCGCGTGACCAGTGCAAGGCGCAATCGGCGGTGAGCAATGGGATTGCCCTGCTGGAGGCGGACCTGGGGTTGAGCCTGTTTGATCGTAGCAGCGGCCGCCAGCCGCGTTTGACCGAGGCTGGCAGCGTATTGTTGGAGGAGGCGCGCGAGGTGCTGCGCCAGTGTGAGCGGTTCAATGGTCGGGCGCTGTCCTTGACTCGCGGTGAAGAAGCCTGCCTGCGCCTGGCCCAGGACGAAGCCATGCTGTTCCAGCCGGTACTCGACAGCCTTGAGGCGCTGGCCGTGCAATACCCGCTGCTGGAAGTACAGTTGTCCAGCGCCGCCCAAGGCGATGTGGCGCGCAAGTTGGTGGAGCGTAAAGCCGACCTGGGCCTGCTGTTCTATCACGACCAAATCCCCGAGGCCCTTGAGCGTCGGGTCGTGGGCAGTGTGGAGATGGTGACGGTGTGCGGCGTGAACCACCCGCTCGCCAAGGAACCCTATGTGGATTGCCAGCGCCTGGCACAGTTTCGCCAGCTATTGATGTCGACTCAGACCAGCGTCTATCCCGGCAGTGAGGCCGCCAGCCCCTTGGTGTGGCGCGCCGACAGTTTCTACGTGCTGGCCGAATGGCTGATGAGCGGCCTGGGCTGGGCCTGGCTACCGAGGCACATCGTGCAGTACCCGACCTATCAGCAACAAATGGTCGAGCTGGACAGCGAATGGACCCCGCCGGCCCTGGTGGTGGAACTGGTCTGGCGCCGTGACGAGCACCTCGGGCCGGCCGCACGCTTCCTGGCGAAACGATTTGCCGAGTGCTTGCAGGCGATCGATTGAAAAAGCCGATAAACTCCGCCGCCATGAATAGAATCCTCTACAGCTGTCTGTTTTACCTGGCGCTGCCGTTGGTGGCTTTACGTCTGTGGCTGCGTGCGCGCAAGGCGCCGGCTTATGCCAAGCGTGTGGGCGAACGGTTTTCCTACGGTCTGCCGGTGATGCAGCCGGGCGGGATCTGGGTGCATGCCGTGTCGGTGGGCGAAAGCATTGCCGCCGCGCCGATGATTCGCGGGCTGATGGCGCGCCATCCGACACTGCCGATCACCGTCACTTGCATGACCCCCACGGGGTCCGAGCGTATCCAGGCGTTGTTCGCCAACGAACCACGTATTCAGCACTGCTATTTGCCGTATGACGTACCGTGCGCCGCCAAGCGTTTTCTCGATCACGTGCAGCCGAAACTGGCGGTGATCATGGAGACGGAGTTGTGGCCTAATCATATTCATGCCTGCGCCCAGCGTGGCATACCCGTGGCGTTGGCCAATGCGCGGCTGTCGGAACGTTCCGCTAAAGGCTATGCACGATTTGCCAGGCTGACAGCGCCGATGCTGGCTGAAATGAGCCTGTTCGCCGTGCAGACACACACCGAGGCCCAACGATTTCTTAGCCTGGGTGCGCGACCGGAAACCGTTGAGGTCACCGGCTCGATCAAGTTCGACCTGACCATCGACCCGGAGTTGCCGGTGCGGGCTGCGGCCTTGCGCGAGCAATGGGGCGCCAGCGAGCGTCCGGTGTGGATCGCCGCCAGCACCCACGAAGGCGAAGATTCGGTGGTGCTGGCAGCCCATCGCCAGTTGCTCACCAGCTATCCCAATGCGTTGTTGATTTTGGTGCCGCGTCACCAAGAGCGCTTTGGCCCGATGTTTGAGCTGTGCGAGCAACAAGGCTTCGCCACAGTGCGTCGTTCCAGTGGTGACCCCGTGACCGCACAAACCTCAGTGTTGCTGGGTGACACCATGGGCGAGCTGCTGTTTCTCTATGCCTTGGCCGACAGTGCCTTCGTCGGCGGCAGCCTGGTACCGACCGGTGGCCACAACCCGTTGGAACCGGCGGCATTGGCAAAGCCTGTGATCATGGGGCCGCACCTGTTCAACTTCCTCGAAATCAGCGCGATGATGCGCCAGGCCGGGGCGTTGCGCGAAGTGGATGATGCTGAGGGATTGGCCGAGGCCGTGCGGCAGTTGTTCGAGTTGCCGCAGGATGCGCGCAAGATGGCCGAGGCGGGGTTGAAGGTGATGCAAACCAACCAGGGTGCACTCAAGCGCCTGCTGGATGGTTTGGACCGGATGATTCGACACTGATCCAAATGTGGGAGCAGGCAAGCCAGCTCCCACATTGGTTTTGTGCTGCGCTTAGTAGCCGGGGCGGGCCTTGAGCTGCTCGGCAGCGGCCTTGGCCAAGTCCGGTGGCAGGAAGTCCTTGTCCGGGTTGTAGTCGGCCTTGAGGTAGCGCGCCAGATCCTGCAAATCCCCCGGGTTCAGCGTGCCCGCGGCTTGCTTCAAGCGCAGATTGTCGAGGATGTAGTCGTAGCGGCTGTTGTTGTAGTTGCGCACTGACGAGTAGAGCTGGCGCTGTGAGTCCAGCACGTCGACGATGTTGCGCGTGCCCACCTGATACCCGATCTCCGTGGCTTCCACTGCGCTCTGGTTGGAGATGATCGACTGGCGGCGTGCCTGTACCTGTTCCACATCGGTGTTCACGGCGCGGTGCAGGTTGCGCGTGTTTTCTACGACCTGGCGGCGCATGCCTTCACGTTGCTGTTCGGTCTGGTCGAGGCGTGAATAGGATTCGCGCACTTGGGAGCTGGTGAGGCCACCACTGTAGATCGGGATGTTCAGGCGCAGGCCGATGGTGCGTTGGGACACATCGCCACCGTACGGCACGGGCAGTTGGTTAGGGTTGCTGAAGCCGAGTGCGTCGTTATCGCCTTTTTCGTATTGCGCCACGGCGTCCAGTGTCGGCAAGTGGCCGGCCTTGCGCTGCCTCAGGGTTTCTTCGGCGGCGGTCACCGCGTAGTTGCTGGCCAGCAGGTTGAGGTTCTGGCGGCCGGCGGTTTCGACCCAGGCCTTGGCGTCGTTCGGCGCTGGTGGCAGCACCGGCAACGTGTGGACAATGCCCTGGATCGAGTTGTACTGGCGGTTGGTCAGGGTGATCAGCGCTTCGAAGGCGTCGTCTACCTGGCGCTGGGCGACGATGCGGTTGGCGCGTGCGGTGTCGTAGCTGGCCTGGGATTGCAGCACGTCGGTCTTGTCCGACAGCCCCACGTCGAAGCGCTCGTTGGACTGGTCGAGCTGGCGCTTGAACGCATTTTCTTCGGCCTTGGTCGACGCCAGGTTGTCCTGGGCGCGCAGCACGGCGAAGTAGTTCTCGGCGCTTTGCAGGATCAGGTTCTGCTCGGTGGCCGACAGTTGCAACGAGGCCTGCTCGTTGACGGCTTCAGCGGCTTGCAGCTGGAACCAGCGATCGGCGCGGAATAGCGGCTGGCTCAGGGTGGCACGCCAGGAGTGTGCGTCACGGTTGACGGTGGCCGCCGGTTGGTCGATCTGGGTGCGGACATTATTGCTGTCAGCACCGGCCGACAGGTTCGGCAGCAAGCCGGCGCGCGCCTGGGGCACCACTTCTTTTTGCGCGCCGTATTGGGCGCGGGCGGCGGCCAGGTCGGCGTTGTTGTTCACCGCTTCCTGGTAGACGCTGACCAGATCGGTTTTGGCAGACAAGGGCGCTTCAGCTGCCCAGACCATTCCGTTGGTCGCACAAGACACGGCAAGAGCCAGTGAGAGTTTGCGCAGCATGAGGCGATCCCTAGTATGAATATTACAGCGATAATTTAGCGCCCAAGGCTAAGGCTGGCCATTCCTGGCGTCAAGCATTGTGGCGGTCACCGAGTGTAGTTGCGCTGACCCGGCGCAACAATCCCGCAATCACGCCATTCATCACGCTGAATACTGCGCTATTGGCAATTTGCCCCCAGCCTGGTCTAGACTGGCGGCGTTCTTGTCGGGGTGCCTTGTTGGAAGGCTGAGATCGGTAAATACCGGATCCCGTTGAACCTGATCAGGTTAGCGCCTGCGTAGGGAACAAGATTTCTCGTCACCCGGCGAGTCCTCTTGTGCTTCGTTCGGGATAGTTGTTCGACAATCGAACACCCCGTGCGCCAAGCACAGCACTGCTCTCAGTGCGTCCATCCGTCTCAGGTTCGCTCCGACAAAAATCCACCGCCTGGATAGTTGGAGAGCCCGTGATGAGCACAGAAATAAAAAGTACAAAACTAAAAAACACCGTGCACTTGAGTGAATCGGCCAAGGTCGACTCCGGCTCCGTGCAACCCTTTACCCGCTCGCAAAAAATCTATGTGCAAGGCACTCGCCCGGACATTCGTGTACCGATGCGCGAAATCAGCCTGGACGTCACCCCTACCGATTTCGGCGGTGAAATCAACGCCCCGGTCACGGTGTACGACACCTCCGGCCCCTACACCGACCCCAACGTGATCATCGACGTACGCAAAGGCCTGGCCGATGTGCGCTCGCCGTGGATCGAAGTGCGTGGCGACACCGAGCGCCTGCCTGGCCTGACCTCGCATTTCGGCCAACAGCGCCTGAGCGATGCCGAACTGACCGCACTGCGCTTCGCCCACGTGAAGAACCCGCGCCGCGCCAAGGCCGGTGCCAACGTCACGCAAATGCACTACGCGCGCAAAGGCATCATCACCGCCGAGATGGAATACGTCGCCATCCGCGAAAACATGAAGCTCGAAGAGGCCCGCGCCACTGGCCTGCTCGACCAGCAACACGCCGGCCACAGCTTTGGCGCCAGCGTGCCGAAAATCATCACGCCGGAATTCGTACGCGAAGAAATCGCCCGTGGCCGCGCGATCATCCCGGCCAACATCAACCACACCGAACTGGAACCGATGATCATCGGCCGCAACTTCCTGGTGAAGATCAACGGCAATATCGGCAACAGCGCCCTGGGTTCGTCGATTGAAGAGGAAGTGGCGAAACTGACCTGGGGCATTCGCTGGGGTTCGGACACTGTGATGGACTTGTCCACCGGCAAGCACATCCACGAAACCCGCGAGTGGATCATCCGCAACTCGCCCGTGCCGATCGGCACCGTGCCGATCTACCAAGCCCTGGAAAAAGTCGGCGGCGCCGCCGAGGACCTGACCTGGGAGTTGTTCCGCGACACCCTGATCGAACAGGCCGAGCAGGGCGTGGATTACTTCACCATTCACGCCGGCGTGCTGCTGCGCTACGTGCCGCTGACCGCCAAACGCGTGACCGGTATCGTGTCCCGTGGCGGCTCGATCATGGCCAAGTGGTGCCTGGCGCACCACAAAGAGAACTTCACCTACACGCATTTCGACGAAATCTGCGAAATCATGAAGGCCTACGACGTCAGCTTCTCCCTCGGCGACGGTCTGCGCCCAGGCTCGATTGCCGACGCCAACGACGCTGCCCAATTCGGCGAACTGGAAACCCTCGGCGAGCTGACCAAGACTGCCTGGAAGCACGACGTACAAACCATGATCGAAGGCCCCGGCCACGTGCCGATGCAGTTGATCAAGGAGAACATGGACAAGCAGCTGGAGTGCTGCGACGAGGCGCCGTTCTACACCCTCGGCCCGCTGACCACCGACATCGCCCCAGGCTACGACCACATCACTTCGGGGATTGGTGCGGCGATGATCGGCTGGTTCGGTTGCGCCATGCTTTGCTACGTCACGCCCAAGGAACACCTGGGTTTGCCGAACAAGGATGACGTGAAGACCGGGATCATCACCTACAAGATCGCCGCGCATGCTGCGGACTTGGCCAAGGGGCACCCGGGCGCGCAGATCCGCGACAACGCCTTGAGCAAGGCGCGCTTCGAATTCCGTTGGGAAGACCAGTTCAACCTCGGCCTGGACCCGGACACCGCACGTTCCTACCACGATGAAACCCTGCCGAAAGACTCGGCCAAAGTCGCGCATTTCTGCTCGATGTGCGGGCCGAAGTTCTGCTCGATGAAAATCACCCAGGAAGTGCGCGAGTACGCGGCCAACCAGCGTATTGATGCGGTGGATGTGGACGTGGCCAAGGGCTTGGCGGAGCAGGCGGAGCGGTTCAAGCAGGAAGGGAGTCAGCTCTACAAAAAAGTCTGATCCGGGGGCGGCGGTGATTGTGCCGCCGCCATCGCGGGCAAGCCCGCTCCCACAGTTGACCGATGTGTACACAAAATCTGTGCTCACAGCAGGCCCCATGTGGGAGGGGGCTTGCCCCCGATAGCGATCTGACAAACAACAAATGCCCCTCAGAGATAACATCCTTGAGCATTCAACCGAGTACTTACTCCCCCGACATCGCCGTGCCGAATGACAAGCGCGTCTTCGGCGCCCGCGACCTGTTCTCCCTGTGGTTCTCCCTCGGCATCGGCCTGATGGTCCTGCAGACCGGCGCCTTGCTCGCGCCGGGCTTGGGCTTGTCAGGTTCGTTGCTGGCGATCTTCCTCGGCACCTTGGCAGGTGTATTGTTGCTGGCCGCTGTCGGTGTGATCGGCAGCGACACCGGCCTGTCCGCCATGGCTGCGCTTAAACTCAGCCTTGGCACCAAGGGTGCGAGTTTGCCGGCGTTGTTGAACCTGTTGCAGCTGATCGGCTGGGGTTCGTTCGAGATTATCGTCATGCGCGACGCCGCCAGTCTGTTGGGCACGCGAGCGTTCAGCGAAGGCAGCCTGATGGCCAGCCCATTGCTGTGGACGCTGTTCTTCGGTGGTTTGGCCACATTGCTGGCGGTCAGCGGCCCGCTGACGTTTGTGCGGCAGATCCTGCGCAAGTGGGGCATCTGGCTGCTGTTGGCCGCGTGCCTGTGGCTGACCTGGAACCTGTTCGCCAAGGCCGACCTCGCCGCGCTTTGGGCCCAGCCCGGTGACGGTACAATGCCGTTCGCGGTGGGTTTCGATATCGCCATCGCCATGCCGCTGTCCTGGTTGCCGTTGATTGCCGACTATTCGCGTTTCGGCAAGCGCGCGAAAAGCGTGTTCGGCGGCACCGCGTTGGGCTTCTTTATCGGTAATTTCTGGCTGATGAGCCTGGGCGTGGCCTACACCCTGGCGTTTGCGCCCAGCGGTGAAGTGAATGCGTTGTTGTTGGCGCTGGCCGGTGCGGGCCTGGGGATTCCGCTGTTGCTGATCCTGTTGGATGAATCGGAAAACGCCTTTGCCGATATTCACTCGGCGGCGGTGTCCAGCGGGATTCTATTGCGTTGGAAGGTCGAGCACCTGGCCTTGGCCATTGGTGTGATCTGCACCTTGATCGCCTGCCTCGCGCCGCTGGCGCAATACCAGAACTTCCTGCTGCTGATTGGCTCAGTGTTTGCGCCGTTGTTCGGCGTGGTGCTGGTGGATCACTTCATCCTGCGCCATCGAAACCAGGGCTCGGTCACCCCGTTGCACTGGCCCGCGCTGGTGGCGTGGCTGGGGGGCATCGGCGCGTATCACCTGCTGGCCAACCTGTATCCGAATGTCGGCGCGACCCTGCCGGCACTGGTGCTGGCAGGGTTGTTGCAGCTCATCCTGGGCCGGGCCTTCAGTGGCGCGCGGGCACCAGTTCAGGCTTGAGCACGCCAGTGAGACGTGCGTAGGGGATGGTCATTTCGATCAGCCCCAATGCATACGGTGCGATGGTTGCCACGTTGTACTTGAGCACCACCCCGTTGCTGGTCAAGGCTACGTTCGGGGTTTTCTGGAACGGCCAGTTCTTCACGAACTCCGGGTCACGGTCCATCTGCGAGTTGATCAGCCAGCTGTTGTGGGCGACTTTCGCGGTGTTCCAGAACGCCTGTTCCTGGCCCGGCAGCAACATGTCGGTCAGGCTCAGTTCCTTGTGCAGCAGGCGCGAATAGTTGATGAAACCACGGCCGGGTTCGCCGTGGGCAGCGCCGGTGTCCAGGTAGCTGGACACTTCAACGATCACTAGTCCGTCATGCTGTTCACGTACCTTGGCCTGCAAGTACATGCTGTTGCGGTCGGCGGATTCACGCAGGAATTTATCCCGATAGGCATTCAAGGTCGCTGGCACGCTGGCGCCTGGCGTGGTGCGGGTCATTTGCAGCAGGCGTTGTTCCACCAGAGAGTCGAGTTGCGGTTCGGTAGGGAAATGCACGGTGTCGATGTTGACCAGCGGGCAATCCGGGCTGTCGCAGCCGGGTTTGATCTGTTCCGAAGCGTCCGGTCGAGTGTCCAGCGGCTTGAGATAGCTGGGTTGGAACAAGCTCTGGCAGGCGCCCAGGGTCAAGGCAATACAAGCCACGGAGGCGATTTTTAAAAGCGACATGGGTGTCCTTCGTAAATCGATGGAAAGCGAAAAGAGTAGCGCTTGGACTGCCCGCAAGGCAGTCAGTTCGCCACTAAACTGATGAGAGTGAGTGTGACGTCCGCCGTCTATCCCGGCAACTGGAAAGGGGCTGCACCCAGGGGCGCGAGCGCGTTAGGATGGCGCCAATTGTACGGGGGCAACGGGAATGGATATGACGGACATTGTGAAATCGACGCCGAGCAAGATCGAAATCGTTCAGCGTGACAATGCCTACCAGGGCTTCTACAAGCTCGATCGCGTGCAGTTGCGCCATGAGAAGTTCGACGGCGGCATGAGCCGGGTGATCAATCGCGAAGTCTTCGTGCGGCATGACGCGGTGTGCGTGTTGCCCTACGACCCGCAGCGTGACGAAGTGGTGCTGATCGAGCAGTTTCGCGTAGGTGCCATGGGGCGTACTGACAATCCCTGGCTGGTGGAAATGGTCGCCGGGCTGATTGACAAGGACGAGCAGCCGGAGGAGGTTGCACACCGTGAAGCCGAGGAGGAAGCTGGGCTGACGTTCTCCGCGTTGTGGCCGATCACGAAGTATTTCCCTTCGCCCGGCGGCAGTACCGAATTTGTCCACCTGTACCTGGGCCGTTGCGACAGCACCGGGGCCGGTGGCGTCCATGGATTGGAAGAAGAGGCAGAAGATATCCGCGTCACTCCCTGGGCGTTCGAAGATGCCCTGCAGGCGGTGCGCGACGGCAAAATTTCCAATGCAGCCAGCATCATTGCGCTGCAATGGCTTGCGCTTAATCGCGCGGAAGTGAGGGGGTTATGGCAGTAAAGGCACGGGAACGATACCGAGTTGACCTGATCGGGCTGCAAGCCGCCTGCGAGGCCAATTATGCGCGGCTGATGCGCCTGCTTCCCGACATGCGCCATGCGCCTGAGGCCCGGCGCATTGCCGTGACCCATGGCGACCAGATGCTCGGCGTGCTGACCCTTGAAGTCATCGTCAACTGCCCCTACACCACCACCCTGCGTGTACGCCAGGAACACAGCCTGCCGTGGCTGCCGGTGCCGCAGTTGGAAGTGCAGGTGTATCACGATGCGCGGATGGCCGAAGTGATCAGTGCCGAACATGCACGACGCTTTCGCAGCATCTATCCTTACCCGAACGTGTTCATGCACCAGCCCGATGAGAAAGCACAGCTCAATGTGTTCCTCGGTGAGTGGTTGAGTCACTGCCTGGCCCTGGGCCACGAGTTCGAAGTCGTGCGGTAGATGTGAACTGCGTCTGCTTCCCCAGGTTTCCTCTTTGTGTCCTGCCTAGCATAATCGCGCCAATCGTCCATTTTCCTGTGATTGCCTTGGGAGAGCGCCTTGCCGAGCGTATCCACCGTGAACCCTGATGCACCTGTGTTGCTGGTGCAACTGTCCGACAGCCACCTGTTTGCCGAGGCAAGCGGCACGCTGCTGGGCATGAACACTCGCGAAAGCCTGCAGCGGGTGATTGAGTTGGTGCGCGTGCAGCAGCCCCGGATCGATCTGATGCTGGCGACGGGAGATTTGTCCCAGGACGGCACGCTTGAGTCTTATCAGCGGTTTCGCGATATGAGCCGGCAGATCGACGCCCCGGCGCGCTGGATTCCCGGTAACCACGATGAGCCGCAGATCATGGCGCACGCCGCCGTGTGCAGCGATTTACTGGAGCCTGTGGTCGATATCGGCAACTGGCGCATCACGCTGCTGGATTCCGCCGTGCCAGGCTCGGTGCCCGGTTACCTGCAAGACCGGCAACTGCAACTGCTCGCCCAGGCCCTGAGCGAAGCGCCGAGCCGGCACCATTTGGTGTGCTTTCACCATCACCCGGTGCCCATCGGTTGTGCGTGGATGGAGCCAATCGGTCTGCGCAACCCGGAAGCTTTGTTTGCCGTGCTCGAGCGCTTCCCGCAGGTCAAGGCTGTGCTCTGGGGGCATGTGCACCAGGAGATCGATCGCGAACGCAATGGCGTGCGCCTGCTGGCGTCGCCATCCACCTGCATCCAGTTCGCACCGGGCAGTGACGACTTCCAGGTCAGCGAACAGGCGCCGGGCTACCGCTGGCTGCGCCTGCATGCCGACGGACGGTTGGAAACCGGTGTGGAGCGGGTAAAGGATTTTGCTTTCACCATAGATTACGGCAGCAACGGCTACTGAGGCCTCACTGTGGGAGCTGGCTTGCCTGCGATAGCGGTTTGCCAGCCAATACCTGTGTGACTGATACACCGCCATCGCAGGCAAGCCAGCTCCCACATTGGTTCGCCTATGTCCTGTAGATACCACCCAGATCCCTGTAAACTGCGCCTCTTTGGCTGAAGCACGGAGAGCCCGGCATGTCCGCTTCGATCTTGTATATCCACGGATTCAACAGCGCGCCGACGTCCAACAAGGCCAGTCAGTTGATCGCTGTGATGGACAGTCTCGGCCTGGCCGACCAACTGCGTGTGCCGGCCCTGCATCACCACCCGCGTAAGGCGATTCCGCAATTGGAAGAAGCCATTGCACAGTTGGGCCGCCCACTGCTGGTCGGCAGCTCACTCGGCGGCTACTATGCAACCCATCTTGCCGAACGCCATGGCCTCAAGGCGCTGCTGGTCAACCCGGCGGTCAGTCCCCACCGGATGTTCGACGGTTACCTAGGCGCCCAGAAGAACCTCTATACCGATGAGACTTGGGAGTTGACCCACGATCACGTCACTGCCCTGGCCGAGCTGGAAGTCCCGGCACCCCAGGACGCCGGACGTTACCAGGTGTGGTTGCAGACCGGGGACGAAACCCTGGACTATCGCCTTGCCCAACAGTATTACCGGGCCTGTGCCTTGCGCATCCAGGCCGGTGGCGACCATGGTTACCAAGGGTTCGCCCAGCAATTGCCGGCGATGTTGAGCTTTGCCGGCATTGGCGCAGATCAGTATCAATCCTTCGACTTTGCAGCACTGTAAAGTCGCAGGTCACTTTTTAATCGAACGACTCACGACGAGACCCCATGGCCACTCCCAGCGCTAGCTCTTATAACGCCGACGCCATCGAAGTCCTCTCGGGCCTCGACCCGGTGCGCAAACGCCCCGGCATGTACACCGACACCAGTCGGCCGAACCACCTTGCCCAGGAAGTCATCGACAACAGCGTCGACGAAGCCTTGGCCGGGCACGCCAAGTCGGTGCATGTCATTCTCCACGCAGACCACTCCCTGGAAGTGTCCGACGATGGTCGCGGCATGCCGGTGGACATCCACCCGGAAGAGGGCGTGCCGGGCGTCGAGCTGATCCTCACCAAGCTCCATGCGGGTGGCAAGTTCTCCAACAAGAACTACCAGTTTTCCGGTGGCTTGCACGGCGTGGGTATTTCCGTGGTCAACGCCCTGTCCACGTTGGTGCGGGTCAAGGTCAAGCGCGACGGTAACGAGTACCAGATGACCTTCGCCGATGGCTACAAAGCCACTGACCTGGAAGTGATCGGTACCGTCGGCAAGCGCAACACCGGCACCAGCGTGTACTTCGCGCCTGACCCGAAATACTTCGATTCGCCGAAATTCTCCATTAGCCGCCTCAAGCACGTGCTCAAGGCCAAGGCCGTGTTGTGCCCGGGCCTGCTGGTCACCTTTGAAGACAAAGGCACCGGTGAAAAGGTCGAGTGGCATTACGAAGACGGCCTGCGTTCCTACCTGGACGATTCCGTCAGCGACTTCGAGCGCCTGCCCAACGAACCGTTCTGCGGCAGTCTGGCCGGTAATAAAGAAGCGGTCGACTGGGCGCTGCTGTGGTTGCCCGAAGGCGGCGACAGCGTTCAGGAAAGCTACGTCAACCTGATCCCTACGGCTCAGGGCGGCACTCACGTCAACGGTTTGCGCCAGGGTTTGCTGGATGCCATGCGTGAATTCTGCGAATACCGCAGCCTGTTGCCACGCGGTGTGAAGCTGGCGCCGGAAGACGTGTGGGAGCGCATTGCGTTCGTGCTGTCGATGAAGATGCAGGAACCGCAATTCTCCGGCCAGACCAAGGAGCGTTTGTCGTCTCGCGAAGCGGCAGCATTTGTCTCCGGTGTGGTCAAGGACGCCTTCAGCCTGTGGCTCAACGAGCACCCGGAGCTGGGCCTGGCCCTGGCTGAACTGGCGATCAACAACGCTGGCCGTCGCTTGAAGGCCAGCAAAAAGGTCGAACGCAAGCGCATCACCCAAGGCCCTGCGTTGCCCGGCAAACTGGCCGATTGTGCGGGGCAGGACCCGATGCGTTCCGAGCTGTTCCTGGTGGAAGGTGACTCCGCCGGCGGTTCCGCCAAGCAAGCGCGGGACAAGGAATTCCAGGCGATCCTGCCGTTGCGCGGCAAGATCCTCAACACCTGGGAAGTCGACGGCAGCGAAGTCCTGGCCAGCCAGGAAGTGCACAATATCGCCGTGGCCATTGGTGTGGACCCAGGCGCAGCGGACATGAGCCAGCTGCGCTACGGCAAGATCTGCATCCTCGCCGACGCTGACTCCGACGGCCTGCACATCGCCACTTTGCTGTGTGCGCTGTTCGTCCAGCACTTCCGCCCGTTGGTGGATGCCGGCCACGTTTACGTGGCCATGCCGCCGCTGTACCGGATCGACCTGGGCAAGGAGATTTACTACGCTCTGGACGAGGCCGAGCGCGACGGCATCCTCGACCGCCTGGTGGCCGAGAAAAAACGCGGCAAGCCACAAGTCACGCGATTCAAGGGCCTGGGTGAAATGAACCCGCCGCAACTGCGCGAAACCACCATGGACCCGAACACTCGGCGCCTGGTGCAGTTGACCTTGGATGACTTCGCGGCCACCACTGAAATGATGGACATGTTGCTGGCCAAGAAGCGCGCCGGCGACCGTAAGTCCTGGCTGGAATCCAAAGGCAACCTGGCCGAGGTTCTGGGCTGATGCGCACAGGTTTCGCCCTGGCGATCCTGATGTTGAGCGGGCTGGCGACCACCCAGGTGGTTGCCGCGCCCGTGACGGAGTTGAAACTGGTCTCCGAACACCCCGTGGACGGCATGCGCGGCGGAAACCTGTCGGGCCTGGCCTTGTGTGGCAAGGACCTGTGGACGGTTTCGGACCGTGATGACGACCAGATCTATCGGCTCGATATCGGCGCCCCGACCTGGAAGGCAGAGGTGTTGAAGATCGACGTGCCGCCAGTGCCCGACTCCGGTTTGCCCTGGGGGTTGCGTTCGCGCACCAAGGCCGCGTCCTTCATTCGCGGTGGCGACCTGGATTTTGAAGGCATCACCTGCGATGCCGCGGGTAATCGTTACATCGTCAGCGAAGCCCACGCAGCCGTGCTGCAGGTGCCGGTTACTGGCGCGGCTGAATGGTTGAAAATCGCTCCAGGCATGGTGCGTGAAGCCCGGGCCAGTGGCATGTTGCTGCACTTCAATGCCTTGTTTGAGGGCCTGGCGGTGAATCCGCAGGGCAATCAGATCTGGCTGGCCGCCGAACGCGAGCGACGCGGCTTGATCTCCATCAAGCGCGGGCAGAGCGTGTGGGATTGCGACGGCCCTTGCGTGCTGCTGAGCGAGGCGGGTCAGGAAGTGCAGCCGGCGCAGTTCAAGAATGCCAAGGTCGTGTCCAAGGACTTTGCTGACCTGGCGCTGTACAACGGCAAGCTGTTTACGCTGGAGCGCAATGCGTTCCAGATCTGTCGGCGCGACACCGTCACGGCCAAGGTTGAGCTGTGCTGGTCGTTTGCCGACGAGGCCCTGACGCCCAATCGGCGTTATGCCCAGCCCTATGGCCTGGCTGAAGCCCTGGTGATGGATGCCGAGGGTGCCTGGGTGGGCATCGACAACAATTTCGGCCCGCGCGCCGATGGTGAAAAACGCCCGATGGTCTATCGTTTCGCCGCCCCGGCCGGTGGCTGGAGCGCCCAGCCATGACCCCCACTTTTTTTGAATTGACTCAGCGCGGCGGCAGTTCCGCTGCGCCTTACCTAACCATGATGAGGCCCGCATGAGTGACATCCTTGCAGACAGCTTAGATGGCGTAGAACGCCGGTCGCTGGCTGACTTCACCGAAAATGCCTACCTCAACTACTCCATGTACGTGATCATGGACCGTGCCTTGCCGCATATCGGCGACGGCCTGAAACCCGTGCAACGGCGCATCATCTACGCCATGAGTGAGCTGGGCCTGGACGCCGATTCCAAGCACAAGAAATCGGCGCGTACCGTCGGTGACGTGCTCGGTAAGTTCCATCCCCACGGTGATTCGGCCTGCTACGAAGCCATGGTGTTGATGGCGCAGCCGTTCAGTTACCGCTACACGCTGGTGGACGGCCAAGGTAACTGGGGTGCGCCGGATGATCCCAAGTCCTTCGCTGCCATGCGGTACACCGAAGCGCGCCTGTCGCGTTACTCGGAAGTACTGTTGAGCGAACTGGGGCAGGGCACGGCCGATTGGGGCCCGAACTTCGACGGCACCCTCGACGAACCCTTGGTGTTGCCGGCACGTTTGCCGAACATCCTGCTCAATGGCACCACCGGTATCGCGGTCGGTATGGCCACCGACGTGCCGCCGCACAACCTGCGTGAAGTCGCCACGGCGTGCGTGCGTTTGCTGGATGAGCCAAAAGCCACGGTCGAACAGCTCTGCGAGCATATCCAGGGCCCGGACTACCCGACCGAAGCGGAAATCATCACGCCTCGTGCCGACTTGCTGAAGATGTACGAGACCGGCAAAGGTTCGGTGCGCATGCGTGCCGTGTACCACGTCGAAGATGGCGACATCATTGTCACCGCGCTGCCGCACCAGGTGTCCGGCGCCAAGGTGCTGGAGCAGATCGCCGCGCTGATGCAGGCCAAGCCGTCGAAACTGCCGCAGGTTGCTGACCTGCGTGATGAGTCCGATCACGAAAACCCATGCCGCATCGTGATCATCCCGACCAACAGCCGGGTCGACCATGAAGTGCTGATGCAGCATCTGTTTGCCAGCACGGATCTTGAGTCCAGCTACCGGGTCAACGTCAACATCATCGGTCTGGATGGCAAGCCGCAGCTGAAGAACCTGCGCAACCTGCTGGTGGAGTGGATGGAGTTCCGCGTACAGACCGTGCGTCGCCGCCTGCAATTCCGCCTGGACAAGGTTGAGCGCCGCCTGCACCTGTTGGACGGTTTGCTGATTGCCTACCTCAATCTGGACGAAGTGATCCACATCATCCGCACCGCCGAACACCCGAAGGCGGAGCTGATCGCGCGCTTCGAGCTGAGCGAGATCCAGGCGGACTACATTCTCGACACCCGCTTGCGCCAGTTGGCGCGGCTGGAAGAAATGAAGCTGCGCGACGAACAAGACGCGCTGCTCAAGGAACAAGCCAAGCTGCAAGCCCTGCTGGGCAGCGAAGCCAAGCTCAAGAAGTTGGTGCGTAGCGAACTGATCAAAGATGCGGAAACCTATGGTGATGACCGTCGGTCGCCGATTGTTGAGCGTGCTGAAGCGAAAGCCCTGACAGAAACCGAGCTGCTGCCAAACGAGAAAATTACCGTCGTTCTGTCGGAAAAGGGTTGGGTTCGCTCTGCCAAAGGGCATGATATCGATGCCACCGGCCTTTCCTATAAAGCAGGTGATGGTTTCAAGACCGCCGCGGCTGGGCGTTCCAACCAGTTTGCGGTGTTCATTGACTCCACCGGGCGCAGTTATTCGGTGCCGGCCCATACGTTGCCTTCGGCGCGAGGGCAGGGCGAGCCACTGACGGGGCGTCTCACGCCGCCACCTGGGGCGAATTTCGAGTGTGTGCTGCTGCCGGACGACGATTCGCTGTACGTGATCGCTTCCGACGCCGGTTACGGCTTCGTGGTCAAGGGTGAAGACCTGCAGGCCAAGAACAAGGCGGGCAAGGCACTGTTGAGCCTGCCGAACAACGCCAAGGTGATCCTGCCGCGCCCGGTGGATGATCGTGAGAGCAACTGGCTGGCCTCGGTGACCACCGAAGGCCGTTTGCTGGTATTCAAGATCAGCGACCTGCCGCAGTTGGGTAAGGGTAAGGGTAACAAGATCATCGGGATTCCCGGGGAGCGCGTGGCCAGTCGCGAAGAGTACGTGACCGACATCGCCGTGATCCCGGAAGGCGCCACTCTGGTGCTTCAGGCTGGCAAGCGCACACTGTCGCTGCGCCCTGACGACCTTGAACACTACAAGGGCGAGCGCGGTCGGCGGGGTAACAAGCTGCCGAGAGGGTTCCAGCGAGTGGATGCTTTGTTGGTGGAAGCGCCTGTTTAAGGCGGACTAAGGCTCTCGATCTACGATTTAACCCGTAGATCGACGCTTTGGCGCTGGAGTCATGGCGCATATTCACGGATGATATGGCCTTTCCAGCGCCGGCGTGGCCGAGCGTGTTTAGGTTATTTTTAGTATTACATTGTGGTTTGCCTTGTGGCAGCCACCTGGATGGGATGATGACTGCTCCACGCCTTCCTCTATTTTTGATGCTCGCTGGCCTTTTGGGGTTGGCGGGTTGCAGCACACACCAACCGGTGTCGCTGTACCAGCTGGACAGCGGAAGTCCGGCTCAGCCAGCCCAAACGGCTGGCATGGCCGTATTGCTGGGTCCGGTAATCGTTGCCGATTACCTGCAACGCGAAACGCTGCTACAACGTCAGAGCGACGGCAGCCTGCAAGGTTCAACGGATGGGCGTTGGGCGGGCAGTCTGTCGGCCGATATCAACCAACTGATGTTGCGCCAGGTCGCGGGTCAACTGGACAGCCAGCGTGTGGTCCTGGCACCTGCACCCACCGGCTTTACCCCGGATGTTCAGGTCTTGCTGACGATTACCCGACTCGACTCCGGGATTTCGCAGCCGGCGATCCTCGATGCGCAATGGCGCTTGATCGACCGCCGCGGCCAGGTGCGCGATAACCGCATCGTGCACCTGCAGGAAGAACACGCCGGCACTACCGCGTCCCAGGTCCAGGCCCAGGGCGTGTTGTTACAGCATTTGGCGCAGCAACTGTCGGTGGCGATCAAGCCGCTGGCCAATCAGCCAGCAGTCGCCGAGGCCCCGCGCAAGCAGAGTGCCCCGGCACAGGCCAGGCCAGCAGCGCCGGAAAAGCCGAAGATGCCGATGGCTACGCCGATTCGTACGGATATGGAAGTGTTCCGCTTCTAAGCTGAATTGCAGGCAAACAAAATGTGGGAGGGGGCTTGCCCCCGATAGCGGTAGATCAGTCGATACATGCATTGACTGACACTCCGCCATCGGGGGCAAGCCCCCTCCCACATTGGTTTCGCGATGCCCGTCAGGGCTTGGTACGGGTCTCATGCATCCGCGCCAGCTGCCGCTCCAGCATCGACGGATACGGTTCCATCAACCGTTCCACACAGCTCGCACCTTCAGGGCTGGCGATCGGACGGATGCGCGCGCGCTGGCGGATCAAGGTGTCTTCACTGATCTTGCGCTCCACCAGCAGCAGGTTACGACTGTGTTGGGACAGGGCCAGCGCGTCCTGGGCGATTTCTGTCAGCAACAAGTCGATCTGGCTCATACCAAACAGGTCATCACCGACCGTCAGGCCCAGTTGCAACTGCAAGGTAATGCCGCTGTCGGCCACTTCGATCTGCAGGGCATGGCCTAGGGCGCGTAGCAGCTCGCCGCAGCAGATGGCGTTGGTCAGGTAGTCTTCGCCACTGTCTTCGCTGTGGAACAACATCAGCGTGCTGCCATCGTTCAGGGTGTGCAGTTCGCTTTGATACAGCGACGCGGCTTGGTCGAGGCAATCACGGTAGCGCTCCAGCAGTTCTGTCAGGCGGGCACGGGGCAGGCGACGCAGTTGCTCTTGGGCGCCCAGTTGCACAGCCAATACCGCGCTGTGCTGGGGTTCGGCGTTCTTCACTGGCATCGGCTTGGGCGCAACGACTGGTGCGGCGGCCGAAGTGTCGCGCAGGTCGGCAAACGGGTCTTCGTCGTCCAACTCGTCTTCTTCAGCCTTGACCACATGGCGCGGTGCTGCCTTCAGTCCGGCTACCGGGGCGCTTTCGTCAAAGCCTGGGTCACGCAGATCGCGGACTTCAAACTCAGGCTCGTCGGTGTCGTCATATTCCGGCTCAGGCTCGGGTTCCGGCTCGCGCACCACTGGCTCCGGGGCAAAGCTTGCGTGGAGCTGGCGGGCGAGGTCGCCGATTTCGTCCTGTCGGTCGGTGGCCGGGGTGTGTTCGTCGATATCCCGCAGCCAGATGCGCAATTGCATCAGCGGCGTGGAGATGTGCCGACCCAGACGCAGGCTCAAGGCCAGTGCCAGTGCCAGCAGAATGGCGCTGAGAATGCCCATGCTTTGCAGGCTGATGGTCATCGGCTGCTGGAATTGCTGCATATCCAAGCTGATACGCAACTGACCGGCCTTCACATCCTGGAACGTGATGTTGCTCGAATACAGACCCTCGGCCTCACCCAGCAGACCGTTCTTCGGGCGCTGCCCGGCTTCGGCCATGATCCGGTTGTCCACGCTATAGATAGCGGCGTGGGCCACCAGCGGGTTCTTGGTCAGGTTGTTGAGCAGCACGTTCAGGCTGAGGATGTCGTTGGACACCAGCAACTCAGTCGCCGAGGTGGCGGTCTGCGTCGTCAGGCTCGCGCCCAGGGCGTCGGCTTGCTCGTGCATGGCCTGCTTGAATTGCAAACCCATCACGCAGGCGTAGATCACCAAGGCCAGAGCGACCAGGATCACGTTATGGCTGGCGATGCGTAATGCGATCGGTACACGGCGGTGGCGCAGTGCCCGGAAGATCAGCAGGAAGAAGTTATCGGTTTTTACTGGCGTGGGCCGGTTCACTTGCGCTCGGCTCTTGGTCCGTGAAGTTGACGCGCAGTATAGCGACAGGCCTAGGGCCGGCAAAGCGCTGGCTGTGCCCGATGGTCACTGAAAGTGGGTAGAATGCGGTTTTTTTCCAGCCTGGGGGTGCGCTTTGCGCGAAATTGTCCTGATAAACATCACCGGTGAAGACCGCCCGGGTCTCACCGCTGCCATTACCGGTGTGTTGGCCCAGGGTGGTGTGAACATTCTCGACATTGGCCAAGCGGTGATCCACGACACCTTGTCCTTTGGCATCCTCGTCGAAATTCCGAGCACCGAGCAGGCGTCTTCGGTACTCAAAGACATCCTGTTTACGGCGTATAAGCTCGATCAACAGGTGCGATTCACGCCGGTGTCCGAAGCCGATTACCAGCATTGGGTCGACGGTCAGGGTAAAAAACGCCACATCGTGACCCTGTTGACCCGCAAAGTGACGGCTGAACAATTGCAGCGCGTCAGTTCGATCACGGCCCAGTATGGTTTGAATATCGACCATATTGACCGTCTGTCGGGTCGTATGCCGTTGGATACGCCGGCCGATAAAGGCAAGGGCTGCATCGAGTTCTCCGTGCGCGGTGAACCGGCTGATCCACAAGCATTGCGCGCCGAATTCCTGAGCGTGGCTCAGGAGCTGAATGTCGATATCGCCTTCCAGGAAGACTCACTGTTCCGTCGCAACCGTCGCCTGGCGGTGTTCGACATGGACTCCACGCTGATCGAGGCCGAAGTCATCGACGAACTGGCCAAGGCGGCGGGTGTAGGCGAGCAGGTCTCCGAGATTACCGAGCGCGCCATGGCCGGCGAGCTGGACTTTCGCGCCAGCTTCAAGGAGCGCCTGGCGCTGCTCAAGGGGTTGGATGTGAGTGTGCTGGACTCGATTGGTGCATCGCTGCGCCTGACCGAAGGTGCCGAAACGCTGTTCGCTGAACTCAAGCGCCTGGGTTACAAGACGGCGATCCTGTCTGGCGGCTTTACCTACTTCGCCAAGCAATTGCAGGCCAAGCTGGGCATCGACTATGTGTTCGCCAACGAGCTGGAAGTGATCGACGGCAAAGTGACCGGTGTGGCGGTTGAGCCGATTGTTGATGCACAGCGCAAGGCTGACTTGCTGAAGGAACTGGCTCACAAGGAAGGTCTGCGTCTGGAACAGACCATTGCGGTCGGTGACGGTGCGAACGACTTGCCGATGCTGGCGATTGCCGGGTTGGGTGTGGCGTTCCGTGCCAAGCCGTTGGTGAAACAGTCGGCCAAGCAGGCGATTTCGACCTTGGGGTTGGATGGCGTGTTGTATCTGCTGGGCTTTCGCGACCGTGATGGTCAGCTGTAACTGAAGATATGCGGTAAAAAATGTGGGAGGGGGCTTGCCCCCGATAGCGGTGGTTCAGTTAATGATGTGTTAACTGGTACTCCGCCATCGGGGGCAAGCCCCCTCCCACATTGGGTTCTGTGTCAGGCTTTAGGTGTTGCGATACCTTGACCCATCTGCACTGGCGTACCCGCCACCAACTCTTCTGCCCACTTCACCTGATCCGGCCCGAACAGCACGATGGCGGTCGAGCCCAGCTTGAAGCGACCCAGCTCCGCGCCTTTCTCCAAATGAATCGGCGCCCGCGCCGCTTCGTCGTAGCGGAAGGTCTTCAGCTCACGCTTCGGCGGTGTCACCAGGCCGGCCCACACGGTTTCAATCGACGCGACGATCATCGCGCCTACCAATACCACGGCCATCGGACCGCGTTCGGTGTCGAACAGGCAGACAACGCGCTCGTTGCGTGCAAACAGCTCCGGCACGTTTTCAGCGGTGGTCTGGTTTACCGAAAAAATCCGCCCTGGCACGTACACCATCTCGCGCAACGTACCTGCCAGCGGCATGTGCACACGGTGGTAGTCCTTCGGCGACAGGTAAATAGTGGCGAAATCACCGCCCATGAACGGTGCAGCCAGCGCCGCATCCCCACCCAGCAGTTCCAGCACGCTGAAGCTGTGGCCTTTGGCCTGGAATACCCGGCCGTGTTCGATCGGGCCAAGCTGGCTGACAGCGCCGTCGGCAGGGCTCAATACCGCACCTGGGGTTGGATCCAGCGGGCGTGCGCCGTCTTTCAGCGCACGGGTGAAGAACGCGTTGAAGTGCTCGTAGGCGGTCAGGTCTTCAACCAGGGCCTGGGACATGTCCACCTGATAGCGCTTGGCGAACCAGCTGGTGAAGGCGTTCTTGAACCAGCGTACGCGGCACTCGGCAATGCAGCCGGCCAGGCGCGACAGCAAGTGGTGTGGCAATAGGTACTGGCTGAGGATAAACAACTGCTTTTTCATTAAGTGTCCTTAAACCTTAAATCTCAACGGGGGTGTCGGGGTGGTTGCCCCATTCGCCCCAGGAACCGGCATAACCTTTGACTCGCGGATAACCGAGCGCCTTGGCCACCAGGTAGGTGAAGCCAGAGCGATGGTGAGTCTGGCAGTGGGTGATGATTTCTTTGTCGCGGGTCAGCCCGAGGTCCTCGAGGATCTGTGGCATATCGCGGCGGATGCGCAGGTTGCGCGCCTTGTCCATGCCGGCGGTCCATTCGAAGTTCACCGCGCCGGGGATGTGCCCGCCTTTGGCTGCGAGTACTTTTTCGCCGGAATACTCCAGCGGGCCGCGTGCGTCCCAGATGCCCAGGTCGGCGGCGCCGAGTCGGCTTTGTAGGTACTCACGGGTGGCGGTAGGGCCTTCGTGCAGCGTCAGGCTGACCGGGCCGCCGACGGGAGCGGGCACCTCGGTGGAAACCGGGTGCTGGCCTTCCAGCCAAGCCAGCAGGCCACCGTCCAGGTAGTGGTATTTCGGGTGGCCGATCACGTCGAGCATCCAGATAAAACGCCCGGCCCAGCCACCGCCTTCGTCGTCGTAGACCACGTAGGTCGCGTCCGGGGTGTGGCCCAGTTCGCCGAACAGTGCTTCCAGCTCGGCCTTGCTCGGCAGTAAGCCGGGGGCGGGAGGCTGGCCCAGTTGGGTGCGCTTGGGGTCAACGAAATGCGCGCCGGGGATATGCCCTTCGGCGTAGCGGGCGGCGCTGGTGAGGTCCACCAGAATCAGGTGTTCGGCATCAAGGCGACCTTGCAGGTCGCTGGATTCGATCACCAGCGGCAAGCCAGAGAAGTCAGGCATGTGAGGTCTCCTGGGCACAAATGTCGGCGATAAAGGATCGGGATTGTAGCGCAAGCATCAAGCGCTGCGGTTGGTAAAGCTGTGCAGCGCTTTCTCGATGCATTGGGCGGTTTTGCCGAAGGCTTGCACGGTGGTTTCCGAGAATGGCCCGCCACCCTGGTCGGCGACCATCAGCATGACCACGCGGCCATTGCAGCTCAGGGATCGCAGCAACAGGTGCTCGCCGGTAAACAGGCGACGCAGGACCGGTGGCAGCAGCGCAGAGAACTGCGCATGGTTGTCGGGTGTGAGGCGTACCTGGGCGGATTTTTCCAGCAGGCGCTGCAGCAGCGTGCTGTTGACCACGTCCAGGCTCAGGTGCGCGGCATCCTTCGGCAGACCATCGGCTTGATGCACACGCAACGTACTCAAGGCGCGGTCTGCCATGAGCAGCAACACACGTTGCATACCGCTGGCCACCAAGGCTTCTTTGGCACAAGTAGTGAGGTGCATGGCGTTGGCGAAGCGGCTCGGTTCGACCAGCAGTTCGGTGCAACGCTTGCGCCACACGGCCAAGGCTTCGGCGGTGGGCGGCGGCGCGGGCAACAGGCCGCGATGGATCTTCTGCACATGCCACGGCCAGATAAGCGACAACGCCGGGTGCCATAGGTCAGGCATCAAGGTGTGGCGGGCGCTGATCACCGCTTGTTGGTGGACCTGTTGCTGTACGTCGCCCAGAGGTTCTTGCAGGTAGAGCGCAGTGAGGTATTGCCAGCGTTCTGTGTGCGGGCAGGTCCAGGACTCCTGGGCCGACAGTGCCAGGCCGTTGGCCAGCAGTACTGTATTGGCCGGCTGGTTCAGCCAGCGCCGCAGGTTGGGTTCGGCATCCAGCAGTTGCTGGTGGCGCAGCGCCTCGTCTTCGCGGGCGATATGCAGCGCTTTGACCAGCAGGCGCTGTTCGCTCAAGAGCAGGTGGTAGCCTTGGGACACCCAGATCGGCAAGTGCCAGGCTTCGGTCAAGCCAAGGCACAAATCCAACAGTCGTACGCCGAACAGCTCATGCTCGACCTGGTGCGCCGACTGGCCCTTGTGAATCACCCGCAACTCCCATTTTTCCAGGAGTTTGGGATAAGCGACGGCCATCGGCCACAACGGCGACAGAAACAGCAGGCTGCCCCAGTGAATGTCTTGCCACAAACGCGCCAGGCGGCTGCCGAACAAACCGTTGGCTTGCTGCGAGGCGTGCTGGCTCACCAGCAACAATTGGCGCAACGCCACGGGAATTTCCTGAGCGGGCACCGAGGGCAGGCGCGCCAGCAGTTCTTCAGCGCGCTTGAGGCCGAGGCGGTTGAGCGCCACTTCAAGGTTTTCCGCCGGCTCTGCCATGCTGCCGTGGGTGTGGCTGTTGGCCTCGCGCATCACGCTGAGTACCAGCGCCGGGCTGTTTTGCATCAGCTCGGCAATATCTCGTAATGAACTGCGGCTGTCGCGAATGGCTTTGCACACACGTTCATGGCTGGCTTGGGGAACAGGCAGCGGCACCTCATCCAGGCGCTTGATCCAAGCGGCGAGGGTGGTGGGTTTTGTAGTTGGGACTGTCGTTTCATTAGCCATGATTGGGGCGCGATCATCACTTGCATTCAACACGCCCGGAACGGGCCGAATTGGCTTTTCGCCTTAACGGGCTATAGTCTGGCGCAGTTTTGCCGATAAGTAGAACAAGAGTTTTTCAGCTGCACCCACTATGTCCATGAACCCGACGGCGCAAGTACCAATCTCCTATGGCTAAAATTATCGGCATCATCGTCGTCATCGCAAGCGTGCTCGGTGGGTACGTCCTGTCCCACGGTAAAATTGCCGCATTGATCCAGCCCTTCGAAGTGCTGATTATCGGCGGCGCTGCGTTTGGTGCTTTCTTGCAGGCCAACCCCGGCTACATGACCATGCACGTGATCAAGAAGTCGCTGGGCATGTTCAGCTCGCGCTTCTCCCACACCTTCTACCTGGAAGTGCTGGGCCTGATCTACGAGATCCTCAACAAGAGCCGCCGCGAAGGCATGATGGCCATCGAAGGCGATATCGAAGACGCTGCTGCCAGCCCGATTTTCGCCAAGTACCCGGCCGTGCTCAAAGATGAGCGCATGACGGCCTACATCTGTGACTACCTGCGCATCATGTCCTCCGGCAACATGGCCCCCCATGAGCTGGAAGGCCTGTTCGACATGGAGCTGTTCAGCCTCAAGGAAGAACTCGAACATCCTTCCCACGCCGTCACTGGCATTGCCGACGGTATGCCGGGTTTCGGTATCGTCGCGGCAGTACTCGGTATCGTGGTGACCATGGCTTCCTTGGGCGAAGGCGACCAGAAGGCCATCGGCATGCACGTGGGTGCGGCTCTGGTGGGTACCTTCTTCGGTATTCTCGCGGCCTACGGTTTCTTTGGCCCGCTGGCGACTTCCCTGGCCCATGACGCCAAGGAAGAAGTGAATCTCTACGAGGCGATCAAGGCGTGCCTGGTGGCTTCGGCCTCCGGTATGCCGCCGTCGCTGGCGGTGGAGTTCGGGCGCAAGGTGCTGTACCCGAAACATCGCCCAAGTTTTGCCGAGCTGGAACAAGCGGTTCGCGGTCGCTAAGCCATGGAAAACAACCAGCCGATAATCATCAAGCGCGTCAAGCGCTTCGCTGCGGGGCATCATGGCGGCGCCTGGAAAATCGCCTTCGCCGACTTTGCGACGGCGATGATGGCGTTCTTCCTGGTGCTGTGGCTGATGTCCACCGCCACACCGGAACAAAAGATCGCCATTGCCGGTTACTTCAAAGACCCGATTGGTTTCTCGGAAAGTGGTACGCCTTTTGTGATCGACCTGGGCGGCTCGCCGCAGTTGGCGCCTGAGCGCACCATCAACCCGGAGGTCAAGACCGAAGCTCCTCAGGAAAAGATTCCAGTCGAGCGCGACACCGTCGAGGCCATGGCTGAGCAAGTCGAACAGGAACGTCTGGAATTGCTGCTGAAGGAGTTGCAGACCAAGGTTGAGGAAAACCCGCAACTGCTGAAGTTCAAGGACCAGATCTCCTTCGAAATCACGCCTGAGGGCTTGCGTATCCAGATCACTGACGCCGCCAACCGGCCGATGTTCGACTCCGGCAGCGCACGCTTGAAGCCGTATTTCGAAGACATCCTGCTGGCCATGGCCGACACCATCAAGGCGGTGCCGAACAAGATCAGTATTAGTGGCCACACCGATGCCAAGCCGTATGCGGGCCAGGGCGACTTCGGTAACTGGGAACTCTCGGCCAACCGTGCCAACGCCGCACGCCGCGCGCTGGTGGCTGGCAGCTACCCGGACCCGCAAGTGGCGCGAGTGGTGGGGTTTGCTTCCTCGCAGTTGTTTGATTCCGCGGACCCGTTCAACCCGGTCAATCGCCGGATTGATATCGTGGTGCTGACCAAAAAGGCTCAGCGTGCGATTGAGGGTGATCAAGGGGCCAAACCAGCACCGGTCCAAGGCGACGGCGCACCGGGTGAAGTGCCGGCGGATCCGAACGCTCTTCCACCAGAGCAGGAGCCGTTGCCGCCCCATGAACTGCGGCAGAAGCTGAACCTGTTTGATGACGGTGGGATGAAGGATCCTACGGTGCCTGCGCCGGCACCCGGATCGTAATCCACATACAAAAAGGCCGCGATGATCGCGGCCTTTTGGTAGGGGCAGTTTAGTAACTGCTCTCAGGCAAGCTCGCAATAATCGAACGATAGCTGTTCATGCGTTGCTGCTGCACGCGGCCATCTTCCAATGCCTTGAGCAGCGCGCAGCCCGGCTCGCGGTCGTGTTTGCAGTCGCGGAAACGGCAAGTGCCGATCAGGTCGTTGAACTCGATGAAGCCCGCTTCCACATCGCTGCGGCTGACGTGGCCGAGGCCAAATTCCCGAATGCCCGGGGAGTCGATCAGCTCACCGCCACCTGGGAAGTGGAACAGCCGCGCGGTGGTGGTGGTGTGGGTGCCCTGGCCGGACAGTTCCGACAGCGGGCCGACACGGGTCTCGACTTCCGGCAGCAGGCTGTTGACCAGCGACGACTTGCCTACGCCCGACTGGCCGACAAACACGCTGATACGGCCGTCCAACTGCTGTTGCAGCTGTTCCATGCCATTGCCGTGATGGGCCGAGACTTCCAGCACCGGGTAACCGAGGGTGCGGTACACCGCCAGCAATGCGTTGAGTGCCGGGGCGTTCTGTTCGTCGATCAAGTCGAATTTGTTCAGCAGCAACAGCGGGCGGATGCCGGCGTGTTCGGCCGCGACCAGATAGCGGTCGATCAGGTTGGCATGGGGCTCGGGCAGCGGCGCGAACACGATCACGATCATGTCGACGTTGGCGGCCACCGGCTTGAGCTGGCCGCGGCTGTCGGGGCGGCGCAGTTCGGTGGTACGCGGCAATTGGGCGACGATCACGCCGATGCCCTGGTTGCCGGCACGCCATACCACTTGGTCGCCAGTCACCAGCGCAGGCAGGTTGGCGCGCAGGTGGCAACGGAACACCTGGCCGGCGAGCTCGCCTTCCAGCGCCTCGACTTCGACCTGCACACCGAAGTGCGCGATCACCAGGCCTGTTTGTTCAGGGCCAAGGTCGCCGCCTTCGAGCGCTTCCACGGCGGAGGATTCACGTTTGGCGGCGCGAGCGGCGCGTTCACCTTGAATCTTTTCGATGCGCCAGTTTTGGCGGCGATTGAGCTGGCGTTTGGCCATGGGTGTTCCGTGTCGATAATGCAAAGGTTAGGTAAAACGGTCGCGAGTCTAGCACGGCCCCGCCTGCTAAACTGCGCAGCTACGCCAAGGTGCCAAGAGAATCAAGCCATGCAAAACCCACAGAACCTGATTTGGATCGATCTGGAAATGACCGGTCTGAACCCCGACACCGACGTCATCATCGAGATGGCGACTATTGTCACCGACAGCAATCTCAACACCTTGGCCGAAGGTCCGGTGATTGCCATCCACCACAGCGATGCCGTCTTGGCCACCATGGACGAGTGGAACACCCGCACCCACGGCAACTCCGGCCTGACCCAGCGCGTGCGTGACAGTCGCATCAGCATGGCTGAGGCCGAGGCCGAAACCATTGCCTTCCTGGAGAAGTGGGTACCCAAGGGCAAGTCGCCGATCTGCGGCAACAGCATCTGCCAGGACCGTCGCTTCCTTTATACCCACATGAAAGGGCTGGAAAGCTACTTCCACTACCGCAACCTGGATGTTTCGACGCTTAAAGAGCTGGCAGCGCGCTGGGCGCCGGAAGTCAAAGACAGCTTCCATAAAGGCAGCACACACCTGGCGTTGGATGATATTCGCGAGTCGATCGCCGAGTTGCAGTATTACCGCAAGCATTTCATCAAGGCTTGAATGGGTGGCGCCTGAACCGGCGCCATCGCAGGCAAGCCAGCTCCCACAGTTGAACGTATTCACAAATCCAAATGTGGGAGCTGGCTTGCCTGCGATAGGGTCGACGCGGTCTTTCGCCGAACGCCCCCTTTTGGTGCCATCACCAAATGATTAGACTGCGCGCCTCTCTGGAAGGACCGCCACCATGCTGCTGATGCTCTACCTCATCGCCATTACTGCCGAAGCCATGACCGGCGCGCTGTCCGCCGGGCGGCGTGGCATGGACTGGTTCGGGGTGGTGTTGATCGCTTGCGTCACCGCTCTGGGTGGCGGGTCGGTGCGCGATGTGTTGCTGGGGCATTACCCGCTGACATGGGTCAAGCACCCGGAATACCTGGTGCTGACCTCTATCGCCGCGCTGGTGACGATCTTTATTGCGCCGCTGATGCGCCACCTGCGCTCGCTGTTCCTGGCGCTGGACGCCGTAGGGCTGGTGGCGTTCACCCTGATCGGCTGCATGACAGCTTTGGAAATGGGCCACGGCATGCTGGTGGCCTCGGTCAGTGGTGTGATCACTGGGGTGTTCGGCGGTATCTTGCGGGATATCTTCTGCAATGACATTCCCCTGATCTTCCGTCGTGAGTTGTACGCCAGCGTCTCGTTCCTTGCCGCCTGGTTCTACATGCTGTGCCTGTATCTGGAGCTGCCGAGCGAACAGGCGATTTTGCTGACGCTGTTCAGTGGTTTTCTATTGAGGTTGCTGGCGATCCGCTTTCACTGGGAAATGCCCAAGTTCGTCTACAACGACGATGTGCACTAACGCGTAGCGTGCTGGTTCAGCGCCCACTCGACGTGTTCGCGCACCAGCTCCGACGGGTAATCCCGGCGGGCCTTCAGCGCCTCCAGCACCGGGATGCTCGACGGTGCATTGCCCAGGCCCACCGCCAGGTTGCGCAACCAGCGCTCATAACCGGCACGGCGTAACGGCGAACCTTCGGTGCTGCTGAGGAATTGATCCTCGTCCCACATGAACAACTCGGCCAGTTCGGCGTTATCCAGGTTGTGGCGTGGCTTGAAATCGCCTTCGGCCGTGGGGCGGGCGAAACGATTCCATGGGCAAACGATCTGACAGTCATCGCAACCGAACACACGATTGCCGATCAGCGGGCGCAGATCCTCGGGGATCGCGCTCTTGAGCTCGATGGTCAGGTAGGAAATGCAGCGGCGCGCGTCCAACACATAGGGGCCGACGAAGGCATTGGTGGGGCAGATGTCCAGGCACGCGGTGCAGCGTCCACAGTGCTCGGTGCTGTGGGGAGCATCTACCGGTAGCGGCAAGTCGACAAACAGTTCGCTCAGAAAGAAATAGCTGCCGGCCTTGCGATTGAGTACCAAGGTGTTTTTACCGATCCAGCCCAGCCCGGCTTGTTCGGCGATGGCTTTTTCCAGTACCGGCGCGCTGTCGACAAACGCGCGAAAGCCAAATGGGCCGATCTGCGCCTGAATGCGGTCGGCCAGTTGTTGTACGCGTTTTCTGATCAGCTTGTGATAGTCGCGGCCCAGGGCGTAGCGCGAGATATAGGCTTTTTCCGGCTGGGCCAGCAATTGCGCCATTTGCGTGTCGCCGGGCAGGTAGTCCATGCGCAGCGAAATCACGCGCAAGGTGCCTGGCACCAACTCATCCGGGTGGGAGCGCTTGCTGCCATGGGCGCCCATGTATTCCATCTCGCCGTGATACCCCGCGTCGAGCCAGCGTTGCAGGTGCTGTTCATGCTCGGCCAGGTCCAGGCCGCTGATGCCGACTTGTTGAAAGCCCAGTTCGCGGCCCCAGTCTTTGATCGATTGGGCGAGGGCGGGCAGATCGGAGGTAATAGCAGGCATGAGACACGAGAAACCACGGGTTAGATGCGTATAATTCTGCCAGACATCGGAGCTTGAAGACGCATGCCGCAGACAAAACACGAAATAACCGACGTTCAGTCACTGTTGCCCGGCCACTTGCCGCAACTGGCTGCGCGTTCCTCGGATGCCCATAAAGGCCAGTTCGGCCATCTGTTGGTCATCGGTGGCGACCGCGGCTTTGGCGGCGCTGCGCTGCTGAGCGCGGAAAGCGCCTTGCGCAGTGGCGCCGGCATGGTGTCCCTGGCGACGCGTCCGGAGCATGTACCGGCAGCCCTGGCGCGCTTGCCCGAGGTCATGGCCCTTGGCGTCAGTTCGGCTAACCAACTGATGGGGTTGCTGGAAAAAATCTCGGTCATCGTCATTGGCCCCGGCCTTGGCGAGGCATCCTGGGGTAAAAGCCTGTTGTCGGTTGCCGCCAACGCCCGGCAGCCGCAGGTCTGGGACGCGGACGCGTTGAATCAACTGGCAACGGGCGGTGTCAACTTACCGGCTGGCTCGGTCATCACCCCGCACCCTGGCGAGGCGGCGCGCTTGATGGGGCTCTCGACAGCCGAGGTTCAGGCCGATCGCCTTAAGGTGGCGCGCGCTTTAAGCCAGAAATTCAATGCAGTAGCTATCCTCAAGGGTGCTGGCAGTTTGATTGCCAGCCCGGACGGCCGGGTTTCCCGTTGTGATCAGGGCCATCCCGCGATGGCCGCGGCGGGGCTGGGCGATGTGCTGGCTGGCCTGGTCGGCGCTTTGTTGGCCCAAGGCATGCCGGCCTATGAGGCGAGTTGCCTGGCTGTGTGGTTGCACGCCACGGCGGGGGCTCGCCAAGGCACCTTTGGTCGTGGGCTGGCTGCCAGCGATCTGATACCTGCCGTTCGTCAATTGCTGGAGGAGCAGTCGCCGTGTCTGAAGTAACCCTTTTTCTGGCCGATGAAGACGCGATGGTCGCGTTCGGTCATCGCATTGCCCAGGTGACGGCGGGTGCAGGGCTGATCTTTCTTGAGGGCGACTTGGGCGCGGGTAAAACCACCCTCTCGCGCGGCATTATTCGCGGTTTGGGCCACACGGGGGCGGTGAAAAGCCCTACGTTCACTCTGGTAGAGCCCTACGAAATTGGCGAAGTGCGAGCTTTCCACTTCGACCTTTATCGTCTGGTTGACCCTGAAGAACTGGAGTACATGGGCATCCGGGATTACTTCGACGAAGACGCGTTGTGCCTGATCGAGTGGCCAGATAAAGGCACAGGCTTTTTGCCAAAGCCTGACATGACCATTACCATTACGCCGCATGAGCATGGACGTCAGTTGAAGTTGTTGCCCCAGGGTGCGCGCGGCCAGTCTTGGTGTGCCGCTTTGGCATTGGAATTCAAATAATTGGTGGGGTTAGGTATGCGCTTTCGCGCGTTGGTTGCTGTCGTGGGAGTGTTGCTTGCGGCAATGACTGTCAATGCTCTGGCTGCTTCACAGGTGAAAAGTGTTCGCCTGTGGCGAGCGCCGGATAACACGCGACTGGTGTTCGACCTGTCTGGCCCGGTCCAGCACAGCGTCTTTACCCTGACGGCGCCCGATCGCTTGGTGATCGACATCAACGGTGCGACCCTGGCCGCGCCGCTCAAAGTGTCCACCGCCAACACCCCGATTACCTCCATGCGTTCGGCCCAGCGTACGCCGACCGATCTGCGTGTGGTTATCGACCTGAAAAAGGTCGTGACCCCGAAAAGCTTCTCCCTGGCGCCGAATGCCCAATACGGTAACCGGCTTGTGGTCGACCTGTTCGACAACGCCGCCGATGCCAACCCGCCGCCAGCGCCAACCCCGAGCGTTGCCACAGTCCCTGCCGTGCCGGTCAACCCGTCGCAGCCGCAGGTCAAGTTGCCGCCACTACCACCGGCCCCCGCGGGCAAGCGCGACATTATCGTGGTGATCGACGCCGGTCACGGCGGTGAAGACCCCGGCGCTTCCGGTTCACGCGGCCAGCATGAAAAAGACGTGGTATTGGCCATTGCCCGTGAGCTGCAGCGTCAGGTCAATGCGATGAAAGGTTATCGCGCCGAGTTGACCCGTACCGGCGACTACTTCATTCCGTTGCGTGGCCGTACCGAAATCGCACGTAAGAAGGGTGCCGATCTGTTTGTATCGATCCATGCCGACGCCGCACCTTCGACCGCCGCCTTCGGTGCGTCGGTGTTCGCGCTGTCCGATCGGGGTGCTACTTCCGAGACTGCCCGCTGGTTGGCCGACAGTGAAAACCGTTCCGACTTGATCGGCGGGGCTGGCAACGTGTCCCTGGATGACAAGGACAAAATGCTCGCCGGCGTGCTGCTCGACCTGTCGATGACGGCTTCGTTGACCTCCAGCCTGAACGTTGGCCAGAAGGTCCTGAGCAATATCGGTCGGGTCACTTCGCTGCACAAACAGCGGGTGGAGCAGGCGGGTTTCATGGTGTTGAAGTCGCCGGATATCCCGTCGATCCTGGTGGAAACCGGGTTTATCTCCAACTCCAACGAAGCGTCCAAGCTGGCCAGTGCCAGCCACCAGCAAGCGCTGGCGCGTTCGATCAGCGCCGGTATCCGACAGTTCTTCCAGCAGAACCCGCCGCCGGGCACCTACATTGCCTGGCTGCGTGACTCCGGGAAGATCGCCCAGGGCCCACGTGATCATCGCGTGCAGCCCGGCGACACCCTGGCCATGCTGGCCGTGCGCTTCCAGGTTTCACCCGCAACGTTGCGCAGCGCGAATAACCTGAAAACCGATGAGTTGAAAGTCGGCCAGGTGTTGACCATTCCTGGCACTGAATTGGCGGCGCAGTAATGAGCGAATCACAGTTGAACAGCGGCTCGCGCATCGAACTGCTCAGCCCGCGCCTGGCCAACCAGATTGCCGCGGGCGAGGTGGTTGAGCGTCCGGCGTCGGTGATCAAGGAGTTGCTGGAGAACAGCATCGACTCCGGCGCCAAGCGTATCGATGTCGACGTGGAGCAAGGCGGCGTCAAACTCCTGCGCGTGCGCGACGACGGCAGCGGCATCTCTTCCGATGACCTGCCGCTGGCCCTGGCCCGTCACGCCACCAGCAAGATTCGCGACCTGGAAGACCTTGAGCGGGTGATGAGCCTGGGCTTTCGCGGCGAGGCCCTGGCCTCCATCAGTTCCGTGGCCCGCCTGACCCTGACGTCCCGTACCCGCAGCGCCGATCAGGCCTGGCAGGTAGAGACCGAAGGCCGCGACATGGCGCCTCGGGTCCAGCCAGCTGCGCACCCGGTGGGTACCTCGGTGGAAGTGCGTGACCTGTTCTTCAACACGCCGGCGCGCCGCAAATTCCTCAAGGCCGAAAAAACCGAATTCGATCACCTGCAAGAAGTCATCAAGCGCCTGGCCCTGGCCCGTTTCGATGTGGCGTTCCATCTGCGCCATAACGGCAAGACGATCCTCAGCCTGCACGAAGCCAATGACGACGCCGCCCGCGCCCGCCGTGTAGCGGCGGTATGCGGCGCGGGTTTCCTGGAACAGGCGCTGCCGATTGAAATAGAGCGTAATGGCTTGCGTCTGTGGGGTTGGGTCGGGTTGCCGACGTTCTCCCGTAGCCAGGCGGACTTGCAGTACTTCTTTGTGAATGGTCGAGCGGTGCGCGACAAGCTGGTGGCCCACGCGGTGCGCCAGGCATATCGCGACGTGCTGTTCAACGGGCGGCATCCGACGTTTGTGCTGTTTTTTGAGGTCGACCCATCGGTGGTCGACGTCAACGTGCACCCGACCAAGCACGAAGTGCGCTTCCGTGACGGGCGCATGGTGCATGACTTCCTCTATGGCACGCTGCACCGCGCCCTGGGCGATGTGCGCCCGGATGATCAGTTGTCTGCGCCGATTGTGACGGCGGTGGTGCGGCCAAGTGGTCCGCAGGCGGGTGAGTTCGGTCCCCAAGGCGAAATGAGCCTGGCCGCCAACTTGCTGCAATCGCCACAGCAACAGCCTGCTTATACGGCGCCGGGCTCCGGCTCGGGGGCTGGCTATCAGTATCAATACACCCCGCGCCCGCAGTCGACAGTGCCGGTAGCCGAGGCCCAGGCGGCCTATCGCGAGTTTTTTGCGCCACTGCCGGGTGCCGAGCCGGGCGCGGCGGTTGCCTTGCCGGAAGGCGGCGGTGATATTCCACCGTTGGGCTATGCCCTGGCACAGCTCAAGGGCATCTACATCCTGGCGGAAAACGCCCATGGCCTGGTGCTGGTAGACATGCATGCCGCCCATGAGCGGATCATGTACGAACGCCTGAAGATCGCCATGGCCAGCGAAGGTCTCAGCGGCCAGCCGCTGTTGGTACCCGAGTCCCTGGCGGTCAGCCAGCGGGAAGCCGATTGCGCCGAAGAGCATCACGGCGTGTTCCAGAAGCTGGGTTTCGAATTGCAGCGCCTCGGGCCGGAAACCCTGGCAATCCGCCAGATTCCCGCACTGCTCAAGCAGGCCGAAGCCAATCGACTGGTGGCTGACGTGTTGGCCGACCTGATGGAATACGGCACCAGCGACCGCATCCAGGCGCACATCAACGAACTGCTTGGCACCATGGCCTGCCACGGCGCCATCCGCGCCAATCGCCGCCTGGCCCTGCCGGAAATGAACGGGTTGTTGCGCGACATGGAAAACACCGAGCGCAGTGGCCAATGCAACCATGGCCGACCGACCTGGACCCAGATGGGCCTGGACGATCTGGACAAACTGTTCTTGCGCGGCCGTTGATGAGTGCCTTGCCCCCCGCCATTTTCCTGATGGGCCCCACGGCCGCCGGCAAGACCGACCTGGCCATCGAGCTGACCAAGGTGTTGCCGTGCGAGCTGATCAGTGTCGACTCTGCCCTGGTTTACCGGGACATGGACATCGGTACCGCCAAGCCTTCAAAAACGTTGTTGGCCCAATATCCGCATAAACTGATCGACATCATCGACCCGGCCGAGAGCTATTCGGCGGCGGACTTCCGTACCGACGCCCTGGCCGCCATGGCTGAAATCACTGCTCGGGGCAATATCCCGTTGCTGGTGGGCGGCACGATGCTCTATTACAAGGCTTTGCAGGAAGGTCTGGCGGATATGCCTCCGGCTGACGCCCAGGTGCGTGCCGAGCTTGAAGAGGAGGCAGCGCGCCTTGGTTGGCAAGCCCTGCACGATCAGTTGGCGGCTGTCGATCCGGTCTCTGCTGCGCGGATTCACCCTAACGACCCCCAGCGCCTCACGCGCGCCTTGGAAGTCTGGCGTGTGAGTGGTCAGACCATGACTGAACACAGGCTGAAACAAACTGCGCAAAGTGCTGATGCAGACGCATCTGGACAGTCACAATTGCCCTATACTGTGGCGAATCTGGCCATCGCTCCGGCAAATCGCCAGGTGCTGCATGAACGAATTGCACAAAGATTCACAATTATGTTGGAACAGGGGTTTGTGGACGAGGTCGTAGCACTGCGTTCAAGAGGTGACCTGCATCCCGGGCTGCCTTCGATACGTGCTGTAGGCTATCGCCAAGTCTGGGATCACCTGGATGGCAAGCTGACGTCGGCCGAAATGCAGGAGCGCGGCATCATCGCCACGCGCCAATTGGCCAAACGCCAGTTCACCTGGCTGCGCAGCTGGAGCGATTTGCACTGGTTGGACAGCCTGGACAGCGACAATCTGTCACGCGCCTTGAAATACTTGGGCACGGTCTCCATATTGAGCTGAGTCCTTGCAATTGCCGTCTATCCTTGGGGGTGTGACGGCCATAAGCTATCTATTTTCCGCTTTTTTATTATTGATCCTTATAGGAGTGCGACACATGTCAAAAGGGCATTCGCTACAAGACCCTTACTTGAATACTTTACGTAAAGAGAAAGTTGGGGTTTCCATCTACCTGGTCAACGGTATCAAACTGCAAGGCACGATCGAGTCGTTCGACCAGTTCGTGATCCTGCTGAAGAACACCGTCAGCCAGATGGTCTACAAACACGCTATCTCGACAGTTGTTCCAGTTCGTCCGATCCGTCTGCCTAGCGCTGCCGGTGATGAACAGGGTGACGCTGAGCCAGGTAACGCCTGATAGGAGTCTCCTTTGTTCTTTGAGCGCCACGGTGGTGGTGAGCGAGTGATCCTCGTTCACTTGGATGGACAGGACCCTGAGGCGCGCGAAGATCCGCAGGAGTTTCAGGAGTTGGCAAATTCGGCCGGCGCCGAGACCGTTGCGTTTTTTAACGTGCCGCGTCATCGGCCAACCGCCAAATTCCTGATTGGCAGCGGCAAGGTCGAGGAACTGCGCGACCTGGTACACGCCGAAGAAGCCGATCTGGTGATCTTCAATCACGTCCTCACACCTAGTCAGGAACGTAACCTCGAACGTGTCTTCGAGTGTCGCGTGATCGACCGTACCGGCCTGATTCTCGATATTTTCGCCCAACGTGCCCGTACCCATGAAGGCAAGCTCCAGGTTGAACTGGCCCAGCTTGACCACATGAGCACTCGGCTGGTTCGCGGCTGGACTCACCTTGAGCGTCAAGGTGGCGGTATCGGTATGCGCGGTCCGGGTGAAACCCAGCTTGAAACCGACCGACGTCTGCTGCGGGTCCGCCTGCGCCAGATCAAGGGCCGCCTGGAGAAAGTGCGTAGCCAGCGCGAACAGTCACGCCGTGGCCGTTCCCGTGCGGATATTCCGACCGTTTCCCTGGTGGGCTATACCAACGCCGGCAAATCCACGCTGTTCAATAATGTGACGAAATCGGATGTGTACGCGGCCGACCAACTGTTCGCCACGCTCGACCCGACCCTGCGCCGTCTGGACCTGGATGACCTGGGGCCGATTGTCCTGGCGGATACCGTGGGGTTCATTCGTCACTTGCCCCACAAGCTGGTCGAAGCATTCCGGTCTACGCTCGAAGAGTCGAGTAACTCGGATCTGCTGTTGCACGTGATCGATGCGGCCGAACCGGACCGTATGTTGCAGATTGAGCAGGTGATGTTGGTGCTGGGCGAGATTGGTGCCCAGGACTTGCCGATCCTCGAGGTCTATAACAAACTCGATTTGCTTGAAGGCGTAGAGCCACAAATCCAGCGCGACGAGAACGGCAAGCCCCAGCGGGTCTGGCTGTCGGCGCGTGATGGCAGTGGCTTGGAATTGCTCGAACAAGCTATTGCCGAGCTGTTGGGCAGCGATTTGTTTGTCGGCACCTTGCGCTTGCCTCAGCGTTTTGCTCGACTGCGTGCTCAGTTTTTCGAGTTGGGCGCGGTACAGAAAGAAGAACACGACGAAGAAGGTGTCAGCTTGCTGGCCGTTCGATTGCCGCGCTCGGAGCTGAATCGGCTGGTCAGCCGTGAAGGCGTTGTACCGGCAGAGTTCATCGAACAACACACTTTGCAATAAAAGCCTGAAAAAGCGGTTGTGCCGCAGTAGCAGGCATTCTGTAGCATTGGTCGGCGCGCCGTGGGTGCGTCTTTGCTTTATCAGATGGAGAGCGCTATGGCTTGGAATGAGCCGGGTGGCAACTCGAATAATCAGGATCCTTGGGGTGGTAAGCGCCGCAATAATGGCGACCGCAAGGGGCCACCGGATCTCGACGAGGCCTTCCGAAAGCTGCAGGAAAGCCTGAATGGGTTGTTCGGTGGTGGGAAAAAAAGTGGTGGTGACGACGGCGGTCGCACAAGCAAGGGTGGCGGCTATGGCCTGCTGGGCCTGGGTCTTGTCGTGCTGGCGGCCGTGTGGCTGTACAGCGCCGTGTATGTCGTGGACGAGCAGGAGCAAGCCGTGGTGCTGCGCTTCGGCAAGTACTACGAGACGGTCGGGCCTGGCCTGAACATCTACTTCCCGCCGATCGACAAGAAGTACATGGAGAACGTCACGCGTGAGCGTGCCTACACCAAGCAGGGCCAGATGCTGACCGAAGACGAGAACATCGTCGAAGTGCCGCTGACCGTGCAGTACAAGATCAGCAACCTGCAGGACTTCGTGCTGAATGTTGATCAGCCGGAAATCAGCCTGCAACACGCTACCGAAAGCGCCTTGCGCCACGTTGTCGGTTCTACCGCGATGGACCAGGTGCTGACCGAAGGTCGTGAATTGATGGCCAGCGAGATCAAGGAGCGCCTGCAACGGTTCCTCGATACCTATCGCACCGGTATCACTGTCACCCAGGTGAACGTACAGAGCGCAGCGGCACCGCGTGAAGTGCAGGAAGCCTTTGACGACGTGATCCGCGCCCGTGAAGACGAGCAGCGTTCGCGCAACCAGGCCGAAACCTATGCCAACGGCGTCGTGCCGGAAGCCCGTGGTCAGGCCCAGCGCATCCTCGAGGATGCCAACGGTTACCGCGACGAAGTGGTCTCTCGCGCCAAGGGTGAGGCTGATCGCTTTACCAAGCTGGTTGCCGAGTACCGCAAGGCTCCGGAAGTCACCCGTGAGCGTCTGTACCTGGACACCATGCAGGAAGTCTTCAGCAACACCAGCAAGGTTCTCGTGACTGGCAGCAAAGGTGGGCAGAACAACCTGCTGTACCTGCCGCTGGACAAGATGATCGAAGGTGGTCGTAGCAGCACCAGCGCGCCGTCGACCAGTTCGAATGCCGCTGCCAATGAAGCGAGTGCCCGTGCGGCCGCTGACTTGCTGCAACAGCAAACACGTACCAGGGAGAGTCGTTGATGAGCAATAAATCGCTGACAGCCCTGATTGTGGGTGTCGTCGTGGTCATCGCTGCCTGGAACTGCTTCTACATCGTGTCTCAGACCGAGCGTGCGGTGTTGCTGCAATTCGGTCGCGTGGTCCAGGCGGATGTCCAGCCGGGTCTGCATGTGAAGGTCCCCTACGTCAACCAGGTGCGCAAGTTCGACGCCCGCCTGATGACCCTGGACGCACCGACACAGCGCTTCCTGACCCTGGAAAAGAAAGCCGTGATGGTTGACGCCTACGCCAAGTGGCGCGTCAAGGATGCCGAGCGCTTCTACACCGCGACCTCCGGCCTCAAGCAGATTGCTGACGAGCGCTTGTCGCGCCGTCTGGAATCGGGTCTGCGTGACCAGTTTGGTAAGCGCACCCTGCACGAGGTGGTATCCGGTGAGCGTGACGCGCTGATGGCTGACATCACACGTTCGCTGAACACGATGGCGGAAAAAGAACTGGGCATCGAAGTGGTCGATGTTCGGGTCAAGGCCATCGATCTGCCGAAGGAAGTGAACCGCAGCGTGTTCGAGCGTATGAGCACCGAGCGTGAGCGTGAAGCCCGTGAGCACCGTGCCAAGGGTAACGAGTTGGCTGAAGGTATCCGTGCGGATGCCGATCGTCAGCGCCGTGTACTGCTGGCCGAAGCCTATCGCGAGTCTGAAGAGGCCCGTGGTGATGGCGATGCTCAGGCTGCGGCGATCTACGCCAAGGCCTACGGCCAGGACCAGGAGTTCTACGCGTTCTACCGTAGCCTGCGTGCCTACCGTGAAAGCTTCGCGAACAAAACCGACGTCATGGTGCTGGACCCAAGTAGCGATTTCTTCCGCTACCTGGAAAAAGCCAAATAAAAGCCTGTGACTTTAAGGCGCACTCCGTCGGGCGGCTAAAACGCCTGGCGGGGTGATCCTTTCAGAAAACGGGTGTATGATGCGGCAGCCGGGAAATTCCCGGCTTTTTTGCGTCTGCATGTTTGATTCGGCAGGCGTGACAGGTTTTTCGAGGAAAGTGCCCGACGAGGCCGCTAGCAGGCCGTTCGTCACGTCGCTCTTGCGCGTGGTTTATGCAGGCGGCGGGTATTTTCTGCTTCACTCAAGGCTCGGCCGAGGGCTGGCCGCCTGGATCAAAGGGGATTGGCGTAATGGCAACGGTAGACCGCTGGCTGCTGCCAGATGGCATCGAAGAAGTACTGCCACCAGAAGCTGCGCGCATTGAAGTAGCGCGTCGCCAGGTGTTGGATCTGTTCCAGAGCTGGGGTTACGAGTTTGTCGTCACCCCCCATATCGAGTACCTGGAATCCCTGCTGACCGGCGCGGGCCAGGATCTGGATTTGCGCACCTTCAAGGTCATCGACCCACAGTCGGGCCGGCAAATGGGCTTCCGTGCGGACATCACGCCACAAGTGGCGCGTATCGATGCGCACACCCTGCGTCGCGAAGGTCCGAGCCGTCTGTGCTACGCCGGTAGTGTGTTGCATGCGCAGCCACGTGCCTTGTCGTCCTCCCGTAGCCCGATCCAGCTGGGCGCCGAGTTGTATGGCGATGCGAGCCCGAGCAGCGACGTTGAAGTGATCAGCTTGATGCTGGCCATGTTGCAGTTGGCTGACGTACCTGATGTCCACATGGACCTGGGACACGTCGGTATCTACCGTGGCCTGGCTCGCGCGGCCGGTTTGTCCGGTGAAGTGGAACAACAACTGTTCGATGCCCTGCAACGCAAGGCCATCGACGAAGTAATCGCCCTCACCGAGGGTGTGCCTGCGGATCTCGCTGGCATGCTGCGTGCGCTGGTGAACCTGTGCGGCGGTCGTGAAGTGTTGGACGCTGCGCGTGAGCGCTTGGCCAATGCGCCGGCGACAGTCTTGGCTGCATTGGACGACGTCCTGGCGATTGCTGAGCAATTGTCGGCACGTTTCCCGCAGTTGCCGCTGTATTTTGACCTGGGCGAATTGCGTGGCTACCACTACCACACGGGTGTGGTGTTCGCCGTGTTTGTACCGGGTGTTGGTCAGGCCATCGCCCAAGGCGGTCGTTATGACGATATCGGCGCTGACTTCGGTCGCGCGCGTCCGGCGACTGGCTTTTCCACCGATTTGAAAACCCTGGTGACCCTGGGGCGTGCTGAGGTCGAGCTGCCGTCTGGTGGCATCTGGATGCCCGACAGTACGGACGCAGCACTCTGGCAGCAGGTTTGCCAGTTGCGCAGTGAGGGTCAGCGTGTCGTCCAGGCCTTGCCTGGGCAGCCATTGGCCGCCGCCCGTGAAGCGGACTGCGACCGGCAATTGATTCTGCAGAACGGGCTTTGGCAAGTATCGCCACTGGCTTCTTGAGTTTTCCTGCCGGCCATCGCCGGCACCAAGTTTGCGCGAATGAGGACAAGTGTTATGGGTAAGAATGTCGTAGTCCTGGGCACCCAATGGGGTGATGAGGGCAAAGGCAAGATCGTTGATCTGCTGACCGAACATGCTGCCGCCGTAGTGCGCTACCAAGGTGGCCACAACGCTGGCCACACCCTGGTCATCGACGGCGAAAAAACCGTCTTGCACCTGATCCCATCGGGCGTGCTGCGCGAAGGCGTGCAGTGCCTGATCGGCAACGGCGTGGTGGTTGCACCTGACGCCCTGCTGCGTGAGATCACCAAGCTGGAAGAGAAAGGCGTGCCGGTGCGCGAGCGCCTGCGTATCAGCCCATCCTGCCCGCTGATCCTGTCCTTCCACGTTGCGCTGGACCAGGCCCGTGAAAAGGCCCGTGGCGAGCTGAAGATCGGCACCACCGGTCGCGGCATCGGCCCGGCCTACGAAGACAAGGTTGCACGTCGCGGCCTGCGTGTGGGCGACCTGCTCAACATGCCGCGCTTTGAAGACAAGCTGCGTGAGTTGGTGGATTACCACAACTTCATGCTGGTGGGTTACTACAAAGAGCCGGCCATCGAGTTCGACAAGACCCTGGCTGAGTGCAAGGAATACGCTGAACTGCTCAAGCCGTTGATGCTGGACGTGACCGCCGAGCTGCACGACCTGCGTCGCGCCGGCAAAGACATCATGTTCGAAGGCGCCCAGGGTTCGTTGCTGGACATCGACCACGGTACCTACCCGTACGTGACCAGCTCCAACACCACCGCTGGCGGCGTTGCGACCGGTTCGGGCGTTGGCCCGATGTTCCTGGACTACATCCTGGGCATCACCAAGGCTTACACCACTCGCGTAGGTTCTGGCCCGTTCCCGACTGAGCTGTTCGACGAAGTTGGCGCGCACCTGGCCAAACAAGGCCACGAGTTCGGCGCGACCACCGGCCGTGCCCGCCGTTGTGGCTGGTTCGATGCCGTTATCCTGCGTCGCGCTATCGATGTGAACAGCATCTCGGGCATCTGCCTGACCAAGCTGGACGTGCTCGACGGTCTGGAAACCATCAACATCTGCGTCGGCTACAAAGATGCAGAAGGCAAGGACGTTGCGCCGACCGACGCTGACAGCTACGTAGGCCTGCAGCCTGTGTACGAAGAAGTGCCGGGCTGGACCGAATCGACCGTGGGTGCCAAGACCCTGGAAGAACTGCCCGCTAACGCTCGTGCCTACATCAAGCGTGTCGAAGAGCTGATCGGTGCGCCGATCGACATTATTTCGACGGGCCCGGACCGCAACGAGACCATCGTTCTGCGTCATCCGTTCGCCTAATAAGCTGCTGATGTAAAAAGCAAAGGGCTCCTTCGGGAGCCCTTTGTCGTTTGTGCCTGGCAGACGGCACGACCCTTGCTATGTTTCTTTCTTTCGCGGTGCTATCAAATTAGTGGCACCCAGGGTGGAGGGATTTCCAGTGTCTGCCGTTCTCTCACTGTTACAAAGCCGTCTGTTGCGACCCGTGTTCGTTACCCTTGGTATCGCTCTTTTGGTGCAAGTGCTGGTGGCCGTCGCTCTGACGCGGAGCACCGTCACTGCGCTTGAGGCCGATTTGGGCAATCGACTGGGTATCGACAGTCAGAAGCTGTCGGGCGAGTTGGCGCAAGCCGGCCAAGAGGTCACGTCCAGCTTGGACAGCCTGTCTTCCAGTACACGCCAGCGTCTCACCACGGGTTTATCGTCGCGCCTGCAGGAAGAGCAGAAGCAACTGCGTGCGGCCCTGGAAAAAGACCTGAAGGACTCTGCCAATGACATGGCGCAACTGCTCGCCTCGGTAGCCCCTCGCGCCATGTGGGACAGCGACGTGCCGACCCTGTCGGAGTTTGCCCGGCGTGCCCAGCGTAATCCCAATGTGCTGTTCGTGGTGTACGACGATGCGGCGGGAGAGCATCTGACCCGTTATCTGAACCGGGAGAACCCGATCAACCAGGCCCTGCTGGAAAAGGGCCAAGGCGACCGCGCCTTGGACAAGGTGTTGAATGCCGCCAAGAACGACCCGTCGGTGTATTACGTGGAGGCGTCCATCAGCCCCAACGGTGTGGAAATCGGCAAGGTCATCATGGGGGTTTCCACTGCATCGGTAGAGGCTGACCTGGCTGCGCTGGATAAACGCTTTGCCGCGCTGATTGCCAGCAGCGATCAACTGGTGGGCGACAGCCTCAAGGGCGCAGCCGCCGACAGTGCGAGCGCCATGGGCGCGCGCTTGCAGTCGGCGCAAGCCACAGCAACCCAGATGACCGCCAATACTTCCAGCGCTGTGCAGGAGGCTGCTGGAACCTTGCGTTGGCGCATCGGCATGGGGCTCGCCATTGTCGGCTTCGGCGTGCTGCTGTTGATCGCCATCGTGTTGGGCCGTCGTGTGGTCAATCGCCTGAAGTTGTTGATCGCGGCGATGGACGATCTGGCGGCGGGCGAGGGCGATCTGACCAAGCGCGTGCAAATCAACAGCCAGGACGAAATAGGCGCCATGGCCTCGGCGGTCAATCGCTTTGTGGATAAGTTGCAACCGATCGTGCGTGAGGCGGGGGATGTGGCCCAGCGTACTGGTGTGGAAATTGGCGCCATGACCCTGCGTAATGCCGGTGCTGATGCGGCGGCCGGTTTGCAGCGTGACGAGGTGGCCGAGAGCTTGCGCGCGCTGTCGCAGATGGCGGATGAGGCTCAGGCCGAAAGCCATGCCATGCAGGCGGCATTGCAGCAGGTGGTGGATATTCGCCAGGCCACGGATGAGAACTCGCGCACGTCAGCTGAGGTTGGCGGTTTGATCGAGGCGCTGGCGGGGCAGGTGCAGGCCGGTTCCAGGGTGATCGAGCGGTTGGCGCAACAGAGCGAGCAGATCGAAGTTGTACTGACGGTGATCCATGGCATCGCCGAGCAAACCAACTTGCTGGCCCTGAACGCCGCCATCGAGGCGGCGCGTGCCGGTGAGACCGGTCGTGGCTTTGCGGTGGTGGCGGACGAGGTGCGGGCGCTGGCCAGCAAGACTCAAAGCTCCACCGGCGACATTCAGGCCCATATCGTGGCGTTGCAACAGGGCGCGCGTGAGGCGGTGGAGACCATCGGCAAGGCCGGGCGCCAGGCCAACGAAGGGTTGCTGGTGTTGCGCGACAGCGTGCGCTTGCAGCAGACCGTGCAGGCGTCGGTTGAGCAGGTGCATGCGGCGATTGGTCTGGCGACGCGTGCCGCCGAACACCAGGCCCAGGGTGCCCATGCGGTACGGGGCCGGGTCGAGGTGATCCATGCTCAGGCGGAGCGTGCCGCGCAGGCGGTGGTGGAGACGACCGCCAGTGGCAAGGTGCTGGATGGGTTGGCGGCGCAGTTGAAGGCCAGTCTGGGGCAGTTCCGGGCTTGAGGTTGTTCGGTCTGGCCCCGTCACAGGCAAGCCAGCTCCCACATTTGGAATGCATTCCAATGTGGGAGCTGGCTTGCCTGCGATAGCGGTCTCAGCGGCTCAGATACATCCGAGTAGTGAGCAAGTACACCGGCAACCCCGACACCAAGATCAACAACGCCGCATACGGCGCTGCCGCTGCAAACTCCACATTCGAGGTATGCGCCCACACCGCCGTCGCCAGGGTATTCAACCCAGTCGGGCTGAGCAGCAACGTCGCCGTCAGTTCCTTCATCGCATCCAGGAACACCAGCGCAAACGCCGCCCCCAGCGCCGGAAAGATAATCGGCAACGTGACCCGGCAAAAAGCGCCGAAAGACGATGCACCCAGCGTGCGCGCAGCCTCTTCCAGCTGCGGCGCAGCCTTGTTCAGTGCCGTACGGATCGGTGCCTGGGCCAGTGGCAGGAACAGCAGTGCATAGGCGATCAGTAGCAGTGCCGATGTTTGGTACAGTGCCGGCACGTAATGCAGTGCGAAGTACACCAGGGTCAGTGCGATTACCAGGCCGGGAAGAGCGTGCAGCAAGTAAGGCAGGCGCTCGGCCCATATCGCCAGTTGGCCCTTGTAACGCACTACCAACAACCCCACCGGAACGGCGAACGCCAGGCAGAGTGCTGCTCCGCCCAGGGACAGTGCCAGCGAGGACAGTAACGCTTCGCCAATCTCAGCCACTGGAAACGCCGCTGAAGAACCCACTGCCAACCAATAACCGAGCATCCCCAGGGGAATGCCGCTGCCAATGATCGCCAGCGCCAAGCAGTATGCTTGCCCCAGTGGCGTCCATTTGCCCAATCGAACCTGCTCGGCATGCCGCGCCGCACCCTGGCCGATTCGCACGTGTCGGCCCTTGCCGCGTACGCGCAGCTCCAGCCACAACAGTGTCAGGCACATCACCAGCAGTACGGCCGACAGCATTGCTGCATTGGCGTTGCTGAATTCCAGTTCGAATTGCTGGTAGATGGCGGTGGTGAAGGTTTGCAGGCCGATGATCGACAGTGCGCCGAACTCCACCAGCATATGCAGCGCGATCAGTAGCGCGCCGGCCAGCAGTGACGGCCATAACAACGGAAGGGTGATGCGGAAAAACACGCCCCAGCGATTCAGTCCCAGGGTGCGGGCTGACTCTTCCAGGGACGGATCAAGATTGCGCAGGGTCGCCGCCACCGGCAGAAAAACCAGCGGATACTTCGACAGGCTCATCACCAGGATGGCGCCGCCAAGCCCTTCGAAACTGGCGCTCAGTGACACCCAGGTGAAGCTGCTGACAAACGCTGGCACCGCAAACGGCAGGCACAGGATCACGCCCCAGATGCGCCGCCCCGGCAGGTTGCTGCGCTCCAGCAGCCACGCCAGGGACAGGCCGATCACGGCGCATGCCACCGTTACGCCGATCATCAGCGCGAGGGTATTGCGCAGCAGGCCAAAAACGTAGGGGCGCCATAGCAGGTGCACCGCTTGCGCCCAGCCGGCCTGCCAGGCTTTGGTCCCGACATACACCAGCGGCAGCAGGCTCAAGCCGACCAGAAGCAGGACGGGCAATAGCAGCCAGATCGAAGGGCGCTTGCATCGCGGGCTGAAACGCCCGCGCAGGGCCGGTAGCGATGGGCTCATCAGTTCAAGCCAACGTCACGTTCCAGGTCCAGGGCTTCTTCGGCGTTGCCTAGGTCGGCGGGTGTGACTTTAGGTGGTTGCAGCTCGCTGAACGGCTTGAGGCCACGGCTGGATTCCATGCCTTTGCGCAGCGGATATTCGGCCGAAGTGTCGGTGATGACGCGCTGGCCTTCTTCGCTGGCCATGAATGCCAGCAGTTGCTGGGCTTCCTTGGGATGCTTGCTGGATTTCAGTGCGGCAGCGGAAGACACGGTGATCAGGCCGCCGACATCGCCGTCGGTGAAGTAGTGCAGTTGGGAGTCCAGGTTGGTTTTTTCTTTTTTCAGGGCGAACCAGTAATAGTTGTTCACCAGCACAGTGGCCACTTCGCCGTTCTCCACGGCTTTGAGGGCGACCATGTTGTTGCTGTATACCTTGCCGAAGGCGCGCAGGCCGGTCAGCCATTCCTCAGCGGCTTCGCGACCGTGCAGCTTGATGATCGCTACGGCTTGTTCCTGGAATGCGCCGCTGGTGGGTACGAAACCGACTTTGCCTTGCCACTCGGGGCCGGCGAAATCCAGCACCGATTTGGGCAGGTCTTTTTCAGCGATCAGCTTCGGGTTGAAGGCCACGACACGGGTGCGTGCGGTCACGCCCATCCAATCGCCATTTGCGCCCACGTAGTCCTTGGGCAGTACGTCGAGGGTGCCGGCGTCGATCTTGGCCAGCAAACCTTGCTCGCCGAGTTTGTTCAGGGGTGGCGACTCTTCGGTGTAGATCACGTCGGCGGGGGAGCGTTCACCCTCTTCGACGACCTGGCTGGCCAGTTGGTTGCTGCTGCCTTTGCGTACGTTGACGTGAATGCCGGTCTTGGCTTCGAAGGCTTTGGCGAGTTGATCGCCCACTTCTTTGTGTTGGCCGTTGTAAAGGGTCAGGGACACCTTGTCGGCGGAATGGGCAGTGGGGGAGAGTAGGGTCAGGCCGAGCAGAGTGAGGGTCAGGCCACGCAGAAGGGATGTCTTGAGACGGGTATCGCGGAACATCATCCGGAAGTTTCCTCGCTTGAATGCAACAAATCATTGCAAGGATAAACGATAAAACTTCTCAAATGCGTGAGAGGGGCTGAATCGAGGGAAAAGTTTTCGGATGCCAGAAACGAAAAAACCCGCTTTCGCGGGTTTGATCTGAATTTGGTGCCCAGGAGAAGACTCGAACTTCCACGACCTTGCGATCACCAGCACCTGAAGCTGGCGTGTCTACCAATTTCACCACCTGGGCATTATCAGCAACGCTTGCGCTGTTGATGGAGCGAACTATACGGACGGCTTTTTGATCTGTAAACCCCTGATTCAAAAAAAATAAATCGAGTTTTACGTTAAAAATCAAAGGCCTGAAACGAAAAAACCCGCTTTCGCGGGTTTGATCTGAATTTGGTGCCCAGGAGAAGACTCGAACTTCCACGACCTTGCGATCACCAGCACCTGAAGCTGGCGTGTCTACCAATTTCACCACCTGGGCATTATCGAACAACGTTGCCGTCGTCGATGGCGCGCACTATACGGAGGGCATGTTGAGCTGTAAACCCCCGCCATGAAAAATTCCTGGAAAATTTCGCCAATGGTCGCGCAAGGTGCTCGTCGGGGGCTACAAAGGCTTTTTAAAGGCTAGTTGACGTCTGAAATTTCCCGTTTCAATACGCGTATGCCAAACTAACCCGCATATAGACAAGGTGAAAACTCTCTAATGGCCGATTGGCAGTCCCTCGATCCCGAGGCCGCTCGTGAAGCGGAAAAATATGAAAACCCTATTCCTAGCCGCGAACTGATCCTGGCGCACCTCGCCGATCGGGGTTCGCCTGCTAGCCGCGAGCAGCTGGTTGAAGAATTCGGTCTGACCACCGAAGACCAACTCGAAGCGCTGCGCCGCCGCCTGCGCGCCATGGAGCGCGACGCACAACTGATCTACACCCGCCGTGGCACTTATGCGCCCGTGGACAAGCTCGACCTGATCCTGGGCCGCATCGCCGGTCACCGTGACGGCTTCGGCTTCCTGATCCCGGATGACGGCAGCGACGACCTGTTCATGAGCCCGGCGCAAATGCGCCTGGTGTTCGATGGCGACCGTGCCCTGGCACGGGTTTCCGGCCTGGACCGTCGCGGTCGCCGTGAAGGTGTGATCGTCGAAGTGGTGTCCCGTGGTCATGAAACCATCGTGGGGCGTTACTTCGAAGAAGGCGGTATCGGCTTTGTGGTGCCGGATAACCCCAAGGTGCAGCAAGAAGTGCTGATCACTCCGGGCCGTAACGCCAACGCCAAGATCGGTCAGTTCGTCGAGGTGAAAATCACCCACTGGCCGACGCCGCGCTTCCAGCCGCAAGGTGACGTCATCGAAGTGGTCGGCAACTACATGGCGCCGGGCATGGAAATCGATGTCGCGCTGCGGACCTACGATATTCCTCACGTCTGGCCTGAAGCCGTCGTGAAAGAAGCGCGCAAGCTCAAGCCCGAAGTCGAAGAGAAGGACAAAGAGAAGCGCATCGACCTGCGCCATCTGCCGTTTGTCACCATCGATGGCGAAGATGCCCGCGACTTCGACGACGCGGTGTACTGCGAAGCCAAGCCCGGCAAGCTGCGCCTGTTCTCCGGTGGCTGGAAGTTGTACGTGGCGATTGCCGACGTCTCCAGCTACGTGAAGATCGGTTCGGCGCTGGATGCCGAGGCTCAGGTGCGTGGCAACTCCGTGTACTTCCCTGAGCGCGTGATTCCGATGCTGCCCGAGGAATTGTCCAACGGCCTGTGTTCCCTGAACCCGAAAGTCGACCGTTTGGCCATGGTGTGCGAGATGACCATCTCGAAAACCGGCGAAATGACCGACTACCAGTTCTACGAAGCGGTGATCCACTCCCAGGCGCGCCTGACCTACAACAAGGTCAGCACCATCCTGGAAACACCGAAGGCCAGCGAAGCCAAGGCCCTGCGTACCGAATACGCTGGCGTGGTGCCGCACCTCAAGCAGCTGTATGCGCTGTACAAGGTGTTGCTGGGCGCGCGTCATACCCGTGGTGCGATCGATTTTGAAACCCAGGAAACCCGGATTGTCTTTGGTTCCGAGCGCAAGATCGCCGCGATCACCCCGACCACGCGTAACGATGCGCATAAGCTGATCGAGGAGTGCATGCTGGCGGCCAACGTGGCCACCGCTGAATTCCTGAAAAAGCACGAAATTCCTGCGCTGTATCGTGTGCACGACGGCCCGCCGCCGGAGCGTCTGGAAAAACTGCGTGCTTTCCTGGGTGAGCTTGGCCTGTCCCTGCACAAAGGCAAGGACGGCCCGACGCCGAAGGATTACCAGGCTCTGCTGGCCAGCATCAAGGATCGTCCGGATTACCACGTGATCCAGACCGTCATGCTGCGTTCGTTGAGTCAGGCGGTGTACAGCGCGGATAACCAGGGCCACTTCGGTCTGAATTACGAGGCGTATACTCACTTCACCTCGCCGATCCGTCGTTACCCGGACCTGCTCACGCACCGCGCAATCCGCAGCGTGATCCACTCCAAGCAGAACACCCCGCACGTCAAGCGCGCCGGTGCCATGACCATTCCGAAGGCACGGATCTATCCGTACGACGAAGCGGCCCTGGAACAATTGGGCGAGCAGTGCTCCATGAGCGAGCGCCGTGCCGACGAAGCGACCCGCGACGTGGTGAACTGGCTCAAGTGCGAGTTCATGAAGGATCGCGTGGGCGAGTCGTTCCCAGGCGTGATCACTGCCGTGACCGGTTTTGGCCTGTTCGTCGAACTGACCGATATCTACGTCGAAGGCTTGGTGCACGTTACTGCCTTGCCGGGTGACTACTACCACTTCGATCCTGTGCATCACCGACTGGCGGGCGAGCGCACCGGTCGCAGTTTCCGTTTGGGCGATACGGTGGAAGTGCAGGTTATGCGCGTCGACCTCGACGAGCGCAAGATCGACTTCGGCATGTCCGACAAGCCCGCTGAATCACCGGGCAACCGTAAGAAACGTGGTGGCGAATCCGCTGCGCCAGCCAGCAAAGGCAAAGGCGCTCCTGCGAAAGCGGCTGCCGAGCCTGCACCGTCCAAGCCGGCCGGTCGTCGTTCTTCCGCCAAGGAAAAAGCCCCAGAGGCCTACCGACCAAGCGACGCTGCGGCTAAAAATGCCGAAGTGCGCAAAAGTCGCGAGTTGAAGCAGCAGTTGCTCAACGAAGCCAAAAGCGGTGGTAAAGCGGCGTCTGGGGGAAAGTCCCAGGGCGCAGAAAAGAAACCGAGCAAACACCGTAAAGGCCCGCCAAAAGCGGGTTCGGCTCCCGCGAGAAGCGGCGGGTCGCGCAAACCTAAGGCCAAGTCATGAGTCTGGAAAAAATCTACGGCGTGCACGCCGTAGAAGCATTGCTGCGTCATCACCCTAAGCGCGTCAAGCAGGTGTGGTTGGCAGAAGGTCGCAGCGAGCCGCGTGTACAAGCGCTGGTCGAGTTGGCCACACAGAATAAAGTCGCCATCGGTCAGGCCGAGCGTCGTGAGATGGACGTTTGGGTAGAAGGCGTTCACCAGGGCGTGGTCGCGGACGTAAGTCCGAGCCAGGTCTGGGGCGAGGCGATGCTCGACGAGCTGCTCGATCGCACCGAAGGTTCGCCGCTGTTGCTGGTGCTGGACGGCGTGACCGACCCGCACAACCTCGGCGCTTGCCTGCGCTCGGCGGATGCTGCCGGTGCGCTGGCGGTGATCGTGCCTAAAGACAAGTCGGCAACCTTGACGCCGGTCGTGCGTAAAGTGGCCTGCGGCGCCGCGGAAGTGATTCCATTGGTGGCTGTGACCAACCTGGCGCGCACCCTGGAGAAGCTCCAGCAGCGTGGCCTGTGGGTCGTGGGCACGGCGGGCGAGGCCGAGGTCAGTATTTATGACCAGGACCTTACTGGCCCGACCATCCTGATCATGGGCGCTGAAGGCAAAGGCATGCGTCGCCTGACTCGTGAGCATTGTGACTACCTGGTGCATTTGCCGATGGCCGGTAGTGTCAGCAGTCTCAACGTATCGGTTGCGACCGGTGTGTGCCTGTTTGAAGCCCAGCGCCAGCGTGGCGCGAAGGCTAAAGCCAAGAAGTAAGGCTAAAAAACGACGCAAGACCCTGTGGGAGCCAGGCTTGTGTGGGAGCTGGCTTGCCTGCGATAGCATTATCTCGGTGTAACTGAAAAGTCGAGGTGCCTGTATCGCGGGCAAGCCCGGCTCCCACACAAGCCCCCTCCCATAATTGTTTTGTGGTGTTTGGGAGATTGTTCAAATAATCACCAATCACCTTGCACGCTTCCTCCCCCTTCTCTACAATTGCGCCCCTTGCCTTCCTGGCGGGCACCGATGTGCCTCCCTGCGGCAAGATCCATAAGTGTCATTCACTCCTTGTCTGACCGTTTTTGAGCGGCAGGCTACAACCCGTAAGGAGCATTCATGCGTCATTACGAAATCATCTTTTTGGTCCACCCGGATCAAAGCGAGCAAGTCGGCGGCATGGTTGAGCGTTACACCAAGCTGATCGAAGAAGACGGCGGCAAAATCCACCGTCTGGAAGATTGGGGCCGTCGTCAACTGGCCTACGCAATCAACAATGTTCACAAGGCTCACTACGTGATGCTGAACGTTGAGTGCACTGGCAAGGCCCTGGCCGAGCTGGAAGACAACTTCCGCTACAACGATGCAGTGATCCGTAACCTGGTCATCCGTCGCGAAGAAGCCGTTACCGGCCAATCCGAGATGCTCAAGGCTGAAGAAAACCGCAGTGAGCGCCGTGAGCGTCGCGACCGTCCTGAGCACGAAGGCGCTGATAGCGTTGATAGTGATGACAGCGACAACAGCGATAACGCTGACGAGTAATCCACGGACCTTTTAAGGAGCCTATCAAATGGCACGTTTCTTCCGTCGTCGTAAATTCTGCCGCTTCACCGCTGAAGACGTGAAAGAGATCGATTACAAAGATCTCAACACTCTGAAAGCCTACGTATCCGAGACCGGCAAAATCGTTCCAAGCCGTATCACCGGTACCAAAGCTCGTTATCAGCGTCAGCTGGCCACCGCTATCAAGCGCGCCCGCTTCCTGGCCCTGCTGGCCTACACCGACAGCCACGGCCGCTGAGACCGGGCAGTCGACAAGTAGTAAGGGATTGAATGCATGCGCGCCTTAGCTGAGTTCATCATGCGCGGACGCGTGCAGGCCACTCTGGTAGTGGCTGGCTGTGCGGCATTGCCGTTGCTTTATTGGTTGGGTGCTGCTGCAGGTTGCCTTGTGCTCTTGCGGCGCGGTTTGAAGGACGCCGTTGGCGTTCTTGCCCTGGGATTGTTGCCGGCCTTGATCTGGTGGCTGCAATTCGGTGATCCACGGGTACTTCTGGTACTGCTGGGGTCATCGAGCCTTGCGTTGGTTTTACGCGCAAGCGAGTCCTGGGTCCGTACGCTGCTGGTCAGCGTGGCATTGGGTTTGGTGTACTCGGTGATGCTTGGCGCGGCTTTCCGCCCGCAGATCGAGGCGCTGGCGCAAGAGATCGTCAAGATCCTGCCGCTGGCCCTCGGGGATATCTACCAGCAATTGTCGGTAGATGAGCGAGCGCGGTTCGCGTCACTGATTGCCCCGGTCCTGACTGGCCTGATTGCGGCACTGTTGCAAGTTGTCAGCGTAATGAGCCTGATTCTTGGGCGTTACTGGCAGGCGTTGTTGTACAACCCGGGTGGTTTTGGTCGCGAGTTTCGCAGTATCAGAATCCCTGCGGGGCCGGCGATGTTGCTGCTGGCGTGCATGGTTGTCGGACCGAACTTCGGTCCTCAGATGGCCTTGCTGGCGCCGATTTGCAGCGTACCGCTGGTGTTTGCCGGGCTGGCCTTGATTCATGGGCTGGTTGCGCGAAAGCGCCTGGCCAAGTTCTGGCTGGTGGGGTTGTACGTCACGCTGTTGCTGTTCATGCAGCTGATCTATCCGTTACTCGTGGTTTTGGCCATTGTCGACGGCCTGATTGATTTTCGCGGTCGTCTGGCGCCGAAAGACGCCGATAACGCGAACGGTGAAGGTTAAAAGTTAGAGGATTTTCACATGCAACTGATCCTTCTGGAAAAAGTCGCCAACCTGGGCAACCTGGGCGACAAAGTGAACGTTAAGGCCGGCTACGGTCGTAACTACCTGCTGCCATACGGCAAAGCCACCGCTGCAACCGCTGCCAACCTGGCTGCGTTTGAAGAGCGTCGTGCTGAGCTGGAAAAAGCAGCAGCAGACAAAAAAGCTTCGGCTGAAACTCGCGCTGCCCAACTGGCTGAGCTGGAAGTGACTATCACTGCCACCGCCGGTGACGAAGGCAAGCTGTTCGGTTCGATCGGCACCCACGACATCGCTGATGCACTGACCGCCTCCGGCGTTGAAGTTGCAAAAAGCGAAGTTCGTCTGCCGAACGGCACCATCCGCAACGTAGGCGAATTCGACGTAGCCGTGCACCTGCACGCTGAAGTTGAAGCCACCGTACGCGTTGTCGTGGTAGCAGCTTAAGTCGCACCTAACTGACTGGCACCTCGCGTGCCAGGCGGTTAACATCGGGCACGATCCTGTTTACAGGTCGTGCCTTTTGTTTTTCTAGACTTCCCCAATTCCAAGTGGCCATGAACGATATTTCAGCTCCTGAGCAATACGATCTGCAAACCGCTGCCCTGAAGGTGCCGCCGCATTCCATCGAGGCCGAACAGGCCGTGCTCGGTGGCTTGATGCTGGACAACAACGCCTGGGAACGCGTGCTGGATCAAGTCTCGGACGGTGACTTCTATCGACATGACCACCGCCTGATCTTCCGCGCCATCGCCAAGCTGGCCGACCAGAACTCGCCGATCGACGTGGTGACCCTGGCCGAACAACTCGACAAGGAAGGCCAGACCTCCCAAGTCGGCGGCCTGGGTTACCTGGGCGAGCTGGCGAAAAACACGCCGTCCGTCGCCAACATCAAGGCCTATGCCCAGATCGTTCGCCAGCGCGCCACCCTGCGCCAATTGATCGGTATCAGCACCGAGATTGCCGACAGCGCCTTCAATCCCGAAGGACGCACCGCCGAAGAGATCCTCGATGAAGCCGAACGCCAGATCTTCCAGATCGCCGAAGCGCGCCCGAAGACTGGCGGCCCGGTAGGCGTCAACGAGCTGTTGACCAAAGCCATCGACCGCATCGACACGCTGTTCAACACCGATGCGGCCATCACGGGTATTTCCACCGGCTACACCGACCTCGACGAGAAGACCAGCGGCCTGCAGCCGGCTGACTTGATCATCGTCGCCGGTCGTCCGTCCATGGGTAAAACCACGTTCGCGATGAACCTGGTGGAAAACGCCGTGTTGCGCAGTGACAAGACCGTTTTGGTGTACTCCCTGGAGATGCCAGGCGAATCGCTGATCATGCGTATGCTTTCCTCCCTGGGTCGTATCGATCAGACCAAAGTCCGTTCCGGCCAACTGGAAGATGACGATTGGCCGCGCCTGACGTCGGCGGTCAACCTGCTCAACGACCGTAAGCTGTTCATCGACGATACCGCGGGCATCAGCCCCTCGGAGATGCGCGCGCGTACCCGGCGCCTGGTGCGCGAGCACGGTGACATCGCCCTGATCATGATCGACTACCTGCAGTTGATGCAGATCCCGGGTTCCAGCGGTGACAACCGGACCAACGAGATCTCCGAAATCTCCCGGTCCCTCAAGGCCCTGGCCAAGGAATTCAACTGCCCGGTAGTGGCACTCTCCCAGCTCAACCGTTCCCTGGAACAACGTCCCAACAAGCGCCCGGTGAACTCCGACTTGCGGGAATCCGGAGCGATCGAGCAGGACGCCGACGTGATCATGTTCGTGTACCGCGACGAGGTGTATCACCCCGAGACCGAGCACAAAGGCATTGCCGAGATCATCATCGGCAAGCAGCGGAACGGCCCCATCGGGTTTATCCGCCTGGCATTCATCGGTAAGTACACCCGCTTCGAAAACCTCGCGCCGGGCAGTTACAACTTCGACGACGACGAGTAATTCTCCTGCGCCCGTAAGGGGCTCATCGCAGGCAAGCCAGCTCCCACATTGATGTGTGAATGCATTCAAAGGTGGGAGCTGGCTTGCCTGCGATGGCGTCACCACAATTCCGACTGCTGCCGTCGGAATTGGTCAAAATTTGTGCTATATTCCGCGCCCGCGATTTTTCATCTCAACACCGGTCACCGTCATGCAAACAGCCAAGCCGTTATTTGACTATCCCAAGTACTGGGCCGAATGTTTCGGTCCAGCGCCATTCCTGCCGATGAGCAGGGAGGAGATGGATCAGCTCGGCTGGGATTCCTGCGACATCATCATCGTCACCGGTGATGCTTACGTTGACCATCCGTCGTTCGGCATGGCGATTATCGGCCGGCTGCTGGAGTCCCAGGGCTTCCGCGTCGGGATCATTGCCCAGCCGAACTGGCAGTCCAAAGACGACTTCATGAAGCTCGGCGAGCCGAACCTGTTCTTCGGCGTCGCGGCCGGCAACATGGACTCCATGATCAACCGCTACACCGCCGACAAGAAAATCCGTTCCGACGACGCCTACACCCCTGGCGGCATGGCCGGCAAACGCCCGGACCGTGCGAGCCTGGTGTACAGCCAGCGTTGCAAGGAAGCCTACAAGCATGTGCCGATCGTGCTCGGTGGCATCGAAGCCTCCCTGCGCCGCATCGCCCACTACGACTACTGGCAGGACCGTGTACGCAACTCGATCCTGATCGACGCCAGCGCCGATATCCTGCTGTACGGCAACGCCGAGCGGGCCATTGTCGAGGTTGCCCAGCGCCTGTCGTGGGGCCACAAGATCGAAGACATCACCGACGTGCGCGGCACTGCGTTCATTCGCCGTGACACGCCAGCGGGCTGGTACGAAGTGGACTCCACGCGTATCGACCGCCCGGGCAAGATCGACAAGATCATCAACCCGTATGTGAACACCCAGGACACCCAGGCTTGCGCCATCGAGCAGGAAAAAGGTCCGCAGGACGATCCGGAAGAAGCCAAGGTCGTACAGATCCTGGCCAGCCCGAAGATGACCCGCGACAAGACCGTGATCCGCCTGCCCTCGGTGGAAAAAGTCCGTGGCGACGCGGTGCTCTACGCCCACGCCAACCGCGTGCTGCACCTGGAAACCAACCCAGGCAACGCCCGTGCCCTGGTACAGAAGCATGGTGAAGTGGACGTGTGGTTCAACCCGCCGCCCATCCCAATGACCACCGAAGAAATGGACTACGTGTTCGGCATGCCTTACGCCCGCGTTCCGCACCCGGCGTACGGCAAGGAAAAAATCCCGGCCTACGACATGATCCGTTTCTCGGTGAATATCATGCGTGGCTGCTTCGGCGGTTGCACCTTCTGCTCGATCACCGAGCACGAAGGCCGCATCATCCAGAACCGTTCCGAAGAGTCGATCATTCGCGAGATCGAAGAGATCCGCGACAAGGTGCCGGGCTTTACCGGGGTGATCTCCGACCTCGGCGGCCCGACCGCGAACATGTACCGCATCGCCTGCAAGAGCCCGGAAATCGAATCCGCGTGCCGCAAGCCGTCCTGCGTGTTCCCCGGCATCTGCCCGAACCTGAATACCGACCACTCGTCGCTGATCCAGCTGTACCGCAGTGCCCGTGCGTTGCCGGGTGTGAAGAAAATCCTGATTGCGTCTGGCCTGCGCTACGACCTTGCCGTCGAGTCGCCGGAGTACGTCAAGGAGTTGGTGACTCACCACGTCGGTGGTTACCTCAAGATCGCCCCGGAACACACCGAGGAAGGTCCGCTCAACCAGATGATGAAGCCGGGCATCGGCAGCTATGACAAGTTCAAGCGCATGTTCGAGAAGTACACCAAGGAAGCGGGCAAGGAGCAGTACCTCATTCCTTACTTCATCGCGGCCCACCCGGGCACCACTGATGAGGACATGATGAACCTGGCCCTGTGGCTCAAGGGCAATGGCTTCCGTGCCGACCAGGTGCAGGCGTTCTACCCGTCGCCGATGGCCACCGCCACCGCGATGTACCACTCGGGCAAGAACCCGCTGCGTAAGGTCACCTACAAGAGCGACGCCGTGACCATCGTCAAGAGCGAGGAACAGCGCCGCCTGCACAAGGCGTTCCTGCGCTACCACGACCCGAAAGGCTGGCCGATGCTGCGTGAAGCATTGACCCGCATGGGCCGCGCCGACTTGATCGGGCCGGGCAAGGACCAGTTGATCCCCTTGCACCAGCCATCCACCGACAGCTACCAGAGCGCCCGTCGCAAGAACTCGACGCCGGCCGGCAGCCATAAGGTCGCCAAGGAAACCACGACCAAGATCCTCACCCAGCACACCGGCCTGCCGCCTCGTGGCAGCGACGGCAGCAACCCGTGGGACAAACGCGAACAAGCCAAGGCCGCGGCCCAGGCACGCAACAAGCAGGCCGCCAAGGAGCGTGCTGATGCGGCCAAGGGCAAGGGCGGCAAGCCTGCGCGCAAGCCGGTAGTGCCGCGTTGATCGCAGCCTGATATGCAAAACGCCAGCCTCGTGCTGGCGTTTTGCTTTCTATTCGGTGGCGAGTCTGTTTGTTAAGGTGGCGCCCATTCAGTCGCTATCGCAGGCAAGCCTGCTCCCACATTTTGATTTGTGAATACATTCAAGTGTGGGAGCGGGCTTGCCCGCGAAGGCGTCAGTGCAGTCGCCACCCCTTTCAAGGAAGAACACCCCATGGGCAACCCCCTGGCCTCCATCGGCATGGACTCCAATCGCTCCCAATTCATGGCGCGCCAGCGTATTGAAAGCCAGATCAACTTGCCGCGCCTGTTTGCGGCTATCGATGCCGATCCTGGCATCGTTGGCGCGGGCGTGGTGTATATCGACGCTGACTTCAACGTCGTCACCCTGCGCGAATTCAAGCCGATTTGCAGTATCAAGCCCAAGCGCATCATTTTGCGTGAAGCGCAGAAGTACATTGCACCGACGCAGTTTGCTGAACATGTTGTGAGTAATCCTCGCGAATCTCGCCTCATCGGCGAAGCCGTGAATACCGGAGTCTCCTGCCTGGGAGCTGTCATCAGTTGGGCAGCGATCGCCAGTGGAACGATCCTGGTGCCTTTCAGTGCTGGCGCCAGTTCCGTCATCGTAGTGGTGGGGTATGCAGCTGCTGGCGCCAGTTCGCTCCAGTGTTTCAATGGCATTGCCCGTACAGCGCTGGAAGTTGCCAAACCAGAGGTAAACGATTGGCTCGACAGTGAAGGCTGGTACCAGAATGCGTCCATTGTGCTGGATGCTGCATCGCTAGCAGGCGTGGGCGCTTCGGCCCTCACGACGGTCAAGCTGGTCAAGGTCGCCAAGGCCTCGACGGGCAAGAGCCTGCGTGAAGTACTTCGCGGTTTGAATCGCCAGGAAAGAGCCAAGCTGACGAAGGAGCTTTTGAGCATCAATGACCCCAGCCTGACCTCGAAGATGCTCAAACTCAGGCAGGCATCGGGTGAGCTCACCAAGCGCTTCACCCCTACGCAGCTCAAGCACAGTACAACCACCCAGATCAAAGACGTCTTGGGCGCAACCGTAGGGTTCGGTGGGAGCGCCTATTCCGGGAACATCAATACCATCGCGATCGGGTTGTACGAGGAGGTCAACGAATGAGCGAATTAATGACGCTACGCGACTTTTTCAGGCAATACTTTCTGACGTTTATGGGCGGCGTATTTGCTGCGTGTTTTTCTTTGGCGTTGGCTGTGGCGCTGGCGTTCGTTACCTATTTTCGTGATGCGCCCATTGCTCAAGTGGGGCTCAAGATCATGTCTGTCGGGGCGCTGCTCATTCTGTTGGCGGTCCATAGCAACTTTATGATTCTGCGGGGCAAACCCTCTTGGGCGTGGGTAATGGTCGGTATCTACATCGCCTGTCTACTGTTTGTAGTTCCAATGGTTCAATACCAGCCTCAAAGGGTTCTCTTTGGCTTGGCGGTGTTATTCCCATTACTCGGATTGTTGACGCTTAACAGCAAGGCTCAACGAGATATGCGTGCAAAACTCGTGGGAATCCGCCGCATTCGGCAGTCTGTCAAATCAACCGTTAGGTCGAGTGGTCGCATGTGAAGGGGGCGCCTTCGATAAACGGTTTCCTCGTCCGCTATTTCCCCGTGTTCATGGGGACGATTTTCATGGCGATCTTTTCCGGGGCATCTGCTGTATCCCTTGCAGGCGTTACGTATTTGCGAGGTGTTGATCCAGTGTTGAAGTCCAATTACTCAGGACTTGCCATCCTGATATTGGTTGCGGTGATAGTGTTTGGCAATTTCATGATTGCGCGAGGGCGCCCATGGGCTACAGGACTGGTCGCAGGCTACTTGGGGTGTTGCCTGTTGTTCGTACTGCCGATGATTCAGTTCCCCCCGCACTTGCTTGTTTACACCTCTGCGGTCCTTTTCCCGCTATTTGGCCTGCTATTGCTCAACAGCAAGCGCCATCGGGAAATGCGCAAAAAATTGCTGGAGATCCGCCATCTGCGCCAGGCCGTTATAGCGGCGGGTAAAAAGCGTTAGTTTTAGCGGCCTGTGTCAAGGCAGTACCCATTAAATCGCCTTCGCAGGCAAGCCAGCTCCCACAGTTGACCGCGCTCTCACTGTGAAACCCGGTCAACTGTGGGAGCCGGGCTTGCCCGCGATGGGGCCAGGCTGGCCAGTAGGACTGTATGAGGGCATGAGAGATGAATGAGTTACCTGGCATTCGCAGTTTTCTGGCGCAGTACTTTCCGGTCTTCATGGGCGCGATTTTCGCGGCGGTGTTCAGCCTTGTGTTTGCGGTACCGCTGATGTTCGACAGTTATTTCCCACGCTTGCCGATGGACGACAACCTCAAGTATTCCTTCCTGGGTGGTCTCGCTCTGACGTGGGGCATCGTGCACTGCAATTTCATGATCGCGCGCGGACGGCCGCAGTGGGTATGGCCGCTGGTGGCGCTGCTCATACTCTGTGTTCTGGCGGTGCTGCCCACTATCGCCTTTGGTCCCCATCCTCTGTCCTATGGGTTGGGCCTGCTGTTCCCGCTGCTGGGGTTGCTGCTGCTCAACAGCAAACGCCACCGCGAAATGCGCCAGAAACTGCTCGAAGTGCGCCACCTGCGCGAAGCCATGATTGCCCGCCACAAATCCCGCTGATTGGGTAGATTCACCATCTGAGGCACGGCCTCTCGCCACAAATGTGTGCGTCACTTGCACCATGGCACCACCCCAGGCGCCGTTTTGGTGCTGTACTGCACCGGGCCCTACGATAAAGCGCAATGGCTGCCGCTCTGGCATAAGTCTTGCGCGCTTTGTTTCCATGCCCTAGCTCGCAGGAGGCCGCCGTGTCGATTCATGTCGCGTTGCACCACGTTACGCATTACCGCTACGACCGTGCGGTCGAACTCGGCCCGCAGATCGTGCGGTTACGCCCGGCCGCCCATAGCCGCACGCGGATTCTGTCTTACGCGCTGAAAGTGCAGCCCGAGCAGCATTTCATCAATTGGCAGCAAGACCCCCAGGGCAATTACCTGGCGCGTTTGGTGTTCCCGGAAAAAACCGATGAGCTGCGCATCGAAGTCGATCTGGTCGCCGAGATGGCGGTGTTCAATCCGTTCGACTTTTTCCTCGAGCCTTATGCCGAAAAAATCCCCTTCCGCTACGCTGCCGATGAGCAGCGGGAGCTGGCACCGTACCTGGAAACCCTGCCGCTAACGCCCAGGTTTGCTGCCTACCTGGCGGGTATCGACCGTACGCCGCTGCCGGCGGTGGACTTTCTGGTGGGCCTCAACCAGCGCCTGGCTGCCGATATCGCCTACCTGATCCGCATGGAGCCCGGCGTACAAACCCCGGAATTTACCCTGGAAAACGCCTCCGGCTCGTGCCGCGATTCGGCCTGGCTGTTGGTGCAGTTGCTGCGCAACCTCGGGTTGGCGGCGCGGTTTGTCTCCGGTTATCTGATCCAATTGACCGCCGATGTCAAAGCCCTCGACGGCCCGTCTGGTACCGAGGTGGATTTCACCGACTTGCACGCCTGGTGCGAGGTGTATTTGCCCGGCGCGGGCTGGATCGGCCTGGATGCCACTTCCGGGTTGTTTGCCGGAGAGGGCCATATTCCGTTGGCTTGTAGTCCCGATCCATCGTCCGCCGCGCCCATCAGTGGGTTGGTCGAACCCTGTGAGTGCGAGTTCACCCACGAAATGTCGGTAGAGCGCATCTGGGAGGCGCCGCGCGTCACCAAGCCCTACACCGAAGAACAATGGCTGGCGATCCAGGCCCTTGGCCGGCAGATCGACGGCGACCTGCTCAAGGATGACGTACGCCTGACCATGGGTGGCGAACCGACCTTCGTCTCTATCGACGACCCCGACGGTGCCGAATGGAACACCGCTGCGCTGGGGCCGGACAAGCGACGTCTGTCCGCCGAACTGTTCCAGCGCATGCGCAAGCACTACGCGCCCAAGGGCCTGGTGCACTTCGGCCAGGGCAAGTGGTATCCAGGTGAACAATTGCCGCGCTGGTCGCTCAACTGCTACTGGCGCCGCGATGGGGTGCCGATCTGGCATAACAGTGCGCTGATCGCCGATGAGCAACAGGATTACGGCGCTGATGGCGTGCTCGCCGGGCGGTTTCTGGCCAGCATCGCCGAAAGCCTGAAACTGCCGCCGCGCTTTGTGTTTCCCGCCTTCGAAGACAACTTCTACTACCTGTGGCGCGAAGGTGCGCTGCCACAAAACGTCACCGCCCAAGACCCGCGCCTGGGCGATGAGCTGGAGCGTGAGCGCCTGCGCAAAGTGTTCAGCCAGGGCCTGGATAAGGTCATCGGCCAAGTGCTACCGCTGGCGCGTACGGCGGCCAATGATCGTTGGCAAAGCGGGCGTTGGTACTTGCGCGATAACCACTGTCGGCTGGTGCCTGGCGACTCGCCGTTGGGTTATCGCCTGCCGTTGGCGTCACAGCCGTGGGTGACGGCGGCGGAGTATCCCTTTGTGCATCCCACCGACCCGAACCAGGATCAACCTGAGCTGCCGACCACGGCGCAGCTGCAAAGCCATGACGACGCCGCGCCCGTCGATGAGCGTGTGCCGAAGGTCGATCAATCCGCTGACTGGCTCACCCGCACCGCGCTGTGCGCCGAGGCGCGGGAAGGGCGGCTGTACCTGTTCATGCCGCCGCTGGAGCGCGTCGAGGATTATCTGGAACTGGTGGCCGTCATCGAAGCCACCGCCGAAGAACTGCACTGCCCGGTGTTGCTGGAAGGCTACGAGCCGCCGGCCGATACGCGGTTGAGCAATTTTCGCGTCACGCCAGACCCGGGTGTGATCGAGGTGAATGTGCAGCCATCCGCCACTTGGGATGAGTTGGTGGAACGCACCGAATTCCTCTACGAAGAGGCGCGGCAAACCCGCCTGACCACTGAAAAGTTCATGATCGACGGGCGCCACACCGGCACCGGTGGTGGTAACCACTTTGTGCTGGGCGGCGCCACGCCCAAGGATTCGCCGTTTCTACGCCGGCCTGATCTGCTGCGCAGTCTGATCAGCTACTGGCACAACCATCCCTCTCTGTCGTACCTGTTTTCCGGCCTGTTTATCGGCCCGACGTCCCAGGCACCCAGGGTGGACGAAGCGCGTAATGACGCCCTGTACGAATTGGAAATCGCCTTCGCCCAAATGCCCGAACCTGGTGAAGAATGCCCGCCGTGGTTGGTCGACCGCTTGCTGCGCAACCTGCTGATCGACGTGACGGGCAACACCCATCGCGCAGAGTTCTGTATCGACAAACTCTACTCTCCCGACGGTGCCACCGGCCGATTGGGCCTGTTGGAATTGCGTGCCTTTGAAATGCCGCCCCATGCGCGCATGAGCCTCACCCAACAATTGCTGTTGCGTGCCCTGGTCGCGCGATTCTGGCGCGAACCTTATGCGCCACCGAAACTGGCGCGTTGGGGGACCGAGCTGCATGACCGCTTTTTGTTGCCACACTTTATCGAGCAGGATTTTGCCGATGTGATCGTCGAGCTGAATGCCGCCGGTTACCCGCTGCGTGCCGAATGGTTTGCCGCGCACCTGGAGTTCCGTTTTCCCAAGGTCGGCGACTACGCCGTCAGCGGGATCGAACTGGAATTGCGCCAGGCCCTGGAGCCCTGGCACGTACTGGGCGAAGAGGGGGCGGCAGGCGGTACGGTGCGTTATGTGGATTCGTCATTGGAGCGTCTGCAAGTGAAGCTCACCGGGCTGCCGCCGCAACGCTATCTGCTGACCTGCAACGGTGTTCCGGTGCCGTTGCAAGCCACCGGGCGGGTGGGCGAATTTGTTGCCGGCGTGCGTTACCGCGCCTGGCAACCGGCCAACTGTCTGCAGCCGACGATCCCGGTGCATGCGCCGTTGGTGTTCGACCTGCTCGATACTTGGATGCAACGCTCCCTCGGTGGTTGCCAGTATCACGTGGCCCATCCGGGTGGGCGCAATTACGACAGCTTGCCGGTGAATGCCAATGAGGCCGAGAGCCGGCGCATGGCGCGGTTTTTCCGGTTGGGGCACAGCCCTGGAAAGCTCCCAGTGCCGACGAAAGTCATCAACGATGAATTGCCCATGACCCTAGATCTCCGACGTTTCCCCAATTAAGCACGATTCAAATGTGGGAGGGGGCTTGCCCCCGATGACGGTGTGCCAATCAACAAATGTGCAACTGACCCACCGTAATCGTGGGCAAGCCCCTCCCACATTAGATTGCAGTAAATTTGAGTTAATCTGAGCCCCCTTGCCCCTGCCGAGCGTTCCATGTCCGACTTGCTCGACCGTTACCCGCTGACCGCGGGTACTTATCACGAACTGCTGGACGATAGCGGCGCGGTGCGTGCCCATTGGCAGCGCTTGCTTGAGCACTTGCAACGCAGTACGCCCGCGCAACTGGCTCAGCGCCAGGCGCTGTTGACCCGGCAGATCCAGGAAAACGGCGTGACCTACAACGTCTATGCCGACCCCAAGGGCGCCGACCGCCCCTGGGAGTTGGATCTGCTGCCCCATGTGCTGGCTGCCGATGAGTGGCAGCAGCTTTCGGCGGGGATCGCCCAGCGTGCGCGCTTGCTCAATGCCGTGCTGGCCGATCTCTACGGCCCGCAACGCCTGATCAAGGAAGGCTTGCTGCCGGCTGAACTGGTGTTCGGGCATAACAATTTCCTGTGGCCCTGCCAAGGCATCCAGCCGCCGGAGGATGCTTTCCTGCATCTGTACGCCGTGGACCTGGCACGCACACCGGATGGTCGCTGGTGGGTCACCGCCGACCGGACCCAGGCGCCATCGGGTGCGGGTTATGCGCTGGAAAACCGCACCATTGTGTCCCGTGCTTTCCCGGATCTGTATCGTGATCTGCAAGTGCAGCACCTCACTGGTTTCTTCCGCACCTTGCAGGAAACCTTGGCCCGTCAGGCGCCCGGCGATGACCAGCCGCCGCTGATCGTGTTGCTGACACCGGGGCGTTTCAACGAAAGCTATTTCGAACACCTCTACCTCGCGCGCCAACTCGGCTACCCGTTGGTGGAGGGCGGCGATCTGACGGTGCGCGACAGCACGGTGTTTCTTAAAACCCTCAGTGGCCTGCGCCGGGTGCACGCGATCATGCGCCGGCTGGACGATGACTTTTGTGACCCGTTGGAACTACGCACCGACTCGGCCCTCGGCGTGCCCGGGCTGCTCGATGCCGTGCGCCAGGGCAACGTGCTGGTGGCCAATGCCCTTGGCAGTGGTGTGTTGGAGTCCCCGGGTTTGTTGGGCTTTCTGCCGAAGATCAACCAGTTTTTGTTTGGCGAAGAACTGATCCTGCCGTCCATCGCTACCTGGTGGTGCGGTGAAGCACCGGTGCTGGCCGAAGCCTTGGAGAAACTGCCGGAGCTGCTGATCAAACCCGCGTTTCCTTCGCAGAGCTTCCCCCCGGTATTCGGGCGCGACTTGAACGACCCGCAACGCCAGGCCCTGGCCGAACGTATGCGTGCGCGGCCCTACGCGTATGTCGCCCAAGAGCTTGCTCAACTGTCCCAGGCGCCGGTATGGCATACCGAGGATGATCATCTGCAACACCGCGCCATTGGCATGCGGGTGTACGCCGTGGCGAGCGATGAAGGTTATCGGGTGCTGCCCGGTGGCCTGACTCGCGTGGCGGCCGAGGCAGATGCCGAAGTGGTGTCGATGCAACGCGGTGGCGCCAGCAAAGACACCTGGGTGCTCGGTGAACGCGCTGCCGGTGGCGAGCATTGGCGTGCGCAGCGGGCGATTGGTGTGCATGACCTGGTGCGCCGTGACCCTTATCTGCCATCACGGGTGGTGGAGAACCTGTTCTGGTTTGGCCGTTACTGCGAGCGTTGCGATGACAGCGCGCGCTGGCTGCGCATCGTGCTGGCGCGTTATGTCGACGGTGACGATCCACTCGCGTTGCAGGCGGCTGTTGAGCTCGGTGAAACCCTGCGCCTACTGCCGGAGGAGGGCGAGTTGCCTGAGCGTCTGTTGGCGGCCTTGCTCGGTGATGACTGGGCGTCGAGCCTGCGTGCCAATTTGCAGCGCTTGCAATGGGCGGCGTCCCAGGTGCGCGGCAAGCTGTCCCGGGAGAACTGGCAGGCCTTGGTGGAGCTGCAACGCGAAGCCACGGAACTGGAAAGCGAAACCCCGGACTTCGGCGAGTTGCTGGACTTCCTCAATCGCCTGGTGATGTCGCTGGCGGCGCTGTCCGGGTTTGCCCTGGATGATATGACCCGAGACGAAGGCTGGCGCTTTTTGATGATGGGCCGGCGTATCGAACGCCTGCAGTTTCTCAGCAGCAGCCTCGCGGCATTTCTGCGTGGCGTGGCGGTGTTCGATCAGGCGGGGTTGGAGTGGTTGCTGGAACTGGGCAACAGTAGCATCACCTATCGCTCGCGCTACCTGGCGGTGCCCCAATTGATCCCGGTGCTCGACCTGTTGTTGCTGGATGAGCAGAACCCCCATGCGGTGCTGTTCCAGTTGAAACTGGTGAGCCGCACCCTGCGCCGTCTCAACGATGACTTTGGTGTGCCTCGGGAAACCGGCCTGGGGCCATTGGTGGAGCGCCTGGCGCACTTCGACCTGGGTTGCCTGGAGAACCCGCTGTTTGGCGAGCCGAGCGTACGCGCCGCGCTGGGCGGCTTGGCCGACCTGCTGCAAGCGGTGGCCGATGAGAGTGGGCAAGTGTCGGATCGCTTGGCGTTGCGTCACTTTGCCCATGTGGATGATGTCAGCCAGCAGACGGTGTCGCTGTGATGAGTGCGCGCTACCAGATTTTCCACGATACCCATTACCACTACGACAGCCCGGTGTCCCTGGCCCAGCAATTGGCGCACTTGTGGCCACGGCCGTGTGCCTGGCAGCGCTGCAGCTCGCAGCAACTGGACATCAGCCCGCAACCGTCTGCGCGACGTGATGAGCTGGACGTGTTCGGTAACCCGATCACTCGCCTGGCTTTTGAGCGGCCCCATGATGAACTGCTGGTGAATGCCGGGTTGACCGTGGAAGTGCTGGCGCGGCCGGCCCTGGACTTTCAGCAGTCGCCGGCCTGGGACCAGACCCGTGACAGTCTCACTTACAGTAGCCAACCGATGTCGGCTGAGTTGATCGAGGCCTGCCGCTATCGCTTTGAATCGCCTTACGTGCACCTGAAAAAAGCCTTCGTCGAATTCTCCGAAAACTGTTTCCCCCCAGGCAAGCCATTGTTGCTGGGCGTACAGGCGCTGATGGAGAAGATTTTCAGGGAGTTCACGTTCGATGCCGAAGCCACCCAGGTCGCCACGCCCCTGGTGGAAGTGCTGGAGCGCCGTCGCGGCGTTTGCCAGGACTTCGCCCACCTGATGCTTGCCTGCCTGCGCTCACGGGGCCTGGCGGCACGCTACATCAGCGGCTATTTGCTCACCCAGCCACCGCCCGGCCAGCCACGGCTGATCGGCGCCGATGCGTCCCATGCGTGGGTCTCGGTGTATTGCCCGGTGTCAGGTTGGGTGGATTTTGATCCGACGAATAACGTGCAGCCGGCACTGGAGCACATCACCCTGGCCTGGGGCCGGGATTTCTCCGATGTGTCGCCGTTGCGGGGGGTGATTCTGGGGGGCGGGAACCATGACCCGGAGGTGCGGGTGACGGTGATGCCGCTGGAGTGACGGTGGATTGTGGCGAGCCGGGCGCGCCGGCTCACCACAAAGGAAATTATTCAGCCGGATCTTTTGGTGTTTCGGTCTCGTCGCTCGTTTCTTCAGCATCGACGTCTGCGGTCAGCCCATTGGCCTCTTCTTCTGCAGCGGCTTTCTTGCGTTGCAGTTTTTCCTCTTTCTTCTGCTCCTTGGCCAAGTCTCTCTGACGTTTGGCGAAGGAGTAATTAGGTTTGGCCATGGGCGATCCTCTAGGGTCGAAGGTGAGGGTGGGCGGCGCGCAGCTGCCTTGGGCCGCCATGGTAGCAGCTTAGCAGCGCGCTTGGCCTTCACTTACCGCAGGCGTAGGCGGCGAACAGGCCGTTGAACAGTTGGTTGAGGTGCATGGCTCGGACTCCAGTGGGGATAGGGTCGATCATAGGTAACGTGCGGCACTTTGGCTGGTTGATTGTGTTGATCAGTCTGATAGCCTAAAGTTGTATACAATCTGTTGACTCAGATCATAAGAATTCCTGCCTGCTTGAGGCACCCTTGTCGCAATACGCGTTTTTTAAACCCTGCCTTGGAGATTCACATGTTTGCCAAACTCGTTGCTGTTTCCCTGCTGACTCTGGCGAGCGGCCAGTTGCTTGCTGCAGAGTGCAAGGTCACCGTCGACTCCACTGATCAAATGTCCTTCAACACCAAGGCCATTGAAATCGACAAGAGCTGCAAGACATTCACCGTCGAGCTGACTCACTCCGGCAGCTTGCCGAAAAACGTCATGGGCCATAACTGGGTACTGAGCTCCGCTGCCGACATGCCTGGCATCGCCAGCGACGGCATGGCCGCTGGTATCGACAAGAACTACCTGAAAGACGGCGACACCCGCATCATCGCCCACACCAAGATCATCGGTGCCGGCGAGAAAGATTCGGTGACCTTCGATGTGTCGAAGTTGGCAGCAGGTACTGACTACGCGTTCTTCTGCTCCTTCCCAGGCCACATCTCGATGATGAAAGGCACTGTGACCCTGAAGTAAGCCGACTCCGGTCGAAAAAAAAGCGCCTGTTCAGGCGCTTTTTTTGTGGGCGGTCAGTTGAACCGAGTCATCGTTCTTCGCAGGCAAGCCAGCTCCCACACTCGACCGCATTCTCATGCTGAAACTCGGTCAACTGTGGGAGCTGGCTTGCCTGCGAAAGCGGTCTAAC
>NZ_JBWKUX010000002.1:0-142420 GCF_059421065.1 Pseudomonas sp. GW821-FHT03A09 | reverse complement strand
CTCCCACACTCGACCGCATTCTCATGCTGAAACTCGGTCAACTGTGGGAGCTGGCTTGCCTGCGAAAGCGGTCTAACAGTCAACACACATCTATCTCCCACACTCGATCGCATTCTCATGTTGGAACTCGGTTAATTGTGGGAGCTGGCTTGTCTGCGAAAGCGGTCTAACAATCAACACATACCTATCTGGTTCACCTCACGGCGCGAACGGCATGACCCGCTTGTGCTCGGTCTTGCGATAGGTCTCGCAGATGATCCTGAACGCTTCCTCACGCACCGCTTCACCGTGCAGGAACGCATCGATCTCGGCATAGGTCACGCCATGTGACGCTTCGTCTGGCTTGCCCGGCGACAGGTCTTCCAGGTCCGCCGTCGGCACCTTCTCCACCAGTGATTCGGGTGCACCAAAGTACCGAGCAATCGCCCGCACCTGGTTTTTCACCAGGCCGCTCAACGGCGCCAGGTCGCACGCGCCGTCACCGAACTTGGTGAAAAAACCCATCACCGCTTCCGCCGCGTGGTCGGTGCCGATCACCAGGCCACCGGCCGCGCCAGCGATGGTGTACTGCGCCACCATGCGCATACGCGCCTTGGTGTTGCCCAGCACGAAATCCCGGGACACCGCTGGTTTGCCTTCAAACGCCGCCACTTCATTGGCCAGGGATTTCACGGCCGGGCCGATGTTCACGGTGTGGCGCTCGTCCGGCATGATGAAGTCCACCGAGGCCGTGGCATCGATTTCGTCGAACTGGGTTTCGTACGGCAGGCGCACCGCGATAAAGCGGTAAGCCTCATCACCGGTGTTTTCACGCAGCTCTTTCACCGCACGCTGGGCCAACAGGCCTGCGGTCAGGGAGTCAACGCCGCCGCTGATGCCCAGCACCAACGTCTTGAGCCCGGAATTACGCAGGCAATCCTGGATAAAAGCCACGCGGCGAGCCACTTCGGCCTCAAGGGCGGCCTGGTCTTTGAACGGCGCTTGGACCTTGAGCTGCTGCGCAATCTCACGCTGTACGGCTTGCATGATTCACTCCTTGCTGGATAGGGCAGGTACTTTGAAAACGTGACGCAAATAGGCGACGAAATTCGGGTCGGTGCAATGGGTCTTGCCCGCCTCATCGGAGATTTTCGCCACGGGCTGGCCATTGCAGGCCGTCATTTTAAGCACGATGCTCATCGGCTCAACCCCTGGAATATCACAGGTCAGGTTGGTGCCGATGCCGAAGCTCACATTGATCCGACCGCGCAGCGCCCGAAAAATCTCCAGGGCCTTGGGCAGCGACAGACTGTCGGAGAACACCAGGGTCTTGCTCATCGGCTCGATGCCAAGCTTGTGGTAATGGGCGATGGCTTTTTCCGCCCACTGCACGGGATCGCCGGAGTCGTGGCGCAGGCCATCGAACAGCTTCGCGAAGTACAAGTCGAAGTCGCCGAGGAACGCGTCGGTGGTGATGCAATCGGTCAAGGCGATACCCAGCAAGCCACGGTACTCGCGGACCCAGCAGTCGAGCGCAGCGATCTGACTGTCGATCAGGCGGGGCCCAAGTTGCTGGTGGGCCATGATCCATTCGTGGGCCATGGTGCCCAGGGGCTTCATATCGAATTCGCGGGCCAGGTGCACGTTGCTGGTGCCGACGAAACGCCCGGGGAAGTCGTGCTTGAGCACGCTGACCACTTCTTCCTGGACCCGATACGAGAAGCGCCGGCGGGTGCCGAAGTCGGCCACTTGCAACTCCGACAGCTCGTCGCTGCTGGCGTTGGCGGTCAGCCAATCGAACTTGCGGTAGAGCTGCTCGCGAGCCTGTTCGAGGATCACGGTCTGGTAGCGGTAGCGGTTACGCACTTCGCTGACGATGGCCAGCATCGGCACTTCAAACAGGATCACATGCAGCCACGGCCCGCGCAGGCGGATAAACAACTCGCCGTTCTCGATGCCGGTTTGCACGTAACGCAGGTTGAAACGGAACAGTCCGAGAAAACGCAAAAAATCCGGCTTCATGAAGCTGATGCGCTCCAGGAAACCCAGTTGGTCCGGGCTCAGGCTCAGCTCGGCGAGGCGCTCGATCTGGTAGCGGATTTCCGCCAGATACGGGCGCAGGTCTTCGCTGTTGCGGCAACGAAACTCCCATTCAACTTCCACGTTGGGGTAGTTGTGCAGCACCGCCTGCATCATGGTCAGTTTGTAGAAGTCGGTGTCGAGCAAGTTCTGCACGATGCGATCGGCAAACACACTCTCGCTCATAACGGGAATCTCCAGACGGGCCGGCGATGGGCGCCGGCCTTTACGCACAATTAAGGAATGGCGCTAGTGGCGCATAGACCTGTGGGGTTTTGCCAGTGATTTTTTCAGTGCAGTCACTGGCCTTATCGCAGACAAGCCAGCTCCCACAGTTGAAATGCATTCCAAATGTGGGAGCTGGCTTGCCTGCGATGGCGGTATTTCAGACTCTAGATAACTTGCTCCAGCATCCACTTCACAAACTCCCTTACCTTCGGCACCTCCGCCGCATGTTCCGGATACGCCAGATAGTAGGCATCCTGGCTCGGCATTGCATGCTGCCAAGGAATCACCAGTTTGCCCTCCGCCAGTTCCTCTTCCACCAGAAAACGCGGCAGCAACGCCACACCACAGCCGACCTGCGCGGCCCGAATACACATGTAGAAGGTGTCGAAGCGCGGCCCGTGGTAACTGTGCTCGGTCTGGTAGCCCTGGCTGGCGAACCAGTCATGCCAGCCCTGGGGCCGCGAAGCATTTTGCAGCAGGACCAGATTGCTCAACTGCGTTGGGTCAGTGAGTGGCTGTACGGGCAAGCTTTCCGGCGCACAGACAGGTACAAGCTCCTCGCTGAACAGTTTCAGACTCTCGGTGCCGGGGCGTGAACCCTGGCCGAAGTAGAAGGCCATGTCGGCCTTGCCCTGCAGCAGCTCATCGGGCTCCTGTTCGTTGCACAGGTCGAGGTGGATTTGCGGGTGACGCAGCCGCCACCCCTTGAGACGCGGCACCAGCCAGCGCGCGCCGAAGGTGTAGGGCGTGGACACCCGCAACACTTCGGTCTCGCCGCCGTAGGAGCGCAGGTAATGGGTGGACATCTCCACCTGCGTGAGGATCTTGCGCACCTCCACCAGGTACAGGTCGCCGGCCGGGGTCATCTGCAAGCGCCGGCGCACGCGGCGGAACAGCAGGTGTTGCAGCAGTTCCTCCAGTTGCGCCACCTGTTTGCTCACCGCGCTTTGTGTGAGGTTCAGCTCCTCGGCGGCGCGCGTGAAGCTCAGGTGACGGGTGGCGGCTTCGAAACACTGCAGGGCGGTAATCGAGGGCAAATGTCTTTTGTTCAGCACGGTGTGCCTCTTTTTATGCTTTGCATGAATAAACGGAATGATATCTCGCCTAATCGTCGTTTGTTGGCAAGTCTTGGGCCAGCTACAAATAAGCTCTGGATCGCCGCGTCAGTGGCGGCGCGAATTTTCTGTTTGCAGATTGAAGGAGTGACCCATGGTTGCCGCATTGCTTGACCGTCTCGGGGTAAACCCGGCGCTGTACCAGTCGGGTAAACAACCCGTGCATTCGCCGATTGACGGCAGTCGCATCGGCAACGTGCACTGGGAAGGTGCCGCCGAGGTGGAGCAGCAGGTCAGTCGCGCCGAGCATGCATTCGACGCCTGGCGCAAGGTACCGGCACCGCGTCGTGGCGAGTTGGTGCGCCAGTTCGGCGATGTGTTGCGCGAATACAAGGCCGACCTGGGCGAACTGGTGTCCTGGGAAGCGGGCAAGATCACCCAGGAAGGATTGGGTGAAGTGCAAGAAATGATCGATATCTGCGACTTCGCCGTCGGCCTGTCCCGTCAGTTGTACGGCTTGACCATTGCCTCCGAGCGCCCCGGCCACCACATGCGTGAAACCTGGCATCCGCTGGGCGTGGTCGGTGTGATCAGTGCCTTCAACTTCCCTGTGGCGGTGTGGGCGTGGAACACCACCCTGGCGCTGGTGTGCGGCAACGCGGTGATCTGGAAGCCGTCGGAAAAGACCCCGCTCACTGCCCTGGCCTGCCAAGCGTTGTTCGAGCGCGTGCTGAAGAAGTTCGACGGTGCTCCCGAGTACCTCAGCCAAGTGATCATCGGCGGCCGCGACGCCGGCGCTGCGCTGGTGGATGACCCGCGCGTGGCCCTGATCAGCGCCACCGGCAGTACCCGCATGGGCCGCGAAGTGGCACCGAAAGTCGCCGCGCGCTTTGCCCGCAGCATTCTCGAACTGGGCGGCAACAACGCCATGATCCTCGGCCCGAGCGCCGACCTGGACATGGCCGTACGCGCCATCCTGTTCAGCGCCGTCGGCACTGCCGGGCAACGCTGCACCACCTTGCGTCGCCTGATCGCCCATGAGTCGGTCAAGGAAGAGATCGTCACCCGCCTCAAGGCCGCCTATTCCAAGGTGCGTATCGGCCACCCGCTGGAAGGCAACCTGATCGGCCCGCTGATCGACAAGCATGGCTTCGAGAACATGCAGGACGCCCTGGAGCAAGCCTTGAGCGAAGGCGGCAAGGTGTTCGGCGGCAAGCGCCAACTGGAAGATAAATTCCCGCATGCCTACTACGTATCGCCGGCGATTGTGGAAATGCCGGAGCAAAGCGACGTGGTGTGCACCGAGACCTTCGCGCCGATTCTGTATGTGATCGGCTACCGCGACTTCAACGAGGCCTTGCGCCTGAACAACGCCGTGCCACAAGGCTTGTCCTCGTGCATCTTCACCACCGATGTGCGTGAAGCCGAGCAGTTCATGTCGGCCGTGGGCAGTGACTGCGGTATCGCCAACGTCAACATTGGCCCGAGCGGCGCGGAAATCGGCGGCGCGTTTGGCGGTGAGAAAGAGACGGGCGGCGGCCGTGAGTCGGGTTCGGATGCATGGCGCGGGTACATGCGTCGCCAGACCAATACCGTGAACTACTCGCTGGAGTTGCCGTTGGCGCAGGGCATCACCTTCGACTGATCTCTAAATGTCGGAGTGAGATCAATGTGGGAGCTGGCTTGCCTGCGATAGCGGTGCTGACTGATACACCGCTATCGCAGGCAAGCCAGCTCCCACAGTTGATTGGGTTTGCAGTTCGGAAAAGTGGTGTGTTGGGTCTCATCGGAGTCTGGCAATGGCATTACGCGAAGCATGTTTATGGGAACAACTGACCCCCGGCCGGCCCGATCGCGCTGCGCTCAAGGGTGAGGTCAAGGTGGATGTGTGTGTGATCGGCGCCGGGATCACCGGGTTGTCCGCCGCCATTCATTTGCTGGAGCAGGGCAAAAGCGTTGCCGTGTTGGAGGCTCATCGCACCGGCCACGGCGGTTCTGGGCGCAACGTCGGGCTGGTCAACGCCGGCATGTGGATTCCCCCGGACGAGATCGAAGCCGGTTTTGGCGAGGCGGTAGGCAGCCAGCTCAACCGCATGTTGGGCGCGGCGCCGTCCCTGGTGTTCAGCCTGATCGACAAGTACAACATCGATTGTCAATTGCGCCGCGAAGGTACGTTGCACATGGCGCACAACGCCCGTGGCGAGGCGGATTTGCGCAGTCGCGAAGCACAATGGAAACGCCGTGGCGCACCCGTTGAGTTGCTCACCGGGCAGGCGTGCGAGCAAGCCACGGGCACCCAAAAGATCGCCGCCGCGCTGCTGGACCGGCGTGCCGGCACCTTGAACCCGATGGCCTACACCACGGGGTTGGCGAATGCCGCGGTTGGGCTGGGTGGGCAGTTATTTGACCACTCGCCGGTCACCCAGCTTGAGCGACAAGGTTCGTACTGGTCGGTACAGACCGCCCAGGGTTCGGTACAGGCCGCACAAGTGGTGATCGCCTCCAACGCCTATACCGAGGGCGAGTGGACCGAGCTTCGACGCAATTTCTTCCCCGGTTACTACTACCAAGTCGCCTCGGCCCCGTTGACGGACGAGGCTGCCAAGCGAATTCTGCCAGGTGGCCAAGGCTCCTGGGATACCCGCCAGGTACTGAGCAGCATTCGCCGCGATGCCGACGGTCGTTTGTTGCTCGGCAGCCTGGGCAACGGCAACCAGAAACCAACGTGGTTCCTCAAGGCGTGGGCCGATCGGGTGCAGCAGCATTACTTCCCGTACCTCAAATCGGTGCAGTGGGAATGCACCTGGACCGGCTGCATCGCCTTCACCCCCGACCACTTGATGCGCCTGTTCGAGCCCGCTCCCGGGCTGGTGGCGGTCACCGGCTATAACGGGCGTGGCGTGACCACGGGCAGCGTGGTCGGCAAGGCGTTCGCCGACTACTTGTGTCACCAGAATCCCCAGGCGCTGCCGATTCCCTTCGCACCGATGCAGCCGTTGGCCGGAGTGGGGCTGCGCAGTTGCCTCTACGAAGCTGGCTTCTCGCTGTATCACGCCGGGCAATGCCTGAGGATCGTGATCTGATCAGCGAAATACCGCTCAGAAGCCTGCATTTTCTTAGCAGGCTATTAATCTGTATTGGTGCAAGTCGTAGCAATCACGCACTGTAAATGTGCAGTTCCGTTACGCCGTTTGTTACAGCTGTAGGAACTGTCGTTTATCTATCTGGTTGCAGGTGCGACCTGCCAGGGTTGTACTTTTTTGGTTCGCTGGTTGCACCTATTCAAGCTAGACGGTTGCACGTCCTGGCAAAAGGAGTCGAAACGCCCGTAATAACAATGACACCGTGTCTTTTTGAAGAATAAAAACGTAATGGCACGCGCCTTGCTCTTGGCTTCAAGTGGAAAGTTTGAATGCAAGTTGTCGTGCCAAAAATCAAAAATATCGGAGCACCACTCATGTCCCAGACGTTTTACAAGAAAGGTTTTCTGGCCCTCGCCGTTGCAGCGGCGCTGGGTGTTTCTACGTTTGTTCAAGCTGATGTGAAGATTGGCGTGGCAGGCCCGATGACGGGCGCCAACGCGGCTTTCGGTGAGCAGTACATGAAGGGTGCCCAGGCGGCAGCCGATGTGGTTAACAAGGCCGGCGGCATCAACGGTGAGAAAATCGTGCTGGTCAAAGGCGACGATGCTTGCGAGCCAAAACAAGCGGTGGCCGTGGCCAACCGTCTGGTCGACCAGGACAAGGTGATCGGTGTGGTCGGGCACTTCTGCTCGTCGAACACCATTCCGGCGTCCGAGGTCTATAACGATGCGGGTGTGATTGCGATCACGCCTGGTTCCACCAACCCTCAAGTGACTGAGCGTGGCATGACCGCCATGTTCCGCATGTGCGGACGTGACGACCAGCAAGGTATCGTTGCCGGCGACTACATCGTCGACGTGCTCAAGGGCAAGAAGGTTGCCGTGATCAACGACAAGGACACCTACGGCAAAGGCCTGGCCGATGCTACTGCTGCCCAGTTGACCAAGCGCGGCGTCAAGCCGGTGATCGAAGAAGGCCTGACTCGTGGCGAGAAAGACTTCAGCGCCCTGGTTACCAAAATCCGTGCGGCTGGGGCTGACGTCGTGTACTTCGGCGGCCTGCATCCGGAGGCCGGTCCACTGGTTCGTCAGCTTCGTGAAGCGGGTCTCAAGGACGTCAAGTTCATGTCCGATGACGGCGTAGTGACCGACGAACTGGTTGCCACCGCTGGCGGCGCGCAATACGTCGATGGCGTGTACATGACCTTTGGCGCCGACCCGCGCCTGCTGCCAGACAGCAAAACCGTCGTGGAAGAGTTCCGCAAGAACGGCACCGAGCCGGAAGGCTACACCCTGTACGCCTACGCTTCGATCCAGGCCTTGGCCGCCGGCTTCAACGGCGCTAAATCCAACAAAGGCGAAGACGCTGCCAAGTGGCTCAAGGCTCACCCGGTGAAAACCGTGATGGGTGAAAAAGCCTGGGATGCCAAGGGCGACCTGAAAGTCTCCGACTACGTGGTTTACCAGTGGGATAAAGACGGCAAATACCATCAGCTGGAAAAACAGAAGTAATCCAGAACACCACAACTCCAATGTGGGAGGGGGCTTGCCCCCGATAGCGGTGGATCAGGTTCAGATCTGTTGACTGGTACACCGCCATCGGGGGCAAGCCCCCTCCCACAGGAGACTGTGTTGTTATTGAACTCTGTCTTTTCCTCCAGAAGCGCCGCACACCCACCGGTGTGCAGGTGCTCACCGCGTGAGATTGCGTTATGGATGGTATTTTCCTGCAGCAACTGGTCAACGGCCTGACCCTCGGGTCGGTCTATGGCCTGATCGCCATCGGCTACACAATGGTCTATGGCATCATTGGCATGATCAACTTCGCCCACGGCGAGGTTTATATGATTTCCGCTTACCTCGCGGCGATCAGTCTGGCACTGCTGGCTTACTTCGGCATCGAATCCTTCCCGCTGCTCATTCTCGGCACCTTGATCTTCACCGTGGTCGTCACTGGCGTTTACGGCTGGGTCATCGAACGTGTCGCCTACAAACCGCTGCGCAACTCCACCCGATTGGCACCGCTGATCAGCGCCATCGGCATTTCCCTGATCCTGCAGAACTACGCTCAGATCGCCCAGGGTGCCAAGCAACAAGGTATTCCCACCCTGCTGGCCGGGGCCTGGCGTGTCGATATCGGCAGCGGCTTCGTTCAGTTGACGTACACCAAGGTCTTCATTCTGGTCGCCGCTTTCGCGGGCATGGCTCTGCTGACCTACATCATCAAGTACACCAAGCTCGGCCGCATGTGCCGCGCCACCCAGCAAGACCGCAAGATGGCCTCGATCCTTGGTATCAACACCGACCGGGTAATCTCCTACGTGTTCGTCATCGGCGCCGCCATGGCTGCGTTGGCCGGCGTGCTCATCACCCTCAATTACGGCACCTTCGACTTCTATGCCGGCTTCATCATCGGCATCAAGGCATTCACCGCAGCGGTACTCGGCGGGATTGGCTCCCTGCCTGGGGCGATGCTCGGCGGGATCATCCTCGGTATCTCCGAGTCGCTGTTCTCGGGGTTGATCAACTCTGACTACAAAGACGTGTTCAGTTTCTCCCTGCTGGTGGTGATTCTGATTTTCCGTCCCCAGGGCCTGCTGGGTCGCCCACTCGTGGCTAAGGTGTGAACATGTCTGCTGCCAAATCTATCGATATCAAGAAAAGTGTGGTCGATACGGTCCTCGCCGGGCTGATTTCCCTGGTGGTGTTCGGCCCGATTGTCGGCGTGGTCCTCGACGGCTACGGCTTCAACCTGCAACCGGCCCGCGTGGCGACCCTGGTCGCCATCGTGATGGCTGGCCGGTTTGCCCTGAGCCTGTTTCTGCAAACCCCCAAGGGCCTGAAGATTCTGCAGGGCTTCGAGACCAGTGGCTCTGGCGTTCACGTGCTGGCGCCGGACTATAAGTCGCGGTTGCGCTGGATCATCCCGGCACTGATCGTGATCGCCATTGTGTTCCCGATCTTCGCCAACAAGTACCTGCTGACCGTGGTGATCCTCGGGCTGATCTACGTATTGCTCGGATTGGGCCTGAACATCGTGGTGGGTCTGGCTGGTTTGCTCGACCTGGGTTACGTGGCGTTCTACGCCATCGGCGCCTACGGTCTGGCGCTGGGTTATCAATACCTGGGCCTGGGCTTCTGGACAGTGCTGCCGCTGGCGGCCATTGCCGCCGCGTTAGCCGGATGCATCCTCGGGTTCCCGGTATTGCGAATGCACGGCGACTACCTGGCCATCGTGACCCTGGGCTTTGGTGAAATCATCCGCCTGGTGCTGAACAACTGGCTGTCGTTTACCGGCGGGCCGAACGGGATGCCGGTGCCATCGCCGACCTTCCTCGGCCTGGAGTTCGGGCGCAAGGCCAAGGACGGCGGGATTCCATTCCACGAGTTCTTCGGCATCGATTACAACCCCAACATCAAGTTCATGTTCATCTACATCGTGTTGTTCCTGGTGGTGCTGGCTGTGCTGTACATCAAGCATCGCCTGACCCGCATGCCGGTCGGTCGCGCCTGGGAAGCCTTGCGTGAAGACGAGATTGCTTGCCGTTCGATGGGCCTGAATCACGTGCTGGTCAAACTCTCGGCGTTCACTATCGGCGCCTCAACCGCAGGCTTGGCTGGGGTGTTCTTCGCCAGCTACCAAGGCTTCGTCAACCCGTCGTCGTTCACCTTCTTCGAATCGGCGCTGATCCTGGCCATCGTGGTGTTGGGCGGCATGGGCTCGACGGTGGGCGTGGTGATTGCGGCGTTCGTGTTGACCGTCGCGCCTGAGTTGTTGCGCAGCTTCTCCGAGTACCGGGTGTTGCTGTTTGGCGTGTTGATGGTGGTGATGATGATCTGGCGACCGCGCGGCCTGATTCGGATCAGCCGAACCGGTGTGACCCCACGCAAGGGGGTGGCGCCATGAGCAAGGAAATCGTGCTGTCCGTGGAACACCTGATGATGCACTTCGGTGGCATCAAGGCCTTGAGCGACGTGAGCCTCAAGGTCGAACGCAACTCGATCTTTGCCCTGATCGGTCCCAATGGCGCCGGCAAGACCACGGTGTTCAACTGCCTCACCGGTTTCTACAAAGCCAGTGGTGGCAAGATCAATCTCAACGTACGCGGCAAGCAGACCGACGTGATCCAGTTGCTCGGTGAGCGCTTTCAGCCCACCGATTTTGTTTCGCCGAAAAGCTTCCTCAGCCGGGTGTACTACAAGATGTTCGGTGGCACCCACTTGGTGAACCGTGCAGGCCTGGCGCGGACCTTCCAGAACATTCGCCTGTTCAAGGAAATGTCGGTGGTGGAAAACCTGCTGGTGGCCCAGCACATGTGGGTCAACCGCAACATGCTCTCGGGCATCCTCAACACCAAGGGCTACCGCAAGGCCGAAAGCGACGCACTGGACCACGCGTTCTACTGGCTCGAAGTGGTGGACCTGGTGGACTGCGCCAACCGCCTGGCCGGCGAACTCTCCTACGGCCAGCAGCGCCGCCTGGAAATCGCCCGCGCCATGTGCACCCGTCCGCAGATCATCTGTCTGGACGAGCCGGCAGCCGGCCTCAACCCCCAGGAAACCGAAGCGCTCAGCGCGATGATTCGTCTGTTGCGCGACGAACACGACCTCACGGTGGTGCTGATCGAACACGACATGGGCATGGTGATGAGTATTTCCGACCACATCGTGGTGCTGGACCACGGCAACGTCATTGCCGAAGGCGGGCCGGACGCGATCCGTAACGACCCGAAAGTGATTGCTGCCTACCTGGGCGCGGACGAAGAGGAGCTGGTATGAGCGGACCTATCCTCGAAATGAAGGAGCTGGACGTGTTTTATGGCCCGATCCAGGCCCTGAAGAAAGTCTCGCTGCACATCAACGAAGGTGAAACTGTCAGCCTGATCGGCTCCAACGGCGCGGGTAAATCCACGTTGCTGATGTCGATTTTTGGTCAGCCACGGGCCGAGTCGGGGCAGATCATCTACAACGGCGTCGACATCACGCACAAATCGTCCCACTACATCGCTTCCAACGGTATTGCGCAGTCGCCGGAAGGGCGGCGGGTGTTCCCCGACATGACCGTCGAGGAAAACCTGTTGATGGGCACTATCCCCATCGGTGACAAGTACGCCCAGGAAGACATGCAGCGCATGTTCGAGCTGTTCCCCCGGCTCAAGGAGCGGCGTACTCAACGCGCGATGACCATGTCCGGTGGTGAACAACAGATGCTCGCCATCGCCCGTGCACTGATGAGCCGGCCCAAGTTGTTGCTGCTCGATGAGCCGAGCCTGGGCCTGGCGCCGATTGTGGTGAAACAGATTTTCGCCACCTTGCGTGAACTGGCGGCCACCGGGATGACCATCTTCCTGGTGGAGCAGAACGCCAACCACGCGCTGCGTTTGTCGGATCGGGCGTATGTGATGGTTAACGGTGAGATTCGTCTGACGGGCACCGGCAAGGAATTGCTGGTGAATGAAGAGGTGCGCAACGCCTACCTCGGCGGGCACTGATCTAAAGCTCGACGCAAAACCCCTGTGGGAGCCCGCTTTGTGTGGGAGCTGGCTTGCCTGCGATGCAGAAACCTCGGTCTATCTGGTGAACCGAGGCGATGCTATCGCAGGCAAGCCAGCTCTCACAAAGAGCGGCTCCCACATTTGTTTTTGTGGTGTCCATAGGACTGGAGCTAAATTGTGGAAAACAAATCTAGCTACCTTCCAAAGCGCGACATATAGCCGCCGCAAATCCCTGTTTTGTCACAGTTTTGACTTGTCCCCATCCGCTGTGGAACCGGCTGTGGGTAACGTGGGAGTAGCTGGCTGAAAGCCTTTAACCGCGTGGCCTACAGAGCGGAGGTTGTTTTTTGATCAGCCACTTTTTGGCGCCCGACCAGGGAGTTTGTCAACCTGTTTAAAGACACAGGTATATGACGGGTTCATGTCGGTTCAGCCTGTGGATAAGTCTGTGATTAAACTCTGGAAAGACTGCCGCAGAGGCCGGAATGACTGGCCTGGAGCCATCGTTCGGATTTCGCCTCGTCGTTTGGGTCTACATACGGCCCTGCCCAGGTCAAGCAAAAAACTTTCTGAAAACCCCTGGAGCCCTTGTATAGAGCGGCCTGAGCTGTTTTGCACTTGCCCCCAAAGACTGTGGGTGCAGTTGTGGATAACCTGCGCGCATATGGCTGCAGGCCACGGTCCGTATGGTGTTGCGCTATGTGGTTAAAAAGTGAACAGCTGTAGGTGAAGTTGTGTGCTTAACAGTTGCCGCCACCTCGGTGTAAGGGCATTCTGCTGGCTGCTTTTTTTCCCGATGCCCGCAAGGAGAACACCATGTCCGACACGCTGTTTATTACTGGCGCAACTTCAGGTTTCGGCGAAGCCTGTGCCCGTCGTTTTGCCGAAGCCGGCTGGAAACTGGTGCTCACCGGCCGTCGTGCCGACCGCTTGAATGCCTTGGTCGAAGAGCTTTCCAAGCAGACCGAAGTGCATGGCCTGGTCGTGGACGTGCGTGATCGCAAGGGGATGGAAGACGCCATCGCCAATCTGCCGCCGTCGTTCGCCAAGCTGCGTGGGTTGATCAACAACGCCGGCCTGGCCGTGGGCACCGACCCGGCGCCCAAGTGCAATCTCGACGATTGGGAAACCATGGTCGATACCAATATCAAGGGCCTGCTGACCACCACCAACCTGCTGCTGCCGCGTCTGATCGCTCACGGTCGGGGTGCCGGTATCATCAACCTGGGCTCCATCGCCGGCAACTACCCGTACCCGGGCAGCCATGTCTATGGTGGTTCCAAGGCGTTCGTTAAGCAGTTCTCGCTGAACCTGCGTTGCGATCTGCAAGGTACTGGCGTGCGCGTGACCAACATCGAGCCGGGCCTGTGTGAGAGCGAGTTCTCGCTGGTGCGCTTTGGCGGCGACCAGGCGCGTTATGACGCGACCTATGCCGGTGCCGAACCGATCCAGCCGCAGGACATTGCCGATACGATCTTCTGGGTCATGAACACGCCGGCACATGTGAACATCAACCGCCTGGAGCTGATGCCGGTGAGCCAGACTTGGGCTGGGTTTGCCATCGAGCGCGGCGCCAAGTAAGGCTTTAAACCGCGCCGCGCCCATCGCAGGCAAGCCAGCTCCCACATTTGATCGGGTTCATACAGATTGATTGTTGAACACATTCAAGTGTGGGAGCTGGCTTGTCGGGTCGCCGCATCGCTGCGATGGCGGCAAATCGGCCAAAACACGACATAAGGTACACTCCACTCCTGAAAACCCCACCGCACCCAGCGGTTTAAAGGTTTTGACGGGAGGAAATGTGAGTAACCGAGGTGAGCAGGCACTGCTCAAACAATCGACCATCCTGATGTTCGCCGTGGCGATCGCCGGGATTGTCACGGGCGTGGTTTCTGGCGCCCAATCCATTCTGTTCGACGGCTTTTTCTCGCTGATCGCCACCGCCATCAAGGTGTTGATGCTGATCACGGCCAAGCTGATCGCCAAGAAAAGCAACGAGCGCTTCCAGTTCGGCTACTGGCACCTGGAGCCCATGGTGCTGCTGATCGAAGGCAGTTTCCTGCTGCTGATCGCCATCTACGCGTTTCTCAACGGTGTGTTCGGCATCATCAATGGCGGACGTGAGATCGAGTTGGGGCTGGTGATCATTTATGCGGCGGTGTTTACCGTTGTCGAATTCGCCTACTTCTTCTACGTGCGTTATCGCAATCGCACGTTGAAATCCTCACTGATCCAGTTCGACAACATCAGCTGGCTGGTGGACGCGATGCTGTCGGTGGGTTTGCTGATCAGCTTTCTCGCCGCTCTGTTGCTCAAGTCCCAGGGCTATGGCGAGTGGGCGGTGTATGTCGACCCGCTGATCCTGATCCTGCTGGCCCTGAGCATGCTGGCCCCGGCCCTGAAGATCCTGCGCCCGGCGCTGCGCGAGGTGCTGGGGATTGCACCGGACCAGTTGGACGACAAAGTGCGTGAAGTGATGGACGCGGCCCAGGCCAAGCATGGTTTCGACGACTACGTGTCCTACGTGCAAAAGCACGGGCGCGCACGGTTTATCGAGATTCATGTGGTGCTTCCGGCGGATTACCCGGTGGATAACATCGCAACCCTCGACCGACTGCGTGAAGAGATATCCACAGGGCTCGGCACGCCGGATGCGGCGCGCTGGCTGACGATCAGTTTTACCGCGGATCGTAAGTGGATCGCGTGAGGTCAGTCAGGCCGAGTCGTCTGCATCGGGGGCTTGCCCCCGATGAGGCCCTAGAGGTCAGCCGAGATGCTGGCCCAGGCCCTGGTAGCAGGTTGCCAAATGATAAGGCGTGGTCGATGGCATATCCCGTCGGCTCACCTTGCCTTGTGCATCCAGGCATTCATGCCAGCCCTTCTCATGCAAGAAGTGCTGTTGCAGCGCCAGCAACTGGCGCTGCAACACCGCCTCACTGCCAGGCCGCAAGGTCAGTGCCCGCAGATATTCAGCCTGGGCCCAGATCCGCTGAGTGCCATCGCGCACGCTGCCGTCGAGGGCGAGCATGCCGCTGACCGCACCGGTCAACTTATCCACACCCTTGAGTTCGGCGTAGGCAAATGCCTGCGTCAATGACGCATGCAGCGGCGTGCCGCGCAGGATTTCTGAAGATTCCAGCAAAAAGAACCACTCGAACTGATGCCCGGGCTCAAACCAGTTATCCACAGCGCCCAGCGGTTTTTCCATCATCACGCCATGCTGGCGGTCGATGAAGCGCTTCTGCATGGCGGTCGCCAAGTCCAGCAGCGCGTCTTGGGTGATGGTGTCTTCACGCACGGCCAGGGTGGCGAGGAAGCCTTCGGCGAGGTGCATCAGCGGGTTTTGCAACGGGCCTGACTTGAGGGATGACCAGTTGCGTTCCAGGACCGCGTCGTACAGGCCGTCGCCGGTAGCGAAGCGTTCGGCGACCACAGCCAGGGCTGCATCCAGTACCGATTCCACCAACGGCTCGCGCACCTTGGCCCAGTAGTGGGCGCAGGCAAAGATGATGAAGGCGTGGGTGTACAGGTCTTTGCGCTTGTCCAGCGGCTTGCCGGCCGGGTCGATGCTGTAGAACCAGCCGCCGTGCTCAGCATCATGGAAATGCCGTTGCAGGGAGCGGAACAGCGCCGCCGCGCGCTCTTCGGCGAAGGCGGCGCCAGGCTCACCGATCAGGCTGGCGAACAGGTACAACTGCCGGGCGCAAGCCATGGCGCGGTAGCGTTGCGGGGGCAGTGGCCGGTGATCGGCGTCCAGCGCCTCGTAGGGCAGTGCCAACTCGGCATTCCAACCCGGGCCTTGCCAGAGCGGCACGATCAGGTTGTGGAAGTGTGTGAGCACGGTGTTCAAGGAGGGTTGGGAAGCGCTGGGCATTGGCTGGCGTCGTCACGGCAGGGGTGTAGGCGCGCATGGTAGCAGGCTTGGGTTCGGTGGTGTCTGCTAGACCGCTATCGGGGGCAAGCCCCCTCCCACATTTTTGATCTGCAAACACGATCAAGTGTGGGAGCTGGCTTGCCTGCGATGAGGCCCTCACAAGCGCTGCAAATCAGCCGGCGAGCAACCAGACCCCAGTCGCCGCCGAAGCCGCCCCGGCAATCCGCACCAACGGCGCCGCCGCAGCCGGCAGGAAGCGCACCACCGCATAACCGGCAGCGTGCAGTGCAGCAGTCGCCCCCACAAACCCTGCGGCATACGCCCAAGGATTGGACATGTCCGGCAGCTCCAAACCATGGGCCACACCGTGGAACAGCGCGAACAACGCCGTCGCGCCTACCGCGACGATCAACGGTGGCCGTACCGCCAGGGCCACTGCCAGGCCCAGGGCCAATACGGAGGCGGCAATCCCGCTTTCCATCGCCGGCAATTGCATCCCTTCAAAACCGAGTACACCGCCGATCAACATGGTACCGACGAAGGTGCAGGGCAACGCCCAACGGGCAGCGCCTTTTTGTTGGGCGGCCCACAAACCGACGGCAACCATCGCCAGCAGATGGTCGATCCCGCTCAGAGGGTGACTGATACCGGCTACCAGACCGTTATCGCCATGGCCCGGATGCGCGAAGGCCAGGGCAGGGGCGAGCAACAGGGTAGCGGCTGCGAAGAGTTTCTTGAGGCTCATGGACAGGTTCCTTATGGGTTGATCAGGCGGCGGTCAGCAAGCCCTGGCGTTCGATAAAGGCGACGATGTCATCCAGTCCGACGCCGGTTTTCTGGTTGCTGAACACAAAGGGTTTGCCATTGCGCATGCGCGTCGTATCGCTGTTCATCAGCTCCAGCGACGCGCCCACCAGCGGGGCGAGGTCGATCTTGTTGATCACCAGCAGGTCGGATTTGCAGATGCCTGGCCCGCCTTTGCGCGGCAGCTTGTCGCCGGCGGACACATCGATCACATAGATGGTCAGGTCCGACAGCTCGGGGCTGAACGTCGCTGAGAGGTTGTCGCCGCCGGACTCCACCAGGATCAGGTCCAGGCCGGGAAAACGACGATTGAGCTGGTCGACCGCCTCCAGGTTGATCGAGGCATCTTCACGAATCGCCGTATGCGGGCAACCGCCGGTCTCCACGCCGATGATGCGCTCCGGCGCCAAGGCCTGATTACGCACCAGGAAGTCGGCGTCTTCGCGGGTATAGATGTCATTGGTGACCACCGCCAGGTTGTAGCGATCACGCAATGCGAGGCACAGGGCCAGGGTCAGGGCTGTCTTGCCGGAGCCCACCGGGCCGCCGATGCCGACCCGTAGAGGTTGTGTGTTCATATGCTTCTCCAAAATAAACAGCTCCTAGGAACGGAACAGGCGGCTGTACTGGCGCTCGTGGGCCATGCACGCCAAGGACAGGCCGAACGCGGCACTGCCCAAGTGATTAGGTTCGATGCGGCTGGCATCCTGCTGGGCTTGTTGCAGCAGCGGCAGCAGTTCGCTGGTCAGGCGTTGGGCGGCCTGCTGGCCCAGGGGCAGGGTTTTCATCAGTACGGCCAATTGGTTTTCCAGCCAGCTCCACAGCCAGGCGGCGAGGGCGTCGCCGGGGCTGATGTTCCAGGCGCGTGCTGCCAGCGCCCATCCCAGGGCGAGATGGGGTTCGGCGCACGGTTCAAGAAAAGCGCGGGCTGCATCGTCCAATTCGGGAAGGCCGTTGAGCAGTTGCTGCAGGGAGTAGCCCATCTGCCGGCTTTCCTGGTACAGCTCACGGGTCTCACGGCTGGCGCGGTGTTCTTCGCACAATTGCATGAGGCGTTGCCAATCCTGTTCCGCAGCGGCGTTGCAATGGGCAAGCAGTAGCGGCGCTTCGAAGCGGGCGAGGTTGAGCAGCAACTGGTCACTGATCCAGCATCGGGCGCTGGCTGCATCCTTGACACGGCCATTCTCCACGGCCATTTCCAGGCCCTGGGAATAGCTGTAGCCGCCAATCGGCAATTGCGGACTGGCCAGGCGCAACAGTGCCCAGGCTGGGTTCATAGACGCACGCCGAACTGGTGCAGCTTGGGCGGATAGTTGAAATCTTCGTCGCCATGGCGCGAATGGTGGTGGCCGCCGCCGTAGGCGCCATGTTCCGGTTGGAACGGCGCCTCGATGGTTTCGGCCTTGGCACCCAGCTGTTCGAGCATGGCCTTGAGCACATAGTCATCGAGCAGGCGCAGCCAGCCGTCCCCGACTTGCAGGGCCACATGACGGTTGCCCAGGTGATAGGCCGCTCGGGTCAGTTCATAGGCATTGCTGCAAGTGACATGCAGCAGTTGTTCAGGACGAGCGCGGACGTGTACGACACGTCCGTCTTCAGCTTGTAGGCATTCGCCATCGTGCAACGGTGGCTGCCCGCGCTCCAAAAACAAACCGACATCTTCACCATCGGTACTGAAACAGCGCAGGCGGCTTTTGCTGCGGGCTTCGAAATTCAGCAGCAATTCAGCATCCCAGAGGGCCTGCGGGGCTATTCGGCGGTGGATCACCAGCATCAGAAGGCTTCCAGCTATGAGCGATGAGAGAGCTAGAGCAAGGGGCTTGCCAATCAGGTGCAGAGTAGGAATTCCCTGTCGGTACGCCCCGATGTGCCACTGCGTAGGGCATCAATTTGTTAATTGGTGTTTCAAATTGGTGCGCTTATGGATTTATGGCACTGGTTTTGGGCATTTTCGTTGAGTTGGAATGCGGGGCGGATGAAATTTCTTTCATCTAGCGGCACCTGATGTTTCGGATATTTCCTACGCGTCTTGGGGATTCACCTTGCATGGTTGTACTTGCTGAGTCATTAGGATGTGCGCCCGGTTTTATCGACAGCGGCGTTCATCATGTTCAGGTTATGGTTGTGTTTATTTATTTTCGGCATGTGGTTTGTCATGCCATCGGCTTCGGCCAACTTTCAATCCCGGGCGGCCTTCAGCCCAGCACCGCGGGCTCCGATCGGTGATGTTGTGGACCGTGCCCATGCATTGTTGGGCACGCCTTATCGGTGGGGAGGTACGTCAGTGGAGCAGGGCTTCGATTGCAGCAGTCTTCTGGTCTACTTGTTCAAGACCCAAGCGAACATTCAATTGCCGCGCACGACCGCTGCGATGCAGCGTTCGTCCGCCGCCACGATCAAGCGTGCGGCCCTCAAGCCTGGCGATGCGGTGTTTTTCAAAGGCAATGGGCGTGGGCAAGTGAGCCATGTGGGGCTGTATATCGGTGGAGGCAAATTTATCCATTCCCCGCGAACAGGCAAGAGCGTACGCATTGACTCGTTGAGCAATAGCTACTGGAACAAGAACTACACCACCGCCAAACGGTTTCACCGCGCAGGCTGATCGTGTTACTCCGTGCTGCCCAGGCCTTGCCAGTGCTTGAGGCCGATAAAGATAAAGCGCAATTGCTGGGTGATTTTCGCCTGGGGCGTGAGGTGCGTAGGCAGTGCCTGGGCGGGCGGGTCAATGATGTCGGGCAGGGTGGCGAACACACTTTTGACGATCAGGTCGGCCATCACATGCAAGCCTTCGGCATCCAGGTGTTGCAGCTTGGGCATCAGCGTGAGGTCTGCCGCCAGGTCGCGGGTGATGTCTTCGCGCAGTGCGCCGATGGCCTGACGCACGGCCAGGCAACCACCGTATTGCTCACGAGCCAGGAAGAGGAATTGCGAGCGATTGGCCGAGACCACATCCAAAAAGATCCGCACCGAGGCATCGATAATGCCGCCCATCACGAATTCGTTGTGGCGCACCAGGCGAATCGTGGCGCGGAAGGTCTGGCCGACTTCACTCACCAACACCAGCCCAAGTTGGTCCATATCGGCAAAGTGGCGGTAGAAACCGGTGGGCACGATACCCGCCGTCTTGGCCACTTCCCGCAGACTCAGGCTGCCAAACCCTCGGCCACACTCCATCAGATGGCGGGCTGCGTCCATCAGGGCGAGGCGGGTTTGTTGCTTCTGTTCGGCGCGGGGCAGCATGGGCGGGTGGGCTTAGTCGGCAAGTACAGCGACGCACTCTAGCAAAACCGCTTTGCTGGCGTCGAACTTGGCGGGGGCAATGCGTGACACGGTCTATATAAAAGCAAAAGCCCGATCGGCTGATCGGGCTTTTTTCTGGGCCACCACGGGCTTAGCTCTGTGCTTGATGCAGTTCTTGCAGGCGATCTGCACCACCTTCAGCAACGCCATCGGTGTAAGCGCGTTTGTTGGCTTGTTCAGCACCGCCTTCTACCAGACCTTTCTCTTGCAGGCGATCGTAGCCACTTTCAGCAACGCCTTCGGTGTAGGCGCGTTTGTTGGCCTGTTCCGAACCATTTTCAGCAACAGCGCCTTTGGCGTAGTCGCGGTTTTCTTCTTCTTGCGAACCGCTGCGAGCCAGGGTTTGGCTGGATTGCACGGCTTGGGCTTTGTTCTGTGGGGTGGCTTGTTCGGCGGCTGGCAAGGCAAAAGCACTGGAAGCCAGGACGGACAGCAGCACGGTAGCGAGTATTTGGCGTTTCATGAGGGTTGCTCCTTGGGAGGGCGAAAAAGTGGGTACAGGGCTAATGCTACTCTTGATAAGTCGATATAAAAGTTCATAAACACAATGGTAATAATCAACAGAATTGATTGTTCCGTGCGGAGGCTCTAACTCGCGCCTCTCAAGCCCGCGGTTTTGCACTGCGGTGGGTATTTTCGACACGAACCCGGGTAACAATGGTGCGTCGTCGATGATCGAAGCTGTCTGTTCGATCAGGAAAATGGCTTTTTGCGACTAAAACCGCAGATCGGTTAAACCCCCAGGCGGTTTGCCAGTCACAGCTTTATAAGCTGCTCTAAAGGAGTAGCCTTGCCAGTCGTATTCAGGAGTCCTGTGCAATGACGCGCACTCGTAAAATTGTTGTTTGGAGCTGCGCCAGCTTCGCCCTGTTAATCGCCGTGGTGGTGTTGGTTCTGGTGTTCTTCGATTGGAATCGCATCAAACCGCCACTCAATGCCAAAGTTTCCGAAGAGCTGCATCGCCCGTTCGCCATCAACGGCAACCTGGCGGTGGTGTGGGAGCGCGAACCTGATGAAGGTGGTTGGCGCGCCTGGGTGCCATGGCCCCACGTGATCGCCGAAGACCTCACCCTGGGCAACCCCGACTGGTCGAAAAAAACGCAGATGGTCACGCTCAAGAAAGTCGAGCTGCGTATTTCGCCCCTGGCGTTGCTGGTGCAGCGTGTGGTGATCCCGCGCATCGATCTCACTGAGCCGAGTGCCGACTTGCAGCGCCTGGCCGACGGTCGCGCCAACTGGACCTTTAAGTTCGACCCCAAAGACCCGAATGCCGAACCTTCGAATTGGGTGGTGGACATCGGTGCCATTGGCTTCGACAAGGGCCATGTGACCCTCGACGACCAGACCTTGAAGACTCAACTCGACGTCATCATCGAACTCCTGGGCAAACCCATCCCTTTCGGTGAAATCGTCGGCGATGCGGATGCCAAGAAGGCCCTGGAAAAAGGTTCGGCGCCCCAGGACTATGCGTTCGGTCTCAAGGTCAAAGGCCAGTATCACGGCCAGAAACTCGACGGCACCGGCAAGATCGGTGGCCTGCTCGCGTTGCAGGACGCAGCCAAGCCGTTCCCGCTGCAGGCCCAAGTGAAGGTGGCCGATACCAGCATTGCCCTGGCCGGCACCCTCACCGATCCGCTGAACCTGGGTGCCCTGGACCTGCGTCTGAAACTCTCCGGCAGCAGCCTGGGCAACTTGTACCCGCTGACCGGCGTTACCCTGCCGGACTCGCCGGCCTATTCCACCGACGGTCACCTGATCGCCAAGTTGCATGAAGCCAGCGGCGCGTCCTTCCGCTACGAAAACTTCAACGGCAAGATCGGCAACAGCGATATCCACGGCGACCTGGGTTATGTGGCCAGCCAGCCACGGCCAAAACTCAGCGGCGCCTTGATCTCCAACCAACTGTTGATGACCGACCTTGCTCCCTTGATCGGCGCGGACTCCAACGCCAAGCAAAAAGCCCGTGGCGGTGCGAGCAAGCAGCCGGCAACCAAAGTCCTGCCGGTGGAAGAGTTCCGCACCGACCGCTGGCGCGATATGGATGCAGACGTGGAGTTCACTGGCAAACGCATTGTGCACAGCGCCGAGTTGCCCTTTACCGACCTCTACACCCACCTGGTGCTCAACGATGGCCAGCTCAGCCTCGAGCCCCTGCGTTTCGGTGTGGCGGGTGGCAAGCTGGACGCGCAGATTCGCCTGAACGGCCGCACCACGCCGATGGAAGGCCGCGCCAAACTCACCGCGCGCAACTTCAAGCTCAAGCAGTTGTTCCCAACCTTCGAACCGATGAAAACCAGCTTCGGTGAACTCAACGGAGACGCGGATATTTCCGGGCGCGGTAACTCTGTCGCTGCGCTGCTGGGGACCTCCAGTGGCGACCTGAAGATGCTGATCAACGATGGTGCGATCAGCCGTGGCCTGATGGAAATCGCTGGGCTCAACGTGGGCAACTATGTGGTCGGCCGCTTGTTCGGCGACAAGGAAGTGAGGATCAACTGCGCCGCGGCCGACTTCGGGATCAAGACCGGCCTGGCCACCACCCGCCTGTTTGTGTTCGATACCGAGAACGCCATCATCTATATCGATGGCACCGCGAATATGGCGACGGAACAGTTGGACCTGACCATCACGCCGGAGTCGAAAGGCTTCCGCCTGTTCTCACTGCGCTCGCCACTGTACGTGAATGGGCCGTTCATCAAGCCCAATGCCGGTGTGAAGGCGGTGCCGCTGATGTTGCGCGGTGCCGGGATGGTGGCGCTGGGCGTGATCGCCGGGCCGGCTGCTGGCTTGCTGGCTTTGGTCGCACCCAGCGGCGACGCACCGAACCAATGCGCGCCGTTGCTGCAACAGATGAAGGAAGGCAAGGCGCCCAAGACGGTGAAGTAACTGCAGGAACAGAGGGCCAAATGTGGGAGGGGGCTTGCTCCCGATCGCGGTGAATCAGTCAGTACATTTTCCGGCTGACACTCCGCCATCGGGAGCAAGCCCCCTCCCACCATGAGCGCAGTAAGTTCTATCGGATTTCAGCCAGTGTCACTTCCTCTTGCATCCACTGGAAAAACGCTCGCACCGGTGGATGCCGCTCGCGCCCCGGCACGCAAAGGGCGCTGTAACCGGCACCGTCGACACGGACCTGGGATCGGTACGGCACCAGCAAGCCGCTGGCGATACTTTCCGACACGAGGATATTGCTCGCCAGTACCAAGCCCTGGCCGGCAATGGCCGCCTGCAGCGCATAGTGTTCTTCATCGTATTCGCGCAACGGCGATGCCTGGGCCAGCCAGCGTTCCCCGGCTTTCTCGCACCAGGCTTGCCAACCCAGGGCGTAGAGCTTGGAGTTATGCCAGCGCACGCTGATCAATGTCGGCACTTGGGTGCTGGCCAGCTCCACCTGCTCGGGGGAGCCATACACCGCAAAGTGCTCATCGAACAGGCACTGCCCGTACAACTGCGGGTAGTCGCCGAGACTGTAGCGGATCACCAGATCGACGCTGGCATCCTGCTGTAGGTCGACAACTTCGCATCGGGTATCCAGGCGCAGGTTGATATCGGGATGAGCGGCATAGAAGCGGCCCAGGCGGGGCACCAGCCATAGCGCGGCAAAAGCCGGTGTGGTCGACACCGTGAGCTGCCCGGCGCTGCGTTGCGGACGCAAGGTATCCAGGCTTTGCGCCACATCCAGCAAGGCGCCGTGCAGGCTGTGAAACAGCCGTTCACCGCCTTCTGTCAGGCGCACCTGGCGCGGCAGGCGCTCGAACAAGGGCAGGCCGAGCCAGGTTTCCAGTGAGCGGATCTGGTGGGAGACCGCCGTGGGCGTCACGGACAGTTCTTCGGCGGCGGCCTTGAAACTCAATAGGCGCGATGCCGATTCAAATGTGCGCAGGGCGGTCAGGGGCAGTGAGGCGAACATTTGGGCTCCATGGATGAAATAGATTCATCCAGATCAACTATTGCTCATTTGTCGGAAGGGGCGCTCTTTTCTAGATTGTCGAGCAAGAAAGGCGCCAATCAGGTTGCCTGAGTCTACCCCTGAAGGTTTGAACAGATGAAAAAAATGCTTGTGGTTCACGCCAGTCCTCGCGGCGAACGCTCCCACTCCCGGCGCCTGGCCGAGTCGTTTCTCACCGCTTGGCAAACCGCCAACCCCGACGCGCAACTGACCCGCCGTGAAGTCGGCCGGGCCTTTATTCCTCATGTCACCGAAGCCTTCGTCGCGGCGAATTTCTACCCTGAGCCGCAAACGTTGCCGAAGGTGATGAGGGCCGATTTGCAACTGAGCGACGAACTGGTCGGCGAGTTGATCGAACATGACCTGTTGGTGATTTCCATGCCGTTGTACAACTTCGGTGTGCCCAGCGGCCTCAAGGCCTGGATCGACCAAATCGTGCGCTTGGGCCTGACCTTCGACATCACGCAAGACAGCCAGGGCATCGCCCAATACCAGCCGTTGCTCAAGGGCAAGCGTGCCTTGATCATCACCAGCCGTGGCGGTAACGGGTTTGGTCCGGGCGGGGAATTTGAATGGATGAACCACGCTGATCCGCACTTGCGTACGGTGCTGGGTTACATCGGTATCGATGATGTGCGGGTGATTGCCGCCGAGGGTGAGGAGTCGGACAAGAGCGTATTCCTGCGCGCTTGTGACGAGGCCGAGCGCCAGTTGCACGACCTGGCCGGGCATTTCTGAACGGCCTGACGGTCATGGGGCGGTCATATCGATTGGTCTAGGATAGTGTCATCACCTTCCCGATCCGGATATGCGTTCCATGCCCGACTCCCTTGCCACGCGTTACCCCTTGGTGCTGGTGCCCGGCATGTTGGGTTTTGTACGTTTGGGGTGGTTTCCCTACTGGTATGGCATCGTCCCGGCGCTGCGGGCGGGTGGCGCTCAGGTGTTTGCCGTGCAGGTGGCGCCGCTGGATTCCAGCGAGGTACGCGGTGAGCAATTGCTGGCGCACATCGAGCGTATTCGCCTGGAAACGGGGGCCGACAAGGTCAACCTGATCGGCCACAGCCAAGGCTCGCTCACTGCGCGTTATGCGGCGGCCAAGCGACCGGAATGGGTGGCGTCGGTGACGTCGGTGGCGGGGCCTAACCACGGCTCGGAATTGGCCGACCATTTCCACCTTCATTACCCGCCCGACGGTGTAAAGGGCCGAATCGTCAGCGCGCTGTTTCATCTGGTCGCCTGGGTGATGGGTGTGCTGGAAACCGGCTATCGCGGGCCGCGCTTCAAGGCGGATCTGCAAGCCTCTCATCACTCCCTCACCAGCGAAGGTGTGGCGCTGTTCAATCGTCAGTACCCACAAGGGCTGCCGGAGACGTGGGGTGGGCAGGGCCTGGAGGAAGTCAACGGCGTGCGCTATTACTCGTGGTCCGGCACCTTGCAGCCGGGCATCACCGACCGTGGTCGCAACCTGTTCGACGGGAGCAATCGAAGCTGCCGCTTGTTTGCCCGCAGCTTCGTGCGGGAGAAGGGCCAATGCGATGGCATGGTCGGGCGCTACAGCTCACATTTGGGCTTGGTGATAGGCGATGACTACGCCCTCGACCACTTCGATATCGTCAACCAGTCCATGGGGCTGGTGGGCAAGGGCGCCGAGCCGATCAGGCTGTTTGTCGAGCATGCGAGAAGATTAAGAGCTGCCGGGGTGTAGCGGGGAGACCGAGTTATCGTTCATCGCGGGCAAGTCCGTCTCCCACAGGGGATTGCATTCCAAATGTGGGAGACGGGCTTGCCCGCGATAGCGATGGATCAGGCAACACGGGCCTTACCGCTCACCGGTGTGGTCCAACGCTCCGACAGAATCACCCCACCCAACGTCAGCAAACCGCCCACCAGGTGGTACAGCGCCAACTCTTCCTTCAGCACCACCGCTGCAATCAGCGCGGTGATCAACGGCAGCAGGTTGAAAAACAGCGTGGTGCGGCTTGGGCCCAAGGTCTTCACCGAATGCATCCAGGCCAGCGGCGCCAGCATCGAAGCCAACAGGCACGCATACAACACCAGCGGAATATTCGCCCAGCCCAGACCGGTCTTGGCCGAGAAAAGAAACAGCGGGAACAGCACCACCACGGCCACCAGTATCTGTAGATACAGCAGCACCAGCGGCGGCAGGCGCAGCTGCCATTTTTTCAGCAGGGTGCTGTAGACCGCATAGGCGAGGGTGGCTACCAGCATCATGCCGTCGCCCAGGTTGATTCCGTGTTGCAACAGGGCGCCCAGGCTACCGGCCGACACCACCACGACCACGCCGGCAAACGACAGCACTGCGCCGGCCAGTGCGCCGAAGGTGAGACGCTGGCCGAGGCTGATGATCGCGGCGGTCAGCGCCATCAATGGCATCAGCGACAAGATGATGCCCATGTTGGTCGCACTGGTCAGTGACGCGGCGTAGTACGCCAGGCTCTGGTACACCGCCATGCCGAGCACGCCGAGGATGACGACCTTGCCCAGGTTCGGACGGATGTTCGACCAATGGGTGATCACGGGCTTGAGCATGAACGGTGTGAACAACAGTGCCGCCAGCAGCCAGCGGTAAAAGCCGATCTCCGACGGGAAAATCGAGCCCACGGCCAGTTTGTTGACGACGGTGTTGCCGGCCCAGATAAAAATGGCCAGCAGTGGATACGCGTATTGCATTGAGAGAAACCTGGTGTGTTGACGAGGCGGGATTATCCACTGTCTGGATAGAAGCCTATACTGTGATCCAGACAACTGACCTCGATATCCAGACAACATGGCCAGACATACCGTACGCCTTCCGGATTTCCGCCGGCTGCCAAGCCCCGTGTACTTCCGTTACTCCGACTTCGCCCCCGACACCGAGTGCACGCCACACGAACACTTCTGGGGCTCGCTGGATTATTCCGCCAGTGGCGTGATGCGCATGGAAGTGGCCGGCAGCCGCTTCATGTCGCCGCCGCAGTACGCGGTGTGGGTGCCACCGCATACCGAGCACAGCTCTTACAATGCCGAGGCGATTGTTTACCATTCGGTTGGCCTGGCCCCTGAACTCTGCGAGCAACTGCCAGCGCAACCATGCACCCTGGCTATCAGCGACATCCTCAAGGCGATCCTGCGGGATTTCGCCCAGCGCGGCGTCAACATCCCGCAGACCGATGCCGATATCCGCTTGGCCCAAGTGCTGGTGGACCAGCTCAAGCAGGCGCCGATTCACGAGTGCTTCCTGCCTTATGCGCGTCATCCCGGGCTGCTGGGTGTACTGGAAGGCATGCAGGCCGAGCCCGGCGATAATCGGCCGTTGGCGCAATGGGCCGAGCAAGTGCACGTCAGCGAGCGCACCTTGGCGCGGCAATTTGTGCGGGAGTTGGGCATGAGCTTTGGCGAATGGCGCCAGCGCTTGCGTTACCTGGCCGCCATCGAAGCGTTGGACAGCGAGCGCAGCGTGCAGCATGTGGCCTTTGACTTGGGCTACAGCACCGCGTCGGCGTTCATCGCCATGTTCCAGCGTCATGCTGGCTGCACGCCGGAGCAGTACCGCCGATCGAATATCCGCGGACGCTGAAGATGTAACAGGTTTTGGCTACACTGCTCGTAGGCCATGCCCCTTCGGCACGGTAACAGGGAGAAAACTCCATGAAGATGCTGCGTGTTCCGCTGTTGATGATCGGTTTGCTGATGTGTTCTCAAAGCTTTGCCGACACGGCTCAGCAAAACAAAATGACTACCTGTAACGCCGACGCCTCCACCAAGGCGCTCAAGGGCGATGAGCGCAAAGCCTTCATGAGCACCTGCCTCAAGGCTGCTCCGGCGCCGGCCGCCAAGACCCTGACCCCTCAGCAACAAAAGATGAAAGACTGCAATGCCACGGCGAAAACCCAAGCCTTGGCTGGCGACGCGCGCAAGACTTTTATGAGCACTTGCCTGAAGAAGTAATAGCCCCGAGCCATAGAAGGCTGCGACACTCGCACACAGCCCTCTGCTGCCGGGGCGAGTTACCTCGTTCCGGCAGCAACATCCTTTAACGCCGTTCGTTTTGAGGCTGTATGCCAACGTTTTCTCAGCGTCACGTGTTGTTGCTGGTCAGTTGCGTCATCATTTTCGGCGGGCTGCTGTTGGTCCTGCCATTGAAGTTACTGCCCAGCCTGCTGGCCGGTTTGCTGGTGTATGAGCTGGTCAATATGCTCACCCCGCAATTGCAGCGGCTGATCGAAGGGCGACGTGCTCGTTGGCTCGCCGTGGCCTTGCTCGGCACTTTGATCGTTAGCGTGCTGACGCTGATCTTTGCCGGCGCCATCAGCTTCTTGCTCCACGAAGCAGAAAACCCCGGGGCTTCCCTCGACAAATTCATGGGCGTGGTCGACCGCGCGCGCGGCCAGTTGCCGCCGTTCCTCGACGCCTACCTGCCTGCCAGCGCCGCCGAATTCCGCGTGGCCATCGGCGACTGGCTGAGCAAACACCTGAGCGAACTGCAACTGGTCGGCAAAGACGCCGCCCACATGTTCGTCACCTTGTTGATCGGCATGGTGCTCGGCGCGATCATCGCCCTGCAACGCGTGCCCGACCTGACCAAGCGAAAACCCCTGGCCGCCGCGCTGTTCGACCGCTTGCACCTGCTGGTCCAGGCCTTTCGCAACATTGTCTTCGCCCAGATCAAGATCGCCGCGCTCAACACGGCCTTCACGGCGGTATTTCTCGCCGTGGTGTTGCCGCTGTGTGGGATTCACCTGCCGCTGACCAAGACCCTGATCGTGCTGACCTTCCTGGTGGGCCTGCTACCGGTGATCGGCAACCTGATCTCCAACACCCTGATCACCATCGTGGCGCTGTCTATTTCGATTTGGGTGGCGGTGGCGGCGTTGGGCTATTTGATCGTGATCCACAAGATTGAGTACTTCCTCAATGCGCGCATTGTGGGCGGGCAGATCAGTGCCAAGTCTTGGGAGCTGTTGCTGGCGATGCTGGTGTTTGAGGCTGCATTCGGCCTGCCGGGAGTGGTGGCGGGGCCGATTTATTACGCCTACCTCAAGAGTGAGTTGAAACTTGGGGGGATGGTTTAAGCCTTGTGTTGTCTGTGCCGGCCTCATCGGGGGCAAGCCCCCTCCCACATTCGACCGCATTTCAAAGTTGGAACTCGGTCAAGTGTGGGAGGGGGCTTGCCCCCGATTGGGTCACCACAGCCTCAGCTAAAACTCAGTAGCCGTACCGCTTGCTGGCCTCAATCGCCAGACCACTACCAATACTGCCAAAGATATTGCCTTCCACATGCCGCGCATTCGGCAGCATCGCCGACACGCTGTGGCGCAGTGCCGGAATGCCGCTGGAACCACCGGTAAAGAACACCGTGTCTACCTGCTCTACGCTCACCGAGGCGTCATTGAGCAATTGCGTGACGCTGCCGCGCACGCGTTCCAACAGGCTGTCGATAGATGACTCGAACAGTGCCCGGCTGAGGTCCACGCTCAGGCCCGCTTCGATACGGTCCAGTGCCACATGGCGGTTGTCTGTGTGGGTCAGCTGGATCTTGGTCTCTTCCACTTCCATCGCCAGCCAGTGCCCGGCGCGCTGTTCGATCAGTTTGAACAGGCGGTCGATGCCCCCGGTGTCTTCAATGTCGTAGCGCATGCTGCCCAGCGCGATCTGGGATTTCTGCGAGTACACCGAGTTGATGGTGTGCCAGGTGGCCAGGTTCATGTGGTGGCTGGTGGGCATGTAGGCGCCGCTCTTCATGCGGCTGCCGTAGCCGAACAGCGGCATCATGCCGTTCAGCGAGAGCTGTTTGTCGAAGTCGGTGCCGCCGATGTGTACGCCGCCTGTGGCGAGGATGTCGTCGTGACGGTTGTCGTTGTGGCGACGGTCCGGCGACAGACGTACCAGCGAGAAGTCCGAAGTACCCCCGCCGATGTCGACGATCAGCACCAGCTCTTCTTTCTGGATGGTGGACTCGTAGTCGAACGCCGCCGCGATCGGCTCGTACTGGAACGAGATGTCCTTGAAGCCGATCTTGCGCGCCACGTCCACCAGGGTGTTCTCGGCTTCCTGGTCGGCCAGCGGGTCGTCATCGACGAAAAACACCGGGCGGCCCAGCACCACTTCTTCGAACTCACGGCCGGCGTTGGCTTCGGCGCGGCTCTTGAGCTGGCCGATAAACAGTGCCAGCAGGTCGGTGAATGGCATCGCGGTGCCGAGTACGCTGGTGTCGTGTTTGATCAGTTTGGAACCCAGCAGGCTCTTGAGCGAGCGCATCAGGCGGCCTTCGTAGTTTTCCAGGTACTCATGCAGCGCCAGGCGACCGTACACCGGACGGCGCTCCTCGAAGTTGAAGAACACCACCGACGGCAGGGTGATCTTGTCGTCCTCCAGCGCGATGAGCGTCTCCTCGCCGGGGCGAATCCAACCGACGGTGGAGTTGGACGTGCCAAAGTCGATGCCGCAGGCACGGGCTGGGGATGGGCTGTTCATGTCTATCGGGTTCCGGTCGAAAAACGGCCGCGCAGTGTATGCCAGTCGAAGGCGGATGCGTAGGCCGGTTATCCGTAAATAGCGCTTGAAAGTGCCGGATTTGCCCCCACATCAGGTGCATACGGCAAGCGCCGATAACACTTTGACGTACTCCCAGGCCACAAGACTCAACAAGTGCAAACCAGCGCACGTTGTGCCCCGGACGGTGCGATCTCGATTTAGGATGGTGAACCGCCGATGGATTTCAAAGATTACTACAAGATATTGGGTGTCGAGCCGAGCGCCGATGACAAGGAAATCAAGGCCGCCTATCGCAAGCTCGCGCGTAAATATCACCCGGATGTGAGCAAGGAAAAAGACGCCGAAGAGAAATTCAAGGACGCGTCCGAAGCCTACGAGGCGCTCAAAAGTGCCGACAAACGCGCCGAATACGACGAACTGCGCAAGTATGGCCAGCATGGTCAGCCGTTCCAGGGGCCACCAGGCTGGCAGAGCCGTGGCGGCTTTGGCGGCGGTCAGGATGCGGGTGACTTCTCGGACTTCTTCAGCTCGATTTTCGGGTCGCGGGGCGACGCGTTCGGCGGTGGCCAGCGCCGTAGCGCCGGGCGTAAAGGCCAGGACGTGGAGATGCAACTGACGGTGTCCCTTGAGGAGACGCTGGCCACCGAGTCCAAGCAGATCAGCTTCCAGGTGCCGCAATACGACGCCTCGGGCCGTCACGTCAGCAACACCACCAAGAGCCTGAACGTGAAGATCCCCGCCGGCGTGGCCGACGGCGAGCGCATCCGCCTCAAGGCCCAGGGCGCGCCGGGCATTGGCGGCGGGGCCAATGGCGATCTGTACCTGATCATCAAGTTTGCGCCGCACTCCAAGTTCGAAGTGGACGGCGAAAACCTGATCATCAACCTGCCGGTGGCGCCGTGGGAGCTGGCACTGGGCACGGAAGTGGCGGTGCCGACCCTGACCGGCAAGATCAACCTCAAGGTGCCCGCCGGCAGCCAGAACGGCCAGCGCATGCGCGCCAAGGGTCATGGTTTGCTGAACAAGGCCGGGGTGCGCGGTTTCCTGTACATCCAGCTCAAGGCCGTGATGCCCAAGCAGGCCGATGACGAGACCATTGCGCTGTGGCAGGAACTGGCGAAAAAGGCCGCGTTCAACCCGCGGGAAAACTTCTGAAAGTAGCGGTGAGGCGCTAACTATCTAGCGCTGATCGACCCATCGGCCATGATGTGCTGATGCTCCATTTGAAAGGAGCAACATCATGGCCGATCTTCTCTCCACCGCCGGCCCCCGGCCAGCGGCCACGCTTAGTATTCACCGCGACTTCCTCGAAAGCGCGAGCCCCGATTGGCTGGTCAATGCCACGCCTGAGCGGCGTGCCCAGCTCAAAGCCACGCCCGCGCCAGTGCCGGACTGGTATCAACAGGCATTACTGGCACAACGCCAGGTACTGAACGAAAAAACCATCGCCAGCTTCACCGCGCAAACTGCCCTCGACAAGGCCATGAAGCCGCTGCAAGACATCGACACCTTTGCCAAGCCTCTGTTGGTCAAAGCGCTGCAGGAGCAGTTCAAGGTGCAGTTGGATGTAAACAAGACGATCCTTCAATTGCGTACGCGGGTCGAAGTCAGACTGCCTGTTGTCACCTATCGCACCTTTGACGTGGTGCGCTTGCCTCTGCTACAGGCGGCGCTGCATAACTTTGAAGAGTGGGAATGCAAGGCCGGGGCGTTCGATGCGTCGTCGGGGTTTGTTGTCGAGGCAACGCAGGCGGACACCTTCGAGGCGGTCAATACCTCACTGACCGTTGCGCAATTTACCGGGCTGTGCCGATCGCTGGATATTGGCGCGCAATATCAGCGCTATCTCAAAGACTTCGTGCACCCCAAGGATTCGGTGACCGAGCAAGCGTTGCGACACAAATTCAGTGCTGCACGCAAGGCCGACCTGGCGGCGGCGGCGGAGCAGGCGCTGCTGACAAAAGATATCGGGCCGGATGACTACCGGATGCTTGTCTCGGTGATCAATGGCGAAAACCATCCGTGGATGGGCACGCGGCAAGTGTGGTTCCGCGACTTGGGGCTGATGAGAAGCCGCATGACCGGCTGCATAGCCTTTGTGATTTGCGAGATTCGCCGCTACACCAATGACCTGATCCTTTACATCCCCCATGACCCGCATCACCCGTTGAAACGCGTCACCTACGACCAGATGCAAGCAATCTTCAAGGAGCGTTTCACTGCGCGAGATACCTCGGCGCCCGATGATGGCAGCCCGACGGCGTATCAACGTTTTTTCAGCCGGTTCGTCAGGTACGGTGACTTGCCTGGGTATTTCGGTGAGCTCACCGACGTGACGCCGGCGCCTGGGTCCGTTGCCGGTATGAAGCCTTATTTTCCATTGCTGGATGATTTCCTCAGGGGCTTGAATCCGTTTTCGGTATTCATCCCCGTGCGTGACGTGCCACCCGACCCGGCGCCGATCAAGCGGTCTAGACCAGACCCGTTCCTCAATGTTGGAACGATGAATCAAAAAGGTACGGTGTGGTGGGACGATAACCTTGACCTCTGGGACTACCTCTTCGAACAGCACCGCGACAAGCTGCTTGCCGATGCCCGTAGCCATGCGGTGCCCACCGCAGATGTGGACGCGCGAGTACGTTCCGAGAAGTTCGCCAAGCTGCTGAGTATCGGCTTTATGGCGTTGAACGTAGTGTCCATGTTTGTGCCGGTGTTGGGTGAAGTGATGATGGTGGTGATGGCCGGTCAGTTGCTGTACGAAACCTTGGAGGGTTCCATCGAATGGGCTGAAGGCGACCGCCGGGCGGCCAAGGGGCACCTGGTGGATGTGGCGGAGAACCTGGCGTTTTTGGCGGTGATGGCCGGCGGCGCAAAACTCCTGCCCAAAGTGATCGCGGTCAAGCCCGAGCCGGTGATCGAAAGCCTTGATCCTGTGACCCTACCGAACGGTCAGCAGCGCTTGTGGCGTGCCGACCTGTCTGGTTATGAAAGCCCCGTCAACTTGCCAGTAGATGTCGCTCCCAATCCGGCGGGCGAATATCAACACGCAGGCAACAGCTATATTCGCCAGTCCGGCAAGCACTATGAAAAGACCTTTGATTCATCCCTCAACCGTTGGCGGATCAAGCACCCCACGGACACTGCTGCCTACCAGCCGCCGCTGAGCCATAACGGTAGCGGTGCCTGGCGCCATACCCTGGAGCGGCCGCAGACCTGGGACCGCTTGACGCTGATGCAGCGTCTCGGCCCGGTGACGGAGGACTTAAGCAACGAGCAACTGCTGAAAATCGCCGATATCAGTGGCATCAGCGACGCGACGTTGCGCCAGGTGCATCTGGATAACACCACGCCGCCCGCACCTTTGGCCGATGCCTTGCGGCTGTTCAACGCCGATCAGGATGTGGCCCGGGTTATCGAGCAGGTCGGTACCGGCCAGGCCGTGGACGGTCGCTATCTGTATTCCTTGCCACTGATCACGGAAATGCCGCGCTGGCCGATGGGCCGTGTACTGGAGGTATTCGACGAGCCAAGCTTCAGCGGTCCCGCCCAGCGTTATGGCGTCGAGCGTTTGTATCATGGGGTCAAGCTCAAGGCGCCGATTCGTATCAGCCGCGCCGACGTTCTGAGCAGCCAGTTACCCGCGAGTATCCTGGCGGCCCTCGATGAGTCTGAAATCGTTGCCATGCTCGGCGGCGAATCGGCACGGGTGGTCGCCAACCGGCCACAGGAGTTGCGCAAGCAACTGACCGACTATGCCCGTACCCGCCAACCGGCGCTGTTTGACAGCCTCTACAAAGGCACCGAATTACCCGACCCTTACGTGGCCAAGCTGCAACGGCTGTACCCGGGGCTCAGTGAACACGCCGCGCGAAGCGTGTTGGCCGATGCTGATAGCGAACAACTGGGCCGCTTCCGGAGCTCCGGCCGCGTGCCCCTGGCCATGCAGGAAAACGCCCACTGGCAGGTGCGTCAGGGCCGCATGGGGCACGCCTATGCCGGCCTGCACATGGAAAACCTGGTCTCGGCCGACAGCAAACGCCTGGCCCTGCACACCCTGGAAAAATTGCCTGGATGGTCTGACCAACTGCGCCTTGAGGTGCGCGATGGCGCTATCAGCGGCCCATTACTCGATAGCATCGGCAGTGAAACGGCCGTGCAAACCAAGTATCTGGTCAAGCGTGGGCCGCAGTACCAGGCATTTAATGAGCGGGGCGAGGAACTCAACAGTGTGCCGCGCCATGGCGACAACTTCTACGCCTCGCTGATGCACGCTATGCCTGACCAGGCCCGCCATGCGCTGGGCCTGCCGCACGTAGGGCAGAGCCTGGAACTGCGCCGTGCGATCATCGACTACGCTACCGAGCATCGTGCGGCGTCGACGGATATCGTTGAGGGCGCGTCGCACCGTCAACGCTGGTTCAAGCCGCCGCAAAGGATTTCGCGGACGCAGGTGGGATACCCGGCCAGTGGTCGGGGCCAGGGTGGTTCGCCGTCGTTGGTCAGCCGTGTGCAGGACGTTTATCCGCAAATGACGGATGGCCAGGCCAACGGGTTTATCTTCACGCAAATGCTCGCAGGCAAGACCGACGCACAGATCTTCACCCTGCTCAACAATCGCATGAGCGAATGGCGACAACTGGAGTCGACGCTCAATGTCTGGCAGATGACCGAATCGACAGACCCTTTTATTCGACAGTATTCGATACTGGATTCACGCCCCGCTATGGCGCAAGCGCTCAAGGCCAGCTGGCGCAATGCGCCGTTGGCCGAACTGCCGGGGCTTGACCAGCTCAACCTGTCGGGTGACGCCTCGCTGCCGGAGCTGAGCGCGGACTTTTCTCATGTCCGTACCTTGAGTATCAGTGGCCGTGGGGTGATTGAAGGGCATATCGACCGGGTGCTGGGGTACTTTCCTCAGGTGCAGGATCTGACCCTGCGCGGGGCTAGTACGTCACTCTCAAGTGTGCCCAAGGCGCTGGAACGGATGTCGGGGCTGAAGCGACTGAAAATAGTCTCAGATACGGAACTGGCCGCCGATGAGCTGGCAAGATTGGAAGCCATGACCAGCCTTGAAATACTGGAAGTGCACTCGACACTCAGTTCATCACGGCCGCTGGATGTCAGCCGCTTGACCAAGCTGCGCAGCTTGATGCTGTCGGGCGGCGGACAACGGGCTTTCCCCCTTGGGGCCATGGGACTTCCCGAGTTGCAACGCCTGGACTTGAAACACGCATCCATCGACCAGCTACCGGCCGAGTTATTTGCCCCGGGCGGTGAGCAGCATTGGTCAAAATTGTCGGTGAATTGGTCGATTTTCAATCGCGAACGCTTCAAGACAGCGTATGACTATGTGCGCAGCCACCCTGAACACCTGATGGATCAGGACGAAATGGTTCGTGAGTATTGCAACGGCGTCCTCAGCGATGGGTTGGGTCGAACACGTAACCTCAGTACACCGTTCAGCGGGCCACTCAATGCCTTGTTCTTCGAGCGCTGGAGCACCGCTCAAGCGCAGTTTGACGCGATTGAGGCGCTGAGTACCGAATACGCGCAATTGACCGACAGTCTTGACCACTGGGCTATCGGGCGCTCGGCAAGCCCCGAGGGTTTCAATCGCTCGTCAATCGCCTACACACTGCGCACGATCTGGAACGAGGGCCTCCTGCAACGATACGGCCTCCCCCAGTCGGCCACTTTGACCCTGCCGGGGGCGACAGTCAGCGAGTTGCCAATCCTACCGACCACCGGCTTCGAACATGTGACGGCTTTGCACTTGCAAAACGCGCGGGTGCCTTCATCGCAGATGAGTCGCTTCATTCGTGGTTTCAGCGGTGTGCAGCGCCTCGACGTCAGCGGCAGCAGCCTCACCGAGTTGGTGCTCGCGCAAGGTGAATGGCCCGCGCTGGAGCATCTGAACCTGAGTAATAACGCGCTTGAGCGCCTGGATGTAAGCGGGCTGGAGCAACTGCGTTCCCTGGGGCTGCGCGGCACTGCGTTGACCACCTGGCCAACCGGAGCGGAACACCTGCCGCATCTGATCTGGCTGGACCTGCGCGACACGCGGCTGACGCAACTGCCGGCTGCGGCACTGGCCCAGGATCGCCTGGTGCTCGATACGCACCTGGCCGGTGTGCCTTTGAGCCCGCAGGGCCAGGCAGACCTTACGCTGGCGCGGCAGCGCGTCGAGCAGGTGTTGGGCCTGGATGACGCAACGCTGAGCCGGTTTGAACAGCAGGCATTCCCCGATGTGTTTCCGCCTGGCGAGAGTGGCAGTGACCTTGCGCGCCAGTTGCTTGCGGTGCCGGTTGACAACCCGGTCGAAGCGGCGCTGACGCGGCGTTTGAATGGCTGGCTATTCACCCGCCGCTATACGCTGGGGCGTGATCTGGAAGTGTCATCCAGCACCCGCAAGATCGCCGCATCGCGTCTCTTGGAGAGCTGGCGCAACAGCCTTGCCGGTGCTGTCGGAGCAGCGGGCAATGGGCTGGAATTCCATGGTCTGGTGCTGGGCGAGCTGCCGGAGTTACCTGTGGTGTTCGAGCATATCGAGCGCCTTAACTTGAGTGGCGTACAGATCACCGGGCAAGGTTCCAACGGTTTTCTCAGCGCTTTTCCGAACCTCAGTTCCCTGGTGCTCAACAGCAACCCCCTGGGTGTATTGCCGAGTGCTTTGAACGGCATGGCCAGGTTGGAGCGGTTGGGGTTGTCAGGGGGCGGTATCAGTGATCCAGAGCTGATGTATCCCACCCTGCGTAACCTTGCACAACTGCACTGGCTGGACGTGAGCTATTGCGGTCTGGACACTTTCCGGCTTGACGCGCTGGGCACCGTTGAGGAACTCAACCTGAGCAACAACGAGCTGACGAGTTGGCCGCAAGGTACGCTGCAAGCCACTGCGCTACATTCTTTGGATTTGAGTAGTAATGAGCTTTCTTCTATTCCGCAAGGGGCATTGGAGGGTGAGCATGATGCACTGATGGACGGTGTCGATCTGTCCGATAACTTCAACTTACCGCTGGATGACCTTTACCGCCTGCAGGCGTATGCCGAACGCATCTCAAGTAACCGGGCGCTGGGGTTCAGCAGCGCGGACGTGCAGCAACTGATCAATGACCTGGAACACCCGCAGCCGAGCAGCGACGAGGAGGGCAGTATCGATGCCGCTCCCGTGCTGCCCGATGAGGTACTGGGCGACGCGCATACTGATCCGGCGTTTCGCGAGCCCTGGTTGAAAAACCTGCCTCCCGATGAACAAACCAGTCGCATTGCGCTCTGGGATCAACTGGCGCACGAGCCGGATAACGCCGCGTTCTTCAATCTGTTGTCGCTGTTGCCGCAGACCAAGGAATTCGACGCGGCCCGTGCCTCCCTGACCAAGCGGGTGTGGCGGGTGATGGATGCGGCCGCCAGTGATACCGAATTGCGTCAAACCCTGTTTGGCATGTCCGGCTCTCATGGCACCTGTACTGATGGGCGCATCCTCACATTCAGTGGTCTGGAAATCAAAGTCCTGGAGTTCGAGACGTTGGTTGGTATCGACCCCACCGACTTGCCACGCAAGGGGCCTGTTCTGTTGAAATTGTCGCGCAACCTGTTTCGCCTGGAACAGGTGGAAAAACTCGCCGACCGCCACATCCGGCCCAACTCCGATGCGGCTGAAGTGCGCCTGCAATACCTGATTGGCCTGCGACGTCGCTTGGATTTGGAGGGTGTTCCGGAAAAGATGCGTTATGCCATTCCGATCAGCGGAGCTGGCATGGAAGAAGAGGCCAAGGCCATTGAGACGTTGGAAAAAACCGACGCTTTCCATGAAAACCTGATCAGCCGTGACTACTGGGTGGACTACCTAAAGGAGCGATACCCCGAGGATGTTATTGCCCTTGAACAAAGAAAAGCGCAGCAACGTGACGCGCTTGAGGATGCCTATACGAGTGTTACCGACGAGGGTTACCTCACCGCCTTGCAAGCGCAGGAATACCAACTGCAAGCCGATGAAACACAAACCTTGATGGCTCTGTCGCGCCGGGCGGATCGGGTGTTGAATCCGGCGGCGTACACGCAGAGTCAACCCGGGACTTCCTCGGGTTCAGGAGGCATGTCGACAACTTAACGACCTACCGCTTTGAGCACTGTCGAGCATGGTCAGCCAGGGGGGAAGAAAGCAAAAGTCTTCTTCGCTTCCTGACTGACCGAGTGATAGGGCGTGCGCCTCAGAACAGGAAGTAGCGTTGGGCCATCGGCAACACATCCGCCGGTTCACACCACAGCAACACGCCGTCGGCCTTGACCTGATACGTCTGTGGATCAACCTCGATATCCGGCAGGTAATCGTTGTGGATCAGGTCGGTTTTCTGCACGTTACGGCACCCTTTCACCACCGCAATTTGTTTCTTCAATCCCAGGGACTTGGGCAATCCGGCGTCCTGGGCCGCCTGGCTGATAAAGGTCAGGCTGGTGGCGTGCAGTGCGCTGCCGAAGCTGGCGAACATCGGGCGGTAATGCACCGGCTGTGGTGTGGGGATCGAACCATTGATATCGCCCATCAGGCTTGAGGCAATTGCACCACCCTTGAGGATCAGGGTCGGCTTGATACCAAAGAACGCCGGGCGCCACAGCACCAGGTCAGCCCATTTGCCCACTTCGATGGAGCCCACTTCATGGCTGATGCCGTGGGTTATCGCCGGGTTGATGGTGTACTTGGCGATATAGCGCTTGGCGCGGAAGTTGTCGTTGCCAGGGCCATCGCCGGGCAGGGCGCCGCGCTGTTTTTTCATCTTGTCGGCGGTCTGCCAGGTGCGCGTGATCACCTCGCCCACGCGGCCCATGGCCTGGCTGTCGGAGCTGATCATGGAGAACGCGCCAAGGTCGTGCAGGATATCTTCAGCGGAAATGGTCTCGCGGCGGATGCGGCTTTCGGCGAAGGCCACGTCTTCGGCAATGCTTGGGTCCAGGTGGTGGCAGACCATCAGCATGTCGAGGTGTTCATCAATGGTGTTGCGGGTGAAGGGGCGTGTCGGGTTGGTCGAGCTGGGCAATACGTTGGGGAAACCGCAGGCCTTGATAATGTCCGGCGCGTGGCCGCCACCGGCACCCTCGGTGTGGTAGGTGTGGATGGTGCGGCCCTTGAGCGCGGCCAGGGTGGTTTCGACGAAGCCGGACTCGTTGAGGGTGTCGCTGTGGATTGCCACCTGCACGTCGTATTGGTCGGCGACGCTCAGGCAGTTGTCGATGCTGGCAGGGGTGGTGCCCCAGTCTTCGTGCAACTTCAAGCCAATGGCGCCGGCCTTGACCTGCTCGATCAACGGCTCCGGCAGACTCGCATTGCCTTTGCCGGTGAAACCGATGTTCATCGGGAACGAATCGCTGGCTTGGAGCATGCGCGCCAGGTGCCACGGGCCGGAGGTGCAGGTGGTCGCATTGGTGCCCGTCGCGGGGCCGGTGCCGCCGCCGATCATGGTGGTGACGCCACTGGTCAGCGCTTCCTCGATCTGCTGCGGGCAGATGAAATGTACGTGGGTGTCGATGCCGCCGGCGGTGAGGATCATGCCTTCACCTGCGATCACTTCGGTGCTGGCGCCGATGGCCATGGTCACACCAGGCTGGATGTCCGGGTTGCCAGCTTTGCCGATGGCGGCGATGCGACCGTTCTTCAGGCCGACGTCGGCCTTGACGATACCCCAGTGGTCGATGATCAGCGCGTTGGTGATCAGGGTGTCGACCACTTCATGGGCGAGCAATTGGCTTTGGCCCTGGCCGTCGCGGATCACCTTGCCGCCGCCGAATTTCACTTCTTCGCCGTAAATGGTGAAGTCTTTTTCCACTTCGACAAACAGCTCGGTGTCGGCCAGGCGGACCTTGTCACCGACGGTGGGGCCGTACATATCGGCGTAGGCTTGGCGGCTGATTTTCATGTGGTTGCCCTGAAATATTTGTGTTGAATGTGAAATAGCTATCGCAGGCAAGCCAGCTCCCACATGAGACTGTATTCACAAATCCAAATAGGTGAACACAGTCTCATGTGGGAGCTGGCTTGCCTGCGATGAGGCCCTAAAGATCACCCATAACCCGCCCGGCAAACCCGAACACCCGGCGCCCACCGCTCAAATCCACCAACTCCACCTCCCGACTCTGCCCCGGCTCAAACCGCACCGCCGTCCCCGCCGGAATGTTCAGGCGCATGCCACGGCTGGCCGCACGATCGAACGTCAGCGCGTCATTGGTCTCGAAAAAATGGTAGTGCGAACCCACCTGAATCGGCCGGTCGCCACTATTGGCCACGCTCAGGCTGATCGTGCGACGGCCCACGTTGAGTTCGATATCACCAGGCTGGATCTGATATTCACCAGGAATCATGCAGGTTGCCCCAGGGTCTTGAAGTAGATGGCGGTCGGGGTGTAACGCCCGTCCGGGCTTTGGCAGTAGTCGGGCAGTTCACCGATCTTGGTGTAGTGCAGCGATTGATAGAAGGCTTCGGCACCGGAGCCCGCTTCGGTGTCCAGATAGAGGAGGCCGCGTTTGTGCTGGCGTGCGGCAAGTTCCAGGGCGTTCATCAATTGCTGGCCCAGGCCATGGCGCCGTGCGCTGCTATGCACCAGCAGCTTTTGCACTTCGGCACGGTTCAAGCCGTTGGTTTTCTGACACAACGCCAACTGTACGCTGGCGATTACTTTTTCATCACGCACCACCACCCACAGCAGCAGGCTGGCGTCTTCGATGCTTGCTTGTACGCCGCTCAAGTGCGTGCGGGCCTGGGCCTCATCGAAGTCGGCCATGAAACCGACTGACGCGCCATGCTTGACCGCGTCCAGTAACAGTTCAATCAAGCCCTGGCGGTAATGGGCAAAACTTTCGGCATTGACTCGACGCAGTTGCGCGGCGTTCATCGATCTCACTCCTTGGGCGGTTCGGCGCCCGGGTTCAAGGCCAGTTGCATAAAGGTCAGGTTCAGCCAGCGGCCGAACTTGATGCCCACTCGGGGCATCTGTCCGGTCGTGATAAAGCCCAGGCGCTCGTGCAGGCGGATCGAGGCGTGGTTGCCGCTTTCGATGGCGGCGACCATGACATGCTTGCCGCCGATGCGCGCACGTTCGATCAGGGCTTGCATCAACAAGGGGCCAAGGCCTTTGCCGCGCTGGTCATTGCGCACGTACACCGAGTGTTCGACGCTGTAGCGGAAGCCCTCGAAGGGGCGCCAGTCGCCGAACGAGGCGTAGCCGGTGACTTCATTGTTTTCGACCGAGACCAGGATGGGATAACCCTGGGCATGGCGGGCACTGAACCAGGCCTGGCGGTTGTCCAGGTCGACCGATTGTTCGTTCCAGATGGCCGTGGTGTTCAGCACCGCGTCGTTGTAGATATCGCGGATGGCCGGCAAATCGTCTTGGGTTGCATCACGAATCATGGTGGGGCCTTATGCGATCGGCTGGTGGACAGTCACCAGTTTGGTGCCATCGGGAAAGGTGGCTTCCACCTGGATATCCGGGATCATTTCCGGGATGCCTTCCATCACCTGTTCACGGCTGAGCAGGGTAGTGCCGAAGTGCATCAGTTCGGCCACGGTGCGGCCATCGCGGGCACCTTCCATCAGGGCGGCGGAAATGTAGGCGATGGTTTCCGGGTAATTGAGCTTCACACCTCGTGCCAGGCGGCGTTCAGCTACCAGGCCTGCGGTGAAGATCAGCAGTTTGTCTTTTTCCCGTGGGGTCAGGTCCATGGTTCAAGATCCTTCATAAGGTGCATGCTTAAAAGCAACATTTGGTCTTCATGTGCTCCATATTCGTGGAGATACGGCTTCTCGGCCCAGTACGGCAGGGCGTAGCAATTTCCATAAATCAATCAACCATGCCCGTGCCAACAGCGCTTCACTGGCCAGACAACGGGCCACCAGCAGGCCGGGTAGTTGGGTCAGGTCGCCGCGCACCGCATGAGGCAGGGCACGGCAGGTTTCCAGCAGTTCAGAGTCGATATCAGCGGCCAGCAGCAACGTAGCAAACACGGGTTGACCGTCCAGCCCGATAGGCGAGTCGAGCAAGCCGTCGGCGCCCACAATGCGCTGGCGCTCATGCCAGAGCAACTGGCCGTCGCGGCGGATATCCACGTGGGATTGGAAATAGCCGAGGTCGAAACGTTCGCCGCTGGCGGGGCGGCCGAGGGCTATCACGTCCCAGTAGAACAGTCGTGCATCACCTTTAAGCTCGATGCGCGTGGTGAGTTCGGCCTGGGCCGCACTGAATACGATGGTTTCCTGGGGCAGCCACTCCAGCGTGGCACCGGCTTCCACCGTGAGGTCCAGTTGCTGATACGCGGGGCCGCTCGCCCTGTACCACTTGGCCGCGCCAGGGCTGGTCAATTGGGCCCACGCACCTGCGCCGACATGGGCGCTGATGTCCAGGCGATCCCCTCCGGCAATACCCCCGGGCGGGTGCACGATGATGTGCTGGCACACCTCGGGGCCTTCGGCGTACAGGTGCTTTTGCACCCGCAACGGGCCGAGGTGGCGGCGCATTACCGGGCGTGTGGTGTCGCCGAAACGCGCGTAGCCGAGTTCCAGCTCGGCGTGCCAGCTGGGGGTGAACAGGGCAGGGGAAACGGGCAAGGTCATGTTTTAGTGCTTATCGTTAGGACGCTACAGATTAGATGGTAACCAGCCCGCGTACACCCTCACTTTCCATATTTTCACCTCGGCCCTGTTGCACGATCTCGCCACGGGACATCACCAGGTATTGGTCGGCCAGTTCGGCGGCAAAGTCGTAGAACTGTTCCACCAGCAGGATTGCCATATCGCCGCGCGCGGCGAGTTGCTTGATCACAGCGCCGATTTCCTTGATTACCGACGGCTGGATGCCTTCGGTAGGCTCATCGAGGATCAGCAAGCGCGGGCGGCTGGCCAGGGCTCTCCCAATTGCCAGCTGTTGCTGTTGGCCGCCGGACAGATCGCCGCCACGTCGATGTTTCATCTGCAGCAACACCGGGAACAATTCGTAGATGAATGAGGGCACTCCCTTGGCCTCTGAACCCGGAAACCGCGAGAGACCCATCAGCAAGTTTTCTTCCACTGTCAGCCGTCCGAAAATCTCCCGCCCCTGGGGCACGTAGGCAATCCCCGCATGCACACGTTGATGCGGCTTGAACCCGGTGATGGCCTTACCCTCCCAGTTCACCGCGCCTTCTTTGGCCGGCAGCAAACCCATCAGGCACTTGAGCAACGTGGTCTTGCCTACGCCGTTACGGCCCAGCAGGCAGGTGACTTCGCCGATTTTTACGTCAAAGGACAGTCCGCGCAGGATGTGGCTGCCGCCGTAGTACTGGTGCAACTTGTCGACTTGCAACATATCCAAAACCTCCTCGATCCCCCTGTGAGAACCGGTTCAAATGTGGGAGATGGCTTGCCTGCGATAGCGGACTATCAGTGACAACTGCTTGGCTGACCCGCCGTCATCGCAGGCAAGCCAGCTCCCACATAAAGCAGTCTGTGGCAGCCTTATCGGCCGAGATAAACCTCGATCACCCGCTCGTTTTCCTGCACCTGCTCCAACGACCCTTCTGCGAGCACGCTGCCCTGGTGCAACACGGTCACGTGATCGGCAATCGAGCCGACAAAGCCCATGTCGTGTTCCACCACCATCAGCGAGTGTTTGCCCGCCAGGCGCTTGAACAGTTCGGCAGTGAATTCGGTTTCGGCGTCGGTCATACCCGCCACCGGTTCGTCCAGCAACAACAGTTGTGGGTCTTGCATCAGCAGCATGCCGATTTCCAGGAACTGCTTCTGGCCGTGAGACAGCAAACCGGCTGGCCGCTGCGCCGAGGCGGTCAGGCGGATGGTGTCGAGCACTTCATCAATGCGGTCTTTCTGTTCACCGCTCAGGCGTGCACGCAGGCTGGCCCACACGGATTTGTCGGTCTTCTGCGCCAGCTCCAGGTTTTCGAACACGCTCAAGGCTTCAAACACCGTGGGCTTCTGGAACTTGCGGCCGATGCCAGCCTGGGCGATCTGCACTTCGCTCAGGCGAGTCAGGTCCATGTTTTCGCCAAACCAGGCGGTGCCATGGCTGGGGCGGGTCTTGCCGGTGATCACGTCCATCAGCGTGGTTTTGCCCGCGCCGTTGGGGCCAATGATGCAGCGCAATTCACCGACACCGATGTACAGGTTCAGGTCGTTGAGCGCTTTGAAACCATCGAAGCTGACACTGATGTCTTCCAGGGTCAGGATGGTGCCGTGGCGGGTGTTGAGGCCCTTGCCGGTAGCCTGGCCAATGCCGATGGCATCGCGGCCGGTGCCGGCGTCGAAAATAGGTTCAAGCATGACGTTCCTCATTTCTTCAACAGCCCGATCACGCCCTTGGGCAGGTACAAGGTGACGATGATGAACAGCGCCCCAAGGAAGAACAGCCAGTATTCCGGGAAGGCCACGGTGAACCAGCTCTTCATGCCATTGACCACGCCGGCGCCCAGCAACGGGCCGATCAGCGTGCCGCGCCCGCCGAGCGCAACCCAGACGGCGGCTTCGATGGAGTTGGTCGGCGACATTTCGCTGGGGTTGATGATGCCCACCTGAGGTACATACAACGCCCCGGCCAAACCGCAGAGCACGGCGCTCAGCACCCACACGAACAGCTTGAAGCCGCGAGGGTCGTAGCCGCAGAACATCAGACGGTTTTCTGCATCGCGCAGGGCGGTCAGCACCCGGCCGAACTTGCTTTTGGCCAGGCGCCAGCCGATGTACAGGCTGGTCACCAGCAACAGCACCGTGGCCACGAACAACACCGCCCGCGTGCCTGGTTCGGTGATGCCAAAGCCGAGAATGCTGCGAAAATTGGTGAAGCCGTTATTGCCGCCAAAGCCGGTCTCGTTGCGAAAGAACAGCAACATGCCGGCAAAGGTCAGGGCCTGGGTCATGATCGAGAAATACACGCCCTTGATCCGCGAACGGAAGGCGAAGAAACCGAACACCAGCGCCAGCAACCCTGGCGCCAACACTACCAGGCACATCGCCCAGAGGAAGTGCTCGGTGCCCACCCAATACCACGGCAGTTCAGTCCACGATAAAAAGGTCATGAACGCCGGCAGTTCATCGCCCGAGGCCTGGCGCATCAAGTACATGCCCATCGCATAGCCGCCGAGGGCGAAGAACAATCCGTGGCCGAGGGACAACATCCCGGCGTAACCCCACACCAGATCCAGCGCGAGGGCGACGATGGCGTAGCAGAGGATCTTGCCAACCAACGTCAGGGTGTAGGCCGACACATGCAGCGGGTTTTCCGGCGATAGCAGCGAAAACAACGGCAGCGCCAGCAACAGGATCAGGATGACGGCGCCCACCGCGATCGTCACTTTTGGGCCGGCTTTTTGTGTGGCTGTGAGCATCAAGGGTTGGTTCATCAGTCGATCACCCGTCCTTTCAGTGCGAAGAGTCCCTGCGGGCGTTTCTGGATAAACAGAATGATCAGCGCGAGGATCAGGATCTTGCCGAGCACGGCACCGATCTGGGGTTCGAGGATCTTGTTGGCAATGCCCAAACCAAAGGCGGCCATGACGCTACCGGCCAGTTGGCCGACACCGCCGAGCACCACGACGAGGAAGGAATCGATGATGTAGCTTTGCCCCAGGTCGGGACCGACGTTGCCGATCTGGCTCAGTGCCACGCCGCCCAAGCCAGCGATGCCGGAACCCAGGCCAAACGCGAGCATATCCACACGCCCGGTCGGCACGCCGCAGCAGGCCGCCATGTTGCGATTCTGGGTCACGGCGCGCACGTTGAGACCCAGGCGGGTCTTGTTCAGCAGCAGCCAGGTGAGCACCACCACGCACAGCGCGAAGGCGATGATCACGATGCGGTTGTACGGCAGCACCAGGTTGGGCAGTACTTGAATACCACCAGACAGCCACGCGGGGTTGGACACTTCTACGTTCTGCGCACCGAATACCAGGCGCACCAGTTGGATCAGCATCAGGCTGATGCCCCACGTGGCGAGCAGGGTTTCCAGGGGGCGACCGTAGAGATGGCGAATCACCGTACGCTCCAAGACCATGCCTATGGCGGCGGTGACAAAAAACGCCACCGGCAGTGCGATCAACGGGTAGAACTCGATGGCCTGTGGAACGTAGCGCTGCATCAGCAATTGCACCACATAAGTGGAGTAGGCACCCAGCATCAGCATTTCACCGTGAGCCATATTGATCACGCCGAGCAAACCGAAGGTGATCGCCAGGCCAAGGGCCGCCAGCAGCAGGATCGAGCCCAGGGACATGCCACTGAAGGCCTGGCCGAGAATCTCGCCCAGCATCAGTTTGCGTTTGACCTGGGCCAGGCTGGTTTCGGCGGCGGTGTGTACGGCGGCGTCGGTTTCAACGCCGGGGGCCAGCAACGCTTCCAGGCGCGTGCGCGCCAACGGGTCGCCGGTGCTACCGAGCAAGCGCACGGCGGCCAGGCGCACCACCGGGTCGGGGTCCACCAGTTGGAGGTTGGCCAGTGCCAGACTGAGGGCGGTATGCACGTCCTCGTTGGTTTCGGCAGCGACCTGCTGGTCGAGAAATTTGAGCTGCGCAGGCTGTGCGCTTTTTTGCAGGATTACCGCTGCGTCCAGGCGCACCTTGGGGTCGGCGGCGAGCAGTTGTTGGCTGGCTTGTACGTTGTCGATCAGGCTGCGCAGGCGGTTGTTCAGGCGTACGGTCTTGGTTTCACCGTTGAGCGTGAGTTGGCCTTGCTGCAGGGCGTCCACCAACGCGATACGTGCAGGATCAGGCTGGGCGGCCCAGTCCTGGAGGAGCTTGGCTTGTTGGGCCGGGTTGGCGGCCAGGAAGTCTTCGGCGTCGCCGGCGTGTGCCGCAAAAGGCAGCAATAGCAGGGCCGTGAGGATGAAACGGTAGAGGGCAGTAGGCATAACAAAGTGTCCTGATCATGTGCGGACAGTGTGGGCATAGGGCTTTGTGTGGGAGCTGGCTTGCCTGCGATGGCATCACCTCGGTAAGACTGATACACCGAGGCGCCTATATCGCAGGCAAGCCAGCTCCCACATTGACCGTGCCCGACATCCAGGCTGCGGTGTGGCTTAGTTGCTTTTCACCGCATAGTCCGGCTTTTTGTCATTGCCTGGGATGTACGGGCTCCACGGCTGTGCCCGAATCGGTTCCTGGGTTTGCCACACCACCGAGAACTGCCCATCGGCCTGGATCTCGCCGATCATCACCGGCTTGTGCAGGTGGTGGTTGGTCTTGTCCATGGTCAGGGTGAAGCCCGACGGTGCGGCGAAGGTTTGCCCGCCGAGCGCTTCACGCACTTTGTCGACGTCGGTGGACTTGGCTTTCTCCGCCGCCTGCGCCCACATATGGATGCCCACGTAGGTGGCTTCCATTGGGTCGTTTGTCACCGCTTTGTCGGCGCCCGGCAGGTTGTGTTTCTTGGCGTAGGCTTTCCAATCCGCGACGAATTTCTTGTTCACCGGGTTCTCAACGGACTGGAAGTAGTTCCACGCGGCGAGGTTGCCCACCAGTGGCTTGGTGTCGATGCCGCGCAGTTCTTCTTCACCCACGGAGAACGCTACCACCGGCACCTCGGTGGCCTTCAAACCCTGGTTGGCCAGCTCCTTGTAGAACGGCACGTTGGAGTCGCCGTTCACGGTGGAGATCACCGCCGTCTTGCCGCCCGCCGAGAACTTCTTGATGTTGGCCACGATGGTCTGGTAATCGGCGTGGCCGAATGGGGTGTAGACCTCTTCGATATCTTTATCCGCTACACCTTTGGAGTGCAGGAACGAACGCAGGATCTTGTTGGTGGTGCGCGGGTACACGTAATCGGTGCCCAGCAGGAAGAAGCGCTTGGCGCTGCCACCTTCTTCGCTCATCAGGTATTCCACTGCCGGGATGGCTTGCTGGTTCGGTGCCGCACCGGTGTAGAACACGTTCGGCGACATCTCTTCGCCTTCATATTGCACCGGGTAGAACAGCAGGCCGTTGAGTTCTTCAAATACCGGCAGCACCGACTTGCGCGACACCGAAGTCCAGCAGCCGAATACCACGGCGACTTTGTCCTGGGTCAGCAACTGCCGACCTTTTTCCGCAAACAACGGCCAGTTCGAAGCGGGGTCGACTACCACGGGTTCTAGCATCTTGCCGTTCACACCGCCCTTGGAGTTGATCTCGTCGATGGTCATCAGCGCCATGTCTTTCAGCGATGTTTCGGAGATGGCCATGGTGCCGGACAGCGAGTGCAGGATGCCGACCTTGATGGTCTCGGCGGCCTGTACGGTCCAGGTCATGCCCATGGCGGCAATGGATGCCGAAAGAGTGAAAGCCTTGATCAAGCTGCGACGCTTCATGGTGCGATCTCCGTGACCGATGTTGTGTTAGGGGGCAAATGAGGGACGTTACGCAGGTGATAGCAAGGGGTGTGCCGAAGTCATCCAACCCTGATGGGCAAGGGCCAAACAAACGTGCAAGCCGGGCTGGTTGCACCAATGTGGCCCTCGATTGCGGCTTCGGGGCACGACGATGTGCTGTTGTGGTGCTTGGTACTGCCGCTACTTATCTACCGGTTGGACAGGGAGCTTCACTCCGAGAATGAAAGGCCTGGGCGCTGTGCCCAGGCATTTCTTCCAGGAGTTGTCATGGCTATCAGATTGTCACGTGAAGAGCGGGCTGCCAGTTCAAACCGAGGGGCTTCCAAGTTGCCACCATTGAGCCCTGCTTTTTTGCATGAAGTGGATGCGGCGAACTGGGCTCATCAGGAAATTGGTCAACGACGAGATGTCGAATACGGCGGGGTGATTTTGCGAGACCCCACCGGCCAGTATTTCTCGACCCGGCCGGTGAGGGGCGAGGGTATGCAGTTCGATTTGCGGACGGTATTGGGCATCGGCACTGATGGCTACTATCTTCAGCCACAAGGCTATACCTGCGTCGCCAGCTACCATTCGCACCCCGCGCAACATGCATGGATTCTCCAGAGAAACCGCAGTTTTGATGAGCGCATGGCCAAGGCGTTTCTGGGGTTCATGTCCGGTACGGACTTTTATCGGGATGTGCATGACCGTGATTTTTTCCCGTCTTCTTATCTCTCCGGCCCGGATGGTTCGCTGATCCGTCATACCCCATCCGGATCAGCAGCGGAATTCAGTTTTGCCCTGTGGGTGCAGGCCGGAAAACCACCCGACAGTCCGGTGGGCGTGTACGGCGGGTTTGATGATTTCGTCAAGAAAATCTCCACCTTTGGCTCGCTCAGCTTGATTGTGCCGACCGCACTTTGGGGGGGGCTCTCGCGGAAAAGTGCCGTCCGACTGGGTTGTTTTCGAACCTTTTTCCTCGTCAGAGGTGACTGAACAGCCCCTGTTCACTGCGATCTTCCCCGACGCGTCCCAGGCGCTGACGGCGGCGTTCTCCTCGCCGCCGCCAGAGGCGGTTGAATCGCACATTGGCGTGGTGCTAAAGCACGTCAATCAGGATCGTTACGTCGCAACTGTTGCATCGCCCGCTCGCGAACCGCTGTTTTCGCTCGATGCGTTGTTTCCAAAGGGACCGGATGGGCATCCGCAAATACCTGCTGAGTATCGCCTGGAAGCCCTTTATGTCGGTGACGGGCCCGAAGTGAGCAAGGTTGCTGCACGAGAAGCCTGGCTGGCCAATGTGTTTTTTTCTCCGGCACAGGTGGGGGCGGCTATCCGGGAGGGAAGCAAGACGATGGCGCTTCAGAATCCCCAGCGTGGTCTTGCCCTCTACATGAGTAGCTCGGATCAGGCGTTGCTTAAGCTCAAAGTCCCTCCCGAGAATCTGGCTACCGAGTTGTTCCAACGAGGCAGTGATGGGGGGATCGATGACAAGGGGGCCCAGGCCGAGATGGCCGCAGGCACGCTGACCCCACGCAATTTTTTGCGCAGGGTGATCGATGCCACCGACCTGTGGGTGGTTCGGGCAGGCCAATTCTGGCGTGAGGTCGGGCGTGTGGGCAAGAGCACGGCGGTACTGGCTACGGAGTACCCGGAGGCTTTGAGTGGCTCGTTTCTGTCATCGCGGGATGCTGCGCTGTACGCCCATGAGCAGATTGGCAACACTCGAAATCGTTACCTCGGTGGTTACATACTCAAGGGGCCTGACGGTCATTTTGTGATCACGCCTCCCAAGCGAAGCCTCGGCAATCCATTTGCGTTCATGCTGTTTTTCCCCATGGACGGGCAAGGTGCACTGATTCCTCCCGAGCACTATGAGCTGCATGCACGTTATGGTTCCCATCCGGCGTTGTCCATGGTCGATCCCGACTGGGTCAAGCAGCGACACTGGACGCGGGATGAAGCGTTGATCAACCTGCAGGTGTTTTCCTGCGATGAGATGTACTCAATTCTCCAGGCTGGGCGGGTGGCCTACCTTTCCGGGGCGCAGGACTGTTTATTGGAATACGCCCCGAACCGCTCGTCCCAGGAGGTGCTGCTACGGGCTAATCTCAGCCCGTCCGCTGCAGAGCATGGGCTTGCACGCAAGCTTGATCGCGGAGAGATAAAACCCACCGATTGGGTCACGAGATTAGCTTCTGCCGGCGAATTCAAAATCATCCAGGGCAATTCGTTGTGGGGGCCACGCGGGGTTGTCTACAGTGACTGGACGCCCAATTATGACTATGCACCCAGACTCGGCCCGCCCGACTACGTCACCTATGGTTCTTTGTTCACAACCCTCAATGAGGCCACCCGCGACCTGCACAAGCGAGTGCATGGTCGTAATCTCGCCGCGCAGGCGTGTTTCGCATTTATCCTCAAGCGCAAGGACCAGGAACAGTACATCGCGACCGAAGTGGTAGGGGCTGTCTCCGCCGGCGACTTGTTCGATCTCAATAGATTGTTTTCTCGAACGAGCCGTGACGAGTTCCTGCTGCCCGAGGGGTTTGAGTTACATGCCTTATTCAGGTCACAGCAGTGGTCGCCGCAGTGGAAGGCAGTGGCGAGTACTTGGCTGACGTTGTATTTCGTCATGCCGGAAGTGCTGTATTCCGCGCTCTATGAAGCTCAGCGTGATCGTACACACAGCCTACCCATCTACTTTTCTACCCTGGATGGCGCGCTGTTAAGTTACCAGCCCTCTCCTATCGACGTAAAAATAGGCGGCGAGGCAGACAACTTGTTAGCGCAGGCACGTACGCAGCTGGATTCTGGCATCACGACGCATTTGGACTTTGTCAGGCAGTGGGCAACCAAGGGTGAGCTCCAGGTGGTGCGTACCAGCCAGTGTTGGGATGAGGTCGGCAAAGTGGGCAACGACTGGGCTGGCTACAAAACCTTGAGTTCGCGACGCTTGAGCCCCGCGTTTGCCTCGCCCGATGATGCGGCACGTCACGCCCTGAGCGCTATCGGCAACCACTTTCGCCGCGCCTATGGTGGGGTCATCCTCAAGCTGGCCAACGGCCTATGCGTGGCCACTGAACCCTTGATACTGCCGCCTCGGGGGGTGACGTTGAACTGGATCTACCCTGACGCCAGCGTTGCCGAGGGGCTTTACCCGGGGGGAGGCACGATCATCGCTCGCTACCGTTCCCTGCCCATTCAAGAAGTGCCCATATTGCTGTCGGGCCTACAGAAAACTGTCTACCAAAGCATGATTCCCAGTGCTGTGCTGGCAGAGTTGTTAGACAGAGAGGTGCATATCAAGCGCGAGTACGTTTTCGGAGCGAACGGGGCGATTCTTAGCTATGACCTGTCGGACTCTGAAGAGGAAAAGCTGTTGAGCCGTAAGTTGGTCGCTCTTAACCTCGTCAAAGGTGATTTGGCCGACAACGATTTTGAGCAGCAACTGCGCACGGGCGCGCTATCACCACAGGATTTCGTCAATGCTGTGGCCAAGGCCGGTCTCTTGCGCGTCGTGAAGGGGGATGCGTTGTGGGGGAGTCCGAGGACACTCAAGCCTGATTTCGCGCTGAATCAATATATCCCGAGCCCATTGGCCGTGCGCCAAGTCGCAGCCGACACACCGTGCAGTCCGATTTTTACCCGCGCCCTCGATGCTGTCCGACACGTCCAGCTTGGTTGGAAGCCACAGGCTCAAGTGGCCTTTGGTTATGTATTAAAGGCATCGGGCAGGGAGCTGTACATGGCGACTTTACCCCTTGTCAGAGAGAACTTTGACGCCTTGAGAGCCGTCTTTGTCGACGGCCAATTACCCCAGGGCTACCTGATGTATGGCTTGTACCTGTGCGCATCGACCGAAACGATTGCCCCGGCCAGCGACGAAATGGCCCGGCACTTCTTCACGCCTGTCACGATTGTGAAAGCGCTGACGTACATGACCACTCCCCGTAACGGAGTGACACTGCCGCTTTACTTGTTGTGTGCGGACGGTGCACTGCTGTGGTTTCGCGCGCCTAAAACAGCAGCTGTGTCGCAGTGGTCGAACAACGTGCGCCACGACGCCACGCGAGTACGTGAAGGCTCCTTGACGGTGCGGGACTATGTACGTCTGTTGGCGGGTATCGGAGAGTTGCACGTTCGGGTCACCAGTCCGACCTGGGGCCGCAAAGAGCAGGTCGATGCACAGTGGTCGCCCAAGCGGCCGTCGCACGCTTTTGCTGACGATCCTTACTACCATTCATTCTGTGGCCCGCTGTATTTCTACGCCGATGACGCTGCCCGATACGCCCAGCGATTGATTGCCCCGTTTGTCGACACGTCATATCTAGGGGCAGTGCTTGTACCGCCGAAAATTTCCGGATTTGTCGCGATCGATCCTGTGGAGGACCGCGCCGGCTTCGGCAGTAGTACGTTGGAAGGCTTGTTCTGGAAGGATCACGCCGGGTTCGATGTGCCGGTCACCAATGTGCTGCGCAGCTACAAAATTGCGGCTGTGCATGCCTTTTATAAGTCAATTCCCAGCATGCCTGGCCTGTCTCGGATTGACATCAACCTGCTGGCTAATTTTGCCTCCAGCGATGATCTGGGCAATTACCTTTCAGTCATGCGGAGTAACTTACCTGACGCCAAGAGCCTTTACCTGTCTTGTCGTGGGGGAGGGATGCTCAAGTACATACCCGCAATGACTGGGGAGGAAACCGCCATCCTCCGCGCCCGTCCAGCGGCCACTCCTAGTGTGCTAGTGCGTCAGTTGCGGCGTATGGGCAGCCTATCAGTACTGGTCACCGACGTCTTCTGGAACGCACTGGGGCCTTTGGGTGAAAAAACGGATACGGCGGGGCTGGGGGCAAATGAGCCCTGGTATGGGCGCAACAAGGATGAGCTTTGACGATCGCCCTCAGCGCGGCTGCCGAAAACGCCTCATTCTGATCAAGGCTTGCGCATTAGTCCGATAAAAAACAACCCGCCAATCGCCGCCGTGGCCACGCCAATCGGCAAGTCTTCCGGGGCGATCAGCGTGCGTGCCGCTACGTCGACCCATACCAGGAACAGGCTGCCCAGCAGCGCACACACCGGTAGCAACCGGCGATGCTCGGCGCCGACCAGGCGCCGGGCGATGTGCGGCACCATCAGCCCGACAAAGCCGATGGAGCCGCTGATGGACACCAGTACGCCGGTCATCAACGATGCCACCAGAAATACCTTGAGGCGCACATTGCGTGCGTTCAGCCCGAGGGTGACGGCAGTCTGTTCGCCGGCCATCAAGGCGTTCAACGGACGAGCCATGCTCACCAGCACCAGCAGACCCAGCACGACCGTAGCGGTCGGAATCGCCAGCAGCTCCCAACGCGCCAGGCCAAGGCCGCCGAGCATCCAGAACATCACCGCTGACGCCGCACGATGATCGCCCATGAACAGCAAAAGGTTGGCCGCCGCCATCATCACGAATGACACGGCCACGCCGCACAGCAGCAGGCGATCACTCTCCAACCGGCCATTACGACTGGCCACCGCCAGAACCACCAGCATGCTCAGCAGCGCGCCGATAAATGCAGCGATGGGCAGGGTCAGCAGGCCGACGATTTCGCCCACATGCAGCACAACGATCACCGCGCCCAACGTGGCGCCAGACGTCACGCCCAGCAGGTGTGGATCGGCCAGTGGGTTGCGCGTGACGGCTTGCAGCACCGCGCCAATCAATGCCAATCCGGCACCGACCAAGGCACCGAGCAACATGCGCGGCACGCGGATCAACCAGACGATATGTTCCTGCCCCGTCGGCCAATTCACTTCGCCGATCCCCAGCGCCTTGTACAGCACAATCCGCCACACCACCTCCACCGGCACCCGTGCGGGGCCGAAGCCCAGCGAGATCACGCCAGAGATCAGCAGCAGCGATCCGAGGGCCATGAGCAGTAAGGCGTAGCGACGGGAGATCATTCGCCGTGGAACCCTTTGGCCAGGGTTTCGACGGCCAGCACATTGTCGATGCCCGGCGTGGCTTGCACGTAGGGAATCACGATAAAGCGCTGGTTCCTGATGGCGTCCACCGCTTGCAAGGCTGGGTTGTTCATCAGGAAGGCCTGCTTCTGTTCGGCGCTGATTTCGCTGTAGTCGACGATGACGATCACCTGCGGGTTGCGTTCCACCACGGTTTCCCAATTGACCCGGGTCCAACTGGCGTTGATGTCATCGAGGATATTGCGCCCGCCCGCGGCCTCGATCAGCGCCTGGGGCATGCCCAGGCGGCCGGAGGTCATGGCACGGTCTTCGCCGCTGTCGTACAGGAACACTCGCGGCTTGTCGGCAGGAAGGTCTTTTTGCACCTCGGCCACTTGCGCCTGCATTTGCGTGATCACGGCATTGGCGCGGTCCTGCACGTCGAAGATTTTGCCCAGGTTGCGCAGGTCGTTGTAGGTGTCGTCCAGGGTCGCCGCCTTGCGCTTCATCACAAAGGCGCAGGATTCGGTCAGCTCATACACGTTGATACCCAAAGGTTGCAGGGTACTCGGCGTGAGGTCCCCGCCCACGCGCATGCCGTAGTCCCAGCCAGCGAAAAAGAAATCCACGTTGGCGTTGAGTAGGGTTTCCACCGACGGGTATTTGCTCGCCAGCTCCGGCAAGCCGTCGAGGGTCTCGGCCATCTCGGGTGTGACCGACTTCCAGCCGGTCACACCGCTGTAGCCGGCCATGCGCGGCTTGAGACCCAGGGCGAGCATCATCTGGGTCATGTTGATGTCGTGGCTGACCGCGTGTTTCGGCGCCTCTTGGAACGTCACGTCGCGGTTGCAGCTCTTGATGGTCACCGGGTAGTGGGTAGCTTCGGCAAAGGCGTGTGCGGAACCGAACAGCAGGGCTACGGCGAGCAGGGCGCGCAAGGTCATGGTTGGGTTATCCAGGTGATTCGGGGGTAGTCGGACAGGGGGTGGGTGTCGATTAGCGCTTCGACGCCAAACACATCGCGCAGCAACTCGGTGGTCAGCACGTCATGGGGCGTACCGCTGGCGACGATGCGCCCGTGGTTGATCACATACAGGCGATCACAGAAGGCGGCGGCCAGGTTCAGGTCGTGGATGCTCGCCAGAGTGCCGATATGCAGACGCTTGACCAGCCGCAAAAGCTCCAGCTGATACCGTGGGTCGAGGTGGTTGGTGGGTTCGTCGAGGATCAGCAATTGTGGCTGCTGGGCCAACGCGCGGGCGAGGATCACGCGTTGTTTTTCACCCCCCGAAAGGGTGGCGAATGCGTGGTCTTCGAAGCCATGCATGCCTACCGATTCGAGTGCCTGCCGGATCAGTTGTTGGTCGTGCAAGGTGTCGCCATCGAACAAACCTTTGTGTGGCGTGCGGCCCATGGCGACCACCTCATCCACCCGCAGGCCGAAGGCATCCGGGAACTCTTGCAGCACCACGGCGATGCGTTGCGCGCACCATTTCGAACTTTGTTTCCACACATTCTGGTGGTCGAGTCGCACATCACCGCTCTCTGGCTTGGTGAACCGATAAGCGCAGCGCAGCAGGCTGGTCTTGCCGCTGCCGTTGGGGCCGATCAGGCCGACAAACTCCCCCGCACCGACCTGAAGGCTGGCGTCACGCAGGTGGAACTGGTGCTGGCAGTGACTGGTTGGGGACCAGTTGAGGGCGGTGAGGCTTAGCGATGTCATCGTGTCTCTCAAGTCCAGCACAGTTCAAATGTGGGAGGGGGCTTGCCCCCGATGGCGGTGTATCAGTGAAGGATGTGCTGACTGACACACTGCTATCGGGGGCAAGTCGAATCGTCGCACCGCCCCTCCCACATTTCTGACCTGTGTTTTGGTCGGTTAGAAGGTGTAGTCCGCTGTGACGAAGAGCGAGCGCGGTTCGCCCAGAATCCATTGCTGTCCGTCGTTGTACTGGCTGACGGCATAGGTTCGGTCGAACAAGTTGTTCAATTGCAGGCCCAACGTGGTGTTGCGCATCGCCTTCCACGACACCGTGGCGTCGACCACGGTGTAGCTCGGCAGCTCATTCTGGTTGGCCATGTCGGCGTAGCGTGCGTCGACATAACGCACACCGGCACCGGCGCGGATGTCGTCGGTCACGGCTTTGCTCAGCCACAGGTTGGCGGTGCGACGCGGTACGTCCACCGGACGGTTGCCGTCGCGGGAGACCTGCACGCCGCCGACGTCCTGTTTGAAGTCGTCGTACTGCGCATGCACGATGGCGGCGTTGGCTTGCAGTGCCCAGGCGTGGGGCAGTTGTAGGTCGAGGCTTGCTTCCAGGCCGCGTGAGGATTGCTGGCCGACTTGCTGCTTGAGGTTCGGATCGCCCGGTACGTCAGTCAGCAGTTTCTTCTTGACGATGTGATAGGCCGCCAACGTCCATTCACCGCGCTGGTCCCAGAACGCTTGCTTGATGCCCACCTCGGTCTGTTTGGCGGTGGATAAGTCGAACTGCTGCTGGCCGGGGCTTAGGGAAATCAGGCCGCCGACACCGTCGGTGCTGGTAGCGTACTGACCGTAGATCGAGGTATCCGGGGTAATCGTATACACCAGCCCGGCCTTCCAGTTATTGCCGGTGAGGGTCTTGTCGGCTTGGCCACCGGTGCGCAAATCATCATGCTCGATATGAGCGTAGTCGCGACGGATGCCGGTGATCAGCGACAACTGGTCGGTGAGTTGCAGGCGGTTTTCCGCGAAGCCGGCGACCGTTTTGGTGGTGGTGGCAAACACCGGCTTGAACGGATCTTTGCTTTGGAACGGCGCGGGTACCGGATGGTACAGGTCAATGGGTTGGCCGTTGTCCAGCACATCTCTAAACGGCGTGTTGCTGGCCAGGCGGAAGCGGATGCGATTGTATTCAACGCCGGTCACGGTCTGGCTGTCGAGACCGAACAACGTGTGCTTGAAGGTAAAGGTCTGGCGGTCGCCGACCTGTTCCTGGTTGTGCTTGATGCCGTAGTTGCCGCTGCGGGTGAGTTGGCCGCCGGTGAAGTTGTAGTTCTCGGCATTCTGCCAGCGGCGCTGGTTTTTCAGGTAGTACAGCTCGTTGGTGGCGCTGATGTTGTCGTTGACCTGCCACTCGCTGGTCAGGCGCGTCCATTGGTCGTTGTAGTGCTGGGTGTCGTTGCTGACATTGTAATTCTTCTCGCGCAGACCCTTGTGCAACTGGCCGTTGATCAGCGGCGTACCGAAGTAGTTTTGTGGGCGCTGGTCGCCGTAGTCGCTGGCGAAGGTAAAGCTCAGGTTATCCGCCGCCTGCCAGCGCAAGGCGCCGCTGACGAAGTCGCTGCTGGAATCGCCACGATCGATGAAACCATTGCTGCGCAGGCGATTGAGGTTGAGGCGATAGCTCAGGGTGTCGGTCAGCGAACCACCGCTGTCGAGGGCTTGCTGTTGGCGATCATAAGAGCCGTAACCGAGGCGGATGTGGTTTTCGATCTCACCTTCGAAGGGCTTTTTCGACACGGTATTGATGACTGCGCCCGTGGCGCCTTCACCGTATAGCACCGAGGCCGGGCCGCGCAGCACGTCGACGCGCTCTACCGACCAGGTGTCCACTGGAAACGTCGAGGTCCCCATGCCCATGTACATGCGATTGCCGTCGTACAGCTGCATCACCGAACCCTGGCCGGTAAAACCACGGGCCGACAATGAGGTGCCGCCGTCGCCTGGTGTGCCGGTACGGCTGATGCCGGTGGCGCGGGAGATCGCGTCTTGCACGCTGGCATCGCCACGTTCGCGGATCTGCGTGCCGGTCTGGCTTTCGACACTGCCAGGGGTTTGCAACGCCGTGAGGTTCAGGCGCGAACCGGCGGTGGTCGGCGTGTTCAGATCGACACGTTCGTTATCCACGGCAGGTGCGGTCACGGGGCTGGCGGGCAGGGTCAGGGCCTGGGCGTTGTTGTGCAAGGCGAGCAGGCACAGGCCGGACGCAAGGTACTTGTTCATCGGTCGGTCAATCGCTTCTTGGAGGGTTGCCGCCGCAAGGTGCGGCGGGCAACGATAACGCAGAAAGTGTTATAAGTTAACACTTATTGGCTGCGGGACAAAAGTCGCGCAAGGCTACAGAAGGCCTCTGCCATGGGCATCTCGCCTGATTCATGCCGAACCTGAGGCAGATTCATGTTGGCCGAACAAGCGCGACAGCACCAGACGATCCAGCGCCCACACCACGATCAAAGACGCGCCAACAAGAGGAAAAATGATCGCCAGCGCGAGCATGATCACCATCGCGGTTTTCCACTTTGGCAGGTCATGGCGCAATGGCGGAACACCCAATCCGCCAACTGGCCGCCGCTTCCACCAGATCACCACACCGCTGACCGCACTGAGCAGAATCATCAGGCAGATCAGCAGCACGATGATCTGGTTCACCACGCCGAACATCTTGCCTTCGTGCAGCATCACGCCGGTTTCGGTGGTGCGGGCGACAACGTTGTAGTGTTCCCAACGCACATCGGCCAGGACCTTGCCGGTGTACTGGTCCACATGCAGGGTGGCGTCATTGCGCGGGTCATTGGCGAATACCGCGACAGTGAACACGCCGGTGGCCGTAGTGGGGAAGGTGATGCTGTAGCCGGGCTCGACCTTGCGTGCGTTGGCCAGGTCCACCACCTGCTGCAGGCGCACGGTGGGCGCAGCGGGGCCCGAGTGTAGGGTGCCGTGGTTCATGTGTTCGGCGTGGTCGCCGGACATCGGCATCGGCGTGTTCTCCATGGCCCAGGGCACGGTCTGTTGGCTGGCCGTATTGAGGCTGCGTGCCTGTTGGTCGGACTGCGGCACGTTGTTCCACATGGCCGCCGGGAATGTGTTCCACAGTTCGGCGTACTGTTTGCCCCAGAAGCCGGTCCAGGTCATGCCGCTGAGCAGCATCACCAGCAGCAGTGACGCGCCCCAGAAGCCGGTGACCGCATGCATATCACGCCAGAACACACGACCGCGCGCGTTGATGCGTGGCCACAACACGCCCGCCGAGGACTTGCCGCGCGGCCACCACAGGTAGAGGCCCGACACCACCAGCATCACGCCCCACCCAGCGGCTAACTCCACCAGGCGGTCGCCGACGGTGCCGATCATCAATTCACCGTGCAGGGCGCGGGCGATGGCTTGCAGGTTGTATTTGGAATCCTGTTCGCCGAGCACGGTGCCGCGATAGGGGTCGACGAATACCGTCACTTCGCGGCCGTCGTTGTGCATCACGAACTGCGCGCTGCGGGTGGCGTCGGCCGGTGGCAGGTATTTGCTGATCGTGCCTTGGGGGTAGGCGGCCTGGGCGCGTTGCAATTGCTCATCGGCGGTCAGCGTGTGCCCGGCGGCGGGCACGGTGAGCAGGTCGCGGTACATCAGTGGATCGAGTTGGGGTTTGAACAGGTAGATGATGCCGGTGAGGGCCAGCAGCACCATGAACGGGGCGACAAAGAGCCCGGCGTAGAAGTGCCAACGCCAGGCCAGGTTGTAGAAGGAAACTTTTTGAGTGCTCATCAGGTGCTCCGCAAGGCTTGGTTTTTTTGTGTCAGTCAGGCCGTCATCGGGGGCAAGCCCCCTCCCACACTTTTGGTTTGTGAACACCTTCAAATGTGGGAGGGGGCTTGCCCCCGATGCTTTTAGAAGGCCATGTCGACCTTGGTCCACAGGGTGCGGCCGGGTTCCTTGATGGCCTGCGGATCATTGGCCGGGTAGCCGAAGCCCGCGTTGCCGGCGAGGTTCAAGTGCTCGGCATAAGCCTTGCCGAACAGATTGTCGACGCCGGTGCTGACCTTGAAGTTTTTGTTGATGCGGTACGCCGCGTTCAGCGAGAACACGCCAAAACCGCTGCTCTTGTCGAAGTCCTTGCCGACCACGTTGCCCTTGTTCTGGTCGATACGGTTTTGTGCCGCGACCACACGCCACAAGGCACCGGCGCTCCAGTCGTCTTCGCTATAGGTGAGACCGAAACGTGCATCCAGCGGCGGCATTTGCGGCAGCGCCTTGCCGTCACTGGTGTTCTTGCCCCAGGCGTAGGCGAGGGTGGCGTCGGCTTTCCAATGGGGTGTGAGTTTGTACGCCGCGCCCAGTTCGCCGCCCATGATGCGGGCGTCGACGTTGCGCGCCTGGGAGGTGGTACCCATCATGCCGGGCTTGTAGTCGAACAGGATGAAGTCTTGTACCTGGCCGATGTAACCCGAGGCCCAGGCCTCGAGGTCGGCGGTTTTGTATTGCGCGCCGAAGTCGAGTTGGGTGGTTTTTTCCGGCTTCACACCGTCGAACGCATTCACTGAACCGACCGCGCCGGTTTTTGGCGAAAACAGCTCCCAGTAATCAGGGAAGCGTTCGGCGTGGCCCAAGCCTGCGTAGACCGTGGTGGGCGTGTCGGCCAGGTCGTGCTCGTAGCGCACAAAGCCTGACGGCAGGGTGTCGGCACGGGTGTTATCGGCGGTGGGGTTGGGGCGGGACATCATTCCCGAGCCGGTGGTCTGGCGGAAATCCTTGGCCGAGGCGCGGTCCAGGCGTGCGCCGGTAATCAGGCGGTCGCGCTCGGCGGCGTACCAGGTCAGCTCACCGAACACCCCGTAGTTATGGAAGTTGGCGTCCTTGACCCGTGGCAAATCCTTGTAGGTGTCGATGCCCATGCTGCTGCGCTGGCGGTGTTCGTTGGTCTGCGCATCCAGGCCGCTGATCAGTTGCACATCGGCCCAGCGCCAGGTCGCCTTGATCCGCGCGCCGAGGGTACGCCGGTCGACGTTGGAAGCCATCGGCCCGGCCATCATCCCTGTGCCGGATGGCGTGCGCAGCGTGTAGTTGTCCATCACATGATCGGCGTAGTTGTAGTAGACCTGGGCCTCGACCTTATCCAGCACTTCGCCGATGTTGGATTTCTCGAAACGCAGCCCCAGGCTTTCGCGCAGGAACTGCGAGCCGTCCATGCCACGCCCGGCGTAGCGTGCTTCGCCATCGCCGCGGCCGGCGGTGAGTTCCAGCAGGGTGTCGGCATCCGGCGTGAAACCGACGGCCACATCGCCGTTCCACTTGTCGTAGCGCGAGGCGACGGTTTTGTTATTGCCGTCCTTGTAATCGTCGGCATGGGCCTGGTTTCCGATCACCCGTACATAGCCCAGCGGCCCACCGGCCGCGGCGTCGATGACCTTGTCGAAGCGTCCGTTGGAACCCGCCAACACACTGGCGTTGACCCGTGTGCCCAGCTCACCGAACTGCTCTGGCTCGCGGTCGAACAGTATCGTACCGGCCGACGCGCCCGGGCCCCAAAGCACGGTCTGTGGGCCTTTGATCACGGTCAGCTTGTCGTAGGTCTCCGGCGAGATGTACGAGGTGGGCGCGTCCATCCGTCCGGGGCAGGCGCCGAGCATCATGCCGCCATTGGTGAGGATATTCAGGCGCGAGCCGAACATGCCACGCAACACCGGGTCGCCATTGGTTCCGCCATTGCGTACCAGGGCGAAGCCGGGAATGGTCTTGAGGTAATCGCCGCCGTCGCTGGCGGGCACTGGTTGGCGTGGGTCTTTCGGGTTGGTGACCACGGTCAGCGGCGAGCTGGGAGCGATGGCCGTGATCACGGTGGGGCTCAACTCGTGCTCGTCGGCGTGAGCCTGTGGTACCAGCAGTGCGCCGCACAGAACGGCGAAAACAGGGGTGCATCCCAAACGGGAGTCAGCAGGAAACCTGGACATGAAAAATTCCATCAATCATTCGTAAACAACACGGCCAGCAGCCTGCGGCTGTCTGTCTAAAGTCGGCCGGGGTGAAGTAACGGTGTTAAGGGCGCTTACGCGTTGATGGGGGGCGCGCGGCTGCGGGCGCCAGGGAAGATGCTCTGCCGGGCATGGCCCAGGCGCGTGGCGGGGGTGAGGGCGTTGGCGGGCGTTGGGGAGCCCAGGATGACAGGCGAGACGCTGCCGGGCAGGGCGGGGCAACTGAAGAGCAGGTCGCAATAGCCGCATTTGGCCCAGAGCGCGTGGTGCTCATCGGGCGCTTTTTTGTGATGGGAGTCGCCGTAGTCCATCGGCATGCTCATCGACATACCGGCGTGATGATCCATCGGCATCGCTTGGGAAATCAGCGGACCGATAAAAATCATCAGCATGGCGAACAGGCTGATCCAACTGCCGCGCATCACGTGGCGGCGTGGGGACAACCTGGCGCGAGGGGCGCCCATCGAGTGTCAGCTTATTGGGCGTGCATATGCTCGTGGCCGGCCGTTGGCGGTGCTTTCTGCACCGAGACTTCCACCTGCACCTTGCCGGCTTTTTCGAAGGTCAACGTCAGTGGGAACTGCTTGCCATCGGCCAGCAGACTGCGGTCTTTGAGCCCCAGCAGCATCACGTGATAGGCCATTGGCGCGAAGGTCAGGTCTCCCTTGGCCGGCACCGTCACGCTGGGCACTTGTTGCATCTTCATCAAGTCGCCCTGCATCACATGTTCATGCAGTTCGGCCTTGTCCGCTACGGGTGTCTCGACGCTGAGCAGTCGGTCTGGTGTTTCACCGGTGTTATGAATCACGAAGTACGCCGCTACGGTGGGCGCATTGGGTGGCAATTCCTGGGACCAGGGATCGCTGACCAGCAGGTTGCCGGCCTTGTAGTCGTCGGCATTGGCAGCAACGCACACCGGCAACAACAACGCAGCCAGAAGCAGGGAAGATTTGAGCATGGCAGTTCTCCAGAACGGTTCTAAACGCAGTTCACTTGCGAAGAAAATCAGACCGTTGGAGAGGCGCGGGGGTTGAGGCTCGGCCATTGCTGGCGCGGGGTTGGGTTTTGCAGTTGGGGTGGCGGCAGGCTTTTCATCGCATCGAAATGCGTGAGATACAACTGCGGCACATGCCCCGGCACCGCCACCAGTGGCGCAGAACCTGAGCAACACCAGCAATGCTGCATGGTGGAATGATCGTCCGGTTGCGGCGCCGGAATATCCAGCTTGCCCAAGGCAATGGTTTTGAAGCTGGCGCCATTGGACGAACAGAAACTGCCCCACAGCAATTGCTGCACGGGGTCCTGGGACTGTTGCATCGCACTGGCCATCGGCATGGCAAAGGCGTTGAACAGCACTGCAAAGCAGGCGATCCACACAATTGCAAAGCGTTGACGGGCCATGGCGGACAATCCGTAGGGTTAAACGATCAGGTGGGTATTTAGCCTGATCGGGGGGGATAAGTAAAAAGGGGCGGTGTGGTTTGGTGTCGCAGTACTGGATTTGAGGATAGACGGGAACCTGGAATTGCCAATTTTCGATGGGGCGCGAAATTCATGGCCACGCTGAATATTGTGGGAGCTGGCTTGCCTGCGATGCAGACGACACGGTCTTCCAGTTGGATCGAGGTGATACCATCGCAGGCAAGCCAGCTCCCACAGGGGGCAGTGGTGTTTAGAGAACGGTGATTGCCTGTAGCACCGCAGCTACGGTAGTGAACTCTCGATTCACCGCTGCCAACACCGGCCGCTTCAGCACCACCACCGGCACCCCGCGCTCCCGCGCCACTTCCAGCTTCGGCTCGGTGGCTGTGCTACCGCTGTTCTTGCTGACCAACACATCAATGCCGCGCCGTTCGAACAGGGCGCGTTCGTCTTCGATCCGAAACGGTCCACGCGCGCCAATCACTTCACACCGCTCATTCCCCGGGTACACATCCAGCGCACGTAACGTCCAGAATTGCTCCGGTGGAATTTCATCAAGGTGCTGCAACGGCTCTCGGCCCAGCGTGAACAGTGGACGCTTGAAGGGTTTCAGCGCTTCGATCAATTCTGCCCAGTCACTGACTTCCCGCCAATCATCCCCCGCGTGTGGCTGCCACGCCGGGCGGCGCAATGCCCAGCACGGTACGCCGCATGCCCTTGCCGCCTCGGCAGCATTGCGGCTGATCTGCGCCGCATACGGGTGGGTTGCATCGAGAATCAGGCTAATCCCCTCATCCCGAACAAACTGCGCCAACCCTTGCGCTCCACCATAACCGCCAACTCGCACCTGGCAATTGAGATCAGTTGGCACGCGGCCAACACCGGCCAGGCTGTAAACATGTTCCGGGCCAAGCGTACGGGCAATTGCCAGCGCTTCAGTCACGCCACCCAGCAACAGAATCCGTTTCATAACGGCTTGATCACTTCCAGCAAGGTAATCGGCAACGCCTGCCGCCATGTATCGAACTCCCCCAGCGGCTGTGCCTGCGCCACATGGATGCGGGTCAGCTCGCCGCCATGTTGGGCACGCCAGTTCATCAAGGTCATTTCACTTTGCAGGGTCACGGCATTGGCGACCAACCGGCCGCCCGGCCGTAACTGTCGCCAGCAGGTATCGAGCACACCGTCGCGGGTGACACCGCCGCCGATGAAAATCGCATCCGGTGCCTCCAGGTCGCTTAACGCCTCGGGTGCCTTGCCGCGGATCAATTGCAGGCCGGGCACGCCAAGGGCGTCGCGGTTATGTTCGATCAAGTCTTGGCGACCGGTATCGGCTTCAATCGCCAGCGCTCTGCAACTGGGGTGAGTACGCATCCACTCGATACCAATGGAGCCGCTGCCCGCACCCACATCCCACAGCAATTCGCCGGGCATCGGTGCGAGGCGGGCGAGGGTCATGGCACGCACATCGCGTTTGGTCAGTTGGCCGTCGTGTTTGAACGCCGAATCAGGCAGCCCGGCGAGGCGTGACAAGCGTGGGGCATGGATGTCGGCCACGCAGTCGATGGCGACCAGGTTCAAGTCAGCGACTGAGGTGTGCTGCCAATCACCCGCCAAGCTGTCGATACGCCGCTCACCCGTACCGCCCAGATGCTCAAACACGCTCAACCGGCTCGGCCCGAACCCGGCCTCAGCCAGCAACGAAGCAATCAAAGCCGGACTGCTGCCGTCATTACTCAGCACCAACAGCCGCACCCCACCGGACAGGTGGGCATGCAACGCCGCCAACGGCCGTGCAACCACGGACAACGTCACCACTTCCTGCAACGGCCAACCCAATCGTGCCGCCGCCAACGATACAGACGAAGGCGACGGCAGAATCAGCAACTCTTCAGCTGCCACCTGTCGCGCCAAGCTGGCACCCACGCCATAGAACATCGGATCGCCACTGGCCAGCACACATACCGGTTCACCGCGTCGCGCCAGTACCGGTGCCAGTGAAAACGGGCTTGGCCACAACTGGCGTTCGCCACGAATGCATACCGGCAACAAGTCCAACTGGCGCTGGCTGCCTATAATCCGAGTGGCGCGCAACAGGGCATGCCGGGCATTTCTGCCCAGCCCCTTGAAGCCGTCTTCACCGATGCCTACAACCGTCAGCCAGGGCGACATATGAATTCCTTGAACGACATCCGACGGGCAGGCTTTTCATGCCGTCGGACAAAGCAGGCATAATACCGCGCCTTTACCCGTCAACCGGTAGCTTCGTGAACCCAACGCCCGCTGTGAATACCTTGCGCCCCTCGGCTTGTCCGGGGTTGCTGCGTATTGTCCAGGCGTTGGATGGCGGTATTTGTCGGATCAAACTGGCCGGTGGTTCCATTACTGCTGTGCAAGCCCACGCGGTAGCGGACGCGGCGCAGGCCCATGCGGGCGGGGTGATCGAGGCGACCAACCGCGCCAACTTGCAGATTCGTGGGATCGGCACTGAGCAGGATGCCTTGATCGCGAGGCTGCTGGCTGCTGGCCTGGGGCCCAGCAATGCGGCGGGTGACGATGTACGCAACCTGATGCTCAGCCCCAGTGCCGGTATTGACCCGCAGATGCTGTTCGACACCCGCCCGCTGGCGGATCAGATCCTCGCCACCCTGCAAAACCATCCGCGTTTTCATGAGTTGTCGGCCAAGTTCGCCGTGCAGTTGGATGGCGGCGAAGCCCTGGCGATGCTTGAACATCACCATGACCTGTGGCTGTCGGCGTTCGTACGTAATGGCCAGACGCTCCTCGCCTTCGGCCTGGCCGGTTGTCCAGGACTGGATGCGCCGCTGGCGGCTGTGCCATTGGATCAAGGTCACGCTCTGGTGGTGGCGGTGCTGGAAGCATTTCTAGACCTCGCCACCCCGGAACAGACCCGCATGCGCCATCTGCCTGTGGATAACTTGCTGGCCCGTTTAAATCTGCCGCTTCTGCCTATCGACGGCTTCAAGCGCCCGTCCAGCGGCGCTTTTCTGCACCTGGGAACTTATCCACAGGCTCAAAAGAATCAGTTCTACGTTGCCGCCATCGCGCCCTTGGGGCGTCTGGATTCGACAATGCTCAAAGGCATCGCACAACTCGCCAGCGACCACGGCGACGGCACGTTGCGCTTCACCCCCTGGCAAGGCCTGCTGCTGCCTAACGTCGAAAAACCTCATGCCGTGACCCAGCGCCTGGAACAGTTGGGCTTGCTCTGCTCAGTCGACCAGCCTCTGGCGCACATGACCGCCTGCACCGGTTCCAGCGGCTGCGCTAAAGCCTTGGCGGACACCAAGGTCGACGCCGTGCAACTGGCTGCGCTGCATCCCGGCGCGGACGTACACCTGTCCGGTTGTCTGCGTTCTTGTGCCGCTGCGCATGTCGCCCCCGTGACCTTGCTGGCCGTGAGTCCCGGCCACTACGACCTCTATTTTCGCGACGCAGCCCAACCCGGTTTCGGCCGGCTGCACGCGCGCACCCTTTCCATTGAAGCGGCGGGCGCCTTGTTGCGTGCTCGCCCACGGAGCAACACCGATGATTGATTACATCCGCGACGGTCAGGAGATCTATCGCAACTCCTTCGCCATCATTCGCGCGGAAGCCAAGTTGGAACGCATTCCGGCTGATTTGGAGAAACTCGCGGTGCGGGTGATTCATGCCTGCGGCATGGTCGAGGCCATCGATGGCCTGCAGTTTTCCGAAGGTGCTGGCAAGGCCGGGCGCGATGCGCTGGCCGCCGGCGCGCCGATCTTGTGCGATGCGCGGATGGTCTCCGAAGGCGTGACCCGGGCGCGTCTGCCGGCCAACAACGAAGTGATCTGCACCCTGCGCGACGACAGCGTGCCGGAGCTGGCGCGGGAGTTGGGCAACACCCGTTCCGCTGCCGCTCTGGAGCTGTGGCGCCCGCACCTGGAAGGCAGTGTGGTGGTGATCGGCAACGCGCCGACCGCCTTGTTCTACCTGCTGGAAATGCTCGACGCCGGTGCACCGAAACCGGCCTTGATTCTCGGCTTTCCGGTAGGTTTTGTCGGTGCCGCCGAATCCAAGGCCATGCTCGCCGCCGATAGCCGTGGCGTGCCCTTCGTCATCATGCAGGGCCGCCTGGGTGGCAGTGCGATGGCTGCCGCGGCGGTCAACGCCTTGGCCACGGAGGTCGAATAATGCAGGCACGTGGACGTTTGATCGGCTTGGGCGTTGGCCCCGGCGACCCGGAACTGATCACCCTCAAGGCCCTGCGCCTGCTGCGTGAGTCGCCAGTGGTGGCGTACTTCGTGGCCAAGGGCAAGAAGGGCAATGCCTTCGGCATCATCGAAGACCATCTGGTGCCTCAGCAAACTCTGATGCCGCTGGTGTACCCAGTGACCACTGAAGTGCTACCGGCACCGATGTCTTACGAACAGGTGATTAGCGATTTCTACGACGCAGCCAGCGTCGATGTCGCCGCGCATCTGGACGCCGGTCGTGATGTGGCGGTGATCTGCGAGGGAGATCCGTTTTTTTACGGCTCATACATGTACCTGCATGACCGCTTGGCTGAACGCTACGAAGCCCAGGTGATTCCGGGGGTGTGCTCGATGCTTGGCGGTGCCTCGGTGTTGGGCGCGCCGTTGGTGTATCGCAATCAGAGCCTGTCGGTGCTGTCGGGTGTATTGCCCCATGACGACCTCAAGCGCCGCCTGGCGGATGCCGACGCGGCGGTGATCATGAAGCTGGGCCGTAACTTCCCCAAGGTGCGCCAGGTGCTGGAAGAGCTCGGCCTGGCCGAGCGTGCGCTGTATGTGGAGCGCGCCACCATGGCCAACCAGAAAATCGTGGCGCTGGATCAGGTCGATCCGGCGTCTTCGCCGTATTTCTCGCTGATCATCGTGCCGGGTGAAAGGTGGCAAGGTTGATGACTCCGGCGATTGTCATTCTGGGCCAAGGCAGCCTGGCCACGGCGCGTAAGATCCAGCAGGTTTATCCCGGCGCGTTGATCCATGGCCTGACCGGCCGGGTTGACGGTGCGGACCAGGCCTACAGTGAATTCGGCACAACCCTGCGTCAGCTGTATCAACAAGGTACGCCGTTGATTGTGCTGTGTGCGGCGGGCATCGTGATTCGTACGCTAGCGCCGTTGCTGCTGGAGAAAGGCGAAGAGCCTGCGGTGCTGGCGGTGGCTGAGGATGGCAGCGCTGTGGTGCCGTTGCTCGGTGGTCTGGGCGGTGTGAACGTCATGGCGCGGGAGATTGCCGCTGCGTTGAACGTGGCCGCTGCAATCACCACCAGCGGCGAGTTGCGTTTCGGCACCTGCCTGCTCAACCCGCCAAGTGGTTATGAACTAGCGGACCTGGAGCTGGGCAAGCGCTTTGTCTCGGATCTGCTGGCCGGCGAGAGTGTGCGCATCGAAGGTACTGCACCGTGGTTGGATCAAGCCCATTTGCCCCAGGATCAACAGGCGCGTCTGGCGATTCACGTGGGGAGTGCCGAGCGCGCACCGGCGGCCAATGAGCTGCTGATCTATCCGAAGAATGTGAGCGTGACCTGCAAGCCCGGCGCGCAACTGGCCGGTCGTGTGCGCACGGCGTTAAGTGAAGCGGGTATCGCCGTGCAATCCCTGGCGTGCCTGCTGGCCAGTGATACGCAGATGGCTGAAGCGTCGTTGCATGACGCCGCCTTGGAGCTGGGTGTTGCGCTGCGTTTTGTCAGCGTCAGCCAGGATGCCGATATCGTCATCAATGTCGCCGAGCAACCGCTGGACCTCTCGCGCATTGGCCGGCCCCGTGGCCGCCTCGCCGTGATCGGCCTGGGGCCGGGCGCGGCCGAGTTGATGGTCCCTGCCGTCAAGGCTGAGCTGGCGCGCTGCACCGACGTGCTGGGCTACGAAACCTACGTGCGCATGGCCGGCCCGTTCCGTGACGACCAAGTGCAGCATTGCACCGATAACCGCGAAGAAATGCAGCGCGCTCGCCATGCCTTCGAGTTGGCTGCCGAGGGCCGTTCGGTGGTGGTGGTATCGTCCGGCGATCCTGGCGTGTTCGCCATGGCCGCCGCCGTGATCGAGGCGTTGCACGAGTCCCGCGACCCGGCCTGGCATCAGGTCGACCTGGAGATCCTTCCAGGCGTCTCGGCGTCCCTGGCCACCGCCGCCCAGGCGGGGGCGCCGCTGGGCCATGACTTCTGTGTGATGTCACTGTCGGACAACCTCAAACCGTGGTCGATCATCGAAAAGCGCCTGGACCTCGCCTCCCAGGCCGACCTTGCCTTGGCGTTCTACAACCCGATTTCCCGTTCGCGGCCATGGCAATTGGGGCGCGCCCTGGAAATCGTCGCGTTGCACCGTACGCCTGAAACACCTGTGGTGCTGGGCCGTGATATTGGGCGTCCGGGCCAGACCCTGCGCGTCACCACCCTGGGGCAACTGACGCCTGAGCAGGTGGACATGCGCACCATGGTGCTGATCGGTTCGTCCACCACCTGCGTGTTCCCGCGCGCCGGTGGTGGCGAATGGGTGTACACGCCGCGTTGGTATGGCGAAAAACCGACCTCCTGAAAAGGGCTGGATGGCTGCACGAAAGCTCCGAATGACAGTGGGTATTAACCTGCGGTGATTCGGGGCTTTTTCTTTTTTCAGTGACGAAACATGGAAGAGGGCGACATAGCACCCGCAATTGCTGGGCAGCGTTTTTCGAAGCGCCCGCGCGAGCGATGTTTGTTGCCTGGAAAGCCTGGCAACGCCTGGACTAGTGTGGACATAAGCCCCGAGTTGGGGTGCTTGTGGAGAACTGAAAATGGAGCGACATCATAGAAGGATCATTAATGCGAAAAGGCGAAAGTCGATTGCCGCCTACAAGTTGCCGGGGGCACCGGCCAAGCATCCCGCCTTGCCAATCGATACGGAGGATGACAGCAATGCTGCGGTGGTGAACAACGGTGTGATTTCGTTCGTGGAAGGCATGTCTGCGCTGAACCGCGAGTACATCCGCAAGAGCTACCTGCTGGCGAGCAGCTACGTGAGTGAGGTATTGAAGGCCCAGCGAGGTACGGAGGCCTGGTATGACGAATTTATCAAGGTGATGGTCAGCCTGGGCTGGCTGCCGGTGCGCAGCCGTTTTGAGCGGGTCTCAAGCTCGGGTAAAGGCCTGACGGTGCAACTGGCGGCACTGAACATCATTACGGCGATGCTGGCCTCGACTTCCCTGATCGGCCCGTTGCTGGCGACGCTGCCCAAACTGGCGGCCGATGCGCTGGAAGCATTGAAGCAACAACCGGCGTCCTTCGAATTGTTCAAGCGCAATTGTACGGTGCGCCAAGGTGGGGATTTCGGTTTGGCCTCTTGCGCCGAAGTCGACGGCGAACTGACGATGGTGCTGGTGACTTACAGCTCCCATGGGGTGAACAAGCAGGTGGGGTTGCCGTTTTTGGAGTGGGACAGTTCTTCGTTCGAGGCCTTCAGCGGGCAGACCTGCCTGGTGCTGAATACCTCGATGGTCAATGAAAAAACCATTCAACTAATGCGTGAGAGTGCGGGTGACAAGGTGCAACTGGCGATCGCCAAGTACCGGATCTAGGGCACCAGATAGCCGCGCACACCGGTAAAGATGATCTGTGCAGCCAGCGCGCAGACGAACAACCCCATCAACCGACTGACAATCTGCAAGCCCTGGTCGCCGAGGATGCGTTCGATACGGTTGGACAAGTACAGCACCACACCCACCGTGAGGCTGGCCAGGGCGATGCTGAGGATGGCCATGATCTTGTCATCCCAATGAGGTTGGCTGACGCCCATCACCAGCAAGGCGCCGATGGTGCCGGGGCCGACCGTGAGGGGGATGGTCAGCGGCACGATGGTCACGTCCTGCTGCACGTTGTCGGCCTGCACCGCCGACTTGCCCTGGGCCATGCCCAGGGCGGAGATGAACAACACGCTGCCGGCGCCGATGCGGAAGGCGTCCACGGTGATGCCGAACACACTGAAAATCACCCGGCCGAACAGGTAGAGCAGCACGCTCGACACCAGCGTCGCCAACGCCACTTTCCAAGCCAGGCGCCGGCGTTCCTTGCTGGAGTAACCACGGGTCAGGCTGATAAAGCAGGACAGCACGAAGAACGGGCTGTAGAGCACCAGCATTTTCAGGTAGACGCTGAATAACACGTGGAGCATGGGCGTGGCTCGCGATGAGAGAAGTCTGCGGAGTCTATCAGGCGAAACGCTGCAAATGTGGGAGCTGGCTTGCCTGCGATAGCGGTACATCTGCCATATATTCGTTGCCTGGCACACCGCTATCGCAGGCAAGCCAGCTCCCACAATAGACTGCCTTTCAGGTCAGGAGGGAGCGTGTTCCGGGCGCTGTTGACGCTGCGCCACCCAATACTCGACCAGCTCGCGCAACTGCGACAATTCCACCGGCTTGGCCATGTGCCCGTCCATCCCGGCTTGTCGTGCGCGCTCTTTGTGTTCCGACAGAATGTGCGCGGTCAGCGCCACCACCGGTGTGCGAATGCGCTGGTGGCTGACTTCCCACGCTCGCAGTTGTTGGGTCGCGGAGAAGCCATCGAGGATCGGCATTTCACAGTCCATCAACACCAGGTCGTAGCGCTGGGCTTTCATCGCTTCCAGTGCTTCTTCGCCGTTGCTGGCCGTGTCGGGGTTGAGGTTGAGCTTGCCGAGCATGCCCCGAATCACTTTGGTGGAGATGCTGTTGTCCTCGGCCACCAGGATGCGGAAGTCGCTGGGCACGGTGACAGCTGCCGGCACGCTGAGCACGGGGCGCGGTTGGACCACTCCTTTGCTGCGCTGGGTCAGTTCATCGGCCAGGGTGGTCTTGAGGGTGTACCCGGCCACGGGTTTGGCGAGGATGCGTTTGATCCCGCAATTGCGCGCGATGATCTTGCTTGGTGCGTTACTGATGCCGGTGAGCATGATCAGCAGGATGTCATGGTTCAGGCTCGGGTCTTCCTTGATCTTCGCCGCCAGCTGCATGCCGGTCATGCCGGGCATGTTCTGGTCCAGCAGCACGACATCGAAGTAATCACGCAGGTGCGCCTTGGTACGCAACAACGCCAGGGCCTCTTTGCCCGACGGCACGGCGCTCACGTTCAGGCCCCAGGCCGAACATTGCTGGACCAGCACTTTGCGGCAGGTGTCGTTGTCGTCCACGACCAACACACGTGCATCCTTGAGCGGGCCGTCGAGATCGGAGGTCGGGTGTTCCAGGCGTTCCGGGTCCAGCGGCAGGGTCAGCCACAGCGTGCTGCCCTGGTGGCTGCCGCTCTTGATGCCGAACTCGCCGTTCATCAGCAGGATCAGTTGGCGAGCGATGACCAGGCCCAAGTGGCCACTCAAACGGGTGGCCGACAGGAAGTTCTTGCTGTGCAGTTCGCTGTGCAGCAGGGCGTCGCGTTCGGCGGCTTCCATGGGCAGGCCGCTGTCTTGTACGGCAATGCGCAGGCGCGGCTTGGTGCTGCGCTCGTCCAGGGCGACGACGATCAGCACTTCGCCTTCATCGGTTTTTTGCAGGGCGTTTTCCAGCAGGCTGAGCAACGCCTGGCGCAGGCGCGTCGGGTCGCCGCTGATAACGCGGGGCACCTGGGGCTGGATAAAGCTGATCAGCTCGACGTTCTGCTGCTCGGCCTTGGCCCGGAAGATACTCAGGCAGTCATCGATCAGTGCATTGAGGTCGAACTGCACATCGTCCAGTTCGATCTGCCCGGACTCCAGTTTGGAGATATCGAGTATCTCGTTGATCAGCGTGAGCAGTTCATTCCCGGCGCTGTGGATGGTCTGCACGTAATCCCGTTGTTTGACCGACAACGGTGTGCCCAGCAGCAGTTCGGTCATGCCCAGCACGCCATTCATGGGGGTGCGGATTTCGTGGCTGATCTTCGCCAGGAATTCGGCCTTGGCGGCGATTTCGGCGTTGCTGGCCGCCAGGTCGCGGCTGAGGCTGAAACGGGTTTCAACAATCGCACGCTGGCGTTCGCCCAGGGCCAGGCTCATCAGCAGGCCACTGAGACAGATGAAACTCAACAGGGTGACGATCAAACCCTGTGGCGCCACCAGTGTCAGGCCGAGTAGGGCGGGCAGGATGATCAGCGTACCGATGTTGAACACCACCATGGCCGCCACGAACAGGCGTGCCGGGCGGTAGCCCTTCTGCCAGTGATAGGCCGAGACAAACAGCATGCTCAAGCCCGCTAGGGCGACCAAGGCATAGGTGATGATGTTCAGCGGCAAGGTGTTGACGAACAACAGCAGCAGGCCGCACAGCACGATGAACAGGATGTCGGCCATCAACAGCTTGTTCAGTGGGTGCGGCCCGAGGGGCATGAAGAAACGATAGGCAAACATCAGCCCACAGGGCGCGGTCAGCAGCAGCGCGAGGTAGGCACCTGGTGTCTGGACCGCATGCCAGTTCGGGAGCCAGGGCCCGACGAGGTTGAGCAACAGCGCGAGGCTGAGCATCAACAGGACCTCGCAGGCGGCCAGCCATAAGCTGCTACGCGAGCGGTGATAGGCGAATCGCGTGAGGTTGTGCAGGATCAGCATCAACAACACGCCGAACAGCAGCCCGTAGATCAGCGTCTGGTTCTGGTCGGCCGCTGCCAGTACGGCTGGCTCCAGAGTGATATAAGGGCGCAGCTCGTGCTCCGAGACCAGACGCAGGTAGACATCGAGGGGCTTCTGGCTCTGGGGCATCGGCAGCATGAAGTCGCTGCTGGGCAGCGGCCGTTCCGCCTGGGGTTGGCGGGTGCCGGTGGTTTGTTGTTCTACCAGCGTGTCGCCGTCCAGCACGTACAGGCTCAGGTGGGACAGGTCCGGGGCGAACACCCGCAGCACTTGCTCATGCTTGCCGGGTTGCAGTTTGAAGCGTACCCACAACGCGCCGTCCGGTTCCGCAGCGGTAATCCGGTCCAGTTCGATGGGGCTGAATTGATTGGTGTAGCGGGCGGAACGGATGTCACTCAGTTGCAGGTCGGCCTGTTCATCAAGCAATACTGCCCAACCACTGCCTTGCGCCGCGGCCTGGGCCGGAAACAAGCAGAGCAGTGTCAGCAGACTGACTGTGAAACCTATGGCGATCCTGAGCCAGCGCACGGCGAAATCCCTTCGTAGGTTGATGCACGGGTTAACTATGCGCGGGGTGACATGGGTAGGGCAAGGGCCGAAGGCCCTTACCTAACCGAACGGATAGTGTAGCTGTTCAGCTGTTCTCGCCACGTTCACGGGCAATGGCGCGGTAGCCGATGTCTGTGCGGTAGAAACAGCCTTTCCAATCGATTTTCGCGGCCAGCTTGTACGCCTGTTGTTGCGCGGCGTCGACACTGGCACCCATGGCGGTGGCGCACAACACGCGGCCACCGGCGGTCACGACCTTGCCGTCCTTGAGCGCGGTGCCCGCGTGGAACACCTTGCCTTCCAGCGTAGCAGCCGCGTCCAGGCCTTCAATCACATCGCCCTTGGCGTAGTCGGCAGGGTAACCACCGGCCGCCAGTACAATGCCGACGCTCGGGCGTGGGTCCCATTGTGCTTCAACCTTGTCCAGCGCCTGGGCCAGGGCCGCTTCCACCAGCAGCACCAGGCTCGATTGCAGACGCAGCATCACCGGCTGGGTTTCCGGGTCGCCGAAGCGGCAGTTGAACTCGATGACTTTCGGGTTGCCGGCTTTGTCGATCATCAGGCCGGCGTACAGGAAACCGGTGTACACGTTGCCTTCCTCGGCCATGCCGCGCACGGTCGGCCAGATCACCAGGTCCATGACGCGCTGGTGCACCTCGCTGGTGACCACTGGGGCAGGGGAGTAGGCGCCCATGCCGCCGGTGTTCGGGCCAGTGTCGCCGTCGCCGACGCGTTTGTGATCCTGGCTGGTGGCCATCGGCAGTACGTTCTTGCCGTCGACCATCACGATGAAGCTGGCTTCTTCGCCATCGAGGAACTCCTCGATAACCACGCGCGAACCTGCGTCGCCAAAGGCGTTGCCGGCGAGCATGTCGCGCACGGCGTCTTCGGCCTCCTGCAACGTCATGGCTACGATCACGCCCTTGCCGGCGGCCAGGCCGTCGGCCTTGATCACGATCGGCGCACCTTTTTCACGCAGGTAAGCCAGGGCCGGCTCGATCTCGGTGAAGTTCTGGTAGTCGGCGGTCGGGATCTTGTGGCGCGCCAGGAAGTCCTTGGTGAAGGCTTTGGAGCCTTCCAGCTGGGCAGCACCGGCGGTCGGGCCGAAGCAATCCAGGCCACGGCTACGGAACAGATCCACGACGCCAGCAACCAACGGCACTTCCGGGCCAACGATAGTCAGGGAGACGTTCTTCTCGGCGAAGTCGGCCAACTGCTCCAGGGCCAGCACGTCGATGGCGACGTTCTCGCACTTGGCTTCAATGGCGGTGCCGGCGTTGCCGGGAGCCACGAATACTTTCTGGACGCGTGGGTCCTGGGCAACTTTCCAGGCCAGGGCGTGTTCACGGCCACCGCTGCCAATGATCAAAACATTCATTTCAAAAACCTCGGATGACGCAAATTCTTGGGAGCACTGTGGGTCGTTTTTCTGTAGGAGCTGGCTTGCCTGCGATGCGGGCACCTCGGTGTATCAGTTACACCGAGGTGATGCTATCGCAGGCAAGCCAGCTCCCACCTAAAGCCAGTGCCCGCTTGAGACACAATCAATCAGTGACGGAAGTGACGCATGCCGGTAAACACCATGGCGATGCCGGCTTCGTCAGCGGCTGCAATCACTTCAGCATCACGCATCGAGCCGCCCGGTTGGATCACGGCGGTCACGCCTGCCTTGGCGGCATTGTCCAGGCCATCACGGAACGGGAAGAACGCATCGGAAGCCATCACCGAACCGGCTACCTGCAAGCCTGCGTGTTCGGCCTTGATCGCGGCGATACGCGCCGAATTCACACGGCTCATCTGGCCGGCGCCGACACCGATGGTCTGGCGGTTCTTGGCGTAGACGATGGCATTGGATTTAACGTACTTGGCCACTTTCCAGGCGAAGATCAGGTCGTTGATCTCTTGCTCGGTCGGGGCGCGCTGGGTCACCACTTTCAGGTCGGCGCTGCCGATCATGCCAATGTCACGGCTCTGCACCAGCAGGCCGCCGTTGACGCGCTTGTAGTCCCAGGCAGCGGCACGTTCGGCCGACCACTCGCCGCAGGCCAGCAGGCGCACGTTGGCTTTGGCAGCGACGATGGCGCGGGCTTCTTCGCTGACGCTTGGCGCGATGATCACTTCGACGAACTGACGCTCGACGATCGCCTTGGCGGTCTCGGCATCCAGTTCACGGTTGAAGGCGATGATGCCGCCGAAGGCCGATTCGGTGTCGGTGGCGTAGGCCAGTTCGTACGCCTGGCGAATGCCGCCTTCAGCGTCCGGGCTCACGGCCACGCCGCATGGGTTGGCGTGCTTGACGATCACGCAGGCCGGCTTGACGAAGCTCTTCACGCATTCCAGCGCGGCGTCGGTGTCAGCCACGTTGTTGTAGGACAGCTCTTTGCCTTGCAGTTGTGTTGCGGTGGCAATGCCCACTTCGGCGGGCTTGGCTTCCACGTAGAACGCCGCGCTCTGGTGCGGGTTCTCGCCGTAGCGCATTTCCTGGGCCTTGATGAACTGGCTGTTGAAGGTGCGTGGGAACTGGCTGCGACCTTCTGTGCTCAGGGTCTCGGCGGCCTGGTTCACGGTGCCCATGTAATTGGCGATCATGCCGTCGTAGGCTGCGGTGTGTTCGAACGCCTTGAGCATCAGGTCGAAGCGCTGAGCGTAGGTCAGGCCACCGGCTTTCAGGCTTTCCAGCACGTTGGCGTAATCGCTGGCGTTAACCACGATGGCCACGTCTTTGTGGTTCTTAGCGGCGGAGCGAACCATGGTCGGACCGCCGATATCGATGTTTTCGATGGCGGTCGGCAGGTCGCAGCCTGGCTTGTTGATGGTGGCTTCGAACGGGTAGAGGTTGACGGCTACCAAGTCGATCGGCTTGATGCCGTGCTCGGCCATGATGGCATCGTCAGTGCCGCGACGGCCGAGGATGCCGCCGTGGATTTTCGGGTGCAGGGTCTTGACCCGACCGTCCATCATTTCTGCGAAACCGGTGTAGTCCGCGACTTCTACTGCGGCCACGCCGTTGTCCTGCAGCAGTTTGAAGGTCCCGCCCGTGGAGAGGATTTCCACGCCCAGGGCTTCCAGCTCCCGGGCAAATTCGAGGATCCCGGTCTTGTCGGAAACACTGATCAAGGCGCGGCGGATCGGCAGGCGGGTGGTCTGGTCGGTCATCTCAATTTCCATCAAAAGCAAAGGAGTCAGCAAAAAAGGCGACCGGTTTTACGCGGGCGCCTTTCTGGTTTGATTGAATGCTTACAGCAAATCGTACTGCTTGAGCTTTTTGCGCAAGGTGCCACGGTTGAGGCCCAGCAGCTCACTGGCTTTGGTCTGGTTGCCCTTGACGTAGTTCATCACGCTTTCGAGCAAGGGTGCCTCGACTTCGGAGAGCACCAGGTTGTACACGTCCGTGACGGAAGCGCCCTCAAGGTGGGCGAAATAATTGTGCAGCGCTTTCTCGACACTCCCGCGAAGGGTCTGGCCTTCTTCGCTCGGCGTGTTGAGGTGCTGTTTCAAATTGACGTTGTCGCTCACGGGTGTTGTTCCACTCACTAAAGTCTCGGTCATCATCGTCATGCGGCCACCCCCTCTCCGTCCCCTGTCCCCAGGCTCTTGTAACGCTCGCTGAAGAACTCACGAACGTTGGCGCACTGTGCTTCCGTATCATCCAAACGATTGAAGTGGGCGCGAAACTCCCTGGCGCCCGGCAGGGTTGCGAGATACCAGCCGACATGCTTGCGAGCAATGCGTACACCCATCACGTCCCCATAGAAGGCGTGCAGGGCGGCCAGATGCTCTAGCAGAATACGTTCCACCTCGATCAGCTCCGGTGCCGGCAAGACTTCGCCGGTACGCAGAAAGTGTTCGATCTCACGGAAAATCCACGGCCGCCCCTGGGCGGCCCGGCCAATCAACAAGCCATCGGCACCGGTTGCGTGCAGCACGCGCCGGGCTTTCTCGGCAGAGTCGATGTCGCCATTGGCAAACACCGGCATCGACACCGCCTGCTTGATCGCGGCAATGGTGTCGTACTCGGCTTCACCGGTATAAAGGTCGGCGCGGGTGCGGCCATGTACCGCCAGCGCTGTAATTCCTGCCTGTTCAGCAATCTTCGCCACCGTCAGGCCGTTCTTGTTATCCCGGTCCCAGCCGGTACGAATCTTCAATGTAACCGGCACATCCACTGCGGCGACAACGGCCTGCAGGATCTCGGCTACCAACTGCTCATCTTTCAACAGCGCGGAACCGGCGGCCTTGTTGCAGACCTTCTTGGCCGGGCAGCCCATGTTGATATCGATGATCTGCGCGCCCAACTCCACATTGGCCCGGGCTGCATCCGCCAGCATCTGCGCATCACCACCGGCGATCTGTACCGAGCGGGGCTCGGGATCACCTTCGTGGATCATGCGCATGCGCGATTTGCGGGTGTTCCACAAACTCATGTCGCTGGTGACCATTTCCGAGACTACTAGACCCGCGCCCAAACGCTTGCACAGCTGACGAAAGGGCTGGTCGGTGACGCCCGCCATCGGGGCGAGAATCAAGCCGTTCTGCAATGTGTATGGGCCGATGCGTACCGCCGACATAGGACTTCCCTGTTGTGGGGCCGGATCATTAGAGTTCGAAAAAGGGTTGGCATGATACCCGCTCTCGATGACTGGTTAAAGGCTGAATTGGATAAAATCTGAGCAGTTATTTCTTTATCGCCGTCGGTTTGGTCGGCGGCGATGCAGTCAATAATCCGCCGTCAAACCTTGGGCCCTGCACCGCCTCACTCGGGAGAATGGAAGCTCAGGCTGTAGTTCACGGCTTTATTGCCTGGGTCGAGGATGTCCAGGGAGATATGGATCGGCGTCTGCGAGGGCATTTCGCTCACACCGGCCAACTCGCCGCTCAGGTATTCGGCAGGTTTGAAGCGACGACTGGCAATCAGGTTGCCATTCAAATCCGCGAAGCGCAGCTCCAGCAACGGAAAGGGTTGGGAGAACGTCGCACGGTTATAGAGGATCGCATCCACCACCAGTGCACCGGCAAACTCCGGATGGCTGCGCACCACCAGATTGCTGCTCTTGATGTGGGCAATATCGACCCGTGACGGCACGGTGCATCCGAGTTTCGGGCACAGCTGCTGGAACCATGGACGGTAGGCATCCTGGCGGGACAGGTCATCGAATTGGTAGGCAATGTATTGGCCTGCAAGACCGGCGGCGGCAATCAAAACCAGCAATAGCCACAGCAGTCGGCGGCCCAGGCTTGAAGGGCGCTTCTGCGTATAAAGATGCAGCGGGTCGTCTTCCAGGTCCTGGAGCACGTCGTCGTGAACGCTTGCCTGCGGCCGTGCCTGCTTGCGGCGGGGCTGCGCTGGTTCTTCGGCGGCGGGCTCATCCACTACGTCGATGACCGGGGTCAAGGGTGGGTCGAGATCGTCATCTTCCGGGTGCGAGCCCAGCGGCGGTTCATCATCCAGATCGCCGGCAGGGTGCGACATCGACGGTTCGGTGCGCTGCCTGGTCGCAGAGGGGTGTTCATTCTCGGCGGCCTGGACACGTTCTTCGGGCGGTTCGCTGAACAGGCTGGCAGCCCATTTTTCTTCCTCGGCCTTGGCGGTGTCGCGGCTGGCACTGAGGGAATCTTCTTTTTGTCGGCGGTCGGCACCTGGCTGGCGGCGCTCCGCGGCCAGTGGCTGGGTGTGTTGAATCTCGCGGCGTTCCAGCTTGGCCAGTTCTTCGTCCAGGTCCAGGTTATCCAGGTCCAGCTCTTCGGCAGTCCACTGCTTTTGGCTGATGGCCCTGGGCGCCTCGGCCGCCTTCTCAACGACCTCCGGTTGTTCAGGTTCCGGTGCAGGTGCCTGGGCGCGTTGCTCCAGCAGTTGGCGAGCAGCGTTGAACACTTGCAGGCACGAACCGCAGCGAACCACGCCACGGGCCACGCTCAGTTGGGCGTGGCTGACGCGGAAGCGGGCTTGGCAATGCGGGCACTGGGTGACGAAACTGTCGGTCATGCGGCCATCCGATTCAGGCAAGCGCTCATTCTAGCGCCGACGACCGCTGATGCGTACCCAGCCATCGCGGTTGGCAATCGGGTCCAGTTCGAAATCCTGGGCATAAGCGGCGGCGACGTCTTCGCCTTGTTCGGCGAGGATGCCCGACAGCGCCAGGCGACCGCCCGGCTTGACCAGGCTTGACAGCTGGGGTGCCAAGGCAACCAGCGGTCCGGCGAGGATATTGGCGACCAGCACGTCGGCCTGCACCTGGGGCAATTGCTCCGGCAGGTAGAGGGGGAATTTGCCTTCCGGAATGTTGTTGCGCCCGGCGTTATCACGGGAGGCTTCCAGGGCTTGCACGTCGATGTCGGTGCCCACCGCTTCCTTGGCGCCCAGCAGCAATGCGGCAATCGCCAAGATCCCCGAGCCGCAACCGAAGTCCAGCACATTGCAGTCGGCGAGGTCCTGGCCGTCCAGCCATTCCAGGCACAGTGCGGTGGTCGGGTGGGTGCCGGTGCCGAACGCCAGGCCCGGGTCCAGCAGCAGATTGACGGCGTCCGGCTCCGGGGCGGCGTGCCAGCTCGGCACGATCCACAGGCGCTGGCCGAAACGCATTGGTTGGAAGTTATCCATCCAGCTACGTTCCCAGTCCTGGTCTTCGATCACTTCGCTGTGATGTTCCGGCAGCGGGCCGCCAGTGAGCAGTTCCATATGGGCCAGTACGCTGGCGGCATCGGTGCCGTCTTCGAACAGGGCCAGCAAATGGGTGTGGGACCACAGTGGGGTGGTGTTGAGTTCGGGTTCGAAGATCGGCTGGTCTTCGGCGTCCATGAAGGTGACCGATACAGCGCCGACTTCGAGGAAAGCGTCTTCGTAGGTTTCGGCTTGTTCTGGGCTGATGGCGAGACGGACTTGCAGCCAAGGCATGGCGGGCACCTTTGAAAAAATTGAATATGCGACGGGTGGGTCGCGAAAGGGCGCAAGTTTACGCGAGCGCACAGAAGAAGACGACATACACCGATCAAATGTGGGAGGGGGCTTGCCCTCGATGGCGGTGGATCAGGCACAGATGCATCAACTGACACTCCCTCATCGGGGTGTAGCCCCCTCCCACATTGGATTGTGTTCATCCAGAAAATCCAGGGGCCAGAAACAACAAAGCCGCCCGAAGGCGGCTGTGTTGGGTGGAGCACTTACTGGTTGGCCAGCTTGTGTTCCAGGTAGTGAATGTTCACACCACCTTTGCAGAAGCCTTCATCACGAACCAGATCCCGATGCAGCGGGATGTTGGTCTTGATGCCGTCGACCACGATTTCGTCCAGGGCGTTGCGCATGCGGGCCATGGCCTCGTCGCGGGTCGCGCCCCAGGTGATCAGCTTGCCGATCAGCGAGTCGTAGTTGGACGGAACCTTGTAGCCGCTGTACAGGTGCGAATCGACGCGAACGCCGTTGCCGCCTGGAGCATGGAAATGCTTGACCAGGCCTGGACTCGGGATAAAGGTTTTCGGGTCTTCGGCGTTGATGCGGCACTCCAGGGAGTGGCCGTGGATCTTCACGTCGTCCTGGGTGAAGGACAGCGGGTTGCCAGCGGCGATGCTCAGCATCTCCTTGACGATGTCGATACCGGTGACCATCTCCGAAACCGGATGCTCTACCTGCACACGAGTGTTCATCTCGATGAAGTAGAAGCGGCCGTTCTCGTAGAGGAACTCGAAGGTGCCGGCGCCACGGTAGTTGATGTCGATGCACGCCTTGACGCAGCGAGCCAGTACTTCCTGGCGAGCTTTTTCGTCCAGGCCCGGTGCCGGGGCTTCTTCCAGTACCTTCTGGTGACGACGTTGCAGCGAGCAATCGCGGTCACCCAGGTGAATGGCGTGGCCCTGGCCGTCGGACAGTACCTGCACTTCCACGTGACGTGGGTTGGTCAGGTACTTCTCCAGGTAGACCATCGGGTTGTTGAACCAGGCGCCTGCTTCGGAGCGGGTCTGCTTGGCGGCTTCGATCAGGTCTTCTTCCTTGTGCACCACGCGCATGCCGCGACCACCACCGCCACCGGCGGCCTTGATGATCACCGGGTAACCGACTTCGCGACCAATGCGCAGGGCGGTTTCCTCGTCTTCAGGCAGTGGGCCGTCGGAACCTGGAACGGTTGGCACGCCGGCAGCGATCATGGCTTCCTTGGCGGAGACCTTGTCGCCCATCAGGCGAATGGTCTCGGCTTTCGGGCCGATGAAGGTAAAACCGGATTTTTCCACCTGGTCGACGAAGTCAGCGTTTTCCGCGAGGAAACCGTAGCCTGGGTGGATAGCGGTAGCGCCGGTCACTTCTGCCGCGGCGATGATGCTTGGGACTTTCAGGTACGAGTTCGTGGCCAGTGGCGGGCCGATGCAGATGCTTTCGTCCGCCAGTTTCACGTGCATCAGTTCCGAGTCGGCCGTCGAGTAAACAGCGACGGTCTTGATGCCTTGTTCCTTACAGGCGCGCAGGATTCGCAGGGCGATCTCACCGCGGTTGGCGATCAGGACTTTTTCCAGTTTCTTCGCAGGTTTCAACATCGAAGGCACTCCGCGGTTCAAACGATGGTGAACAGCGGCTGGTCGTACTCAACCGGCTGACCGTTTTCTACCAGGATGGATTCGATGACGCCGGCTTTTTCAGCAGTGATGTGGTTCATCATCTTCATCGCTTCAACGATGCAGATGGTGTCGCCCACTTTCACGGTTGCGCCGACTTCTACGAAGGCTGGCGAGGTTGGGGCCGGGGTACGGTAGAAAGTACCGACCATTGGCGACTTGACCACGAAGCCGTTCAGCGCAGGAGCAGCTGGCGCGGCAGGAGCGGCGGCGGCAGCAGGAGCGGCGGCCGGTGCAGCAGCCGCTGGAGCCGGTGCTTGCATTTGCGGTGCGTAGAACTGTTGGGCCGGGGTCTTGCTGTGGCGGCTGATCCGTACGGACTCTTCGCCTTCCTTGATTTCCAGCTCGTCGATACCGGATTCTTCCAGCAGTTCGATCAGTTTCTTAACTTTACGGATATCCATGAATCATCAACTCCCAAGGGACGGTCAGGGGCGCTTGGCCGGTTGTTCAAGTTGTTCCAGGGCGGCCTCCAGGGCCAGTCGGTAACCGCTGGCGCCAAGGCCGCAGATCACACCTACCGCAACGTCGGAGAAGTAGGAGTGATGGCGGAAAGCTTCGCGTTTGTGCACGTTCGACAAATGCACTTCGATGAATGGGATGCTCACCGCCAGCAGCGCGTCACGTAATGCAACGCTTGTGTGCGTAAAAGCGGCGGGATTGATCAGGATAAAATCCACGCCTTCGCCACGCGCGGCATGAATGCGATCAATCAATTCGTACTCGGCATTGCTTTGCAGGTAGAGCAGATGGTGGCCGGATTCACGGGCCCGGCGTTCCAGATCGAGGTTGATCTGATCCAGGGTCACTGCCCCGTAGACGCCCGGTTCACGGGTGCCGAGCAGGTTCAGGTTGGGTCCGTGAAGAGCCAGTAAGGTCGCCATCGGCTGTTCCTTGTTATTGAAGTGGGTACGGCAGAACCCGGCGACTATGCCGCAAAGCCTTTGTGACTGTCCAGTTCTATGCAGTAGCCGGCACGATTAGCGAGGATAGCGCAAAATTTGTGACTAGCCCCCTGGATCCGGTCATTGCCAACACGGTCGCGAGGTCGACGCAGATCGATGTGGGAGCTGGCTTGCCTGCGATTGCGGTATGTCAGTGCAGAACAGGTTGCCTGACCCACTGTTATCGCAGGCAAGCCAGCTCCCACATTTGATCTCCATCCAGGCTGAGACCGAGTCAGACCCGGAACGCTTGCACCGCCGTGTTGAGCTGCCCACCTAGCACCAGCAAGTGCTCACCCTGGCTACGCCCTTGCCCAATTCGCAGCAAGTTATCCTCGCCCAGTTGGTGAATCCGCTCGCTGTTATCGCGAATCTCACTGACGGCGCCACTCTGCTGTGCCGTCACATCGGCAATGCGCACGGCTGTGTCGGAGATGGTCTGGATCGCGCCGACGATTTCATCCAGCGCACCATCCGCCGCCTGGGCTTGCTGGGCGGTGGCTTCGGCGTGCTCGACCTGGGCGCGCATACCTTGTACCGACTGGTGGGCGGCGGCTTGCAGGCCAGCGATCAGGCCCTGGATTTCTGCGGTGGCGCCTGCGGTGCGTTGGGCCAGGGAGCGGACCTCATCGGCCACCACCGCAAACCCTCGCCCGGCCTCACCGGCACGAGCTGCCTCGATGGCGGCATTGAGAGCGAGCAAGTTGGTCTGGTCGGCAATCGAGCGGATCACGGTCAATACGCCGCCGATGGTGGCCGACTCCTCGGCCAGTTTTTCGATCATCTGCGCATTTTGCTGCACTTCTCCTACCAGGGCATGCAACCCGGTGAGGCTCAGGCCGATCACGCGTTGGCCTTGTTCCACCGCCTGACCCGCGCTACGGCTGGCTCCGGCAGCCTGGCTGGCATCACCCGCCACCTGCTGGATAGTCGCTTCCAGCTCGCCCAGAGAATCACGGATCTGCGCCGTATCGCCGGCCTGGCGCTCGGCACCGTCGTGCAAGCCGCTGCTCAGTTCGGCGAGGGCGCGGCTGCTGCCGGCCACTTCCTGGGCGTTGCCGCGAATGGTGCCTACCAAGTCCACCAAGTAGGCGCGCAGGCGGTTCAGGGACGCTTCGATGTCGTGCAGCTCGCGGTTGGTCTTGCCCAGGGCGATCGGCTGGCTGAAGTCGCCGTCGGCCCAGGTCGACAGGGCCGGGGCGAGGTTGGTCAGCACCCGCGCCAGGCGCCGTTGCAAGGTATCGATCAGCAGCGCGATCAGCAGGATCAGGCCGATCATCACGCCTTGCATCAGGCGAACTTCGCCCTGGATCTTGCCGTGTTGCGCACGCACCACGGGTTCCAGGCCTGCGATGGCCTGTTGCACGGCGGAAATTTTCAGGTGGGTGCCAGTGGCGAGGTCTGCGCGTTGCTGGATTTGTTCGCGGGTGCGCTTGAGTTCGGCGGGATAGCGGGTCAACAGGCTGTTGAGTTCGCGCTTGAGGTCGACGCCGGTGTCCTGAACTTCGGTTTTTTCGCTGTTTTCCAGGCCCATCATGGCGGAGAAGTCATCGGCGCTGGATTCGCTACTGGCTTTGACGCCAAGCAATGGCAGTTGCGCCAGCTGGTCGGCCTGGGTGCGGATGCTGGCCAGTTCTCGCTCCACATCGTCGGCCAGTTCGGCGCGGCCGCTGCTGACCAGCTTGTCGCGAGCCAGGGACAGCTTGCCCAAATGCTGGGATGCGGCGAGCAAGGGCGGCAGATAGCGCGCCGCGTCCGGCGAGTTGACGCCTATGGCGTATTGGCTGAGTTGTTCCAGGTTCGCGCCCAATTCGCGTTCGGCTTGCAGGAGCAGCGCTTGCGGATCGCCCGCCAGTTTGCCGGCGGCCAACAGGTCGGTTTTGCTGAAGGTGTCGAGGTCGACCAGGCTGGGCCGCAGGTTTTGCGCGAGGTCGACGGGCAGCTCATCCAGATGCTGCAACAGGCTTTCCAGGCTTTGGCTGGCGCTGCTCAAGCGCAAGGCATCGCCGCTGGCCAAGTAATCGTCAATATTGCGTGCGGCCTGATTCTGAAACGTCTGGGACAACCCCAAGTAACGCTCCATCAGCAAATAAGGCCGCTCCAGCGCCCGCTGCGACCACCACAGCGTCGCCCCGAGGGCCAGGCAAACGGCCACCAATAGAAGGGTGTTGAGATTGGTCAGCAGCTTCAGGCGCATGCGTGGTTTCAACCGACAGCAAAAGATAAGTGCCTGAAGTTATTGCGTTTCCATTACAGAGTTATGACGGAATCGCTGGATTCCGGTGAAAAGATGGCACTTTGCTTTGATGCACGCGCGGGTTGTACGCGGTTGCGTCCTGCATCCTTGGCGCGGTACAGCGCCTCGTCGGCCTGGGCGGCCATCATCAAACTGTCGGAACCGTCGCACAGCTCCACCACGCCGGCGCTGAAGGTGCACCATAAATCCTGGGGCTGGGCCGGGTAGTGGATTTCGGCAAAGCGCCCACGGATTTCATCCAGCACCTTGCAAGCCGACTCCAGGTCGGTATCGGGCATCACGATGGCGAACTCTTCACCACCGTAACGACCGATGTAGTCGGTCTTGCGCAAGCGCTGCTTGAGAAACAGCGCCAGGCTCTTGATCACACGGTCGCCCATGGGGTGCCCGTGGCTGTCATTGACCCGTTTGAAATGGTCGATGTCGAGCATGGCAAAGCTGAGTGGCTTGTTCTCGCGGCGTGCACGGAAGCTGCAGTCTTCGAGCAATTGCAGGATGTGAGTGTGGTTGTACAGGCCGGTCAGGCTATCGCGCACCATCCGTGCCTTGAGGTTGCGTGCGCGCGCCGCGCGATTGCGCACGGTGGTAATCAAATGGCGTGGTTTGATCGGCTTGGTGAGGAAGTCGTCGCCGCCTTCGCTCATGGCGTCCAGCTGTTTATCCAGGTCGTCTTCGGCCGACAGGTAGATGATCGGCACACTGACGTAGCGGTCGTTGTGGCGGATCACCTTGGCCAGTTCGGTGCCGGTGCAGGCGGGCATGTACATGTCGAGGATGATCAGGTCCGGCTGGAAGTCCGCCAGCTCGGCCATGGCCTGGATCGGTTCGATCAAGGTGCGGGTGACGATGCCGGCGCTGTTGAGCAGCCGCTCGGTGTGCAGCGCCTGGGCGCGCGAGTCGTCGATGATCAGCACTTTATAGGGTTCGTACTGGGCGATGCAGGTCAGTACTTCGATCTTTTCCAGCAGGCTTGAAGCTTCCAGCGTGCCGGTCAGGAATTCCTGCCCGCCGGCACGCACAGCGGCCAGGCGGGTTGGGGTGTCGGTTTCATGCAGGCTGAAAAACAGCAGCGGCAGTTTTTGCTCCAGGCCTTCCTGGGCTTCGGCGGCGAGCTTGAGGCCCTGGCCTTCGCCGCAGAAGTCGACGTCCATGACGATGGCGGACGGCAGGCGCTCGGCCATGGATGCGCGAAAAGCCGCGATGCTGTCCAGGGATTGGGCGCTCATGCCGAAGAATTCAAGCTGCTTGGCCAGGCGCTCGGCGCGGTCGTGATCGGCCAGCATCACGTAGATGGGCTTGCGCATCGGTGGCAGGAAGGTTTGTTCCAGCTGGTCGCCCTGGCGCAGGCCGGTACGGGACAGGCGTTGCATCAGGCGGTTGAGTTCGGTGATCAGTTGGCTGCTCAAGCGCCCACGATTTTCGTCTACCGCCTTCAGGGACTCGCCGATGTGCCGCGCCAGTTGACCGTGTTCCGGCTGTTCGAAGCGCTCGGCAAAGCGCAGCAGGCGCAGGTTGGCTTCGCTGAGTTCGGAAAAATCGGCGTTCGACCATTCGCTGCGTTGCAGGCGTTGCCAGATCTCAAGAATTTGACGTGCCTGATGAATTACCCGCTGGGCAAAGTGGTGCTTGAGACGCTCACGGCTGGGGTCTTCTGGCTCGGTCATATCCTGACTACTAGTGTGAGGGTGCATGCTGAGGTCGACTGATGGCTCTATGCTAGCACCTCTTATCTGTTACATGAGTGTCATACGTCAATTAAGTACGAGTCTCTGTCATTCAGTTTTTGACCTTGTGGTCGCGCAGCTAAAAAAGCGTGCATCCTTTATAGTCGAACACCCTCTGTACGCCACTTTCGTTTAAAAGCCCCGCACCGACGGGCACGATGGGGTAGGGTTGTGGTCGGAGTGTTTGAACGCACCCGGACAATTGATGTGCATGAACTCAAGTGATTGAAAGGATATCGCTATGCTGGACTGGAAAAACCGTGAAGGCAGTGCCAAAGGCCCCGCTCCTGAGCCCAAGTCGGCCAACCGTGGCTACTTTCGCAACCTGCTGATGAGCAAAGCCTTGCTCAGCGTGTTGGGCTTGTACCTGTTGGTCACCGGTGCCCTGGGTTGGTACTGGAGCGAAGAGCCGGCGCTATTCCCGGTCCAGCAAAACGCCCAGCTTGCCGCCGAGAAGGAAGGCAAGCAGATGGTGGTGGGCTACACCACCGTCGAAACCCTCAAGACTGTGGTCGGCACCTTGCTGAACAAGCCAGGGGGCTATATTTCCAACGACCGTTTCCCGCCGGGCCTGTGGATGGACAACATGCCAAGCTGGGAATACGGCGTGCTGGTGCAGGTACGCGACCTGACCCGTGCCCTGCGTAAGGACTTCGCCCGCTCCCAGTCGCAGTCGGCTGAAGATGCCGACCTGGCCAAGGCCGAGCCGCGGTTCAACTTCGACAACAAGAGTTGGGTGCTGCCGTCCAGCGAGTCGGAATACCAGGAAGGCATCAATTCCCTGAGCCGCTATGAGGCGCGCCTGTCCGACCCGAACCAGAAGGGCGCGCTGTTCTACGCCCGCGCCGACAACCTGAACAACTGGCTGGGCGATGTCGCCACCCGTCTGGGTTCACTGTCGCAACGCCTGTCGGCCAGCGTCGGTCGGGTGAAGCTCAACACCACGCTCAAGACCGAAGCACTGGCGCCGGGCCAGGTGCCGCAGGTCGATGAAGAAGTGGTGGAAACCCCATGGATGCAGATCGACAACGTGTTCTACGAAGCCCGTGGCCAGGCGTGGGCCTTGTCCCACCTGCTGCGCGCCATTGAAGTCGACTTTGCCGATGTCCTGGCCAAGAAGAATGCCACCGTCAGCGTGCGCCAGATCATTCGTGAGCTGGAAGCCTCGCAGGAAACCGTTTGGAGTCCTATGATTCTTAATGGCAGTGGTTTCGGCATTCTCGCCAACCACTCGCTGGTAATGGCCAACTATATTTCCCGGGCAAACGCTGCAGTGATCGATTTGCGTCAGCTCCTCAATCAGGGTTGATGATGGACGCTACTCAAAGGGAGGCCGCCCATCGGGCGGCTTCCGACGCTGAACTGATCTGTTGGGTCGACGAGCGGGACAACCTGCTCGGGCACCTCGTCAGGTCCGACCTTCGCCAGCGCGGTCTGATCGGCCGCTGCACCTTTATCTTCTTGTTCAACTCTCAAGGTGAGCTGTGCGTGCATCGGCGCACCTTGAGCAAGGCGCTGTATCCCGGGTTCTGGGACACGGCGGCGGGCGGGATGGTCGAGAAAGGTGAGAGTTACGCCGTTTCGGCTCGGCGGGAGCTTGCTGAAGAGCTGGGTGTAAGTGGCGTTGAGTTGGTCGAACACGACCATTTCTACTTTGAAGATGGCGACAGCCGGCTCTGGTGCACATCCTACTCTGCGGTGTGGGACGGCCCCTTGCGGCTGCAGCCCGAAGAGGTCATGGAAGCGCGCTTTTTACCCATTGAAAATGTCCTGCAGGAGGCTGAACAAAAGCCTTACTGCCCGGACGCCCAGGAGGGCTTGCGGCGCTATCTGGCCTCGCGTCGCTAAAGTTGCATAAATTGGCGCCATTTGGCTCTTAGCAAGTCGGCTTTTTGTGGTTACACTGCGCGACTTTTCACCCGAACCACCCTTGGCGGTTCGGTAGCGCTGCCCCTGCCTGAGTGGGGCTTCGCGGTTGGCCACCTCTTCGCAGGTGCCGATCAGTCTTTGTCCTCCCAAGAGGATTGCCGGTGGCCAAAAAAGCCGCATCCTTCGCCGCCCTTGGTGGCCTGGTATTTTCCACCGACGCAGGTCGACACTGCCCGGACTGTCGTCAGCCCGTGGATTCGTGTACCTGCAAACAGACCCTGATTCCTGAAGGCGACGGTATTGCCCGCGTGCGACGTGAGAGCAAAGGCCGTGGCGGCAAGACGGTGACCACCATCACCGGCGTGCCGCTGGCCGAGGATGCCCTGAAGGAACTGGCCACTACGCTGAAAAAACGTTGTGGCACCGGTGGCGCGTTGAAAGACGGCGTCATCGAGATCCAGGGCGATCACGTCGAGTTGCTGTTGGCCGAGCTGATCAAGCTCGGGTACAAGGCCAAGAAGTCCGGCGGCTGAAAGCCTCTTCCCGACCTGTGTCTAAACTCTGTCCTGCGAGTGGTGTCTACCTCTCTCGCAGGCAAATCGTCATTTTCATTCTTTAGACTGCGCCAGCCTTACAAAAAGGGTGCGGCGATTTTCGACTTTATATAGGGGACTTCGATGTCCGTACGACGCACACGCAAAGACGATGGCAGCCAATGGACAGTTGCGGACAGCCGCAGTGTTTACGGGATTCGCCATTGGGGGGCCGGGTATTTCGCGATCAATGATGCCGGTCGCGTTGAAGTCCGTCCGAACGGCCCGAACAGCACGCCTGTCGACTTGTACGAGCAAGTCGACGAGCTGCGTAAAAGCGGCTTGTCCTTGCCGCTATTGGTGCGCTTTCCCGACATCCTGCAAGACCGTGTACGCCAGCTGACCGGCGCTTTCGATTCGAACATCGAGCGCCTGGAATACCAGAGCAAGTACACCGCGCTGTACCCGATCAAGGTGAACCAGCAGGAAGCGGTGATCGAAAACATCATCGCTACCCAGAACGTGTCCATTGGCCTGGAAGCCGGCTCCAAGCCTGAGTTGCTGGCCGTGTTGGCCCTGGCGCCGAAGGGCGGCACCATCGTGTGCAACGGTTATAAGGACCGTGAGTTCATCCGCCTGGCGCTGATGGGCCAGAAGCTCGGTCACAACGTATTCATCGTGATCGAGAAAGAATCCGAAGTCGGCCTGGTGATCGAAGAGGCGGCGAGCCTCAAGGTCAAGCCGCAGGTTGGGCTGCGCGTGCGTTTGTCGTCGCTGGCCTCGAGCAAGTGGGCGGACACCGGTGGCGAGAAGTCCAAGTTCGGTTTGTCGGCAGCGCAGCTGCTGTCGGTGGTCGAGCGCTTCCGCGCTGCCGGCCTGGACCAAGGCATCCGCCTGCTGCACTTTCATATGGGCTCGCAGATCGCCAACCTGGCCGACTACCAGCACGGGTTCAAGGAAGCCATTCGTTACTACGGCGAACTGCGCAACCTTGGCCTGCCGGTGGACCACATCGACGTGGGCGGTGGCCTGGGTGTGGACTACGATGGTACGCACTCGCGTAACGCCAGTTCGATCAACTACGACATGGACGACTACGCCGGTGTTGTCGTGGGCATGCTCAAGGAGTTCTGCGACGCGCAGAGCCTGCCGCACCCGAACATCTTCTCCGAAAGTGGTCGTTCCCTGACCGCCCACCACGCCATGCTGGTGGTGCAAGTCACCGACGTCGAGAAACACAACGACGACGTGCCGGAAATCGAGAACAAGGAAAGCCTGCCGGAAACCGTGCAATGGCTGGTGGACCTGCTGGGTCCGACCGATATCGAGATGGTCACCGAAACCTACTGGCGTGCCACCCACTACATGAGCGACGTGGCTACCCAGTACGCCGACGGCAAATTGACCCTGGCGGAAAAAGCCCTGGCTGAACAGTGCTACTTCGCCGTGTGCCGCCGCCTGCATAACTCATTGAAAGCCCGTCAGCGCTCGCACCGCCAAGTGCTGGATGAACTCAATGACAAGCTGGCCGACAAGTACATCTGCAACTTCTCGGTGTTCCAGAGCCTGCCGGACACCTGGGCCATCGGCCAGGTATTGCCGATCCTGCCGCTGCACCGTCTCGACGAAGAGCCGCTGCGCCGTGCCGTACTGCAAGACCTGACCTGCGACTCCGACGGCAAGATCAAGCAGTACGTCGACGAGCAGTCCATCGAGACCAGCCTGCCGGTGCACGCCTTGAACGAAGGCGAGGACTACTTGCTGGGCATCTTCCTGGTAGGTGCTTACCAAGAGATCCTGGGCGACATGCACAACCTGTTCGGTGACACCGACTCGGTGAACATCTACCAGCGCGAAGACGGTTCGGTGTACAGCGCTGGGATCGAGACCCACGACACCATCGAAGACATGCTGCGCTATGTGCACTTGTCGCCGGAGGAGTTGATGACGCACTACCGTGACAAGTGTGCGAGTGCGAAGATCAGCGCCAGCGAGCGTACGCAGTTCCTCGACGCGTTGCGTCTGGGCCTGACGCGTTCGTCTTACCTGTCGTCGTGAGGCGATAGCGGCTGAACAAAACCCACCTTCTCAGGTGGGTTTTTTGTTTTACGGCTCGGCCAGCCACCGGTTCCGAGTGTTCAGGCGCCAGCCGATGAAGGCCAGGGTGAGGCTGCGCAGCGCCATGAAGAGCAAGAAAGTTATCCACAGACCGTGGTTACCCAAGCCCTGCAGCGCCCAGGCGAAGGGAGCCGTCAGCAAGACGGTCAACAGCATGCCATTGCGCATCTCACGCGCGCGGGTCGCGCCGATGAACAGGCCGTCCAGCAGGTAACTCCAGACCGCAATCAACGGCAGTATCGCCAGATAAGGCAAATAGAGGTCGGCCGTTTCGCGCACGCTAGGGATATCGGTTTGCATGGCGATGAACAGGTGGCCGGCGACGGTGAACAGTAGGGCAAACCCGATACTGGCGATCAGCGACCAACCGCCAGCGACCACCAGCGACCGGCGCAGCGCCTGGCGGTCATGGGCGCCGATGGCGTGGCCGCACAGGGCTTCGACCGCATGAGCCAATCCATCCAGCGCGTGGGCCGCCAGCAGCAGGCCGTTGAGCAGCAGCGCATTGGCCGCCACGGTCGCGTCGCCCAGGCGTGCGCCTTGCACCGTGATCATGAAAAACACCGATTGCAGCGCGAGGCTGCGGATGAAAATGTCGCGGTTGACCGCCAGCAGCGGGCGCCAGCTTTCCCACAATTTCAAGGCAGCCCAGGCGATATGCCCGGGGTAGGCCCGCAGGGCCTTTTGCGTCATTGCCAGGCCGAGCAGGGCGCCGGTCCATTCGGCCACGACGGATGCCCGCGCCGAACCGACCACCCCCCAATCCAGACCGAGTACGAACCACAGGTTCAAGGCGATGTTGACCAGGTTGGTGGTCAATAGAATGGCCAGCGGTGCGCGAGCGTTCTGCGTGCCGAGGAACCAGCCGACCAGCGCATAGCTGGCCAGCGCGGCCGGCAGGCCGAACAGGCGCGTGTGGAAAAACTCGCGGGTCAGCTCCGTCAGTTCTGGAGACGGTTGCATCCATTCCAGTGCCAGATGGCTCAGGGGAATACCCACGGTGCCCAGCAGCATCGCCAGGCCCAGCGCCAGCAACAGGCCTTGCAGCAGGATTTGTCGCAGCGCGGCGCCATCCCCGCGCCCGGCGGCTTGCGCGGCAAACCCGGTGGAGCCCATGCGCAGGAAACCCATGGCCCAGGCGAGAAAGGTATAGAGGCTGGCCCCGACCGCCACGGCGCCCAGTTGATGGGCGTGGGGCAGGTGGCCGATGACCATGCTGTCCACCAGGGCCACCAGCGGCACCGAGATATTCGACAGGATCATCGGCGCGGCCAGAGCCCAGACGCGGCGATGGGTGGGGCGGTGGCGCCAGTCGGTGAGTAAGCTGTTCAAGTGTTAATGCACGACCCAACTGAGCAACCATAGGCCCAGAATCAGCCAGATAACCCCGGCGATGATCGAAGCCCGCATGAATGCGCGCACTGCCGAGTACAGCAACATCAGGCCGATGATCAGGGTAATGATGCTGATGATGGAGGTGTCCATGCCCAATGTACGCGCCAGTCCATCGACGAAGTTGCCGCCGGCATTGGTCAAGGCGCCGAACAGTCCGCTGAGCCCATCGACGATAAAGCGGATGATGGAGCCGAGCGCCTGGCCCAACCAACCGAAAAAGCTTTCTGCCTGCATGTATGTGTCCTGAATAGAGGTGGGCGTTGCTGTGCCTTTGGTTGCTATAGCGCCGGGCGAGTTCCCTATAAGCATAGAGGTTTGCCGGGTTGTAATCATGGGCTGTGTTGGGCGTCGATGGATTCGCTTGCCTTGATGGCTTATCCGCCCGAAGCTATACGCCTTCAGGAGCCCGCGCATGAACCTCGAACACCTCACCGAACGCCTGCATCGTATCCGCGATACCAACGATTGGAAGCAGTTTCACAGCCCGAAAAACCTGGCCATGGCCGCCAGCGTGGAAATGGCCGAGCTAGTGGAAATCTTCCAATGGCTGACCGAAGACCAGTCGCGCCAGTTGCCCGCCGACAAACTCGCCCACGCCGGGCAGGAGGTCGGCGACATCGTACTGTACCTGCTGTTGCTGTGCAGTGAGTTGGGCCTGGACATGAACGAGGTGGTGCGCGCCAAATTGGCCGACAGCGAACGGCGGTTTGCCCATGAGTGATCGTCATTTCGACCAGTTGGCCACGCGCTTCGCCGAAAAGATCTACGGTGGTGCCAAAGGCGCGATTCGCCTGGCAGTGCTCCAGGCCGACCTGAGTGAAGCCCTGCCGGATCGACCGTTGCGCGTGCTGGACATCGGCGCTGGCCTGGGCCATATGTCGCTGTGGCTGGCCGAACGTGGCCACCACGTGACCTTGGCCGAGCCCGCCGAACCGATGCTGGAAGGCGCGCGCCAACGTTTTGCCGACGCCGGGCAGGCCGCCACCTTTATCCACGCCCCGTGGCAAGACCTGCTCGGTCAGCTCACCGAACCCTACGACCTGGTGCTGTGCCACGCCGTGCTGGAGTGGCTGGCCGAACCTCATGCGATCCTGCCGGTGCTGCACCAACTCACGGTGCCCGGTGGCTGGTTGTCGCTGGCGTTCTACAACCGCGATGCGCTGATCTATCGCAACCTGCTCAAAGGCCACTTCCGCAAGATGCGCAAGAACGACATGGCCGGCGAAAAGCAGAGCCTCACCCCGCAACAGCCGCTCGACCCACGTGAGTTGGCGGCGCAACTTGAAGGGGTGTGGCAAGTCGAAAGCCAAAGCGGTGTGCGGGTGTTCCACGACTATATGCCGGTGGAGTTCCAGGCCCGGGCTGAGCTACTGGATTTGTTGGAGATGGAACTTGCTCACCGTCGTCACCCAAGCTTTGCCGGACTTGGGCGTTATTTACATTGGATCTGCCGTCCGGTTTAAGCGGCCCAGTTTGCGGAGGTCGAAATGCGTCGTCTCTGTTTGATCTTGTTGTCCCTCGGATTGGGTGCCTGCTCCACACCCAATCCTTACGTGGCCGCTTCGGCCCCGATGCCGCCAGCTCCGGCCCAGGCGGCCAATACCTTTGATGCCAGCGCCTACCCGGCACCCGTGCGGGACTACGGGGCCTATCGCAGTTGGGCCTGGCTCAACGGCCAGCTGCCGGCAGGTTCGGCCTGGGCCGACTCGGCGCAGATTGCCGAGGCCGTCACCGGTGCCCTCGATCAGCGCGGTCTGCGTCCGTTGCATGACAACCGTGCACCCGATCTGCTGGTCAGCGCCGACGTGCGCCTGGAGAAGCGCCTCAGGCAAGTCCAGGACGATTACGGCTACGGATACAACGGCTATAACCGTTACGGTAATGGCTACGGCATGTACAACACCGTGCCGGTGGTACGCACCTATGAAGTGACGGTGGCGGTGGCGCGGATCAGTCTGTTCGACGCTCGCACCCGCCAGCCGGTGTGGAGCACCAGTGCTGAAACCACCAGCCAGGGCAGCCTGAGTGATCGGGCTGAGGCGTTGCGCGAAGCGATGCAGAAGGCAATGACTGCCTATCCACCCAGTTAGCAGCTATTCTCATCAGAGGCTCGAATCGTTTTTTGGAGAACATCCATGTTTCGTCGCATTGCTGCACTCGCTGTTGTTGTATTGCTGGGCGGCTGCCAGACCAATCAGGTCAACCACGACTTCGACGCCAGCCGCGATTTTGGCGCCTACCGCAGTTGGGCCTGGAAAGACCCGGCGCTGCAATACCGTCCGGATGACCCGCGTATCAAGAGTGATCTCACCGAGCAACGCATCCGCCAGGCCGTGGGTGAACAACTCGACCAACGCGGCCTGCGCCCTGTGGCGGCGGGTACGAATGCTGACCTGAAGGTGCAGGCGTACCTGATTGTCGAAGACCGCCAGCAGCAAGTCACCACCAATTACGGCGGCGCTTGGGGCGGCCCCTGGAATGGTTATTGGGGCGCGCCGATGTACAACGAGACGCGCAACATCACCTACAAAGTGGCGACCATCCAGATCGACCTGCTCGACGGCAAGGACGGCAAACTGGTGTGGCGTGGCAGTGACGAGCAGATGATGGCCAGCACGCCGAATCCGCAAGACCGCAGCAACGCGATTCGCTCCACAGTGGGAAAAATCCTTTCCAACTACCCACCCCACTAAAAGCCACCACATCCCCCTGTGGGAGGGGGCTTGCCCGCGAATGCGGCCTATCGGTCACAGATGTGCTGACTGACACTCCGCCTTCGCGGGCAAGCCCGCTCCCACATTGGATCTCCTACACTCATCTACACTCCAGAAGAGTAAGCGCTCGGCGACTCGCCGGCACAGGAGTGCTCGATGTCCCCACGATTTCATGGCAAGCAACGTGGCGCTATCGGCCTGATGGCGGTGGGTGTGTTGGCGTTGGTGTTGGTCTGTACCTTGTTGGTGATCGACAGCGGCCGTTTGTACTTAGCCAAGCGTCAGTTGCAAGGTGTGGCGGACACCGCGGCGTTGGAGGCCGTCAGCCGCGGCGGCACCTGCCTGGCCGGCTTGAGTGCAGCGGCTTTTGCCGCGCAGAGCGTGGCGCGGAACAATTTTGTGGTGGGTAATGGCAATACGTTGGTGACCCGTTGCGGTTCGGTGACGACCGGTGCTTCGGGCATGCGCACATTCAGTGCAAACCCGGCGTTGTCGTCAGCGATTCAAGTCGTGGTCACCCATACCGTTCCCACCAGTGTCGCGGCAGGGATTTGGGCACTGACTTCCGGCAATCCGGTCAGCCTCAACACTGTGTTGACCGCCACGGCGGTAGCGGCAATGCCTGCGCCTTCCTTGGCCCAGCTCACCATCAACAGCACGCTGGCCAGCGTCAACACGGCTAGTGCAAGTTTGTTGAATCCGCTGTTTTCCGGGCTGCTCGGTGGCAACGTCAACCTCACCGTCGCCGGTTGGAATGGCCTGATCAATACCAACATCAACCTGCTCAGTTACCTCAACCAACTGGCGATCAACCTGAATGTGGCCGCCGGTAATTACACGCAACTGCTCAATACCAATGTCACCGCGACCCAGTTGATCCAGGCGGCAATCACGGTGCTGACCGCCAATGGCGCGACGGCGGATGTGCTGACGGCCCTGGGCAACCTGCAAATCGCCGCGATCAACCAGGCGCCACTGACCCTCGGGCAGATCCTGCAGTTGCAGACGGGTACTACAGCGGCGGCGCTGAACGCCAACCTTCAAGTATTCCAGCTGATTCAGGGTGTGGTGCAACTGTCCAACAGCCAAAGTTCGGTGGCGGCGACCTTGCCGGTAAGCCTGCTGGGGCTGGCCAATATCACCACCCAGGTCAAAATCACCGAGCCGCCGCAATTGTCCGCCATCGGTAATCCGGCGCTGGCGGCGGCCAACCCACTGGGGCCGAATGCGATCTACGTGCGTACGGCCCAGGTGCGCACCGAGGTGACGGTCAGCTTGCCGGTGTTGAGCAGCCTGTCGGGGCTCAACACCGCGGTGAACAACTTGGTGGGGCCGCTGACGCCGGTGCTCAATGGCTTGCTGAGCTTGAACCTGGTAACCACGATCAACTCGGCGCTGTGCTTGCTGGGCGCCGGTTGCCAGCAATTGGATGTGTTGGCGTTGCCGGGCAACCTGCCGATCAATATCGTGCTGGATGCCGGCGGCGCCAGCAGTTATGTCACCGCCTACAGCTGTCCAACTGGCAACGCCGGCACCAAGAGCCTGACGGCCAATACCACCACCTCGTTGGCCTCGCTGAACATCGGCAGCATCACCAATGCGTTTTCCACTACCCAACCAATGACAGTGGCACCCCTGGCGCTGATCGATATCGGCACCAAGGTTTGCCATATGATCGCTTTCATCGGCAGTTGTGATCCCCGGATACCCTTCGCTGGCGGCGGTATCGGGATCAAGGTGCAAAGTCCGATTGCCGGAAGTGTCCAGACCCAGGTGTTTTCCAGCACCACGCCGTTCGCCACGCCGCCCAACGTGGGCCTTGCACCGACGTATCAGGCCGCCACGCCCGCCACCAATGTGGTCAGCAGCCTTTCCACCACCCTCAATGGCGTGGGGATCACGGCTTATCAACCGGTGGGCAATAACCCGTTGGGCAGTTTGATCGCCAATACGGTGTCGCTGCTCAGTAGCGTCAGCGCCATCGTCACGCCGGTGGTGGACGGCCTGCTCGGCCCGCTGCTGAACCCGATTCTCAACAACCTGTTGAACAGCCTCGGTATCAGCCTGGCGAACGTGAACGTCGGCGCCAACCTGACCTGCGGCCAGACCGGCGAAGCTTACCTGGTGATTTAAGCGTCGATGGCTCTGGGCAGTTCCACGCAAAAACGCGCGCCGTGTTCACCGTTGCTGACACTCAGGCGCCCGCCCATGTTTTCCACGATGCCGTAGCTCACCGACAAGCCCAGCCCGGTGCCTACGCCAATCGGCTTGGTGGTGAAAAACGGTTCGAAGATCCGCTCCAGCAACCGTGGATCGATGCCGCCGCCGTTGTCTTCGACCCAGATGCGCACATGACGACTGTCGTGTTCGGTGTGCACGGCGATCCATGGGCGCAGCTCGGGGTTTTTCTCGCGCAGGCTGAGCAGTGCATCGCGAGCGTTGACCATCAGGTTGATCAGCACTTGCTCAAGCTGGTCGACGTAGCCCCTGACCTGCACCGGAATTTCCTCTTGGGTCAGGCGTACGTCCACACCTTTGCCACGCAAACCTTCACTGAGCAATGACAAGGTGCCTTCGACGGCCTGCGCCGGGTCAAAAGGCTGCTGCTCAACTTCCGAGCGACGGCCGAACACGCGCATGTGGTCCACCACCCGCGCCGCACGTTGCACCTGGGCGTCGATGCGCTGGAGTTTTTCGGTGAGGTAATCGACTTGGGCGTTGCCGGTGCTCAGGCGCTTGAGCACGTTGACGATGGCCATGCGCATCACGTTCAGCGGCTGGTTGATCTCATGGGCCAGGCCCGTGGCCATTTCGCCGAGGGTGGCCATTTTCGCGCTTTGGGTCAGTTGCTGCTGGGAGCGGCGTACTTCGGTGTTGTCGCGGCCCACGGCCTGCACTTCCAACAACACGCCTTGCTCATCAAACACGCCACGGTCCGACCACACCCACCAGGCATGTTCGCGCCCTGGCAGTTGCAGGCTGATCTCGGCAGTGCTGACAGGAAACTCAGGGGTCAGTTGGTGGATGCGATGTACGAAGGCCTGGCGTTGTTCATCCGACAGCCAGTCGCCCAGGTTCAGTCCTGGTAGTTGAGCCGGCAGGCATTCCAGGTAGTTGGCCAGGGGGGTGTTGCCGAAGGTCAGGGTCAGGTCCGGCCGGTAGCGGCAGATCATCGCCGGGGAATCTTCCACCAGGATTCGGTAGCGTTCTTCGCTGTCCTTGACCTGCTGCGCGACCAGGGTCGCCTCGGTGACGTCCAGCCACAGGCCGACGGCTTCCACCGGCAGGCCGAGGTCGTCGCGCAGCAGCTTGGCTTCGTCGAGCAGCCAGTGGTAATCGCCCTGTTTGTCCTGCACGCGATAACGGCTGCGCACGCTGCCTTCGCGCAGTAACTGACGGGTGCGTTGGAAGTAGAGGTCTCGGTCGTCCGGGTGCACCCATTGCACCAGGTTGTCGTGGCTGCATTCGGCCAGGGTGCGGCCCAGCAATGGCAGCAGGCTGTCGCTGAAAAAAACCGGTTGCAGGGCGCCGTTTTCGTAGTGCTGCACGTAGATGATGGCGGGCGAGCTGGCGATCAGGTTGTCCAGGCGCGCTCGGGCGACGTCGGCTTGCAGCTGCTGGTTCTTGATGTCGCTGATATCGAGCATGAAGCCGATACAACGGCGTTGCTCGCCGGTGCCCAGCACTTGGCCCTGGACGCGATACCACGTGTTGTCGCTACGGCTGAGACGCACGCTGGCGAGCAAGGGCTTGCCGAGGGTGTGCAGATCCCGCAGGCGGCTTTGCAGTTCCTGGCGGTCGGCGGGGTGGATCAGGTGCAGCCAGGTGTCGAGGGCTTGCCGGGTCGGTTCTTCTTCCTGGCCCAGGTTGCGCATCAATTGTGGTGCGAGTTGGATCTCGCCGCTGCTGGGCAACAACTCCCACCAGCCAGTGCCCAGCAAACCTTGCAGGGCCTCCAGGCGTTCCAGCTGTTGGTGGTGACGCTGTTCTCGCAAGCGGCTGAGCAAAGGCGCGGCGAGGGCGGAGGCGAGGTTCAGCCAGTCGCGCTCGCGTGTGTGGGGTTGGCCGTTATAAGCACCGCACAACAGCCATGCGGCGACGCCCTGGCCATCGCGGTAAGGCACGAGAAAACCGTCGGCATTGCCGAACACACTGTGCAAACGCGGGTGCTCTCCACGCCCATACGGTGCTTTGAGGGCCAACGGGGTGGTGCCGTTGAGGCTGTCCAGGCAAGTGCCGAGGCGCTGCCCGGTATGCCAGAACAACGGTGCGTCATGGTTGGCGTATTGGCTGTAGACGCGCCAGCCCTGGTCCTCTTGGTCGAGCAGCGCCAGGGCCACACAGGGAATGCGCCAGCGCTGCGCCACGCTGCACAGTTGCTCGTTGAACACCTCGGGCAAGCGGCTGAGGCTGCACACGCGTAGCTGTTCACTGACCCGGTTGGTCAGTTGGTGATTCTGCTCGCGCTCGTCGGCCAACCGCCTGCCGTCGAGCAAATCGCCGATGTCCAGTGCATGCAGCAGCCAGCCGTTGTCGTGCGGCTCAAGAGTGCCGCGAGTGTGCAGGGTTTGCCCGGCGATACCCTGGAAGTCCAGGTCCAGGCTGTGACGTTGCCAGTCGGCGGGAACGCCTTCTACCGCCAGGGCGCTGTGGGCGCACAGCAAGTCTTGCAACGGCAGTGAGTCCGCGTGCGGTGCGAGGTGTTGCCGCAGGGCGCCGCTGATATCGAGCACGCGGCCTTGAGCGTCCAGGTGCAGGTGCAGCCCGGCGTAAGAGGGCGTCGGCGGGTCGATGGCCAGTGCGCCACTGCGGCCGAGCAGGCGCCCGAAGAGTTTATCCCCGGCCGTCAAAACTGCAGGCTCGACTGGGCCTGCAGCGTCACCGGCAATTGTGGGACGGTGCCGATGCCGGGTAACACAATGAACGGCATCACGTTCTGGAGGTTGGCGGTGGGGTAGTTGATTTGCACCTTGAGCAGACCGCCGACGAACGTGGTGGTGACCTGTGTCCCTGCGTTGAAATTGAAGGCAGGGGGAAGCCACCCCAAACGTGTGGCGACAGTGGTGTTGGCCGTGCTGATCACCGTGGCCGAATAGCCTTGCATCGTGGGGTCCAGGCCTACGCTCAAGCGCACGGCTTCGGCGGTCGCCTGGTTGAACGACTGCATCAGCAGCAGCGGCAGGCTATAGCTGACCATCCCGTAGAACACGGCGAAAAAAATCACGAATACGGCGGCGAACTCGATCGCTGCCGTGCCTTTTTGCTTGTTGGGGAGGCTTGTTTTCATCACCGCGTCTACCCTGACGGCTACTACTTGATATCAGCATAGAATCAATCAGCAAAAAGGGATGTTTTTTACGTGATCCAGGGTGCAGTGGTTTTGGTGTGGTTGGGCGTGTGTGCCGTGCAGGATGCTCGGCAGCGGTTGCTTGCCAATCGCCTGACGCTGGGCGCGGCGTTGCTGGCGTTGATCTACCTGCTGTGGACCGGTAGCACCTGGCTCGGCGCACCTAGTGGGCAAGGGTGGCTGGCGTTCATTCTGGCGCTGCTGCTGACCCTGCCTGGATACGCCCTGGGCCGCCTGGGCGCGGGGGATGTGAAGTTGCTCATGGCGTTGGCGTTGGCCTCAAATGCCGAGTATTTGCTGGGTTCGTTCATTGGCGCTGCGGTAGCGAGCATGGTGTGGCTTTTGCTGGCGCCAAAGCTGTGGCCGCTTATGGGGCAAGCGCTTAAACACCGCATGGTTTATCTGGCGCCTCAAATGTCAAAAAAACTGCCGTTTGCCCCATTTTTACTGGTGGGGTTCGTTGCGACCTGGTTTTGGATCCATTATTCGTAGCCGGTGATTAACGCTATGTACATAGTCGGAAAGTAGGTCTACGTTTAATGGTAGGGGGTTGTGTAGGAATAGTCGTCGTAAAGGATGGGTTAACTTTTGAGTTGCTAGGCATGGAGTCGCGCGTGAACAAGCTTACCTCTGCAGTAAAGGTGCTCGTGGTCGACGATCAACCGTTGATCGTAGAAGAGCTCTGTGAGTTTCTCGAAAGCAGCGGTTTCCGCTGCGTCCCTTGTGAGTCCAGTCAGCAGGCCTTGCAGCGCTTCAGTGAAGACACCGAGATTGGCCTGGTGCTGTGCGACCTGCATATGCCGGACATGGATGGCATCGAACTGGTCCAGGCGCTGCAAAAGGTCGCCGGCAAGCAGCGGGCCTTTGAAGCGATCATGTTGACCGGTCGCGCCGACAAGCAGGACGTGATCAAGGCGCTGCGCGCCGGGATCGCCGACTACTACCAGAAGCCAATCAACCTGCATGAATTGCTCGAAGGCCTACAGCGTCAGGAAGCCGCGTTGCAAGAGCGCAAGAAGGACCTGCAACTGGGCCACTTGAATCAGAAGCTGCAATTTTTGTCCGAGTCCATCAACGACCTGTACCAGGATCTCGACAAAGTCCGCCGCAGCCCGCCAGGGCCGGAGGGAGAGGAGGCATCGGCCGAGGAGGCCGGGCCGATGGAAATCCCGGCGATCTTCAATCAGCTGTCACCGCGCCAGTTGGATGTGGCGCGGTTGGTGGGCAAGGGCCAGACCAACTATCAGATTGCCTGCGAGTTGGGCATCACCGAAAACACCGTGAAGTTGTATGTGTCCCAGGTGCTGCGTCTGACCCACATGCATAACCGTACTCAACTGGCGCTGGCGCTATCCCCCAGCAACTCGGCGCTGCGCCAGCGTGTGACGGCCCACTGAAACCGCTTTGCGAACGCTATCTAAATGTGGGAGGGGGCTTGCCCCCTCCTACATTTGGAACTGCGGCAGCGATTAGTTGTTGCCGCCGGTTTGCCCGCCCACCTTCTGTTCAAAAAACTCCGGAATCGGGTGCTTGTAGCTGTCCAGCAAACGCTGGGCGGCTTGTTCGCGTTCGGCGGCGGTGGCTTTCTGTGGCGTGCCGGAGGCCGCGTTGCCACTGGACTGTAACGTCAGCCAGTTCTCGGTGGCAGCCTGCTGCGGCGATGACGGCCCGGGTTCTATGGCCATGACACTGATGGGCAGTGCCAGCACTGCCAGGCTGGCGAGATAAGGTCGTTTCATCATCAATTCCTCGGGTTGCCGGTCGCATCACTGACCGTGGCGATCTGGTCCTTGGCCTTGGCGACGGGTGTGCCGGTGCCCTTGAGTTTCTCGGCCCTGGCCTGGGCTTCGGTGACTTGTTCGGGGCTCAGGCCCATCTGGCTGACCAGTTGCGCGGCCTGCTTCCAGTTGTCCTGATAGATCAGCAACGTCACCAGGTTGATCGCCGCCAGTGGGTCGCTCTGCTTGAGTTCCATGGCGGTCATGAATTCGAAGCGAGCGTCTTCCAGGCGCAGTTGGTTGAGGTACACCACGCCCAGGTCATTGCGGATCTTCTCGTCGGTGGGCGCCAACCGCGCCGCGCGTTGCAAGTGCGCCATGGCTTGTCCGTTGTCACCCTTGGCCGAGGCCAGTTGGCCCAGGCCGTGTTCCCCTTCGGCGGCCATGCAGGTGCCGATCAAGCTGCGGTACAGCGGCTCGGCCTCGCTGCGGCCCAGCAAGCGATAGGCCTTGGCCTGGCGCAGACGCACCTGGGGCAGATTGGCCGGAAGGCTCTGTAGGTTGGCCAGGCTGGCGTGCAGTTTGCCGTCATTGGCCATTTCATCGGCCAGGTTCAGCGACAGTTCCTGATCGGAGCCAGGCTTGGGGCAACTTCCGGCGGCCGCAAACGCGCCCCACGGGGTTTGGCCATTGGTGGCACAACCGCCGAGCAGCAACAGGCTCAAACCGGCTATCAACACTTTCATCGGGCGCTCCTCATAGGTTACTCAAGGCCCGGGAGATACCGATGAACGCTGGCCCCCCGAGCACGATCAGCAGGGCGGGAAACAGAAAAACCATCATCACCACCGACATCTTCGCCGACATCTTGGAAACGAATTCCTGGATACGGGTCAAGCGGCGGTCGTCGAGCAATTGCTTGAGCGCCAGCAATGACTTCATCGCGCCGCCGCCTTGCTGCACCAATTGCTGGAGGATGGTGCAGGTGTCGGTGAATTCATCCACGGCCAGTAGCCGAGCGGTCTTGCCCAGCTCCTCGCTGAGTTCCAGGCCGGAGTCGACCCGTGCCAGGATCAGGCGCAATTCATGGGTCAGGGCGGGTAGCAGGCGCTGCGCCTCAATGCTCAACACACGCAGGGCCTGTTCGACGGCCATGCCGGATTCGAACAGGATGCGCAGCAGAGGAATGAAGGTCGCTACCTCGCGAGCAATCTGCTGCTGACGGCCTTTGGCAACGCTGGCCAAAATGCGCTTGGGCAGCAAGTAGCCAATGCCGAGGGCGATCAACGGCGCCAACCATGGCGAGGCGCTGTGGGGAAACAACAAACCCTGGGTCACCAACACAATGCCCAGCAACACCAACGGCGTGCCGATCTGGAAGGCGGCGAACATCGAGCGCTGGCTGGATTTGCGCCAGCCGACCCGGTTGAGCAGGATCTGGGTTTCGTTGTCCAGGCTGACCGAGCGTTGCGCCAGTTGGCTGCTACCCAGTTGCCGCATCAAGCTGCCGAGTTTGTCTTCGCGGCCCATCTGGCCCTGTAAGCGTTGGGCAACCAAGCGTTGGCCGCGCCGCTGCTTCATCAGGTTGGCAAGCACCAGCCCGAGGGCCGCGAGGAACAACACAGCGCTGATCAGCAGGGCAATTGCCATGTCATACACTCCGCAACATGCGCCATAAGGTGAAGCAGCCCAACACCTGCATGCCCAGGGCCACGAATAGCAGCATGCGGCCTGTGCCGTCGTTCCACATGGTCATCAGGTATGCGGGATTCACCGCCAGGAAGTAGCCGACCATGGAAATGGGTAAGGCGGTAAGGACGTAGGCGGTCACCCGGGTTTCGCCGGTCAAGGCACGCAACTGGCGGGCGGCCTGCTCGCGCTCGCGGATCATCTTGATCAGGTTTTCCAGCAGCTCGCTGGCGTTGCCGCCATAGCGGTGGTTGACCTTCAAGCCCAAGGCGAACAGGCGAAACTCATCGCGCTCATAGAACTCGGCAAAGTCATGGGCCGACTCCGGCAGGCTGACGCCCAACTGCACGTTGCGCTGGATGCGGCCCATGGCCTTTTTCAGCGGGTCTTCCGTGATCTCGATACCGCCCAGCACGGCGTCGGCCAGGGTGCGTCCGGCCTTGAGGCTGCGTACGGTGTGGTCGAGCAATTGCGGTAGTTGTTCGATCATGCGTTTGATACGTCGCTGATAGCGCCAGGCGATATACAGGCGCAGCAGCAGGGGTGGCACGACCAACATCACCAGCAGACCGAGCCAGCCGGCCACCATCAGTCCCAACACGACACCCAAGCCCCATACCGCCAGCCACAGTCCCAGATTGTCGCTGGGCTTACCCAGGCCAGCACGTAGGAACATACGCTCTACACCGCGCCACTGACTGGTATCTTCAACCTGTTGGGGCTGGCCAGCGGCAAGGCGGTCCAGCACGCGATCAGTCTGGGCGCGGCGCAGGCCGTTTTGAAACGAGCGAATCGACAGACCGATCAGGATCAGGCAGATAAGCAGCAGGATGGCCCCGGTCATGATCGAGTTCCTTTCAAGGCAATGCCGGTTCGCGGCGCAGTTTTTCACCGGCCGGGTTGACCGCCTCGCGCAGGAAGCCGAAGCCGGTGCGCCGGTCGTGGCGGAACAGGGTGTTGGTCACGTATACGTCTTCGCGGATGCCCACCACTTCGACGACCTCGCTCACGCAGCGGCGGCCGTCGGGCAAGCGGGTCAGTTGAATCACCACATCCAGCGCCGCACAGATCATCTGGCGCAAGGTTTTTTCCGCCACCACGCGACCGGTCAAACCCACCAGGGTTTCCAGGCGCAGCAGTGCATCGGCGGCGTTGTTGGCGTGCACGGTACTCATGGAACCGTCGTGACCGGTGTTCATGGCGGTGAGTACGTCGAGCACTTCCACGCCCCGGATCTCACCCAGAATGATGCGGTCGGGGCGCATCCGCAGGGCATTGCGGATCAGGTCGCTGGCCTTGACCTCGCCATGCCCCTCGGCATTCGGCGGACGGGTTTCCAGGCGCACCACGTGGGGGTGGCCCAGTTGCAATTCGGCCACGTCTTCGATGGTCACCAGGCGCTCATGGGGGTTGATCAGTTGGCTGAGGATGTTCAGCAGCGTGGTTTTACCGGTGCCGGTACCGCCGCTGATGAGGATGTTGCAGCGCTTGCCCACGGCTTCCTGGAAAAAGTCGAAGATGTTCTGGTCGATGGTCTGCATGGCCACCAGGTCGCTGCTCTTGAGCATGTCTTTGCGAAACTTTCGAATCGACAGGCATGGCCCGTCCAGGGCAATCGGCGGGATGATGGCGTTGACCCGGCTGCCATCGGGCAGGCGCGCATCGACCATCGGTGACGATTCATCCAGGCGTCGGCCCAGGGGCGCGAGGATGCGCTGCATCACACGCTCCACGTGATGTGAATCGATAAACCGCAGGTCGCTCTGGTGCAGCAGGCCGTCACGTTCGATAAACACCCGGTGTGGGCCGTTGACCAGAATCTCCGTGACGGAGGGGTCGCGCAGCAGCACTTCCAACGGGCCGAAACCGGTCAGCTCATCGACGATCTCTTCGGCCAGGCGTTCCATCTCATAACGGGAAATGGCCAGGTGCATGCGGTTGATGTATTCGGCCACTTTGTCGATGACAAACTGCGCGAGCAATGGGCGCGAACCTTCCAGCAAGTTCTTCCCCGACTCTTCGATGGCATCGATGATGTAGCGATGCAGCACCAGCTTGAGCCCGTCGTGGTCGGTGTTGCCACCGAGGCTACGGGCGGGCGCGCCGAAGAGTTTTTCGCCGTTCATTTGCCATGTCTCAGCAAGCGATCAAGCCAATTATGGGGCGTTTCTTTCAGAACCTGAGAACGTTTTGCCAGGCGTTCGCCCAGGGCTTTCAGGCCGTGGGTCAGGGGCTCGCGGGGGGCCAGCGTGAATAAGGTTTGGCCCTGGTTTTTTGCATTCAGGCGCACTTCCGGGCTCAGGGGCAGCACGGCAATCACCTCCAGGCCGAAGCTTTTACCGAGCGCTTCTGAGTCAGGTGCACAGCTCTTGATATAGCGATCAACCAGCAATTTGGCGTGTTCCAGCTTCATGCCTTTTTCGCGCCACTGGTTCAGCACGCCGAGGTTGCGGCGGCAGTCCAGGACGCTCTGATCGGTGCACCACAACAGCTTGTCACAATGGCTGACAAAGGTGCGCAGGGCTTCACTGTCCGGCTGGCCGCCGAGGTTTACCACAATGTGCTGGAAGTGTTGGCGCAATGCGCTAAGCAGCATGTACAGCTCGGCAGCGCTGGTGCGCTCCAGGGGTTCGTCGTTGGGGGCGTAGGCGAGAATGCGCAGGCCGTCTTCGGTGCTGGTAAAGGCGCTGTTGATCAGGGTGGTGTCCAGGCGTCGCAGGTGGCGCAGCGCATCGCCGAAATTGAATGAGCTCTCCAACCCCAGCAACGCGAGGCTGTCACCCCGGGGCAGGCCCAGGTCCAGCAGCAGGGTCTGTTGCCCGCTCTTTTGTACGACCAGTGCAAGGTGGCTGGCCAGCAGTGCGCCGTCTGCGTCGCTCTGTGTGCCGTACAACACGGTGAGGCCACCCAGTTGGGTGTTGGCGGTAACCGGTGGCAGGCGTTTGCTCAGGCGCCGCACCAGCCCGGCCACTTCGCTGGAGCGCGAGCCGTAGGCGACAAAATCCCGCGCGCCGGCGCGCATGGCATTAAGGACCAACTGGTTGTCCATGCCGTCGCCGAGGGCGACGATGGCCAACATCGGCTTGGCTTCCAGTGCGCCTTCGATCAACGCACTTTGGGCCACCACGTGCTCGCGGTCGAGGCCGATAAACACCAGGTTGGAGAAGGTCACATCGACCAGGGCAAGCAGTTCGTCCAGCGTGCCGCTGCCGGCGCTGACCACTTGGCCCAGGGGCGCCAGTGCGCCCTGCAGCCATTCCAGGTCGGTGGTGTTGCGGGTGATTGCCAGGAAGGTCTGGCTCAGGCTATCGCTCATTGGGACAATCCATTGAGTCGGTCAAAATTGCCGTTTTCCAGGAAGTACAGGCGGTACCAATTCGGGTCGTAGGTACGCAGCTTCTCGCCAGGCAAGGACGGCAGTTGAGCGTTGGCCGCCAATGGTTGTACGAGGTGTGGTGTGACGATCATCAGCAGTTCTTTGTCCTGGCGATTGATATTGGAGTCGCGAAAAAACGCGCCCAGGACTGGGATGTCTCCCAGTCCTGGGAACTTGCTGATACTGGTGGTGTTACTGCTGCTGATCAAACCGCTTATCACGAAGCTTTCGCCATCGGCCAGCGACACGCTGGTGTCGGTGCGGCGGATGGTCAGGGCCGGCACCTTGATGTTCTGAATGATCACAGCGTTGGTGTAATCCAGCTCGCTCACCTCCGGCGCCACTTTCAGTGAAATGCGGTTGTGATCGACCACGGTGGGGGTTAGGGTCAGGCGAATGCCGAACTCTTTGTACTCGATCGAAATGTTGTTGCTGCCGCTGCTGGGTACTGGGATTGGCACTTCGCCGCCCGCCAGGAAGGAAGCACTTTGCCCACTCAAGGCCACCAGGCTTGGACGCGCCAGCGTGTAGGCAAAGCCGCTGCTTTCCAGCGCGTTGATCATCGCCGAGACGCGTCCACCGCCGAAGCCAATATTGAAGGTGTCACCGTTGACTGGCAGGTTGCCGCGAAAGGCTGTGCCTACTGGGTTGGCGACATTACTCGGACTGCCGAACAGGAAGTTGCCGCCGCGCCCGAAAATCGAGGTGCTGGCCTCTTTGAGCTTGGTACGGCTGACTTCGACAAAGCGAATGTCGGTCTGCACCTGGCTGGGCAGCAGCGGGTCGTCGGAGGGCGACAGCGCCAGGCTGGTCAGGGCTGAAGTGGCCTTGCCCTTGACGAACACGATGCTCTGGCGCGCCGTGTTCGAACAAGCCGTCCAGACCATCAGGCTGGTGGTGCCGGAAGCGACGCCGGTCAGCAGGAAGCCACGGTCTCCGTTGAGGTGCACGTCGGCAATTTTCGGATCACCAATCGCCAGGCGGGTGATGGCCACCGGTGATTGAAGCTCCTGTTGCAAACCTTCTCCCACCGAGAGGGCGGCGGGCAGTTGGCCCAGGCTACTGCAATTGCCCGGGGCGGCCATGGCGAGACCCACGGGCAGGTTCGACAGTAGAAGGGCACAGGCAATTTTCAGCGTGAACACCGGTGCGAAACGTCGGCTCATGCACAGCATCCTTGTTCAGTCAGGTGTTTGTTGGGTGGCTTGATTACCCCGGATGACCTCGACACCTGTACGGCGCGGGCTACCCTGGACGACTTTTTTCGGGGCTTGGGCAAAGGCCAGTTGTGTGAACTGGTAGAGGTCGCGGTTGGCGCTCTGCAGGTTGCCCGGTGCATCGCTTTCGCCGGCCCAGTAATGGCTGAGCAAACGCTCATCGGCACTGCGTACGGCCAGGCGCAAGGTGCCGGCCTGGGTGGCGAGCATCAGGCGGCTCAGCAGGGCTTCGGGCACGGCCAGCACCACAGTGCGCGAGGGCGCGTGACGCTGGGCTTTTTCTTCGGCGGTGAGTGCGGGCGGGGAAGCGGGGGTGCCGTCATTGCTCAGGCCCATTTGATCGCCGACGCTGAGCAGGCGCATGGCGGGTACCACCACCTGGGCCGATTGCTCGAGGTTGGCGGCGTCCTGGCGCAGGTACAGCAGCACATCCACATAATCGCCGGGGCTCAGTTGGCCGGCGGCACCAATCACCTCGTCCACGGCAACGGCCAGGGCGCGCTCGTCCGGGCGGATCATGCGCGCCAGCGGGCCGCCGGGGGTGAAACTTTCTTCATTCAACCAAGTGCCGGCGCGCAGGGCACGCCAGGGTGTGCGGCCGATAGCCTGGTCGACACTGGTCATGCTGCCGGCCGGTACGGTACGCAGTTTTTCCACTGTGAGGTCGGCGGCATTCAGGGCAACAAAGGGCGGCACATCGTGGGCCAATACCACCACCGGCTGGCGGGTCTGGTCTTCCACCACGGCAGCGGCTTTTTCGACAGGTGCCGCTTGGGGTGGCGGGGGCGGTGCCGGGGCGGGCGTGTGGCTCAGGACCAACCCCCAATAACCGGCAAACAGCGCACCGATAAGGAGCACCCCGGCCAACACCATGCTCAAACGCGTGTTCATGACGGCTCTCCCTTTCCTGTTGCACTACACAACCCGTCTATCCGAGCGGGCAAATTTCGCAACGCGGCTGCTATGAACAGTAACTAACTATTTCGCTATTTGAAGGTAGTTCAGCTAGGACAAAATGCCATTACTGACAGCAAGATTTCTTGCGCACGGGCAGGACCGGCCTTTGAAATCACGGTTTTAAGGCGCCAACAAAGCGACCAATACTTTGTGATTAATCAGTTCTTACAGTTGTGAGGTGGGGGTTTGTTGACAATGCTCAGATGGCACATCGCAATTACTGTGCAGTACCGTGATAGGGCGCCTGGTCGCCATAGGAGACGTCGTATGATCCTCGATCTGTTGATAAAACTTCACATTCAACTCCAGTTGTTTTTTCAGCGCAAAGACGGCGCCACCGCGATTGAATACCTCATTCTCGTGGCGATTGTTGCGCTGATCATATTGGCCGCCGGGTCTACGCTATCGCCGCAAATCACGGCGCTCTTCAAGAAAATCACGGACGCTATTACTCCTGCTACCTAGCGGCCTTCACAGCACCCTATGAGCCCACTTGTTTGTGACTGGCCACGTTAGGAACCGCTCATGAATGCTGCTGTACCTTTCCGCCAACAAATTTTGTTGGTGGACGACGAAGAGGATGCCCTCGTAGAACTGGCGGAATCGCTGGAGAACGAGGGCTTCGTTTGTTTTACCGCCACCTCCGTCACCGATGCCTTGCAGGAACTGACCTTGAACCCGGACATTGCGCTGGTCATCACCGACCTGCGCATGCCCGAGGAAAGTGGCATCTCCCTGATCAAACGCCTGCGCGAACACACCGAACGGCAGCACTTGCCGGTGATTGTGATGTCGGGGCATGCGGAGATGGATGACGTCAGCGACATGTTGCGTCTGCAGGTGCTGGACCTGTTTCGCAAGCCCATCTACCTGGTGCGTTTGATCGATACCCTCAACAGCCTTTTCCCCCTCAAGAAATTCCCTCTGTAGACGGGATACTTTTTAGACGCCGAGTTCGATAAAAATGTGGGAGGGGGCTTGCCCCCGATAGCGGAAAGTCAGTCTCAAATATGTCGACTGATAGACCGCCATCGGGGGCAAGCCCCCTCCCACCACATCCCATTCAGAGTTGGTAGCTGAAGCTGAGGGTGTAGCGCGGTCGCCGGTTGAGGCTGTCCAGCGCGATGTCCGACATCGGCTTGGACGCTTCCAACGCGATGTTGTAGTACTTGTTATCCCCAAAGCGCAGGCCCACGGCCGCCGATGACATGTCGCTGCCTTTCACCGGCAGCTCGTTGAACCAGGTCTTGGCGCGGTCGAGCACGACATAGGGTTGCAGCACCTTCACCCAGTCACCGGCACGGTTGAAGCTGTAGTTGACCTCGTACGCCACACCCCAGCCCTTATCGCCGGAAGCCTGGTCGTCGGGGTAGCCGCGGCCGAAGTTCTGTCCGCCGAAGGTCGCGCGTTCGCTGTCAGGCAGGGTCGCGTCGCTCCAGTAGAACGCTCCCGACAGAACCCCTTGCCAGTTATCGAAGAACTTGTCGCTCTGCACGCCGGAGAGGCGCAGGCGGAAGAAGTCCAAGTCGGGTGTTCCCGTCCCTAGGTCACTGTGGGTCCTGGCACCCATGCCATTGATGCCCTGATACAGGCCGGCGCTGAGGATGCGCAATTGTCGGGGGTCGGACTTGCGCCAGTCCCCCTCGAACGCCAGAGCGCGCAAGTCGGTTTGGATGTCGAAGCGATTGGGGTAGCCCACTAATTGATAACGTGTGGTCTGGTCAACGGCGTACAGGCGCGTGCCCAGAGTCAACGATTCAGTGGGTGAAGCAATCAGCGGATGGCTCAGGCCAATGGTGTAGCGATCGATCGACTGGTGCGGCTTGAGTTCGAAGCCACCATCGAGTTGGACGTTGCTCCTAGGGTCGGCGCGATAGCGTTCGGCGCCGAGGACGAGCTGGCTGCCCTCGGCATTGATGAACTGGCTGTAGCCGACGCGGTAGTAATGTTCTTTGTCCTTGCCAGGCGGGAACAGGCCACTGACGTTGAGCTGTTCGCCCATGGATGTCTGGGAATTGCTGGTGGCGGTGAGCAACGCTTGCGTACCGCTGCGATTGTCCTCCACCAGGCTCATGCTGGTGGTGAAGGGCTTGCGGCTGGCCTGGATCTGCATATGCGTGGCGCCATCAGTGGTGCCCGGTGGAGGTACTTGCGCCTGTACGGTGAGGCCAGGTATGCGACTCATGAGGGTGGTGTAACGCTCGAAAGTCTTGCGTGTCAGTGGACGCTCCCCCAAGAGCTTATTGGCTAGCTTATCGACGTAGGCCGACACTGAACCGATGTCGCCACTTTGCTGGTAATCCTTGATGTAGCCTTCCACCAGCACCACGCGGACCAAGCCGTTTTCGAAATTTTGTTGAGGCAAGAACGCGTAGGACAGTAGGTAGCCGTCTTCCTGGTAACGGCGGGTGATGCTGCGAGTGGCATCGATCAATTGGGCGAGGTTAGTCTCATGGCCAATCAACGGCTCGTAGACCTTGGCCGTCTCGCTGAGTGGGTAGATCGTTCCGCCCTCGATCTGCAACTTGCGGATGGTGACCTTGGTATCCATCAACAACGGTTGGTTCTGTGTGGGAGAGGCCTCCGGCACCTGGGTCTTTGGCGTGACCGGTCGATAGGCGTCGGCAGGCAGGTTGGGCACCGGCAGGGTACGAATGGTGTCGTTGCTGTTGAGGAAACTGGGAAGGGTCTCTGCCTGGGCGTAGGCACTGAGGGTCAGCAATAACAACGGTGTCAACACGCGCATAGGACACTCCATGGTCAACTGCAGCAGCGTTTCGGACCCGCCGGGTTCTGGGACCCGGTTCGGGAGGGCCAGTGATTGGCCCTTAAAAAAAGATGAGAGACTCAATGGAGCCTCTCATCTCAACCAAGCGTAGGCGCTGTAGGGGAGGCCGTCTAATCGGCCAGGTGCAATTCTATTTTTTGCCTCCCAGGCCACCGAGCAGACCGCCCAGGCCAGTCGTTGAAGTGGTGCTTGTCCCGCCGGCAGTCGCCCCGCCTGTTACCCCGCCAAGCAAACCGCCGACCCCACCGGCAGTGGCACTACCGCCAGTGACCAGGGTACCAACGGAGTGGGTGGTGCCGCCTACGGTCGCCAGAACATTCCCGACGGCACCCACGATTGGGTTGGGGGTGGCTGCGCTGACATTGTTGCCTACTGATGCGACGGTTTCGCCGACGGTTTTCAATACGCCGTTGACCGGATCGCCCAGGCCAGTAGAGGCACCGATGGATTGAGTCAGGCCACTGACAGGTGATGTCACAGGGTTCAGGGCTGCACCGACATTGGTGGTTAACCCTGCTATTGGTGAAGTCGCAGCGGTGTTGGCCACGCCGGTACCGCCCGTCAATGAGCCCACGGAGGCGACCGTCGCGCCTACCGAGGCAACCGTCATGCCGACAGTGCCCACGACGTTAGTGGAGTTGCCCGCAAGCAGGCCATTACCCACGTTGGCAATCGCACCCCCGACGGTTTCAGGAAGGCCTGCCACAGGTGATCCCGAAAGTGCACCGCCTAGGCCTCCACTGGCTGACGCTGTTGGAGCGACATAGCCCCCAGCGGTCCCTGCCACGTTGCCAACCCCAGTCAGGACGCCACCGACGGCCGCTGTGACAGGGTTGCCACCGCCGGCGCCCGCCACTTGGCTGCCAAGGCTGGACACTGTGCTTCCCACTTTATTCAGTACGCTATCCACGGGTGCGCCCAGGCCGGTAGCCGTGCCCACTTTCCCGGTTGTCCCTTCAACCAGCGATACAACGGGTACCAGGACTTTGCTACCGAGGGTGTTGGTGAGTGAGCCCAACTGGCCGCTAGTGCTATCGGTGCTCAGGGTGTTGCCGAGCATGGTGACTGTCTGGCCCACAGTGCCTATCAGATTGCCTGCGACAGGCGCCACGGTAGTGCCTACTACCGGAACCGAGCCCAGCAACGTAGTCACGGACTGCCCGGTCGTCGAAACACCGGTTCCCAGGTTGGCTACGCCGTTGGCGACCCCTGCGACGGTGGTGCCGAGGGCATTGGAGTTGGTGCCCAGGGTACCCAAACCACCGCTGACGCCATTGCCGACGCTGGTTACGGCAGCGCCCACGCTGCTTACCAGGCCGCCTGCGGTAGTGCCCACCACGGGTACACCGCCCACCGTTGTGCCGACGCCACCCAATGCCGTACCTACGCCGCTCAGGGTCGAGCCAAGGTTGCCAGCAACCTGACCGGTCACTAGAGGTGTTGTGGAAGTGCCAGTACCACCGGTGCCGCCAGTACCACCACCGGTCCCGCCAGTGCCGGCGGTGCCGCCAGTACCACCACCGGTCCCGCCAGTGCCGGCGGTGCCGCCAGTACCACCACCGGTCCCGCCAGTGCCGGCGGTGCCGCCAGTACCACCACTGGTCCCGCCAGTGCCGGCGGTGCCGCCAGTGCCACCATCGGTCCCGCCCGTGCCGGCTGTGCCGCCAGTACCGCCATCTGTGCCACCGGTTCCGCCGGAGCCACCTGTACCTGCTGTCCCGCCACCGCTGCCATCTGTCCCGCTGCCAGAACCGCCGGAACCACTGGAGCCGCCGCCTGCTGCGGCATCCGGAGAAGACGCCGCCACACTGCTGTGATGTCCGCCACCACCGCTGCTGCAGCCACCGAGGCTCATCGCCATGATCAGGGCCAGCGCGGTACTTGTTTTCCAGAGTACTACTTGAGTTTGAGTTTTCATGATTGAGTTCCCTTGCACCTGTACAACCTTGGTTGTTTCAAACGTCGACTACTTCTAGGGATAGCCGTACGTTTGTCCGTGTGGTTATCACAGACCCGGGGACTCTTTCGTGCAACGCTCAACTTGGTATTAACGATTTATATACACAAGGTCTCGGTCGGCTTAGGAACTAATACAAAGGGTGTAATTTTGGTGTTTTAAAATAAATCTACTCGATATGAATCAGTAGGTTGAATGAATAACGGACGCCGAAGCGTCCGTTATAACTTAGGGTGTATATATACAATTAACTTGCGCGAATCATGCAATGGGTCGCCATTTTCCGAGCATATGTTGAATGTCGTCAGCACCCTTCAACAGCAACTCGCCGCTGGAGCCAGCGGCGCTGGTGAGTAATACAACTTCGCTGGGCAGACGTACGGGTTTTTTGAATTCGACCTCTATCTCAACATTCGCGGCGGGCAAATGTTGATGCAGTGCGGCCAGTGTTCTGGCGGTATTCCACAACCCGTGGGCGATAGCCTGGGGAAAGCCGAAGAGCTTGGCCGTCAATGTGCTCAAGTGGATCGGATTGTAATCGCCGGACACCCGAGCGTATTGACGGCCAATATCCGCGGGCGCCTTCCAGCGGGCCAACTCGCTGATGTTGCTGGATGTCGATAAAGGATCTTCTCGGGGTTCGCCGGCAAGCGCCGCGCCGCGACAGAGCATGCGGCTATCGGCTTCCCATAAAAGCCCTAATGCATCCTCGACCGTGGTCGCAAGATCAAACGTCGCGCCCTTGGCATGGGGCCGCAGATTGTGTGCGTAAACACCCACCATCACGTTACTCACGCCCCCCAGCGGGCGATGAATCCGGATACGGTTGCTCAGATGAATCAGCCCCAGCAGCGGAAAGGGAAACTGTTTGTCGGTGAGTAATTGCATCTGCAAACCGAACGCCAGGATATGGGGATAAGTCCCTGGCAGCACCGAACTGTCTACAAAACCGCACACCTTGCGATAGGCCGCCACGTCCTCAGGGTTTACGCGGATGTGGCAGCGCAGGCCTTTATCAGGCAGATGATTGCCGGTGATCTTGCGCTTGAGCACCGCCCGCCAGTACAGCGGCGGCAGAAACGGGCTGCTGTCCAATGTCTGCCATTCCATGCTCAGGCTCCCAGCAGGCTTTGCCCGCACACGCGTAGCGCCTGGCCGCTGACCGCACCCGAACCCGGCTGGCCGAGCCAGGCCACGGCTTCCGCCACGTCCTGGGGCAGGCCGCCCTGGCCCAACGAACTCATGCGTCGCCCCGCTTCACGCAGGGCGAAAGGGATGTGCGCGGTCATCTGGGTTTCGATAAAACCAGGCGCCACGGCGTTGATGCTGATACCACGTTCCTTGAGCAACGGCGCCCAGGCCTGGGCCAGCCCGATCAGGCCGGCCTTGCTCGCCGCATAGTTGGTTTGCCCGCGATTGCCGGCGATGCCACTAATGGACGCCAGCAGCACCACGCGAGCGTTGTCATGCAGGGTGCCATTGTCGAGCAGAGCCTTGGTCAGTACCTGCGGTGCGTTGAGATTGACCGCCAGCACCGCGTCCCAATATTCCGGGGTCATGTTGGCCAGGGTTTTGTCACGGGTGATACCGGCGTTGTGTACCAGGATATCGAGGCCGTCCGGCAGCTGTTCGATCAGTTGCGTGGCGGCGTCTTCAGCGCAGATATCCAGCACGACGGTGCGGGCACCGAGGCGTGCGGCGAGGGCCTCGAGGTCGGCCTTGGCCTGGGGCACGTCGAGCAGGATCACGTCGGCACCGTCGCGGGCGAGGGTTTCCGCGATGGACGCGCCAATGCCGCGGGCGGCACCGGTGACCAAGGCTTTGCGCCCGGCAAGTGGGCGGGTCCAATCCTCGACCGGTGTGGCGCAGGCGTGCAGACGAATGACCTGACCGGAGATGTAAGCGCTTTTAGGCGACAGGAAAAACCGCAGCGCACCTTCCAACTGGTTCTCGGCGCCGTCGCCGACATACAGCAGTTGCAGCACACCGCCGTTGCGCAATTCCTTGGCCAGGGAGCGGCTGAAACCTTCCAGGGCGCGCTGGGCGCTGGCGGCGAACGGGTCGCTGAGACTTTCCGGCGCACGGCCGAGGATCACCAGGTGCGCGCTGTTATCCAGGTTCTTCAGTAATGGCTGGAAGAACTCGCGCAATTGCTTGAGTTGGTCGGTGTGCTGTAGGTCGCTGGCGTCGAACACCACGGCCTTGAGCTTGGGACCGTGCCCGGGAATCCACGTCGATGTCTCGGTGCCGTAGCTGTAAATGGCGTCGGTGAGCTTGTGGGCAAACGCCTGCACCTTGGACACCAGCGTCCCACCGCCGAGCAGCAAGGCGCCTTCCACCGGGCGCAGGCGCCCGGCCTGCCAGCGCTCCAGGCGTACCGGAGACGGCAGGCCAATGGCGGCGACCAGTCGATGGCCGAGGCTTGAGTTGGCGAAGTCGATATAACGGTCAGACATGGAACGCTCTCCGTGTGCAGGGGTTCAAACGGTGGACCATCGTTAGGTGAAAGTCGTTCGATTGAGCCTAGGCTAGGCTTGATGATTCCACCCACAACCATCAGGGAGCTTTCCATGACTCAATTGCGCCGTGTAGCGATCATTGGCGGTAACCGCATCCCCTTCGCCCGCTCCAATGGCCCTTATGCCACGGCGAGCAACCAGGCCATGCTGACCGCTGCCCTCGAGGGGCTGATCGAACGCTATAACCTGCACGGCCTGCGTATCGGCGAGGTGGCAGCCGGTGCGGTACTCAAGCACTCCCGCGATTTCAACCTCACCCGCGAATGCGTGCTGGGCTCGCGCCTGTCGCCGCAAACCCCGGCCTACGATATTCAACAGGCCTGCGGCACCGGGCTTGAGGCCGCGCTACTGGTGGCGAATAAGATTGCCCTGGGGCAGATCGAATGCGGGATTGCGGGTGGCGTGGACACTACGTCCGACGCGCCGATCGGCGTGAATGAAGGGCTGCGCAAGCTTCTGCTGCAAGCCAACCGCAGCCAGTCCATGGCGGATAAATTAAAGCTCCTGCTACAACTTCGTCCCCATCACCTCAAGCCAGAATTACCACGCAATGGCGAGCCGCGTACCGGTTTGTCCATGGGCCAGCACTGTGAGCTGATGGCGCAGACCTGGCAGATTCCTCGGGCCGAGCAGGACCAGCTTGCATTGGAAAGCCATCAGAAAATGGCCGCGTCCTACGCCGAAGGCTGGCACAACGATTTGCTGACGCCGTTTCTGGGCCTCACCCGCGACAACAACTTGCGCCCTGACCTGACCCTGGAAAAACTCGCCAGCCTCAAGCCGGTGTTCGAGCGCAGCGACAAGGGCACGCTCACTGCCGGCAACTCCACGCCGCTCACCGACGGTGCGTCGCTGGTGCTGCTGGGCAGTGAGGAGTGGGCGAAAGAGCGCGGCTTGCCGATCCTTGCCTATCTACGCGATGGCGAGGCGGCGGCTGTCGATTTCGTCAACGGTGCCGAAGGTCTGTTGATGGCACCGGTGTACGCCGTGCCGCGCTTATTGGCGAGGAATGGCCTGACGCTGCAAGACTTCGATTATTACGAAATCCATGAAGCTTTCGCTGCCCAAGTGTTGTGCACGCTCAAAGCCTGGGAAGACGCCGATTATTGCAAGACCCGCCTGGGGTTGGACGCACCCCTGGGGTCCATCGACCGCAGTCGGCTCAACGTCAAAGGCAGCTCGTTGGCGGCGGGGCACCCGTTTGCAGCCACGGGTGGGCGTATCGTCGCCAACCTGGCCAAATTGCTGGATGCGGCGGGCAAGGGGCGTGGCCTGATTTCCATCTGTGCAGCCGGAGGCCAGGGGGTGACGGCGATCATTGAGCGTTGAAACTGGCATATTGGATGCATTCTTAAGTGATCAACGGTCGGTAGCCCCTCCCACCGGCGAGCCGATTGCCGTATAACGAGTGCCACACGCGTGTTTGGTAATACAGGACCCACAATAAAAGCTGATGAAGACTCCTAAACGCATTGAACCCCTGATCGAAGACGGTCTGGTCGACGAAGTGCTGCGCCCACTCATGAGTGGTAAAGAAGCAGCTGTTTATGTGGTGCGCTGCGGTAACGAATTACGTTGCGCCAAGGTTTACAAGGAGGCGAATAAACGAAGTTTTCGTCAGGCGTCCGAATACCAGGAAGGCCGTAAGGTCCGTAACAGCCGGCAAGCCCGGGCCATGGCCAAGGGTTCCAAGTTCGGCAAGAAAGAAACCGAAGATGCCTGGCAGAACGCTGAAGTGGCAGCGTTGTTCCGCTTGGCCGGTGCGGGCGTTCGCGTGCCCCAGCCGTACGACTTCCTCGAAGGCGTGCTGTTGATGGAGCTGGTGGCCGACGAGTACGGCGATGCGGCGCCGCGTCTGAACGACGTGGTGCTGGAGCCGGATCAGGCGCGCGAATATCACGCCTTCCTGATTTCCCAGATCGTGCTGATGCTGTGTACCGGCCTGGTGCACGGTGACCTGTCCGAGTTCAACGTGCTGCTCACGCCGACCGGCCCGGTGATCATCGATCTGCCCCAGGCGGTGGATGCGGCGGGCAACAACCACGCGTTCAGCATGCTGGAGCGGGATGTGGGCAACATGGCTTCCTACTTCGGGCGCTTTGCCCCGGAGTTGAAGAAGACCAAGTACGCCAAGGAAATGTGGGCGCTGTACGAGGCCGGCACCCTGCACCCGGCCAGCATATTGACCGGCGAGTTCGACGAGCCGGAAGAGCTGGCGGACGTGGGCGGTGTGATGCGCGAGATCGAAGCGGCACGGCTGGATGAAGAGCGTCGCCAGGCGATCCGCGCGGCGGATGATGCGCCGCCGGGCAAAGTGTCCGACGAGCCACCACCGCCGCCTTGGATGCAGTAGTCAGAGCAACGGCGATCCAATGTGGGAGCTGGCTTGCCTGCGATAGCATCACCTCGGTCTAACGGATGTACCGAGGTGCCTGCATCGCAGGCAAGCCAGCTCCCACATTCGGTTTTGTGTCTCGTCAGATGAATCAGTCGGCGCAGCAACTGCCCGACGCCAACTCCTTGAGAATCGGACAATCCGGCCGATGATCGCCCTGGCAATGCTCCACCAGATCCTGCAGTGTGTCGCGCAGTTGCCCCAGCTCCAGGATCTTCTGGTTCAGCTCATCGATATGCTGGCGCGCCAAGGCTTTCACATCGGCGCTGGCCCGTTGCCGGTCCTGCCACAGGGTCAGCAGTTTGCCGACCTCTTCCAATGAAAACCCCAGGTCTCGCGAACGTTTGATAAACGCCAGCGTGTGCAGGTCGTCGGAGCCATACACGCGGTAGCCGCTGTCGGTGCGGTGCGCGGCTTTGAGCAGGCCGATGGATTCGTAATAGCGAATCATCTTCGCGCTCAGCCCGCTTTGGCGAGCGGCTTGGCCGATGTTCATGGGCGTTGATCCTCCAAGTCCTTGGGTTTCCACGTCTTCAACAATAACGCATTGCTCACCACACTGACGCTGGACAAGGCCATCGCCGCGCCGGCCAATACCGGGTTGAGCAAGCCGAAGGCCGCCAGGGGAATGCCAATCAAGTTATACACAAAGGCCCAGAACAGGTTCTGGCGGATTTTCGCGTAGGTCTTGCGGCTGATCTCCAGCGCGGCGGGCACCAGGCGTGGGTCGCCGCGCATCAGGGTGATACCGGCCGCGTGCATGGCCACGTCGGTGCCGCCGCCCATGGCGATGCCAATATCGGCGGCGGCCAGGGCCGGGGCGTCGTTGATACCGTCGCCGACCATGGCCACTACGCAAGTTTTTTTCAGCTCGGCGACTGTGGCGGCCTTGTCTGCCGGCAGTACTTCGGCGTGCACATCGTCGATGCCCAGGGCCTCGGCGACGACGCGGGCACTGCCGCGATTATCGCCGGTGAGCAAGTGGCTGCTGATGTGCTGGGCCTTGAGTTGCTCCACCGCTTCCAGCGCGCCAGGCTTGAGGGTGTCACCGAAGGCGAACAGTCCGAGCACACGGGGCTGTTCGCCTTGCTCGATCAGCCAGGACAAGGTGCGGCCTTCGGCTTCCCATTCTTTGGCGAAGTCGCCTGCCTTCAAGCCACTTTCTTCCAGCAGACGACGGTTGCCCAAGGCCAGTCGCCGGCCGTCGAGCGTACCGGCGATACCACGCCCGGTCAGGGATTGGCTGGCGCTTACATCCGCCACGTTCAGTCCTTGTTCGCGGCAGGCATCCAGCACGGCCTTGGCCAGTGGGTGTTCGCTGCCGCGTTGCAAGGCGCCCGCCTGTTGCAACAACAAGGCTTCATTGCCATCCACTGCTGTCATGTGCGCGATTTTCGGCGTGCCGGAGGTGAGGGTGCCGGTCTTGTCGAAGACCACGGCGCTGACTTCATGGGCACGCTCCAGGGCTTCGGCATCCTTGATCAAGATGCCATGGCGCGCGGCGACGCCGGTGCCGGCCATGATCGCCGTCGGTGTGGCCAGGCCCAAGGCGCAAGGGCAGGCAATCACCAAGACGGCAACGGCGTTGATGATGGCTGTCTCCAGGGAGGCGCCATACAACCACCACCCCACCAGCGTGATCAACGCCAGCACCAGCACGGCGGGTACAAACACCTGGCTGACTTTATCCACCAGTTTCTGGATCGGCGCCTTGGCGGCCTGGGCGTCTTCCACTAGGCGGATGATCCGCGCCAGCACGCTTTCTGCGCCCAGGGCCTGGGTGCGCACCAGCAAACGGCCTTCGCCGTTGATGGCGCCGCCAGTGACCTTGTCGCCGGGCTGTTTTGGCACCGGCAGGCTTTCGCCGCTGATCAATGCCTCGTCGGCATGGCTTTGGCCGTCCACCACTTCGCCGTCCACCGGGAAGCGTTCACCGGGTTTGACCAGCACCAGGTCATCGAGCTTCAACGCGTTGATGGCGACCTCTTCTTCTCGGCCATCCAACACCCGAATCGCCCGTTCCGGACGCAAGGCTTCGAGGGCGCGAATGGCGCTGGCGGTCTGGCGTTTGGCGCGGCTTTCCAGGTACTTGCCGAGCAGCACCAGGGCGATCACCACGGCCGATGCTTCGAAGTACAGGTGCGGCATGATGCCAGCGGGCGCTGTCAGCCACTCATAGATACTCAAGCCGTAACCGGCGCTGGTGCCGATGGCCACGAGCAAATCCATATTGCCGGCTCCGGCGCGCACGGCCTTCCAGGCGGCGATGTAAAAGCGTGCGCCAAAAATGAACTGCACGGGCGTGGCCAGGGCGAACTGCACCCAGGCGGGCAACATCCAGTGCAGGCCGAAGGGTTCTACCAGCATGGGCAGTACCAACGGCAACGCCAATAGAATCGCCAGCAGTAATGACCAGCGCTCGCGATGCAGGCGCTGGGCTTGATTGGCGTCGGTGACGGTTTCGCTTTGGGGCAGGGTGGCGGTGTAGCCGGCCTTGTCGACGGCGGCAATCAATACGCCGGGGTCCATCTGGCCCAGCACTTCGACATGGGCGCGCTCATTGGCCAGGTTGACGCTGACGCTTTGCACCCCCGGCACCTTGCCCAGAGCGCGTTCGACGCGGCCGGCACAGCTGGCGCAGGTCATGCCACTGATGGGCAGGTCAAAGGTAGTGGGTCCATTCATGGGGCAGTCCTCAAGAAGAAGTTGCCCCTAGGATCAACCTTGACCTGTGGGTAAGGTCAAGCGTGATTAATATTCCAGTGTGGCGGGTTTCAGGTACAGGCCGTCCGGGCCTTGGGCGATGCGCAATTTGCGCACGTCACCGGCCTTGAGCGTGATGTTTTGCGCGGGTGGTGCGAGCATCCCGGGCAGGCAGCCTGGGGATTGGCCCGGCAGCAGCTTCAGGCGCAAGGACAGGTTGCCCGCCGGCAGGTTGAACGAGGTGGCCTGTTCCTGGAACAGTCGGCCCGCCAGTTGGTCATTCAGGTACAGACCGATTTCACAATTGGTCGGCACTTCCAGGCGTTCCCGAGAAATGATCAGCACCGCATAGTCTTCTGCGGCGAAGGCGTTTGGCGCAGCGGCAGATAAGCTCAGCAGGCCGGCAAGGGCAAAAAACGACCAGCGCATGGCGAATGCTCCGTGGTTTGAATCAACGATGGGTGAAGCTTGGCCTTTGAAGCCGGCGAATACCAGCCCGGCAGAAGTTTTCAGAACTTGACCTTGCCATCGTGGCAAGGTCAACACTGGGTTCAACCTCATTAAAGGAGTCATGTCATGCAAGTATTCAGCGTTGAAGGAATGACCTGCGGCCATTGCGTCAGGGCCGTGACCCAGGCGGTGCAAAGCCAGGACCCGGCGGCGAGTGTGAAGGTCGACCTGGCCGCCAAGGAAGTGGGGGTTGAAAGTCGCTTGTCTGCCGAGCAGGTCATCAGCCTGATCACCGAAGAAGGCTACAGCGCCAAGCTCGCGTAAACTTTCTGATAGTTAGCGAGCTATCGTAATGTTCAGGACACCCAAGCACGGCTAGACTGTTGGGCTGCCGACTCACTTGGGTGTCTGATGAACCTCCGCATAATCCTGATCCTGGGCGCCTTGAGCGCCTTCGCGCCGTTGGCGATCGATTTCTACCTGCCTGGCTTTCCGGCGATGGCCACCGCTTTCGCGACTGACGAGAAGCATATCCAGTTGACTCTGGCGGTGTATTTCGGCGGCCTGGCCATCGGCCAGTTGATCTACGGCCCGCTGGCGGACCGTTTTGGTCGTCGCGGTCCGTTGCTCAGCGGTGTGACGCTGTTCACCCTGGCCTCGTTTGCATGCGCCTATGCGCCTTCCCTCGAATGGTTGATCGGGGCGCGCTTCGTGCAGGCGCTCGGCGGTTGCGCCGGCATGGTGATTTCCCGGGCGGTGGTCAGCGACAAATGCGATGCCGTGGGCTCTGCCAAGGTGTATTCGCAACTGATGCTGGTGACTGGCCTGGCGCCGATCCTGGCACCATTGGCAGGCGGGGTGATGGTGGGGTTGTGGGGCTGGCAGTCGATCTTCCTGGCGCTGTCGGTGTTTAGCGTAATGGCCGCGATTGCCGTCGCCCTTGGCTTGCCGGAGACCTTTCCGGCCGACAAGCCGCGCCAACCGCTGTCCGGGTCACTGCGCCGCTATGGCGCGTTGCTGTCGGACCGGGTTTACCTCGGCTACGCCCTCACCGGTGGTATCTCGATTGCTGGAATGTTTGCCTACATCGCCGGCTCACCGTTCGTGTTCATCAAGCTCTATGGCGTGGCCCCGGAGCATTACGGCTGGCTGTTCGGCTCCAATGCCGCGGGCTTCATTCTGGTGGCACAACTCAATGCACGGTTGCTGTCCAAGCGCGGCCCGGCGTTTCTGTTGTCGCGCACGGTGTGGGTCTACGTGCTGGCGGCGATAACCTTGCTGGGTATCACCGCTTTGCGCACCGAAGCATTGTGGCCATTGCTGGTGCCGTTGTTTATTTGCATCGCAAGCTTAGGCTGCATTTTGCCCAACACCTCGGCCTGTGCCATGGCCGGGCAAGGGGCGCGGGCCGGCAGCGCGTCGGCGTTGCTCGGCTGCATTCAGTTTGGCGTGGCGGCAGGGGCCGCTTCGTTGGTGGGCGTGTTGCATGACGGCACCGCCATGCCGATGGCGATGGTCATCAGCTTGTGCGGTGTCTTGGCGGTGACGGTGGCAGTGTCGACCCAACGCCTGCAACGGGCCAGGGCCGCACAGGCGCAGGTCTGACGTGCGGATCAGCCAGCGGCGTAGCGCTGCTGGCTGAGGGGAATGTGGTGGGGCGCCTGGATTCGGGCTTTCAGGGTGTCGGCAAAAGCTCGGGCTTCGGCCTCACTGCGGAAGGTAATGGCTTTTTGGTCCAGGCGGACTTCCCATTGGGATTTTGCTAACGCTTTTATCAGGATCTTCATTGCTGACTTCCTCACGTAAAAGAATCGTGGCAAAGGCGGCCAATATAAACCCGAATACGCGCATAAATATGACAAGGATCAACTCTCAGACTAATGGTGTTGCCCATTACTCACATGAATAATGGACAACCCCTACAGCCTTTCTTTCAGAACCCTTCCAACACGATCTTGCCCTTGGCCTTGCCGCTTTCCAGTAGGGCGTGAGCGCGCCGCAGATTGGCTGCGTTGATCACACCGAAGTGCTCGCCCACCGTGGTTTTCAAGGTGCCAGCGTCGATCAACTGAGCGACGCGATTCAGCAGGTTGTGCTGCTCGATCATGTCGGGTGTCTCGAACATCGAACGGGTGTACATGAACTCCCAATGCAGCGACAGACTCTTGCGCTTGAGCTTGCTCACGTCCAGCACCTTGGGGTCGTCGATCAGCGCCAGCTTGCCTTGAGGTTGCAGGGCCTCGACCAATTGGTCCAGATGATGGTCGGTCTGGGTCAGGCTGGCCACGTGGGTCACCTGCGGATGGCCGGCGGCTTTCAGGGCTTCGCTCAACGGCTGGCTGTGGTCGATCACCAGGTCCGCACCCAGGGCCTTGGCCCACGTTTGGGTTTCCGGGCGGGAGGCGGTGCCGATGACGTTCAGCGCGGTAAGTTGGCTGGCCAGTTGGGTCAGGATTGAACCCACGCCACCGGCCGCGCCGACGATCAGCAGGCTTTGGCCTTCATCTTCCTTGCCTTCCCGGACCTGTAGGCGTTCGAACAACAGTTCCCACGCGGTGATGGCGGTCAGCGGCAGCGCGGCGGCCTCTGCGAAGCCCAGGCTCTTGGGCATATGGCCGACGATGCGCTCATCCACCGTGTGCAGTTCGCTATTGCCGCCGGGGCGCACCAGGGAGCCGGCGTAGAACACCTTGTCGCCGGCCTTGAACAACGTCACGTCGCTACCGACGGCCTTGACCACGCCGGCCACGTCCCAGCCCAGCACCTTGGCGGCGCCATTTTCCGGGGTGACGTTCTGGCGCACCTTGGTGTCCACCGGGTTGACCGAGATGGCTTTGACTTCGACCAGCAGGTCGCGTGGGCCGGCGACGGGCTCCGGCAGTTCGATGTCTTGCAGGGATTTTGGGTCGTTGATGGGCAGTGAGGCGTAGTAGGCAATGGCTTTCATGGGGGCTCCGGAAAAGGGCGGTAATCAGGCGAGAAATTTCAGGCGCTTGAGTTCGAAATGTTCGAGGACATCAGCGGCTTTGGCGCGGAAGGCCTGGATATGTGCGCTCTGGTCGTGGGCGGCCAGTGCCGCATCGTTGCTCCAGCGTTCGAGCATGTAGAACGTCTCTGGGTGTTGCAGGTCCTGGTGCAGGTCGTACTGTTCGCAACCGGCTTCGAGGCGGGTCGGTTCCAGCAGGCCGCGCAACAGGGGTTCCAGGGTGGTCTGTTGGCCGGGTTTGGCGATCAGCGTGGCGATGACGTTAAAGGCGGTGGACATATTCAACTCCTGGCACGTGATGAACGGGATGGACAGATGATTGGCTATTTCCCGGGAAGAAAAAAGCGGCTAAAACAGCAGGCTGTTTCAATAAAATTTTGATAATGAGCGTAAATGCATGCTGCGTTTTGATGATTTGCAGTTGTTTGTGCGGGCGGCGGACCTGGGCAGTTTGTCGGCCGCCGCCAGGGTCATGGACCTGTCGCCGGCGGTGGCCAGCGCCGCGCTCAAACGCATCGAACAGCAACTGGGCACGCGCTTGTTGGCGCGCTCCACACGCAGCCTGCGTTTAACCGCCGAAGGTGACGGATTCCTGGAATACGCCCGTGCCGCGTTAAGCTCGCTGGACGAGGGGCGGCGCTTATTGGCCAGCGGCCAGGACCATGTCAGTGGCGTGCTGCAACTGTCGGCGCCTTCGGATTTCGGGCGTAATCAGCTATTGCCGTGGCTGGATGAGTTTCAACGTGAATACCCGCAACTGACCGTGCGCCTACTGCTGGGAGACCGTATTGCCGACCTGTTTCGCCAGCCGGTCGATATCGCCTTGCGCTATGGCGAGCCCGAGGACTCCAGCCTGATTGCGCTGCCCATCGCCCCGGACAATGTCCGGGTGCTGTGCGCCGCGCCCAGTTACCTTGCCCGGCATGGCGAGCCTCGGCACCTGGAGCAACTGGCCCAGCATAATTGCTTGCTTTATATGCTCGGCAGCCGAGTCCATGACCGTTGGAGCTTCCACGATGGCCGGCGTGAAGTGAGCCTGACGGTGAGCGGTGATCGTTTCAGTGATGACGCTGACGTAGTACGTCGCTGGGCCGTAGCGGGTGTCGGTATTGCCTACAAGTCCTGGTTGGACGTGAGCACGGATGTGTTGGCCGGGCGCTTGCGTGTGATCCTGCCTGAGCTGCGCGGGGAGCGCACACCGCTCAATCTGCTGTGCGCCCACCGTGCGCAGTTGAGCAAACCGATCAACTTGCTGCGGGAAATGCTGGTGTCCCGCTGTGCGACATTGACCGCGCAATGGCCGGAGCGAGTGATCACTGGGCAATAGCCTTCGCAACAGCAGGACGTTTCACTCAGATTTTGTCCCTAGCCGCATGGTCAGACCCGGCGGAACCGACGTTGTGCGCACCTATACTTTGGCGCCACCGCAGCAGACAAATGATTCAACAGGGAGTGAATACGTGGAAGAAGCACCTTGCATCAGTCAGATCGCCGGCTTGCTCGCCGAGCCCAAACGCACCGCCATGTTGTGGGCCTTGATGGACGGCTCTGCGAAGTCTTCAGAAGAGTTGGCCACACTCACCGGGCTGTCGTCCGCATCGGCCAACGCCCATTTGGCGCGGCTGACTGGGGGCGGCCTGCTACGCTCCGAGGCTCAACGTGGCAAGCGACTGTTCAGGGTTGCGGCTGCGGACGTCTGTGCAGCCATCGACGCACTTGCCAATACCACCATGGCCAGCGCGGCACGGAGTACGCCGGGTGCTTTGCCACCGATATTGGTAGCACCGCCGTTGTTGCGTCGCGCCCGGTTGTGCCATGGACACCTCGGTGGGGAACTGGGGGCCGGGTTGTATCAACGCATGTTGACCGCAGGATGGATCGAGCGCCATGAGCAACGCTCCGAGGTCACGGTCAAGGGAGCACAGCGCTTGGCGGCCCTGGGTATTTTTACCCAGGCGCTGACGTCGCCATTGGCCTGCGATTGTTTTGATTGGAGCCAGCAACAGCCCCACCTTGGAGGCGCATTGGGTGCAGGGTTGATGCAGTTGTTCCTGCAGGCGAACTGGATCAGTGTGATCAATGAATCCAGGGCCTTGTTGGTGAATGACGTCGGGTTTGCGCAAATCATGCTTATAGCGGCGCCCGAACGATCCTGACGCCGACTGGCGTCGTTCAGAGTTTCAATCAGGTCGTATCCAGCAATAGCCAGGGGAAACGATGCCGCACACTCGCCGAGGGGATTTTTACACAGGGGGTGCGGCATGGGTTTGCAGGGCTATAGCGCAGCGGAACGGCTGGAACGGTTGCCCATCAGCGGCTATCACCGAATCATTTTTATCATCATCGCCCTGGCGTTTTTCTTCGACTCCATGGACTTGGCGATGATGACCTTCCTTTTAGGATCCATCAAAACCGAGTTCGGCCTGAGCACCGCCCAGGCTGGGTTGCTGGCCAGCTCGAGCTTTTTCGGCATGGTGGTCGGTGCTTCGTTGTCGGGGATGCTGGCGGATCGCTTTGGCCGTAAGCCGGTGTTCCAGTGGAGCATCGTTTTATGGGGCATCGCCAGCTACCTGTGTTCCACGGCGCAGACCCTGGAGACGTTGACGTTGTTTCGTATCTTGCTGGGGATCGGCATGGGCATGGAGTTTCCGATTGCGCAGTCGATGCTCTCGGAGCTGATCCCGGCCAAGGGGCGTGGGCGGTATATCGCCTTGATGGATGGTTTCTGGCCGTTGGGGTTTGTGGCGGCGGGTGTGCTGTCTTACTTCCTGCTGCCGGTGATTGGCTGGCGTGACATTTTCCTGGTGTTGGCGGTGCCGGCGGTGTTTGTACTGGCGATTCGTTTTTTTATCCCGGAGTCGCCGCGGTGGCTGGAGCAGGCAGGAAGGCATGCAGCGGCTGACAAAGTGTTGCAGGGCATCGAGCAGAAAGTGCGTGACTCGCTGGGACGCGCCGATTTGCCGGAGCCGATCCGCCTGCCACGGGTAGAGAGCACGCCCGGGACATTCTTCTCGGCGTTCCAGCAGTTGTGGTCGGCGCAGTATCGCCAGCGCACGATGATGATCTGGAGTGTGTGGTTCTTTGCCTTGCTGGGTTTCTACGGCCTGACTTCCTGGTTGAGTGCGTTGTTGCAGCAGTCGGGTTTTGCCGTCACCCAGTCGGTGTATTACACAGTGATCATTTCCTTGGGGGGGATTCCTGGCTTTCTGATGGCGGCCTGGCTGGTGGAGCGCTGGGGACGTAAACCGGTCTGCGTGGTGACCTTGCTCGGCGGCGGGGTGATGGCCTTTCTGTATGGGCAGAGTGCGGTGTTTGGCGGCAATGTCGGTTTGCTGATCACTTCAGGTTTGTTGATGCAGTTCTTTCTGTTTGGCATGTGGGCGGTGCTGTACACCTACACGCCGGAGTTGTATCCCACGTCCGCACGGGCGACGGGCTCGGGGTTTGCCTCGGCGATTGGCCGGGTCGGCTCGTTGCTGGGGCCGTTGGTGACGGGGTTGGTGTTCCCGATAACCGGGCAAGGCGGGGTGTTTGCCTTGGGCGCGCTGTGCTTTGCGGTGGCGGCGCTGGTGGTGTGGGTGTTTGGGATGGAGACGAAGGGCAAGACCCTGGAAGAGCTGACTGAAATCTAAAGGACAATATAGGGCTAATGTGGGAGGGGGCTTGCCCCCGATAGCAGAGTGTCAGTCTAACAATTATTGACTGATCCACTGCCATCGGGGGCAAGCCCCCTCCCACATTTTTAACTGTATTTATTCAGTTACGGCTTTACCAGTCGCGCATCCAGGCTGTTCTGCGCCAGGCGTTTGGCCTGGTCCTGGGTCATGCCCAGCGAGGTGTACAGCGCGTGGAAGTTCTCGGTGACGTAACCGCCGAAGTACGCCGGGTCATCCGAGTTCACCGTCACCTTCACGCCACGCTCGAGCATGTCGAGGATGTTGTGCTGGGCCATGTCGTCGAACACGCACAGCTTGGTGTTGGACAGTGGGCACACGGTCAGCGGGATCTGCTCGTCGATGATGCGCTGCATCAGGCGCTCGTCTTCGATGGCGCGTACGCCGTGGTCGATACGCTGGATTTTCAGCAGGTCGATGGCTTCCCAGATGTACTCGGGCGGGCCTTCTTCGCCGGCGTGGGCCACGGTGAGAAAACCCTCGTGGCGGGCACGGTCGAACACGCGCTGGAACTTGCTCGGCGGATGGCCCATTTCCGAGCTGTCCAGGCCCACGGCCACGAACGCGTCACGGAACGGCAGCGCCTGGTCGAGGGTTTTCTCGGCTTCGGCTTCGCTCAGGTGGCGCAGGAAGCTCAAGATCAAACCGCTGGTGATCCCCAGTTGCTGCTCGCCATCTTTGAGTGCCGCAGCGATGCCGTTGAGCACCACTTCGAACGGCACACCTCGGTCGGTGTGGGTCTGCGGGTCGAAGAAGGGTTCGGTGTGGATCACATTCTGTGCTTTGCAGCGCAGCAGGTAGGCCCAGGTCAGGTCATAGAAATCCTGGGAAGTGCGCAGCACGTCGGCGCCCTTGTAATACAGGTCGAGGAATTCCTGCAGGTTGTTGAAGGCGTAGGCCTTGCGCAGGGTTTCGACGTCGTTCCACGGCAGCGCAATCTTGTTGCGCTCGGCCAGGGCGAACAGCAACTCAGGCTCCAGCGAACCTTCCAGGTGCAAGTGGAGTTCAGCCTTGGGCAGGGCGTTGAGCCAATCGTACATTTTCTAAATTCTCATCAGGTGCAATGGCGGCATTCTACAGGCCATGGCTGAAATAATCGGCAAAACCTGACCAGCAGGAGAGTTTTACTTTTATTCACGCAAGGGCCGTGTGAACTAAGGTGTAACGAAACGTTAGCGACGTGCCGTAGTCTGTACCCCATCAATGACTGGTTTAGCTGTTTGATAAGGCCCGGAATGCTCACATCCCTCAAGCAAGAAAAATTCATGCTGTTGGCGCTGATTGCCGCTGTCGCCGCTTACCCGCTGGAACACTGGATGTTGAACAGTGGGCAGATGGTAGCGTTGCTTGGTGGCGTCGTGCTGATCGCGTTTATCGTGGTGGCTTCGATGCGCGTGGCCCATCACGCCGAGCAACTCGCGGAAAAGGTCGGCGACCCCTATGGCACCATGATCCTGACCCTCGCCGCCGTGCTGGTGGAAGTGGTGATCCTGGCGATCATGATGAGCAATGAGCCGTCGCCCACACTGGTGCGTGACACTATCTATTCGGCAGTGATGCTCGATATCAACGGCATCCTTGGCCTGGCCGCGCTGATGGGGGGTATCAAACATGGCGAACAGTCCTACAACGACGATTCTGCACGTAGCTACAGCGTGATGATCCTCACCGCCATGGGGGTATCGATGGTGGTGCCGGAATTTATCCCCGAGGCTGACTGGAAAATTTACTCGGCGTTCACCATCGGGGCGATGGTGCTGCTCTACACCTTGTTCCTGCGTATGCAGGTGGGGCCACACAGTTATTTCTTCAGCTACAGCTATCCGGAAAAACGTCGCAAGCAACAGCAGGAAGAACACCAGGAACCGCCAATCAATCTGGCGTTCTCCATCGGTACGCTGGTGTTTGGCGTGATTGTGATTGGCGCATTGGCCGAGGTGATGTCCAAGACCCTCGACCTGGGCCTTGAAGGCACGGGCGCACCACCGGTGATCACCGCGATTGTGGTGGCGGCCATTTCGGCGGCACCGGAGATTCTGACCGCGTTGCGCGCCGCGTTGGCCAACCGCATGCAGTCGGTGGTGAACATTGCGTTGGGCGCGTCCTTGTCGACGGTGATCCTGACCGTACCGGTGATGGAGGCCATGGCGCTCTACACCGGCCAGCCGTTCCAGATGGCGATGACGCCGGTGCAAACGGTGATGGTGTTGATCACGCTGGTTGTCAGTGCGATCAACCTCAACGATGGCGAAACCAACGCCATCGAGGGGATGACCCATTTCGTGCTGTTTGCGACCTTTATCATGTTGTCGCTGCTGGGCCTGTAACCCGATCTCTCAAATCATCACTGGGCCCAATGTGGGAGCTGGCAAGCCAGCTCCCACAGAGATCTCCTTTCACATTTTGATGGGGGTAGGGCTTAGGTTCCGGCGATCATCTGACGCGCGGCTTGAGTGTGATCGGCGATCAGGCCCTTGAGGTCCAGGCCCTCGACCTGGCCGTCGATGACCCGCCACTTACCCGCCACCATCACTCGATCCGCACGGTCGGCGCCGCACAACAACAGCGCCGAAATCGGATCGTGGCTGCCGGAGAACCGCAGTTCATCAAGCTTGAACAACGCCAGGTCGGCCTGCTTTCCTACCGCCAACTCACCGATATCCGTACGCCCCAGCAACTGCGCCGAACCTTGGGTGGCCCAGCCCAACACGCCTTCAGGGGTGATTTTTTCCGCGCCATAACGCAGGCGTTGGATGTACAGGGCCTGGCGCGCTTCAAGGATCATGTTTGACGCGTCGTTGGAAGCGGAGCCATCCACGCCGAGGCCAATGGGTGCGCCGGCAGCGAGCAGGTCCAGGGTCGGGCAGATGCCGGAGGCCAGGCGCATATTCGAACTTGGGCAGTGGCAGATGCCGGTGCCGGCAGCGCCGAGACGCGCGATCTCATCCGGGTTGAAGTGAATGCCATGGGCCAGCCAGGTACGCGGACCGAGCCAGCCGACGCTGTCGAGATAGTCCACGGTGCGCAGGCCGAACCGTTGCAGGCAGAAGTCTTCTTCGTCGAGGGTTTCCGCCAGGTGCGTGTGCAGGCGCACGTCGAGTTTGTTGGCCAGTTCGGCGCTGGCTTGCATGATTTCCGGGGTGACCGAAAACGGTGAGCAGGGCGCCAGGGCAATCTGGATCTGTGCACCCTCGCCACGTTGGTGGTATTCGTGGATCAGCCGTTGGCTGTCGTCGAGAATCACCTGGCCTTGTTGCACGGTCTGTTGCGGCGGCAGGCCACCGTCGGCTTCGCCCAGGCTCATGGAGCCGCGGGTGAGCATGGCGCGCATGCCCAGTTCGCGCACGCTTTGCACTTGCACATCGATGGCATTTTCCAGTCCATCAGGGAACAGGTAGTGGTGATCGGCCGCCGTGGTACAGCCTGAGAGCAGCAATTCGGCCAGGGCTACTTTGGATGCCAGCGCGAGTTTTTCCGGGGTCAGGCGCGCCCAGACCGGGTAGAGGGTTTTCAGCCACGGGAACAACGGCTGGTTGACCACCGGCGCCCAGGCGCGGGTCAGGGTTTGATAGAAGTGGTGGTGGGTGTTGATCAACCCGGGAAGAACGACATGCTCGCGAGCATCGAACACTTGTGCGCAGGGCTGCGTGGGGGCTTGCCCTTGGGCCAGCACTTCGCTGATCACACCGTCTTGCAGCACCAGGCCGCCACGGGCGTCGAGGCCGTTGGCGGTGAAAATCGCGAGGGGGTTTTTTAACCAGATACGGGTCGCAGGCATTGGCCGGCTCCTCTGAATGATGGGTTCAGGTTTGCCAGCTCAGTGTTGCCCTGTCTGCTGATCCAGGGTCGCCGGTGAAGGCGAGGGGGCTAGATTACGTGTAAGTAGAGGTCTGGTCTAGCCGTGGGAAATGGACGCTATCAATGTGGGAGGGAGCAAGCCCCCTCCCACATGTCGATCTGTGATAGTTACCAGGCGATGGTATCGCCCTTGTAGTCGATGAAGTGATGGCCGCCTTTGCCGGTGTAGGCGTTCACCTGATCCACCAGGCCGCGCACGCTGGTGTCGACATCGATGTGCGCATTTTCACCGCCCATGTCGGTCTTCACCCATCCCGGGTGCAGTGACAGCACGGTGAGCTTATGGTCGCCGAGTTGGGTAATGAAACTGTTGGTCATGGAGTTGAGTGCAGCCTTGCTGGCTTTGTACAACGCCAGGTCCGACCCGTCGGGGATGGTCACGCTGCCCAGCACCGAGCTCATGAACGCCAGCACGCCACTGTCTTTGCGGATCTGCCCGACAAAGCGCTGGGCCAGGTTGATCGGCGCGACGGCGTTGGTGAAGAACAATTGGCCGACTTCCGCCAGGGTGGCGTGGCCAGGCTCCTGATTGGCCGGGCCTTTGACGCCGGCATTGACGAACAGCAGGTCGAAGGTGCGGTCCTTGAGACGTTGGCTCAGGGCGATCACGGCTTGCTGATCGTCCATGTCCAGCTTCTCGATGTGCACCGGGCCCACGGCTTTCAGGGCGTCGGCCTTGCTCGGATCACGCACGGTGGCGGTCACATCCCAGCCGTCCTGGAGCAATTGCTTGACCAGGCCAAGGCCCAGTCCGCGCGAGGCGCCGATGATCAATGCGGTTTTTGGCGTAGACATGAAGGGCTTCCTTTGGAGTAGGAGGGGCAGCGAGCAACCATAGCAGGTTCAGCGTTCCAGCAGGATACGCCCACGACTGAGGTCGGCCAGTTGGGTTTGCAGGGTGTCGATGTGAGCCTCACCCAATGCCAGTTGCAGTTCCACACCGTTGGCGGTGAAGGTTTCTTCTACCACCAGACCGCCGAGTTCGGCGACGCGCAATTTCACCAGGTTCAACTCTGAGAATGTGCAGGCACAGCTCAGGGGCACGCGACTGATCAGTTCGATGCGCTCGGCATTCTGCAGGCATTTGTTTGCGCCGCCGCCGTAGGCCCGGGCCAGACCGCCAGTCCCCAGTTGGATGCCGCCATACCAACGAATCACCAACACGGCGACTTGATCAAAGCCTTGGGCTTCGATAGCGGCAAGAATCGGTCGTCCGGCCGTACCGCCGGGTTCGCCATCATCACTGCTGCGGTATTGGTCAGCCAGCTTCCAGGCCCAGCAATTGTGTGTGGCATTGAGGTCGCTGTGCTGTTCGAAAAAAGCCTGGGCGTCCTGCGGGCTGGTGATTGGCGCGGCCAGTGTGATAAAGCGGCTTTTGCGGATTTCTTCACGAAATTCGCAAAAGCCGGTGAGCGTGAAAGGCATAAGTCGCTTCGTTTATGGGGCTGGCTTGACGCCACAGCCTTTGAGAATGATGTGGATCAGGTTGGTGCCGGCGTCTTCCATGTCCTGCTTGGTCAGCTTGGTGCGCCCGGTGACGCGGCAGATTTGGGTCGCGAAGTCGGCGTAGTGCTGGGTGCTGCCCCACAGTAGGAAGATCAGGTGCACGGGGTCGATGGGGTCCATCTTGCCCGCTTCGATCCAGGCCTGGAACACCGCCGCCCGGCCGCTGAACCAGGCACGGTAGTCCTGGCTGAAATATTCGGTAAGGCATTCGCCGCCGCTGATGATCTCCATGGCGAAGATCCGCGAGGCTTGTGGGTGACGCCGGGAAAACTCCATCTTGGTACGGATGTAGCGGGTGAGCGCGACGGCCGGGTCGTCATCGGCGGTCAGCGCGTTGAAGGTGCTGTCCCACAATTCGAGGATATTGCTGAGCACTGCGATATACAGGCCCAGTTTGTTGGTGAAGTAGTAATGCAGGTTGGCCTTGGGCAGCCCGGCACTCGACGCAATGGTGTTCATGCTGGTGCCTTTGTAGCCGTGGCGCGCGAACTCATCTTCAGCCGCCTGGAGAATCGCTTGTTCGTTCTTTTGCCGAATGCGGCTGGCGGGCTTACCGGCGTGGTGGCCGTGGGCAGGAACTTCGAGGCTCATGGAGGTTTCCGTGCTGATCGATAAAGACGACGTGTGCACAGATAACCCACCCTCAAGGCTCAGACAAGTCCTGATGCAATAAAACCCTCAAAGCGGTTCCAACGTGTCGCTTTCCGGCGTGTGGTTTGCGGCAATGACGGGCGCTTTGGCTTCGGGCAATAACAGGCACAGCAGGATGGCGGTCAGGCCGCCGCTGGTGATGGCGGAGTCGAACAGGTTCTGCACCAGGGGCGGCATCAAATGCAGCAGGTTCGGTTGGGCGGCGATGCCCAGGCCCACACCGAGCGAGGTGGCGATGATCAGCATGCTGCGCCGGTCCAGCGGCGCCTGGGCGAGGATGCGCACACCGGCGGCGGCCACACTGCCGAACATCACTAGGGTCGCGCCGCCCAATACCGGTTTGGGGATTTGCTGCAATACCGCGCCAATCAGTGGAAACAAGCCGAGACAGAACAGTATCAGGCCTATGTATAAACCCACGTAACGACTGGCCACGCCGGTGAGCTGGATCACGCCGTTGTTCTGCGCGAAGGTGGTGTTGGGGAAGGCGCTGAAAGTGGCGGCGATCATGCAACTGACACCATCGCCCAATACACCGCCCTTGAGTCGGCTTATATAAGAAGGGCCGCTGATAGGTTGGCGGGCAATCATGCAGTTGGCGGTGAGGTCGCCGACGGTTTCGATGCTGCTGATCAGGTAAATCAGCGCGATCGGTAGGAAAGCGCTCCAGTCGAAATTGAAACCAAAGCGAAATGGGCTGGGCAGGCTGATCAAGGGCAAGTCGGGCAGGGCTTGGGGCACCAGTTTTCCACTGAACCACGCTGCTACGCTGCCGACCACTAGGCCGATGATGATGGCCGAGAGCCGCACCCAGGGTGTGTTCGAGCGGTTGAGCAGGATGATCGTCAGTACCACGAACAGGCCCAGGCCCAGATTGGTGGGAGCACCAAAGTCAGGCGCGTTGAAACCGCCCCCCAGGTCGGTGATGCCCACTTTGATCAAGCTGATGCCAATCAGGGTGATGACAATCCCGGTCACCAGCGGCGTGATCACCCGGCGTAATTGGCCGATAAAACGGCTCAACACAATCTGCACCGCTGCGCCGAAAAAACACACGCCGAAGATCATCGCCATGATGTCTTCCGGGCTGCCGCCGCGTTGTTTCACCAGGAACCCCGCTGATAACACGGCGCCGAGGAAAGCAAAGCTGGTGCCTTGCAGGCAGATCATTCCGGCACCGATGCCAAACGGTCTACGTGCCTGGATGAAGGTGCCTACGCCAGACACCATCAGCGCCATGCTGATCAGGTAGGGCAAGTGGGCGGTGAGGCCCAGCGTGGAACCGATGATCAACGGTGGCGTGATGATGCCGACGAAGGCAGCCAGTACATGTTGCAGCGCGGCCACCGTGGCGGGGATAGGTTTAGGCCGGTCATTGAGGCCGTAGATCAGGTCGCTGGAGCTGGGAGATTCTGGTGGCATGTTGGGCAAACTCAAGGCGGACGGTTCAAGGTCCTTGGCCTCTTGCAAAAAGCTGTCCAGTTGCTCAGCTTTTTGTGAGAGCCCTGAGTTAGCGCGTTGCGGCCAGACTTTCCAGAAAGCTTTCCAGCACCAAATGAGGGCGACGGCCCTTGCGCGTGACCGATGCCAGGCTCAAATCGTAGAAACGTGTGGCCGGTTTCAGCGCGCGTAGTCGGCCTTGTTGCACCCAGAGGCTGGCGTAGTGGTCGGGCAGGTAACCGATATAGCGGCCGGTGAGGATCAGGAAGGCCATGCCTTCGCGGTCCGATGCGCTGGCGGTGCAGTTGAGCGCCTGGTAATGGGCCTGGATCTCGGCGGGCAGGCGGAAGGTGGGGGCGATGGCATCCTGGCTGTCGATGCGGGCGTCGTCCAGTTGCTTGTCGTCGGCATAAAACAATGGGTGGCCGACCGCGCAATAAAGCAGCGAACGTTCGCTGTACAGCGGTTGGTATTCCAGGCCTGACAGGGCGCTGGCCTGGGGCACCACGCCGACATGCAAGCGGCCGTCGAGCACGCCTTGTTCCACCTCATTGGGCGCGATCATGCGGATCTGGATCTGTACGTCTGGGCCGCGTTCCTTCAACTGTGCCAGGGCATGGGTGATACGCATGTGGGGCAGGGTGACAAGGTTGTCGGTGAGGCCGATGATCAGTTCGCCGCGCAAGTGCTGGTGCAGGCCGTTGACCTCGGTGCGGAAACTTTCCAAGGCACTTAATAGTTGCAAGGCCGACTGGTAGACCTCACGGCCTTCTTCCGTCAAGGAAAAACCTGCACGGCCGCGCTGGCATAGCCTTAGGCCAAGGCGTTGCTCCAGGTCGCTCATTTGCTGGCTGATGGCCGAACGCCCGATCCCGAGCACCGTTTCTGCCGCTGAAAAGCCGCCGCATTCCACCACGCTACGAAAGATGCGCAGCAGGCGAATATCGAAGTCGCTGACTTGGGCCAGGGGATCGGGTCTGCGGCTGCTCATAGTTTAGTGGTGGCCTGACTGAAGGTTAGAAGAGTTGAATTTCACCGACTTTATCGCCGTGGCAACTTAGCTGCAACAACGCTTTTCAATCCCGACGCTGCCTTTTGCCCTGCGAGGTTTTGCTGATGAACATGCCCGAAAACGCCCCTTCTTCCCTGGCCAGCCAACTGAAGTTGGATGCTCACTGGATGCCCTACACCGCCAACCGTAACTTCCAACGGGACCCGCGCCTGATTGTGGCCGCCGAAGGCAGCTGGTTGACCGATGACAAGGGCCGCAAGGTGTATGACTCGTTGTCAGGCTTGTGGACCTGTGGCGCCGGGCACACACGTAAGGAAATTCAGGAGGCGGTCGCCAAGCAACTGGGCACTTTGGACTACTCCCCAGGTTTCCAATACGGTCATCCTTTGTCCTTCCAACTCGCGGAAAAGATCACCGACCTGACCCCTGGCAACCTGAATCATGTGTTCTTCACCGACTCTGGTTCCGAGTGCGCCGATACGGCGGTGAAGATGGTGCGTGCCTACTGGCGTTTGAAGGGGCAGGCCACCAAGACCAAGATGATCGGCCGCGCCCGTGGTTATCACGGTGTGAATATCGCCGGTACCAGCCTGGGTGGCGTCAACGGCAACCGTAAGATTTTTGGTCAGGCGATGATGGACGTTGATCATCTGCCGCACACCTTGTTGGCGAGCAATGCCTTCTCCCGTGGTATGCCGGAACAGGGCGGTATCGCGCTGGCTGATGAGCTGCTCAAGCTGATCGAATTGCACGATGCGTCGAACATTGCGGCTGTGTTCGTAGAGCCAATGGCCGGCTCGGCGGGTGTGCTGGTGCCGCCACAGGGTTACCTCAAGCGCCTGCGCGAAATCTGTGACCAGCACAATATCTTGTTGGTGTTCGACGAAGTGATCACTGGTTTCGGCCGTACCGGCTCGATGTTTGGTGCCGATAGCTTTGGCGTGACCCCGGACCTGATGTGCATTGCCAAGCAAGTCACCAACGGCGCGATCCCGATGGGCGCAGTGATTGCCAGCAGCGAGATCTACCAAACCTTCATGAACCAGGCGACGCCTGAGTACGCGGTGGAATTCCCCCACGGCTACACCTATTCGGCGCACCCGGTGGCCTGCGCGGCTGGTCTGGCGGCATTGGACCTGCTGCAGAAGGAAAACCTGGTGCAGAGCGTGGCCGAAGTCGCTCCACACTTTGAGAATGCGTTGCACGGTTTGAAAGGCAGCAAGAACGTGATCGACATCCGCAACTACGGCCTGGCCGGTGCGATCCAGATTGCACCGCGCGACGGTGATGCCATCGTGCGCCCATTCGAGGCCGGCATGGCCTTGTGGAAAGCCGGTTTCTATGTGCGTTTTGGCGGTGACACGCTGCAGTTCGGGCCAACCTTCAACAGTAAGCCGCAGGACCTGGATCGTTTGTTCGATGCGGTCGGTGAAGTGCTGAACAAGATCGACTGATTTCTCCTTCTATATAGAACAATTTTTCAGGAGCCCTGCATGAGCCTTATCCAGCATTTGATCAATGGTGAGTTGGTCAACGACACCGGCCGTAGCGCCGATGTGTATAACCCGTCGACCGGTCAAGTCATCCACCAGGTGCCGCTGGCCAGTCGTGAAACTATTCAACAGGCGATCGATTCGGCCAAGGCCGCTTTCCCGGCCTGGCGCAACACACCAGCGGCCAAGCGTGCGCAGGTGATGTTCCGTTTCAAGCAATTGCTGGAGCAGAACGAAGCACGCATCTCGCAGCTGATCAGCGAAGAGCACGGCAAGACCCTGGAAGATGCAGCGGGTGAGCTGAAGCGTGGGATCGAGAACGTCGAGTACGCGTGCTCAGCGCCAGAAATTCTGAAGGGCGAATACAGCCGTAACGTAGGACCGAACATTGATGCGTGGTCGGACTTCCAGCCGTTGGGCGTGGTGGCGGGTATTACGCCGTTCAACTTCCCAGCGATGGTGCCGTTGTGGATGTACCCGCTGGCGATTGTCTGTGGTAACTGTTTCATCCTGAAACCGTCGGAGCGTGATCCAAGCTCGACGTTGCTGATTGCGCAATTGCTGCAGGAGGCTGGTCTGCCGAAGGGCGTACTGAGTGTGGTGCACGGGGACAAGGGCGCAGTGGATGCGCTGATCGAAGCACCTGAAGTAAAAGCTCTGAGTTTTGTAGGCTCGACACCGATTGCCGAGTACATCTATTCCGAGGCGACCAAACGCGGCAAGCGCGTACAAGCGTTGGGTGGGGCGAAGAACCACGCTGTGCTCATGCCGGATGCGGACCTGGACAATGCGGTCAGTGCTCTGATGGGCGCTGCGTACGGTTCGTGTGGTGAACGTTGCATGGCGATCTCGGTGGCCGTGTGTGTGGGGGACCAAGTGGCGGATGCATTGATCGCCAAGCTGGTGCCACAGGTCAAGGCGTTGAAGATTGGCGCGGGGACCTCTTGCGGCCTGGATATGGGGCCGCTGGTGACAGGCCAGGCGCGGGATAAGGTCAGTGGCTATATAGAAGATGGTGTGGCGGCGGGTGCCGAGCTGGTGGTTGATGGCCGTGGCTTGAGTATTGCCGGGCATGAGGAAGGCTTCTTCCTGGGCGGCAGCCTGTTTGATCGTGTCACCCCTGAGATGCGCATCTATAAAGAAGAGATCTTTGGGCCGGTGCTGTGTGTGGTCAGGGTGAACAGTCTGGAAGCAGCCATGCAGTTGATCAACGATCATGAATACGGAAATGGCACCTGCATTTTCACTCGTGATGGGGAAGCGGCACGTCTGTTCTGTGATGAGATTGAAGTGGGCATGGTTGGTGTGAACGTTCCACTGCCGGTGCCGGTGGCCTATCACAGCTTTGGTGGCTGGAAGCGTTCTCTGTTCGGCGATTTGCATGCCTATGGGCCGGATGGGGTGCGTTTCTATACCCGTCGCAAGGCGATTACCCAGCGTTGGCCGCAGCGGGCCAGCCATGAGGCATCCCAGTTTGCCTTCCCTAGTTTGTAAGGCGAGCTGAAAAGCCGGCCCTTTGGGCCGGCTTTTGCGTTTTAGTGGGCTTTTTTGACCGATATGACAGAAATGTGAAAAAAAGCGGTTGACGGCAAATTCTAGAGGCCTATAATTCGCCCCACTTCCGGCGCAGTCGAAACGGAAAACTCCTTTTTAAACAATGAGTTATGAT